>JAKATL010000007.1 GCA_021827985.1 bacterium
CAGCCGGGGACTGGTCTTCTACCGAGTCCTCGAACTCGCTGTCGATCACGCACCCGTCCGCTACCGCGAACTCATCGCCAGCCAGCGCCCCCGCCGGACCCCGTCCAAACCTCCGAGCACCCGAGGACACCCGCCGACCCTGGACCGCCCGTCTGCTGGCCGTCCGTGGCGGTCCGGGCAGCCCCTCAACTCCCACTCCGGCTAAATGGATACCCCAAAGGGGTACTTATCGGACACTAAAAATGAAACGACGCTGCAAACTCCTCAAGGACTGATTTCGGGTCAAAGCCTCCTACCTCTACCTGGATTAGACCTCGCCGGGCGATAAGGTCCCAGGCACCGGCGAAGACCAAGTGCTGTCCCTGCGGTAGTTGGGTGATGTACCACGGCCCGTTCGCTAGCGTGACCCGTTGATACTCCGACTTGAATGCGATCAGAGGATTGCGAGGATTGTTCTCGTAGTTTGGAGCTGCTGGCGATGGACTCAACACTCCTTCATTGACCTCTATGGAGTACTGCCCAGCGGGCCCGCCAATCAGAATGGTGAAGCCCGCCACTTGCCCGGGTTGGATCGCCCCGGGGTGAGCAGTGATGGTGCTGTTCGGGGCCGGGATCACCCGCTGCACAGTGTGTCCGGGAGGCAAGGCGCTGAAGAGGTACGGGGTGAACGATAGCAGTGGCATGAGTGTCTGCACTGTCAGTGCATGCACCGCTGCGCCTGATCCCACTGCTGGGTTGGTGCCAACTTGAACAGCGGGCTCCCGTGTAGGGGCAGCCCGCGGCCCAGGTGCTGGTCTCATGACTGCGCTTCCGCAGCCGGCAATCGCAGCCGCGACTGCCACTCCTGCCAAGATTAGCTCAAGGTGCCGACCGTGACCTCTCAACAACAGCGGAGGAGTCACGGAAGCTGCCGTGCCGGGCATCACAACGTCACCGCGTAGCCGAAGTCTAGTGCGTCCCAGCCAATCTGTTTAGTGCCGGATGGCTCGCCCGTCCCGTCAGTCATCAGCACATTGGCCCCGCTGTAGAGTTGAAAGCTGTCCGAACCACAGAGCTGCACCCACTGGTTGTAGTACGCGTCTTGGTTGACAATACACGTGCCCTCGTAGGCGGATCCTGACCACATCTGATACTCAGCGTGCGTTGTCGTGGCGTCTTCGCTAGGGATCCACGCCAAGGCACTATTGTCAAAGCCGCATGAGCAGGTCATAGAGCCAACGTCCCACCAGGAAGCCAGGTTGCCCGTAGTAGGTCCACTGTACGAAGCTTCGTTGTACGTCCAAATCATGCAGGCGTCACCCTTGACTGGCGCGTAAGGATTGGCCGGCCCGCCGGGGTAGTAGTACCAGAACCAATACTGCAGGGGGCCACTGGCCGTGAACCAGGGGTTGTCGGTCCGCTCAGGCTGAGTGCAGTTGTCGGGTGCTGTCCCGCTCGCGAGCGCAGGTCTGGCAGCGAAAAGTTGGAGGCTCCCAGCCAGAGCGAGGATGGCGGGGACCAAGAGCAGCGTCGTCGACCACCGTCTGAGCGGGGTCCGATGCCTACCATGCCCGACATCCATCCGGTACCTCCCTTAGGAAGCATGGCTCGCGAGGCGCGACGACAGAGTATAGTACGCGGACTGCGGGGGCGGACGCACGCCTTCAAGTCCACTCGCCACGTAGGGGTCGATAGCCCCGGCGTCGGCCCACCGCCGGAGGGGTAGTGGGCAATACGTCGATGGCACCCGGCTGATACACGTCGGTCAAGCCAACATGCTCCAAGGGCGATGAGCCTCTCACAGGCGGCACTTACCGTCCTCGGTGGCAATAGTAGTGTAAACGGTGGTTTACGCTACTATTCTGAGATGCGCTCGAGTTCACTGGTACCGGTCGTCGGCTATGCCCGGGTCTCGACCTTAGATCAGGGCGACTCCGGCCTCGGCCTGGCCGCCCCGGAGGCCGCCATCCGAGCAGCCTGCCTGGCCCGCGGGCTGCAACTGCTGCGGATCCACCAGGACATAGCCTCCGGCGGCAGCCTGGACGGCCGGCCCGAGCTCGCCGAGGCGCTGGCCACCGTGCGCAGCGGTGGCGCCGCCGCCCTGGTGGTCGCCAAGCTGGACCGGCTGAGCCGCTCGGTGCATGACTTCTCCGGCCTGCTCGAGCAGGCGCGCCGTGAGGGCTGGGGGCTGGTGGTGGTCGACCTGGGCGCCGACACCATGACCCCACCCGGCGAGCTGGACGCCAACGTGACCGCCTCCACCTCGCAGTACGAGCGGCGGATGATCGGGCAGCGGACCCGGGAGGCGCTTGCCGCCAAGCGGGCCCGGGGGGTTCGGCTCGGCCGCCCGCTCGCGATCCAGGACGCGGTCGTCGCCCGGATCCGACACCTGCGCCGGCGGCGTCTCACCGCGACCGCCATCGCCCGTCAGCTGGAGGCCGAGAGGGTGCCGGCGCCACGCGGCGGTCACCGCTGGCATGTGGCCACCGTGGCCCGGGTGCTTGCCAGAGAGGGAGGACAGCTCAAGCGGGGCCGACCCGCCAGGCCCCGCAGGTCACGACGGCCTCGCGCGAAGGCTCCTGCAAGATCGTAGCGCGTCTGAAAAGGCTATGATCGCCCCATGGGTCGCCGCGCCGTTCCCGAGCGTCCGGAACGCTGTCTGGCGGGCTGCGGCCATCCCCTGAGTCAGCCTGTCACCGGTCGGCCACGCCTCTACTGCAGTGCCGCGTGCCAGCGTGCTGCAGCTCGCCGCAATGCCCGGGGCCTGCCTCTGGACAGCCCGCGGGTGGCTCCGGAGGGTCGGCGGCCACTGGTGGAGATCCTGCGAAGACGAGCCCAGCTTGGGAGCTAACAAAGACGCCCTCTCGATGCAGACTTTCAACCCTGCACCTGGCTCACCAAGGGTAGACACAGAGGGGGGTGCCGGAAGCCCTCATCGCCGAAGTGCCCTCCTGGTCGGGGTGGCTGGCGTCTTGACCACGCCGGTTTCCCTTCCCAGAGGGCCATTCTGCCGCTTCAACCCTCCGCGATCATCAGCCTCCGTGAGTGACCGCGGCTAACGGGAGTCCAGGAGCACGCCCGAAAGCCGCCGCACGGCGACCACCTGGTACCGATCCTGGAAGTCCCGTAGCGTCTCCCGACGCACCGCCTTGGTCGCGCTGCAGGCGTGGACGACCTCGCCCGGCCCCAGGGCCAGGGCGACGTGGCTGTGCCGGGCCGGCCCCCGGCTCAGCGCCGCCACCAGGTCGGCCGGCTGCAGTTCGGAGATCCTGACCCGGCATCCCAGGCGCCGCTGCGCCCGGCTGTTACGGGGCAGCAGGACCCCAGCCTCCAGGAAGCTTCGCCAGACGAGCCCCGAGCAGTCCAGCCCCTCGGCCCCGGTGCCACCCCAGACATATGGCCTGCCGAGATGGCCCAGCGCTGAATCCAGGACCAGCTCGGGGTCCCAGGGGTTCCGGCTCTGGAAGACCTCCGGAGGAGGGCCGAAACGCAAGGCGGAGGAGCGGTCCACCCAGCCGACCGCCTCCCCGGGGGCCCGCACCAGGAGGTGGTCGGGAAAGACCGCCAGGAGCGCTGCCGGCGGGTCGCCGGGCAGGAGCTCGGTGGTCAGCTCCCGCTCACCCCGGCTGGTGGGGAGCGGGGAGCGCCAGATCTTGAGCGGCAGCTCCTCGGGGCCGAGACCCACCCGTGCCCGCCGCTTGGCGAGGACCAGGAGCCTCACGCGCCCAGAGGGCCAGCTTCCACTCACGAGGTCCCGAACCGCCTCCTCCTGGGGGGCCAGGCCGACGGACCCCATCACTCCGCTCGCGAGCACCCGGACTCGGACCAGCGGCATCCCGTAGCGCCGGCGCGCCTCCTCGGCCAGCGCCGCGATCCCACGGGCCACGGCTGCCTGCTCGTCCGTCACCTCTCCCGCAGCCCCAGGACCTGGCGCCAGCCCGACCACGGCCGGCGGGGCACCGCCTCGGCGGGGTGGAGCACCACGGTGGTACCGTCGGTGGCCAGCACCTGGGGGATGAGCGGGCTCCTGGCCATGCCATACAGCCGCCGCGAGAGGTGCTGGAGCTGGGGGGGAGCGGCCGCCTCGCCGACAGCCCCCACCACCATCCCCCGATCAGGAACCAGGAGCGCCGCCTCGCCGCCCCCGCGCTGGGCCAGCGCCGCCAGGAACTCGGGGACAACGAGCAGGCTGCTGGAGAAGAGAGGATCATCGGAGAAGAGCCAGCGTCGCTGGCCGGGGTGCTGGTCCAGGGTCTCGCGCCACCCCCCGAGCCGCAGAGAGGTGTTGCGGTCTGCCGTCTCGGCCAGGTGCTCTGGCGACAGGCCCGCCGCCTCGGCCTCAGTCGCCGACACCCCGCGCATCACCTCCCCGGGGAGGGCCTCGGAGACGAAGGCCAGCAGCCCGCCCGGCAGCTGGCGGGTGACCAGCTCCGGGGACCTGCTGTATCCCCGCACCACCTTCTCCAGCCGGACGCACCAGACCAGGGCATCGGGGTCGGGCGCGGCCCCGGACTCCGGAGAGGCCTCGGCAGCCGCCAGCCGCGGTGCCGCCGCAGCGACGAAGCTGGAGATCAGCGCCGGAGTGGCGGTCTCCTCCCGGCGGCAGCTACCGTACAGCGTCTCCAGGGTCAGCGTGACCCGCGCTCGGTCCTTGCGGGCGAGGATCCCGAACCCATCGGGAGCTGCCTCCAGTGACCAGTCGGGGTAGCGTGCCCGAAGCTGGGTCAGCAGGCGGAGCTGGAACTCCTGCCGCCGGGAATCCAGGGAAGGGGCGGGCACCCGGATCAGACGCTCCCGGCGCGCGCGCTGACGTAGTCCACGAGGACGTAGTCTCCCAGCCGGTCCGGGCTGACGAAGAAGGCCCGCCCCCGATTGAGGCGGGTCAGCTGGCGCACGAAGTGGACCAGGTGGCTGTTGGTCTCCAGCATGAAGGTGTTGATGACGATGCGCTCCTCGGTGCAGCGCCGCACCTCCTCCAGCGTCCTGTGGAAGGTCTCCGGAAGCGGCGGGTAGCGGAAGACCAGCCGCCCCCCCTCCAGATGGGCGGTGGGCTCCCCGTCCGAGACCACGATCACCTGGCGGCTTCCCCCGCGGTGGCGGCTGAGCAGCCGCCGGGCCAACATCAGCCCATGCTGGAGGTTGGTGCCGTACACGTACTCGCTGTAGGAGAGCTCGGCGAGAGCGGTGGCGGGGATCTCCCGAGCGTAGTCGGAGAACCCCACCACGTAGAGGGTGTCGCGGGGGTATTGGGTGCGAATCAAGGACTCCAGCGCCAGAGCCATCTTCTTGGCCGCGTAGAAGTAGCCCCGCAGCGGCATGCTCCGGCTCATGTCCAGCATCAGGACCGTGGTGGCCCGCACCTGGCTCTCGGAGCGCACCACCTCGAAGTCCTCCTGCCGAAGGGTCAGGGGCGGAGGGCCCGAGGCCCTTCGCAGCGCGTTGCGCACGGTGCGCTCCACGTCGAGGCGGAAGGGGTCGCCGAACTCGTACCTCTTGGTCTCGTCACCAGGGTCCACACCGATGCCGGTGCGGTCGATGCGGTGCCCGCCGAAGCGGTCGGGGGAAAGGCGGCGGAACACGTCGCCCAGCGCCTTCTGGCCGATCCTGCGCACCCCCTGCGGGGTCAGCGAGAGGCCCTCACTGCTCCGTTTGAGCTGACCCGAGCGGGCCAGCTCGGCCAGCAGCTCCTCAATGGCGGAGACCCCGGAGGCCGCCTCCGGCCCCAGCTCCTCCAGGAGGGCGGAGCGCAGCTCCTCGCTGAGCGGCTGTCCCCGGTAGGCGGCTCGCAGCGCTCGCTCCAGCTCCTCGGTGCGCCGCAGCCTCCCCATGACCTCCATGGCCTCGGGGAAGTCCAGCTCCTCCCCGCCGGAGAATGCCATCCTGCTCCCCAGGCGGCCGCCCGGGGCGAGCCCGGAGAGCAGCTGGCCGAGCTGGGTCAGCTGCTCCTGGACCCCGGGGTCGTCCAGCGCCGCCGCCATCATCGCCTCCAACTCCGCTCGGGACTCGGGGCTGAGGGACTGGACCAGGGACTCCATCTCCGCCATCCGCTGCTGCAGCTGGCGGATGAAGTCCTCCAGGTTGTCGGGATGGTCGGGGAAGGCCTGGCCCCAGCGCTCCATGAACTGCTCGTAGCGATCGGGCTCGCCGGCCAGGTGGCGCTCCAGCATCGAGTTGAGGTCCGAGACCATCTCCTTGAGCTGGGCCATCTGGGCCTCGCCCATCTCCCCGAGACGCTCGCCCACCTGTTTCAGGTGGGACTCCACCAGCTGGCGCCGGAGCTCTTCCAGTAGTTCCCGGAAATCGGACTCGGCGACCGGGTCCACGAACTCGTAGTTCTGGAGGAAGCGGATGGCGGAGCCGGTCTCGGGAGGGATCCGGTCGAGCTGCTCCTGGCGGGCGGCGAGCAGCCGGCCCGCCGGCCCCTCGCCATCCGGGCCCAGGGCCGCCCTCCGCCGCTCGGCCAGTGTCCCACGCTCCCTCTGGACGATCCGGTCCAGCCGCTCCTCGAGATCCTGAAAAAGGCTCTCCAGGCTGTAGCGCTGCAGCTCCGCCTGCCGCCTCTGGCGGAGCTGCTCCAGCAGCCCTTCCAACCCCGGGATCCGATTCCCCTCGTGGTCCTGGAAGCCCTGCCCCAGCAGCCGGCGGAGGGCGGACTCGAAGTCCCATCCCTGGAACACGTCCTCCGCCAGCCGGGAGAAGACCTCCTGCGGGTCAGGGGCTCCGGGGTCCTGAGTCCCGTCCCAGCGGCTGTAGCGGGCCGCTGTCACCTTCGCCTCAGCCGTTGTACACGGCGGTCCCGTCAACCGTCGTCTTGTTGAGGCGCTTGGCCAGGTGCAGCCCCTCCAGGACCAGCTCCAGCGCCGCCGCCACAGCAGCGGGCTCCCGGGGCTCGTCCAGGTCGGCCAGGATTCGAGGGGTGTCCGGGATCTGCGCGGCCGCGGCGGAGTAGGTGGCTGAGGCCAGCATCTCGCCCACCTCCACCGAGAGCCCCTGCTCGAACAGCGCCAGCAGGGGGGCGAACTCGGCCAGCGAGAAGTGGCGGCGGAAGACGTTCTGAACGGCGCCCCGGATCAGCTTGGACAGCAGCTGCGAGTCATCCCCCTCCTCCCAGGTCTCCAGCTCCAGCTTCCCGGTGGTGGAGGCGGCCAGCGCCCCCAGGTCGCTGACCCGGGGTACAGCCAGGGGCTCCTGAAGCAGGATGGCCCGCCGCACCGCGTTGGCGCAGAGACTCTCCTGGTTGGCGATGGACAGCCGCACCGACACCCCGGACCGCTGGTTCACCTGGGGATTGCGCCGGGCCAGCTGGGAGATCTCCGCCACCACCTCGCGCATGTACTGAGGCAGGTGCAGCTCGACCGGCAGACCCTGGAACGGAGCCTGTTCCTGGCGCACGATCTCCACTTCTTGCTCCGCCGACCTGGGGTAGTGGGTGCGCACCTGCGCCCCGAAGCGGTCCTTGAGGGGGGTGATGATCCGGCCCCGATTGGTGTAGTCCTCGGGGTTGGCGGTGGCCACCACCAGAACGTCCAGGGGCAGCCGCACCAGAAAGCCGCGGATCTGGATGTCCCGCTCCTCCATGATGTTGAGCAGCCCCACCTGGATCCGCTCGGCCAGGTCCGGAAGCTCGTTGACCGCGAAGATCCCGCGGTTCACCCGGGGCAGCAGCCCGTAGTGGATGGTGTACTCGTCTGCGAGGTATCTCCCCTCGGCCACCTTGATGGGGTCGACCTCGCCGATCAGGTCGGCGATGGAGGTGTCGGGGGTGGCCAGCTTTTCGGCGAAGCGTCGCTCCCGGTCCAGCCAGGTGATGGGGGTGGCGTCACCGCGTTCCGCGAGGAGCTCCCTCCCGAAGCGGCTGATGGGGGAGTAGGGATGGTCGTTGACCTCACTCCCGGCAATCGCCGGGATCCGCTCGTCCAGCAGGCCAGAGAGGGCCCGAATCAGCCGCGACTTGGCCTGCCCACGCTCCCCGAGGAAGATGAGGTCCTGGCCGGCAAGGATGGCGTTCTCCACCTGGGGGAGGACCGAGTCCTCGTACCCGACCAGCCCGGGGAAGGCCGGCTCACCGGCCCTCAGGCGGGCCACCAGGTTGTCACGAATCTCCTCCCGCACGCTGCGGACCCGGTACTCGCTGCCGCGCAGCTCGCCAACCGTGGTGGGACGGGTCAAGAGGACTCCGGAAAGCCGACTGGGGAGGACGTCGACATGCGCCTCACTATAGCCAAGGGCGGTGATGCTCCCCCTTCGCTACTGTCCCGGTGCCAATCCGGCAAGCTTGGGAGGTGAGCCGTGAACCCTCCCCAGCTCGACGGTTTGGACAAGATCGGGTGGTGGCCCTGGCTGACCCTTCGGGCTTCTCGGTGCGCCTTGGTTGGGGGGTGGACGGAGCCCTGGCGCTGGCCCCCAGCTCGGACGTCCTGGTGGTGGTGGACGTGATCACCTTCTCCACCGCCGTCAGCGTCGCCGTGGACCGGGGATGTGAGGTCCACCCCTCCCCCTGGGACCCGGAGGCGGCGGCCGAGATGGCGGCTGAGCTCGGCGCGCAGTTGGCGGTCCGGCGGTCCCAGGTGGACTCCCAGCACCCCTACTCCCTCTCGCCCGCCACCCTGGCCCAGGCGCCCCGCGGCAGCTCCATCGTCCTGCCCTCGCCCAACGGCTCCGCCGTGGCGGCGGCCGCGGGCTCGACCGGCGTGCTGGTGCTGGCCGGCTGCCTGCGCAACGCCGCCGCGGTCAGCCGCCTGGCCCGCCGGCTGGGGAGGTGGATCTCCGTGGTTCCCGCTGGGGAAAGGTGGCCGGAAGGCACGCTGGATCCGGCGCTGGAGGACCTGGTCGGGGCGGGAGCCATCGTGGACGGGCTGCGCCGGCGTCGGCGCAGCCCCGAGGCGGGGGCGGCTGCCCAGGCCTACCTCTGGGCTCGACGCCGGGGGCTGAGACGCACCCTGACCGAGGCGGTCTCGGGGCGGGAGCAGGCGGGCCGGGGGTACGGGGAGGAGATCGAGTGGGCCGCGGCCCTCAATGTCTCCCGGGAGGTCCCGGTCCTCTCCGGGGGCGCCTTCCGGGCTCACCGGAGCCGGGATCTCGAAGCCGGCACCTGAGCCGAACCAGGACCGTGTACTCCAGCTCTCCCGGCTCCAGTTCGAGCTGGGCGGGGCCGGCCGTGGCGGCCAGCATCCGCTGGCCGCGATGAACTGGGAAGCCCCCGGAATCCTGGAGCTCCTCGAGGCGAACCACCCGGCCTGGAACCAGGCCAGCGGCGGCGGCCATCTGTGAGGCCCGCGCCAGAGCATCCTGGACCGCGAGCTGGCGCGCCTCGGCTCGGTGCTCCTGGGCCCGCGACGAGGTCCAATGCAGCTGGCTCACCTGGAGCCCGTCTCCGAGGTCCCCGGCGGCGAGGAGGAGTCGCCCCACCTGGTCCAGCTCACGCAGCCGCACCAGCGTCGCGCGCCGGGCCACATGCCCCAGCAGCTCCCCGGACCGACCGTGCCAGGGGTCCACGTCAAGCGCTCGGGTGCGGCGGTCCGAGGCGGGAATCCCCTGGCTCTCAAAGATGGTTGCGAGCCGGCCCGTGGCCTCCGCCAGCCGGCTGAGCGCATCCGCCGCCGTGGCCTCCCGGGCGCTCAGCTCCAGGAGCAGCTCCAGGCCGTCCGGCTCGGCCGACCGCCGCCCGATGCCCACCGTCTCGATCCAGGGCCGGGTCTTCATGGCAGCCTAGAGGCTACCCCGGCCTCCGCGAAGCGCAGGGCCAGCTCCTCGTAGAAGTGGTGCAGCCCCCGGACATCCGGGAGGATCACGATGCCCGCAGGATCCGGCCCCTCAGCCCGAGCCCCGTAGGCGGAGAACGATGCCCCGTCGGACGAGGTGAGGACCAGCCTCTCTCCATCCGGGGCCGCACCTCGAACGGGGGGGAACGGTGGTAGGGCATCATCGGCGTAGCACACGGCGGCATTGTGGCACCGGCCGCTCCCGGGATGAGGGCCGGACATTGTGGGAGGTTTGGGATGAGCAAGGTGGACTACCAGGAGGTGCTCTCGGAGCTGGCCAGCCCAGTCGCCCAGCTCAGGGCGCGGATCCCCGATGTCTGGTCCTCGTACGCGGCGATGCACCGGGCGGCGCTGGGGGAGGGGGCGCTCAGCCAGCGCCACAAGGAGCTGATCGCCCTGGCGGTCTCCATCGTCAAGCGCTGCGATGGCTGCATCGCCTCGCATGCCCGAGGTGCAGCCCGCCGAGGTGCCACCCCTGAGGAGGTGGCCGAGATGATCGGGATCACCGTCCTTCTGGATGGTGGCCCAGCGACCGTGTACGGGCCCAGGGCCTGGGAGGCGTACCAGCAATTTCGCTCAGCCATGAGCGCTGCCCCGGCTGCGCCCCCCGTCCCTTAAGCTGGCGCGGTGGAGCTGGGACGCTTCGGGATCTGGACCTCGGCGCTGGATCGCCAGCCAGCCACCACGGTGCGGCAGGCGGTCGCCGAGCTGGACCGGACCCGCCTCTCCGCCCTCTGGGTGGGGGAGGCCTTCCGACGAGAGCCGTTCGCCAACTCGGCTCTCTTCCTGTCCGCCTCCAGCCGCCTTGTGGTGGCCACCGGCATCGCCAACATCTGGGCCCGCGACGCCCAGGCCATGCGGGCCGGGCAGCTCACTCTGGCGGAGGCCCACCCCGGTCGTTTCCTGCTCGGCCTGGGGGTGAGCCACGTGCCCCTCGTGGACACCCGGGGTCACCGCTACGACCGGCCCTACACGGCGATGCGCGCCTACCTGGACGCCATGGACCAGGCCCGGTACGAGTCGCCCCTTCCCGACGAGGCACCACCGAGGGTGCTGGCCGCCCTCGGCCCCAGGATGCTGGAGCTGGCCGCGGAGAGGGCCGACGGGGCCCACCCCTACTTCGTGCCGGTTTCCCACACCGAGCTGGCCCGAAGGATCATGGGGCCGGGGAAGCTGCTCTGCCCCGAGCAGGCCGTGGTCATCGACCCCGACCCGGACTCGGCCCGGGAGGTGGCGCGCCGGCACACCGGGGCCTACCTCCGGCTTCCCAATTACCGCCAGAACCTGCAGCGGCTGGGCTTCTCCGAGGCCGAATGCGAGGGCGGGGGGAGCGACCGCCTGGTGGACGCCATCGTCGCCCACGGCAACGCGGCGACGGTGGCCCAACGGATCCGTGAGCACCTGGAGGCGGGCGCCGACCATGTGGCCATCCAGGTCCTCACCAGTGATCCCCTGGTGTTGCCGCTGGCGGAGTGGTGGGAGCTGGACCGCCAGCTGCTGGGCTGACTCCGATGCCGTCCCGTCTCTACACGGTGGTGGTGGACTCCCACGAGCCGCGGCGGCTGGCGGAGTTCTGGGCCAGGGCGCTTGACTACCTGGTGGTGTACGAGGCTCCTGATGAGGTGGTGGTGGCCCGCGACGAGGACACCTACCCGGCGCTGATCTTCGTTCCGGTGCCGGAGGCCAAGACGGTGAAGAACCGGCTCCACCTGGATCTCAATCCAGACGACCGGGATCGAGAGGTGGAGCGGTTGGAGGGGCTGGGGGCCACCCGTGCGGACGTGGGCCAGGGGCCGGACGTCACCTGGGTGGTGATGCGAGACCCGGAGGGCAATGAGTTTTGCGTGCTGCGGCCCCGCGAGGGGGGCGTCTGAACCGACGGCTCAGCCGTCGACAGGCGCCCGGGCCCGAGCGGTGACCAGGTCGGACCGGGCCAGCCGCTGAACTCCCCAGAACATCAGGGCGACCGCGCCCAGAAGGAGCGGTGAGGAGGCGCTGGGAGCGACAGCTTCGTGGAAGGCGAGCAGCCCCAAAAGCGTCCCGGAAACAGGCTCCAGGACGCTGAGCGGGGGCAGGCCGGAGCTGAGCGGGCCGGCGTGGTAGGCGCTCTGCTGCAGCAGGAACCCCAGGGCTCCCACCACCAGCAGAAGGTAGGGCTCCCAGGTGGCCAGCGAGCCCAGGCGGTGAGTGGCCACGACCGCGATGGTCTGCTTGGTGAGGGCGTCGGAGACCCCCAGAGTGAGCCCGGCCAGGCCCCCCAGCAACAGCGCCCGGCCCGAACCGGACGCCCGCCAGATGAGGGGGAGGGCCGCCAGAAGCAGCAGGCTCAGCAGCACCAGGATCTCCGCCCAGCTCCGGCCCGGGGCTGTCCGGGCGCCCCGCCCCGGACTCAGCTGAAGCAGGAACAGGGCGATACCGGAGCTGGCGCCCAGCGCGGCGGCAAGCTCGGCCAGGGTCAGGAGGCGGCGCGCCAGGACAGCTCCCGCCAGTAGGGCCACCACCAGGTAGCCGCTGAGGATCGGCTCCACCAGTGCCAGCTGCCCCTCTCCGAGGGCGGCCGCCTGGAGGCCGTACGCGAGCACCATCAGCGCCACCGCCAGGAGCCAGGCGCGGTCTCCGATGAGGTCCCAGACCAGCAGGACGCTCAGCGGGTGGTGGGGAGGCTGGGCGCCGGCGGAGCGCTGCTGCGCCGCGGCCGCGAGCCCGAGAAGGAGGGCGGCGGCGGCGGCCAACCCGAAGCTCAACTCCGCCCCCGGGCAGCTCCGGCGCCCGCGCTCACTGCAGGAGGCGGAGGGCCAGGCCAGCCAGCGGCCCTCGGGTCCCACCTTCGTCGTCCGACCGCTGCAGGACCCGCTGCGAGAGCTCGAGGACCTTGGCCTGCAGCGGTGGGGGAGGCAGGGGAGTGAGCCGCCTGGTGACCAGGGGCAGCTTGGTGAACGGCGTCTCCCGGCCCAGGAGCAGGTCCCGCGCCACCTTGGCCATGAGGGCGGACGGGCCCACCCCGTGGCCCGAGTATCCCAACGCGTACAGAACCCGGCCGCGCGCCAGCCATCCGGCGTGGGGCATGCAGGAGACCGTACCTCCCACCGGGCCGCCCCATCCGTGCTCCAGGCGCACGTCGGAGAGCTGGGGGAAGGTCTGACGGAAGGTCTCCTCCAACCGTTGGAAGATGCGGGGGTCGGCGTCCCGATCTGGGTCCGGGGGGCCGGCGAGGAGGGGCGCGTCTCTCCCCCCCCAGAGGATCCGCCCGTCGGCGGTGGGCCGATGGAAGTGGGGCATGATGCGCTTGTCCTCGATCCCCATGCCCCCGGCCCACCCGACTCTTGCCCATTGGTCGGGGGACAGGGGGGCAGAGAGGGTGATGTAGGCGCAGACGGTGAAGAGGTAGCGCCGCAACTGGGGCACGACCCGGGCGTAGGCGTTGGTGGCCACGAGCACCTGTCGGCTGTCCACCCGGCCCCGCGGGGTGGACAGCTGCACCCGGTAGGGGCGGGCATCCAGGCTGGTCACCGGGGTTGCCTCGTACACCGTGACCCCCCGGCGCTCGGCGGCATCCCGCAGGCCGCGGGCCAGCGCCGCCGGGTCGACCAGCAGTCCATGCTCCTCGAAGTGGCCTCTCCGCACCCCGTGCGCCCTGACCATCTCCCAGCACTCGGGTCCGCTTACCTCCCGGAAGTCGTCCAGGCCGCAGAGCCGCGCCGCGCGCAGGTCCTGCTCGATACGCAGGTCCTGTTCCGGCCCGTTGGAGACTGTGAGGATCCCCGGATGGCTCAGCTGGCAGTCGATGGACTCGTCGGCGCAGAAGCGCTCGATCTCACCCAGGACGGCCACCATCTCCAGGTGGACCCGGCGCGCGGCGGCGGGGCCCACCTTGCGCACCAGGTCATGGAGGTTGCGCGCCACCATGGTCATGGCGAACCCGCCGTTGCGGCCGCTGGCGCCGAAGCCAACCTCCCGCGCTTCCAGGACCACGATCCTGGCGCGGGGTACGGCCTCGGCAAGGCGGATCGCCGACCAGAGGCCGGTGAAGCCGCCGCCCACGATGGCGAAGTCGGCGGAGACGTTCCCCTCCAGGGGCGGCCGCGCCGATCCGGCCGGCCGCGAAAGCCAATAGCTGGGCTTTGTCAGCCGTCCCCAGGCCCGATCCGGATCCTCGACTTCCATCTCCATCTCCCACCCACCTCCGGGGACCCCATCACTTACCGCCGGCTGGGCCCGCCCTCACCGCCCATCTTGAGATCCGGATGGCGGCGCCGCAAGGCCCTGGAGCCCCTCCGCGAGCCCACGGGTGTCTATACTCTCCCGAGCGCCATGCGCAGCGGGCTCCACCGTCTTCTCCACATCCTCGCCTTGGCCCTGGGCCTCGGAGCCTGGTCAATTTTCGCCCTCACGCCCGCGGCCGCCGCCGCGTCGGCGCCCAAGGCCCCGCCCGCCCCCTACGTGGTGGCCATAGCTCCGGGGCACGGCGGCTACGATCCCGGGGCGGTGTCGCCCTACAACGGGCTCGAGGAGAAGAACGTCACCCTCTCGGTTGGCTTGGACCTCCGGGCACTCCTGGAAGCAGAGGGGGTCAAGGTGGTGATGAGCCGGAGCACGGACACCTACGTGAGCATCGCCGGCATGGAGGCGGTGGCCGAGAAGAACCACGCGAACGTCTTCGTAAGCCTCTGGGTGAACGACTGGAGCACCGCGAGCCTGGAAGGGGTGACCGTCTTCACCCCGCACCCCTCCGACACCCCCTTCGCCCAGGCGATCGACCAGGCCATGGGCAAGACCATCGCCCCATACGGGATGGGCAACCGGGGAATCCAACCGCTGCCCCAGCTGTGGGTCCACGCCACCATGCCCACGGTCACCATCGAATCCGGGTTCATGAGCAACCAGAAGGACTCTGAGCTGCTGGCAGAGCCCGGCTTTCGGCAGGCACTGGCCCAGGGGATCTATGACGGCGTCCTGGCCTTCGCCCCCCAGATCCAAACCATCCACGCCCAGCAGCTCGCCTACCAGGCGGCCCAGGCCCGGCAGGCGGCGGCCCGCCTGAAGGCTGCCAGGCAGGGGACCCTCATCTCGACGGTGAGGGGCTGGGCCGTGGTCGCGGGGATGACCGCGATCCTGCTCTTCCTGGCCCTCTACCGGGACACTCTGGGACGCGCCGAGCGCTGGGCCTACCGCAGGGTGCGCCGGGAGGTCGCCTCCCGGCTCTCAGACGCGCTCGCTGCCAGCCCTCGCACCGAACGCCGGGTGCCTGCCACCAGAGCCCGCCCCACTGCGGCCCGCCGCCAGGAGCGCCGCCCGGCACGCCGGCAGGGCAGGGGGGCGGAGCGGTGGAGGGTACCGGGGGCGGCGACCCACCCCAGCCGTGTGGTGGAGATGGTGCATCCGGACGAGCCGCTCCGCCGGAGGCGGGAGCGGGGCTCGATCTATGACGACCTGCCCTTCTGACGGCTGGTCTGGCTCCCGCTCAAATAGGCCGCGATCCCGGCTGAGGCGTACCATCCGGCTATGACCCACCTGCTGCGACATCCCCTCTCTCTGGTTCTGGTGGTCCTGGTGGCCCTCTTCGTGGTCTTCTTCGTGGTGCTGCCGGCGCTCTCGCTGATCATCCATGTGGTGATAGCTCTGGCCATCATCTGGACCGTGCTCTCCCTCTTCCGCTTCCACCGCCATCACAAGCGGCGGGAGCAGGCACTGCGCAAGACGTAGGGCCCGCCACTCCGACCGTGGCTGAGCTAGCCCTACAGCCGCGGCACGACCCGGTGTCCGGCGCCCGTGAGTGCCGCAACGGCCTCCTCGAGTCGGCCGGAGGGGACTAGGACGTGATCGGTGTCGAAGGTCGAGATCACGAAGACCGGAATGCCCGCCCGCGCCAGGGGCTCCAGCAGGGTCAGCAGCACCCCGATCAGGTCGTCGGCGAGCGGGCCTTCCACGCTCAGCAGCCGCCACGGTCCGCTGCGCCTTCCCCCGTCTGCCGAGAACTCCCAGGAGTGGACGATGGAGAGCTCGTCCGCGGTGCGGCTGACGCTGGCCCAGCCTCCGGACCAGGCCCACGTGGGGATCTCTGCCTCCGCCTCCAGTCGGGAGATGGCCATCTCCGTCGGTGAGAGGTGCAGGGTCCTCACTCGGGAGACAGTACCGGCAGGGGCGGGAGGCGCGCCAGGGGATTCCTCCTCAGAGGCCGGGCCAGGAGTCCTCGAGGTGGAACTCGCTCGCCGGTCCACCGCAATCGGGGCAGTTGGGTGGGGGGGTGAGCCCCCGCTGGGAGGCTCCGCACCGGCCGCAGACCCAGACGTGGTGGCAGAGGTACGAGACGAGGGCGGTGCGGGACAGCCTCCCGACCAACTTGCCGTGGCTGACCACCGGCAGGCTGCTGAGGCGGCGGTTGAGGAGCAGGTCAGCGGCCTCGGTGAGCGGGCGTTCCTCGTCCAGGGTCTGGGCGGGAGCGGCCATGAAGTCCTCGACGGTGTGGCCGCGCCGGCGGGTGAGCTCCCGCGGACCGAGGGTCCCCACCACCTCCATGTGCTCGTTGACCACTGGGGCCGTGACCAGGCGGCGCCTCCTCAGGGTGCTCACCGCCACAGACCCGGGCGTATGGCTGGGGATGGAAACCACGTCCCGGCTCATGACCTCCCAGACCCTCGGCAGTGCGGTCTCGGTACCCATGCGCATCCCTCCGACTCTCCAGCGGGGCCAAACCCCAGCCCGAGCCTAGACTAGACCTCCAACGATCCCCAGCGGGAAATCACCCGGGTGTGGCCGACTCGGCGAGGGGGGCGGCGGCGAGCTGCAGCTGCAATTCGGCCGGCCGGAAGCCGAGCTCCTGGTATAGGCATACGGCCGGCCCACTCGGATCCGCCACGATCACCAGGCGTCGCGCCGCAAGGTGGGTGGCGGCGTGGCGGGACGCTGCCACCAGGACGGCGCTGGCGAGTCCCTGGCGGCGGTGATTCGGATGGGTCTGCACGTGCTGGAAGCGGGCGGTGCCGCCCGTTCCGCCTACGATCCCGCATCCGGAGACCAGCTCTCCCTTCCGGAAGGCACCGAAGAAGGCGGCGCGACCGGTGGCTTCCAACCGCCGAAAGTCCGCCTGCCGGGCGGCCTGGAACTCGGGACCGCCCTCGCCAGACCAGCAGGCCGCCGTGAGGCGCCGCTGTCTGTCCCAGTCGTCCTCGCCGGCCAGCCGCCGCACGACGGTGGCGGCCGGAGGGCGCCGGGGGGAGGAGAGCCTCTCGGCCAGCAGGGCCCGGTCCACGGTCAGCTCCAACCCGGCTCGGATCATGGGCTGAAGGCGGCCCGCCCCGCGGTCCGAGCCACGGTCCCATCCAATCGCCACATGCAAGGCTCCCGGGAAGGCCTCGCGGAAGGTCTGGAGCCACCGGGAAGCGTCCTCCACCGGCGCCGTGCCGGAAAGGAGGATGAAGTTGCCCCAGTAGAAATATGGGTTGTGGGGCGCGCGCACCACCAGGTGGTCCTCGCCGTCCTCCACCTTGGCTCCGGCCAGGCGCAGGACCATGAGGTCGGTGCGGAACGCCAGTGTCCGGGCTTGCACCGGCGCCACGGTACCACCCGCGGGCGAGGCGCCCGCCCAGCCAATCCTCAGGATGACCCGCTAGCCTGGCAGCAGCCATTCCCAGCGGGGCGGACGGATGTCGGCGGAGCACCTCGGCCGGCGCCGGTCCACCTGCCTCAAGCCGCACAACCTTCGCCCGGGGATACCCGCCTCCCCGGCCTGATGAGAGCCCGCCCCGGCCCGGAGTCCAGATGAGTCGCCTTCCGCCAGTACTGCGCCGCTCCTCGCGACCTCAGTGGTTCCTGGCCGCCCTCGGCGCCCTGGGGGCTCTGGTGCTCAGCGCCACGGGGTGCGCCACCCACCCGGTAAAGGTTGCCAAACCTTCCTCGCCGCTTCCTTCCCCCTCCGTGGCACCCCTGCAGCTGCCCGCCGCTGAGTCCGGGGTCCTGCCCTGGTCACTTCCCAACCCCATCAGCCGCGAGGTGCTACTACCGGGACCGGGAGCCGGCCAGCTGACCGTCCTGGGGGGCCTCGAGGCCGGGGGGGGATCAGCGTCGGGCGTCTTCACGTTGAGCACCTCCAACGGGGCGCTCGCCGGTTCGGGCTCCCTTTTGGCACCGCTCCATGACGCTGCTGGAGTGGTCCTGGGCGGGCAGCCGGTGGTGTTCGGTGGAGGCGTGGTGGCCAGCTCGGCCGCGGTGCAGCGGCTTCCCGCCGCACTCGGGTCTGCTATCCCGGCCGGCAACCTTCCCCAGGCCCGCTCCGATTCGGCGGCCCTGACCATCGGTGGGACGGCCTACGTGATCGGTGGCTATGACGGCAGCTCCTTCGATGCCGCGGTCCTCGCCACCACCGACGGCGCGAGCTTCAAGTCGGTGGCCCAGCTCCCGGTACCCGTGCGCTACCCCGCGGTCGCCGCGCTGGGGGGCCTGATCTACGTCTTCGGCGGTCAGACGGCGGACGGAGAGCCCACCGCCGCTGTCCAGCAGATCGACCCGGCCACCGGGGCCGCCCGCATGGTGGGATCCCTGCCCGAGCCGCTCACCGGCGCCAGCGCTGCCGCTCTCGCCGGTACGGTGTACGTGGCCGGAGGTGAGACCTCCGCGGTGGGGGGGACCGCCCCCAACGGCACCATCTGGGCCTTTGACCCGCAGTCCTACCAGCTCCTCGCCGCCGGGCAGCTCCGGGTCCCGGTGTCCCACGCCGCCATCGCGGTGCTGGGGGAGCGCGCGTGGTTGGTGGGCGGGGAGGGTGCCCAGGGCCCGGTGTCCGCGGTGCAGATGCTCATCCCCAACCCGGGGTTCGGGATGGCCGGGGAGGCCGGTGCCGGCTCCCCCTATTTCGGCGGCAACCTGCTGATCGCCGACGCCGGCGCCAACCGGGTTCTGCTGCTCAACCCGGAGGGGCAGGTCATCTGGACCTACCCCAACCCCTCCGCCCCACCGCCCCCGGGTGGCTTCTTCTACCCCGACGATGCGTTCTTTGCCAACCAGGGCACCAGCATCATCATGAATATGGAGAGCTACCAGGAGATCGTCAAGATCGCCTACCCCTCCGGCAAGGTCCTCTGGACCTATGGTCACCCGGGGGTGGCCGGAAGTGCTCCGGGATACCTAAACACCCCAGACGACGCCTACCAGCTGAAGTCCGGGCAGGTCTCAGTGGCCGACATCGCCAACTGCCGGGTACTGATCATCAACCCCAACGGGTCTGTCGCCGGCCAGATCGGGGCCACCAGGTCCTGTGTGCACGCCCCTCCCACCCACCTGGGGTCACCCAACGGCGACACCCCGCTGCCCAACGGCAATCTCCTGATTTCCGAGATCAGCGGGGGGTGGGTGAGCGAGTACACCCCGCAGGGCCATCTGGTGTGGACGGCCCGCCTCAACCTGACCTACCCCTCGGATCCGCAGCAGATCGGGGCCAACACCTACCTCATCGCTGGATACACCAACCCCGGCGTGATCCTGGAGTTCAACAGCCAGGGGCAGACGCTCTACCGCTACCAGGTGAGCTCCGGACCGGGAGCGCTGAACCACCCCTCGCTGGTCGAGCTGCTTCCCAGCGGCGTGTTCATGCTCAACGACGACCATAACGACCGCATGATCGCCATCGACCCGGCCACCGGGGCGTCGGTCTGGCAGTACGGCGTCAAGGGGGTGCCCGGCACGGCGCCGGGCTACCTGGTTGAGCCGGATGGATTCGACCTGCTGATGGCTGGAGGGGCGACCCCGACCCACCCGGGCACTGGCTGAGGGCCAGGTCCGAGCCGGCCTGCCAGTCGCCCTCCACGGCGCACTCCGGGGGGTGGGCGGCGACGTTCCTGCGGTCAATGGGTTTGCGGCCCGGGGCGGATGCCAGCTGCTCATGGAGTGCCGGCCCCGCCATCCCACCCGGCCAGCGCCGGGTCCCCGACCGCTAGAGCCGAGGCCGCTCCAGGGGACCCTGCTGGAGGACGAATCGGTGCGCCGTCCGGCACACCAGCGGCGGGGCGATTCTGGCCACCTGGGCGGCTTAGGTGGTGGGTGGGAGGCCGGAGCCTCCCACCCAGCCAGGTCAGCCGTCTGAGGGCTGGGGCGACTGGCTCGAGTCACCGCCCGAGCTGTTCTGGTCGGGGCTGCTCCCAGAGCCTGCCGGTGTCGCCGTGGCCTCGGGAGTCTGGTGCGACTCCGGCGTCTGCTGAGCCTCCGGGGTCTGCCGGGCGTCGGGAGTATCCGTGGGCTCCGGTGTCCGGCTCGGGTCGGGGGTCTCCGCCGAGGTCGGGGAGGGGCCGGTCAGGGTGCCCAGCTGCGGGGGGCTGGACTCGCTCAAGTGGGCGGCCAGTACCGAGTCATTGCTGGCGCGCACCGACAGGGAGTAGGTGGCGCCATTGGGTGCCTGGACCACGACGTCGTAGACCGCAACGCCGTGTTCCGTGTCCGCCTCGGTCCGCAACACCTTGGCCGTCCCGGCACCGGGGTAGTGCTGGCTGACATAGGTCAGGGCTGCCTGGTCGGCGGCCGCAACCGGGCTGTTCGCCGCCACCAGGTTGACCCGGGTGGGGACGGGAGTGGCGCCGCCGCCCCGGGTGGTGGCCCAGACCCCTCCCACCACCGCCACCGCTCCGATCGCGATGCCTGCCGCTGCGGTTCTCATCATCAGTCTCCTCCAAAAGGCGCTCCGTGCGCTTCTTCGAGGATTCACCCTGGGGATGAGCCGATCGTGGGAGGGGGATTAGATTCTCTTCAGTTCCCCTGACCGGGAACCGGGAGCAGCCGGTACCCGGCGCCCCGGACGGTGTGAATCAGCGGGGCCAGGCCCTCTCGATTCAGCTTCCGGCGCAGGTAGCTCACGTAGACATCGACCACATTGCTGCCCGGATCGAAGTCGTACTCCCACACCCGGTTCAGAATCTGGGTGCGCGACAGCACCTGGTGGGGGTGGCGCATGAAGAGCTCCAGGAGCGCCCACTCCCGGTGGGCCAGTTCGATGCGGCGGTCCGCCCGGAAGGCCATCTTGGAGAGCAGGTCCAGTCTCAGGTCGCCCACCTCCAGCTCGGTGGACACCGTCTGCTCCTTGGTCCGCAGCGCCGCCCGCACCCGCGCCAGCAGCTCGTCGAAGGAGAATGGCTTGGTCACGTAGTCGGTGGCCCCAGCGTCCAGCCCTGCCACCTTGCTGGCGACGTCGTCGCGGGCGGTGAGGATGATCACTGGGAGCCCGGGCCTCTTGGCTCTCCAGAGGCGGAGAACCTCGAGCCCGTCTCTGTCGGGGAGACCGAGGTCGAGGAGCGCAAGATCCAGATCCTCGCCGCTGGCGTCCACCACGCCCAGGGCGGTGCGCGCATCCGGCGCTCGGGTTACCGCGTACCCCTCCGCCTGCAGGCCCTTGGCGAGAAAGGCCGCGATTCGAGCGTCGTCCTCCACCAACAGGATCATTCCACCTCCTCCTCGTCCGCGGCCCCCGCCCAGAGACACGCTGGCGGCAGCACCAGGACGACCGAGGTCCCCCGTCCCGGAGCGCTGCTCAACTCCACGTGACCGCCGTGGCCCTCGACCACGGCCTTGACGATTGCCAGTCCCAGCCCGGCTCCCCGCGGGCCGCCATGGGCCCCCCGGCGGAAGCGGTCGAAGACCGCCTCCTGGAGCTCGGGGTCGATGCCGGAGCCGGTGTCGGTGACGGAGAGGCGGACCCCTGGCCCGCAGCTCGCGCCCAGGGTGATGGAGTCACCCTCCACGGTGGCCTTGACCGCGTTGTCCAGCAGGTTGAGCAGGGCGCCGCGGAGCTTGGCTGGATCGACCACCACCACCGCGTCCGGCACCGGATCCAGCACCCAGTGCCGCGGGGCCAGAACCTGGGCCGCGGCCGAGAGGTCGGCCATGAACGATCTGAGGTCCACCAGCTCACGCTGGATGAAATCAGGCTCCAGGGAGTGTCCCAGCAGGAGCAGCTGGTCAACCATGGCACTCATCTGGTCCAGCTCTTCCACCACCACGGCAGTCGTCTCCCCCACCTCGACGGGGTCGACGGCGCCGCCCCTCCGCAGCACCTCGAGGTGTCCCTTGGCGATGGTGAGTGGTGTCCTCAGCTGGTGGGAGACGTCTGAGAGCAGGGCGCGCTGGGCGGCCACGGTCGCCGAGATCCGGCCCAGGAGCTCGTCGAACGCCGCTGCCATCCGCCCCACCTCGTCGTCCGCGCCCCGGTATCCCACGCGGCGGGTCAGGTCGCCCGAACTGGCCTCCACCGCCGTCTGGGTCAGCGCCCCAACGGTGCGCAGCACCCGCCGGAGGATGAGGTAGGCGCTGAGAAGCGCGACCACCAGAGCGACGGCTGCCTCCGCCGCGGCGAGGAGCGCCACCTGGCCGGTCTCACTCTGGAGGCGGCTCAGGCTGCCGGCGGCGATGATCACTCCGTGGACCTTCCCACCTTCCACGATCGGGCTGGCCAGCGCGAGATAGGGGGTGGTGCCCAGGGAGAGGTTCAGGGTTCTGGTGCTCCGGGGAGGGTTCAGCAGGGCCTGGCGCACGAGAGGCGCCCTGGTCATCTCTCCCGCCGCTCCGCTTCCCAGGACCGGTTGGTGGCTGACCGCGATCAGCATCACCTCCCCCGGCGGCAGCGGATGGGTGAGGAGGTAACCCCGGCTGAAGGCCTCGAGGCTCTGGCCCGGAGGGCGGGTCCCGAAGGAGGCGGCATACCCGCTCAGCTCATCTCCCAGATCCGCTAGGACGGTGTTCTGGTAGTGGGCTGAGAAGTCTCGGACCACCTGCAGGAGAACGACTCCCAGCACCAGGGCGAGCACAAAGGCATGCAGCAGGAGGAGCCTTGCCGCCGTGCCTAGCCTCGGAACCCTCAGCATCCCACTCGGGCCCGTGCCCACGGCCACCGGCACCCCCGGCGTACCCGGGTATGGGGCGGCCTCAGCTGTCGCTGCCAGAGCAGGAGTCTCCGCCTGGGCAGGTGCCCTTGCCGTCCGTGGACTCCGGGGTGGGCACGGTGATCACCCGGGCGGGAGGAGTCACCGTCTCCACCGGCTCACCCGCGACCGAGATGCCCGTGTACGGTGACGCCGCCGCCGAAGGATTGCCGGAGCCGAGCCGGACTGCAGACGGAACGCTGCCTGAGCGCAGTGACAGGTTAGGCCCCAACAGCAGGGCCAGAGCCAGGGCGCATCCCACCGCCAGTGACAGCCAGGCGGTCCTCGGGATGTGGGGTGGCGCCGGGATCCGGTTCAACAAGCGGGTACCTCCGGGTTGGAGGGTGAGACCAGTCTATGAGTCGATGATTGGCTGAACATTAGATGCATCTCATGTGACCTCGGCCTAGGGGGCGATCCTCCAGCCTGAGGCGGCCCGGGCCTGGAAGTGGAGTGGAGGCCCCCCGTGACTGCCGACCCGCGGATATCATGGTGCCGAGGGTCACTGCTCCCTCGACCTCCAAGCAGCCCTCCCGGCTGGATAGTGGTTGCCGTGGGCGACGCGGCAGCCCAGGGAGGTGTCTTGAGTTCTGGGTGGAGTTTTCCTTCGACGAGGATTGGAGCCGGGCTCCCGCAGATGCTCGTTTCCGGGTACCGTCGGCGCCCTCTGCTGAGGGGAGGGCCGACCCGGGGGTCCCTCGCCCCCCTCGGTCACCACCCAACGCCGCCATCCCCGGCGCCTACGTGGTCATCCATTTGTGCCACCAACACCCCCGAGGAGATCCGCTTTATCGCGCGGCTGGCGGGACGCTCGGTCGAGGACGTGCTCCGGCAGCTGCAGGAGGCTGGCCTGGGGACCATGCCAGGCATGGCGGCGGAGATCCTGGTGGAGGAGGTGCGCCGGATCCTGTGTCCGGAGAAGCTGACCACAGGCGAGTGGGTGGAGGTGACGCGAGCCGCTCACCGGGTGGGGCTACGCACCACCGCCACAATCATGTACGGTCATGTGGAGACCCCCTGGCACCGGCTTCAGCATCTGGAGGTGGTCCGCAACCTGCAGCGGGAGACCGGCGGCTTCACGGAGTTCGTGCTGCTGCCCTTTCAGGTGGAGCACAACACTCTGGGCAAGTACTTTGGGATCCGCCGGCCGCTCACCCCGGAGGACTCGCTGCGCTTCACCGCCTACTGCCGCCTCTATTTCGGGGCCGACAGCCCCAACATCCAGACCAGCTGGGTCAAGCTGGGCCCTGCTGGTGTGGCGGAGTCTCGGCGCTGGGGTGCCAACGACTTTGGGGGCACCCTTATGGAGAAGTTGCTTACTCGCATGAATGGGGCCAACCACGGCCAGAACCCAGAGCCGCAGGAGATCGAGGCGGTGATCCGCTCCGTTGGGCGCACGCCCAAAGAGCGAGACACCGTCTATCGGCCAGTCGTGAGCAGACCCCGAGACCACGAGCTCGGGCTCGTGAAGTCCGGCGCTCGGTCTTGAGCGGACCTGCATTCGGTCTCGTGACACTCCCCTGGTGAGACGTGTGGCCGCGGTGGCAGGAGGCGCGAGGGCTGCTTCGGCCTGACCCTGGATCCACCGGCGGGGCAGGGGTAGCCAGCCCGGGATAGACCAAGAGAAGGCGCCCGATGCTGGGGCTGCTTGGCTTGTTTGCAGCACCAATTGCCCCCAGCATCAGGCGCCTTGTCGCTGCGGCCATGATCCCACCCCTTGGCCCGTCCGGGGGTGGAGTTTGACCACCCCCACCTGCTGGCCGATGTCAGCCCCAAGGCCATGTGTCTCCTCTCGCTAGTCCACCCCTCGATGCTCGCTGGGGGTCAGAGCAGTCGTCGTGACGGGCGCGCGACCGGATTGCCACCACGGCGGGGGCACCACCACTTCCGGTGGCCGTGCATGCTCGGATGTGCCATTGGAGGTTGATCGGTGCCAGGACGATTTCACCTGCCCCCACTTGGTGGAGGCCCTCGAACTCCCGACGGTTGGCTGGCTCTCAGCATGCGCGCAGTGGAGGGCAGGATCTGGCCCTGGAGGCTGCTAGCCGGGGCAGGAGCCGGGCTGACCCTTCTCCTACCGCACTCCACGGTCGACCCCCAGCCACTGCTGGTCGTGGCGGGGCTGTACGTGACCGCGTACGCGATCCTCTGGCTGAGCGGGCTGCGCTGTCCCTACTTCTGCCTGCTACTCATCACCCTCGACCTGACCGCCATCACCGCGGTGGTCGAGTTCACCGGTGGGCCTCAGAGCGCGCTGGCGCTCCTCTACCTCGTCCCGGTGATGGAGGTGGCGATGGTTTGGGGCCTGCGGCAGGCGGCAGGCGTGGCCACGATGGCGCTGCTCCTGAATCTGGCGACCCTGGGACCAGGCCCTCTCTGGACGCGGGCCCCCCGTGACACCGCCGTGCTGGGTCTGATCCTGTACCTGACGGCGCTGGTCGCCAGCCAGGTCAAGGTCCAGGGCGAGCGGGTCAGAGATGTGCTGGCCCGGCGCCTCACCGCACTGCACGAACGGCTGGTCGGCCTGTACCGGGAGGGGGATGTCTCGGAGCTGCTGCAGGGGAGCGTCGATGCGGGCCGGGAGCTGACCGGCGCGCGCCACGCCGCCGTGGCGGTATGGGACGAGAAGGGCAAGGTCGCCCACTTCCTCACCTCCGGCCTGGATCCCGACCATATGGGATCGATGGCGCACCCGCCCATCGGCAGAGGCCTGTTGGGAGTGGTGCGGGATGCCCCCAGACCCATCCGCCTCGCTGACGCCGGGCGGCACCCGGCGGCCTCTCCGCTGCCGCCCGGTCATCCCGAGATGGGGCACTTCCTGGGGGTGCCCATTCCCGCCCTGGGTGATTGGAAGGGTGCCTACTACATGCTGGGCAGGGAGGCGGGCGGGAGCTTCACGTCCGACGACGAGCACATCGGCGAGATGCTCGCGGCCCAGGTGGGCGGGGCCGTCATGATGCGTCGCTTGGTCGCCAGCCAGAAGGAGATGCACGACAGCCTGCTGGAGATGCTGGTCGAGATCAGCGATGCCAGGGAGCACGCAATCAAGGGACACTCGATGCGGGTGAGCAAGTGGGCGCGCGCCCTGGCCGAGCGGCTGGATCTGCCCGCTGACGAGGTGAACCGGATCGCGGTGGCGGGACTGCTCCACGACATCGGCAAGATCGGGGTCCCGGACAGCATCCTGGGCAAGCCTGGACCCCTGACCGAGGAGGAACGGATCCTGATGATGGCCCACGCCGCCCTCGGAGCCGGGATAGTCGAGCACGCGGGTCCGCTGGCTGCGATCGCGCCCATCGTGCGTCACCACCACGAGTGGTGGGACGGGCGCGGCTACCCCGAGGGGCTGCGGGCTGAAGCGATCCCCCTCGGGGCCCGGATCGTCAGCCTGGCCGACACCCTGGACTCCATGACCACCAACCGGCCGTACCGGGCGGCCAAGAGCATGGACGAGGCGCTGCTGGAGATCGAGCGGTGCTCCGGCGCGCAGTTCGACCCCAGGGTGGCCGCGCTGGCAGCTGGCGTCACCGGACTCGCTGCTCCCCCCACCGGGGTCTCCGTGCCCTCTGTGGGCGATCCCGCGACCCTCGCGGAGCTGTACACCTCGGGGCAGGCGGCGGGTTGGAAGCTGCTGACGCGGGTGTCCCAGGGGCTGCGCGAGGGCCTCGACCTGCCCAAGCTGGCCGAGCGGGTTCTGGCTCCGGTCAGGGAGGAACTCCAGGTTGAAATGGCCTCGCTGAGCGTGCTGGACGATGACGGCCAAGCGCTGCGGATGGTGGCCTGGCAGGGGAGCCCGTGCCTGCTGCCGGCCGGGACTGTCCGGCACCGGGGAGAGGGCTTGCTGTGGGCCGCTCTGGAGGAAGGCTCGCCGCTGGTCCTGGCCGATCTGGAGTCGGACCGGCGCTACCTGGGCCGGCGCGGGGAGGGGCGCCGCTCCGGCGTGTTCCTCCCCCTGCTGGCGAGCTCCGGGGCGCAGGGGGTGCTGTCCGTGTTCAGGAGATGGCCCCAGACCTTTGGGGAGCAGACGGTGGGTCACCTGGGGGCGGTTGCCTGCGTGGTGGCTGAGGCGCTGGCGGTCTCACGGCTGCGCGGTCAGCTCGAGCAGGCGGCGTCGACCGATCCTCTCACCGGAGTGGGCAACCGGCGACACGGGCTGGAGAGGCTGGACGAGGCCTGTGCCGGGGCTGGACTTGGCGGCACGCCCTTCGCGCTCCTGAGGCTCGACCTCGACAACTTCGAGGAAGTGAATGCCCGGTTCGGTCATCAGGTGGGAGATGAAGTTCTGAAACAGGCGGCTGAGGCGGTGCGCGGATGGCTCCGGCCAGGCGATGTGGTGGCCCGCTACGGGGGTGACGAACTCATTGTGATCCTGCCCGGCAGGGACCGCGAGGAGGCTGCGCGGCTGGCCCAGCGGCTGGGTCCGAGGGCTGCTGAGCGGACCATGGTCGTGGATGGCCGCAAGGTGGGGATCCCCTCATGGTCGGCTGGGGTCGCGGTGTGGGCCGATGATGGCACCGAGGCCGATCAGCTCCTCCGGGCCAGCGGGGAGCGGCTTCATGCGCGCAAGGTGGCCATGGCCAGGGGTTCCAGGAGTGGGTGAGGCTGGCTGTGACCGGCCATAACCGCAGAGCCAGCCGCGCCCGTGGCCGATTCTGGGGGACGGCCACCCCCCGGCGCTCGCGCGCACAGGGTCTCCTCAAGGGTCGCCCCGCCTGTCTGGTGGCATCCAGCCCGAGGGGCAGGTGGCGCCGACCGCCCGTGGCGGGAGTGGGTCCGTGCCGCTACGGGGCGACGGTCTAGCGCGATGCAAGACTCACCCGGGTTGGCGGCGAGCCCGCTCCGCCCGGCTTCCTTGATCCGGCTGGTCACGAGGACTGCAACGGTGCCGTGGGGGGACCGGGGCTTCTGGGTGACACAGGTTCTGGTCGTGATCGCGGTCGGCATCCACTTTGTGGACGATCTCTACGGCAGCGACCTCGTCCGCATGCCCGCAGTGGCCACGCTGGTGCTGGCCGTCGTCCCCGTCGGCTATGCGGCGACCCGGTTCGGCCTCTGGGGCTCGCTGCCGACAGCCGTGTGGACGGCGGCGCTGATGCTCCCCGATTTCCTCGTGCTCGACACCGGCTTGGAGCGTTGGACGGATGGCACCGTCCTGACTCTCGTCATCATGGTGGGGGTGGCGGCTGGACGGATGGTTGACATGCAGCGCTCCTCCACCGCGTCCCTGGCCGCGGCCGAACGCGCTCGGGGAATGGCCCGGGTCGCCGATCAGCTGCCTGAGGGAGTGTGCCTGACAGATCTGGACGGGGTGATCACGTATGCCAACCCCGCCTGGGCCTCCCTCCAGGGGGTGGGCTCACCACAGGCGGCGGTCGGCCGGACCCTGGCGAGCTTGCACGTTGATGAGCACCTCGAACCGGGCAGCGCTCCCTTTGAGCAGCCGCTGGGCACCGGCGGACAGGTGCGCGCGCTGGTCGAGCACCACCGCGCCGGTGGGGACCAGTATTGGGTGGATGTCACGGCGACCGCTATGCTCGACGAGCAGGGGCGCCCGATCGGTCGGCTCAGCACGCTACGGGACGTGACCGCGGAGCTGGTGGCCGCCGCGGAGCTCAAGGAAGCCGAGGAGAGGTTTCGCGTGACCTTTGAGCAGGCTCCGCTGGGGATGGCCATGGTGACCCTTGAGGGACGGTTTCTCCAAGTCAACGATGCTCTCTGCCAAATGCTGGGGCGGAGTGCTGCCGAAGTACTCGCGTTGGGGGTCTTCGGCCTTACCCAGCCCGAGGACCGCGAGACCACGCGACAAATATTGAAGCAGAGGGACGCACGGGTGCGGTTCGCGAAGCGTTACCTGCATGGGGACGGCCACGTGATCTCGGTCCAGATCACCGCCAGCATGGTTCGTGACCAGGATGGAAGGCCGCTCTACTACGTCTCCCAGTTCCAAGACGTCACGGAGGAGCAGCGGTCCGAACAGCAGCTCATGCAGCAGGCGCTCCATGACTCGCTCACCGGCCTGCCCAACCGGGTCCTCTTCGAGGACCGGGCCAGCCAGGCGCTGGCCCGGGCCCACCGCCAACACGGCCTGCTGGCGGTCATGTTCTGCGACCTGGACGGCTTCAAGCCCGTCAACGACCGCTACGGACACCGCGCCGGCGACGAGGTGCTGCGCTCGGTGGCGGCCCAGCTCCAGGAGTGCGTTCGGGAGGTGGACACCGTGGCCCGCTTTGGCGGCGATGAGTTCGTGGTTCTTCTTGATGGCCTGCGCGACCTATCGGAGGCGGAGGTGGTTGCCACCAGGATCCACGAGACCCTGGGTCAGATCCACTCACCAGGAGATGGGGAGGTGATCATCGATGCCAGCATTGGGATCGCGATCAGCTCCCGGGAGACCGCCAGTCTGGAGGCGCTGATAGATGAGGCCGACGCCGCCATGTACCAAGCCAAGGCCGCCGGCGGCCATTGCTCGCGGGTGTCCTCGGGGGGCTCTTCGCTGCATTGAGTGGGTAGCGGGCAGGGGGAGGCGGCCGGCGGTGCTGGCCCTGGTGAAGACCATCTACCCACAGCCCACCAGGGAGGCCGCTCGAGCCGCCGTGGCCCAGGTTCTGGAGAGGCTGGAGCCCAAGGTGGCCAGGATGCTGCGCGAGGCCGAGGAGGACATCCTCGCCTACCTGAGGTTCCCCCGGGAGCACCACAGCTCCAATAGCGCCATCGAGCGGGTGAACGCTGACGTGGATCGCCGCGCCAAGGTGGTGGGGATCTTCCCCAACCCCGCTGCGCTACTGCGACTGGCCACGGCCGTTCTCCAGGAGCAGCGCGACGAGTGGCACGACGGCAAGCGCCACTTCTGCCAGGCTTCCCTGGCTCAGCTCTCAGCCGACGGCCGGGACCTCCTCACCAACCCCCTCACCGCCGGGCTGGTGGCCTGATGAACTGCCCCCAGTCCCTCTCCCTAATTTCCACCACTCGAAGGGACTCTGGTCTCTCAGCGCCAAGCGGAGACGTACGGTGCCAGGTTCCTGGACGATCAGGATGCGGCAATTGTGGTGATCGCCACCAGGTTGCCGACTCCAGCGCCAGCGTCGCTTTCCAGAGAGAATTCCTGCGCCTTCACCTCTCCCCGGTCATGAACCCGCGTGAGTGATCCGCGGCTGACTCGAGGCCGCCCCTGACCCTTGTCGCGGCGGGTGTGCTGCCCTACCATGCAGGCTGAGGAGCGGGGTCCCGGAGTCGAGCCCCACCGCACCGGAGGCAGCGCAAATGACGGACGTCTCACCAACGCCCGGGTCCCCGCCCGGCGGCGACGCGGAGGCAACTCCACCCTCCGGAGTGGCGCGAATGATCGCGGATGCCCGCCTGGTTCCACCTGCGCCTGGCCAACGGCGACCGGCTCAGTTCGCCTCGGCCGCGGACTACCTGACCTACATGGACGCGGCACGCCGGGACCCCGACGGCTACTGGGCCGGCGTGGCCCTGGAACTCGACTGGTTCAGCCCCTGGCAGACGCTCCGCGAGGGCACCCTCCCGGACTTCCGCTACTACGTTGGCGGCTGCGCCAACGTCAGCCACAACTGCCTGGACCGGCATGTGGCGGGGGGCCGAAGCAACAAGGCGGCGATCATCTGGGAGGGCGAGGATGGGGCGGAGCGGGTCCTCACCTACCAGATGCTCCTCGACGAGGTGAGCCGGTTCGCCAATGTCCTCGCAGATCTGGGTGTCCGGCGAGGCGATGTCGTGGCCATCTACATGTCGAACATCCCCGAGGTGTTCGCGGCGGTGCACGCCTGCTACCGGCTGGGCGCCGTCTACACCGTCATCTTCGCCGGCTTCAGCGCCGAAGCGGTGGGCCAGCGGCTTCGCGACTGCCGGCCCAAGGTCGTGGTGGTGGCCGACGGCAGCCAGCGGCGCGGGCGGGTGCTGCCCCTGAAGGCCACACTCGACGACGCTCTGGGCAAGGCGGCGGACTTCGTCGAGCATGTTGTCGTCGTGCGGCACACCGGCGCGGAGGTGGCGATGCACCCCGACCGCGACCGGTGGTACCACGAGCTGATGTCCGAGGCTGCGCCCACCCGGGTCCCGGAGGCCATGGAGGCCAACGAGCCTGGCTTCATCATCTACACGAGCGGCACCGAGGCCCGCCCCAAGGGCGTGGTCCACTCCGGGTTGGGGTTCCTGGTCGGTACCTACGCCAACGTCAAGTGGTCGCTGGACCTGCGCGACGACGACGTCTACTGGTGCACGGCCGACGTGGGCTGGCTCACCTTCCCGATCTTCGCCCTGGTCGGCGGCCTGGCCCACGGGGCCACCCTGGTGGTGTACGAGGGGTCGCTGGACTTCCCCGGTCCGGATCGCTTCTACGACATTGTCGCCCGCCACCGGGTCAATAAGGTCTTCACCGCCCCCACCGCTCTGCGCATGCTGCGCCGCTTCGGCACCGAGGCCCTGCGGGGCCACGACCTCAGCCGCCTGGAACTGATCTCCCTGGTTGGCGAGCCCCTGGACCCCGAGACCTGGTACTGGGTCCGAGACAACGTCGGCGGCGGGTCGGTCTGCATCAACAACACCTACGGTCAGACCGAGACCGCCACCGCTTGGACGTCTTCGGTGGTCGGGGTCACGGCAGGCAAGCCTGGGTCGTGCGGCCAGCCACTGCCCGGGTACGCCAGCCGTGTGCTGGACGCCGAGGGCCACGAGGTGCCACCCGGTCAGCCGGGATATCTCGTCATCACCGAGCCGTTCCCCTCGTTGATGCGCACCGTCTGGGGCGACCACAATCGCTACCTCAGCACCTATTTCAGCCGCTTCCCCGGCACCTACTTCACCGCTGACACCTGCGTGGTCGACCGCGATGGGCACTACTGGGTCATCGGCCGGGTGGATGACGTCATCAACGTGGCCGGTCACCGTCTCTCCACGATGGAGATGGAAGCGGCCTTGCTCAACCACCCCCTGGTTTCCGAGGCGGCTGTCATCGGCGTCGACGACCCGCTGAAGGGACTCCTGCCCGTGGCGTTCGTCGTCCTTCGCGGCGGAGCGGAGAACCGTTCTGACATGGAGTCAGAACTCAGCGAGCAGATTGTGGTTGCCATAGGCGGCATGGCCCGACCGGGCCGGGTCTACGTGGTCCCAGCCCTGCCCAAGACCCGCAGCGGCAAGATCATGCGGCGTCTGCTGCGCGAGATTCTCTCCACCGGCGAGGCCCGCGGGGACACCTCGGCGCTGGAGAACGCGGACTCGATCAAGGTGCTTCTGGAACTGGTGCGGACGTGACCGCCGTTCTCCCCCCATACCGGCGCCGGAAGTGCTTCCGGTGGACCCGGCCCGCTTGGGGAGCCCGGCCAGCCCGGGGTCCGTCGCGGTGCTCTAGTCCTGTGACGCCCAAGTTCGACGTCTTGCGCCTCACGACCCGGCAAGCGGTGCGCGCCGGACAAGGCCTCGACCCAGCAGACGAGGCCGCAGGACCAACATGGGCAGGCGCGTTGATCCTCTAGACGATCTTCCCAGACCTCCTAACCGCCTCGCTCGGGCCATCAACCGCCTGAGCGCCCCTAACAGCGCCCCGCCACTGGTGCTACGTGCGCACCGGTGGCTCTATGAACGCACCCGTGGTCGCGTCGGGCACGGCATGATCGGCGCCCCTGCCCTGCTCCTGTACACGTGCGGGCGGCGTAGTGGTTTCCGGCGCTGCTCGGCGCTGGTCTATGGGCGGGACGGCGGGCGGATCGTGCTGGCTGCCTCCAACAATGGACTCGACCGCGCGCCTTCCTGGTTGCACAACATCCGGAACCACCCCGAGGTGGAGTTACGAGTCGGCCGACACCAGCTGTGGGGCAGGGCGACGGTGGTCGAGCCCTCCCATCCGGAATACGCCCACCTGTGGGAGGTCATGAACCGCAGCAATCACCGCCGCTACGATGCCTACCAGGCCAAGACCTCCAGGCCCATTCCCCTGGTGGTCGTCACCGCCAGCCAGTCTCGATAGGCCCGGCGTTTGCGGCAGCGGGGGCGCTCCTGCCCGGAGGCGGTCCCGCGGTGGATTCGGCGGCGCCGCCGGGGCGCCGGCGGATGTCCGGTTCCGCCCATGATCCTGGACCCGGTCCCTGCCGCCGGGGACCGTGTCCTTGGTGACCGGACAGGATCGCTGAACTCCTGAGGCAGGTCCGATCGCCGGGCTCCAAGAGGAGCCAGTGCCGCCCCTTGACACCCACGACCCTCAGCCCGTACCTTGACCAAATGAAGCCGACGCCCGCGCCAATGCCCGGCCCCATGGCCCCGCTAGGTGCCAGCATTCCTGGAGGGGCGGTCAGCTAGAGTTCACGCGTACCGTGGCGAAGTAGCACCGGCCCCTTCCGGGTCCGGTGCTTTTTTGTTGCCGCTGTGGGCCCACGACCCAGAGATGTTGAAGTCGCAGCCGTCCCCCCGGAGCCCGGGGCCGCCCGCCGCCACGCCTCCCGACTGGGGCGCTGATCCGGGCCGTGCCAGCTGCGGCGTGGGGTTCGTGGCCACCTCGGACGGATCGCCGTCGCGCCGGATCGTGGACCTGGGGCTGCTGGCGCTGGCGCGCCTCGGCCACCGGGGGGCGGTTGGGGCCGACGGGGCGACCGGGGACGGAGCCGGCGTGATGCTCGACACCCCTTGGCGCCTCCTCCGTCGCGAGGCGGGGGAGGCGGGGGTGCGCCTCCCTCCGCCTGATGCCGGGGCGGTGGCGGTGGTGTTCCTGCCCCGGCGGGGCGGAGACCGGGCGGCGGTGCGCGCGGCGCTGGAGCGTGCCAGCCGGAACGAGGGCATGGAGCCGGTCTGGTGGCGCCAGGTGCCCTGCCGCCCGGCCGTGGCGGGTCCGATCGCCAGGGCGGGCCGCCCCGACGTCTGGCAGCTCGTGGTCGACACCGGCGGCGGCGAGAGCGGGCTCGAGGCCGGCCTCTTCCGGCTGCGCAAGCGGGCCGAGGCCCGGGTCCGAGGGATCCATTTGGAGCATGCCCAGAGCCGTGCCCAGTTCTCGATCGCCAGCCTCTCGGGGCGGACCCTCGTGTACAAGGGTCAGCTCACCGCAGCTCAGCTGCCGCGCTTCTACCCGGACCTGCGCGACCCGGAACTGGAGAGCCGGATGGTGATCTTCCACCAGCGCTTCAGCACCAACACCGAGCCCGACTGGAAGCTGGCCCAGCCCTTCCGCTTCCTGGCGCACAACGGCGAGATCAACACCGTCCGGGGCAACCGCAACTGGATGCGGGCCCGGGCGGGCAGCTGGCGACAGGGGGTCTGCGGGCTGCGGCCCGCCGAGCTGCTGCCCATCCTGGAGCCAGGAGCCAGTGACTCTGCGGACCTCGACTGTGCGGTCGAGCTGCTCCTGCGCAGCGGACGGCCGCTGCCTCAGGCCCTGCTCATGCTCATCCCCGAGGCCTGGGAGAACTCCCCCGAAACTCCGGCGGCGCTGCGCGACTTCTACGCCTACCACGCCAACCTCCTGGAGCCCTGGGACGGCCCGGCCGCCCTGGCGTTCAGCGACGGCCGGGTGGTGGGGTCCGCCCTCGACCGCAATGGCCTGAGGCCCCTGCGCTTCGCCGTCAGCCGGGGCGGTCTGATCGTGCTCGCCTCCGAGGCCGGGGTGGTGGACATTCCCCCGGCCGACACCGCGGAGCTGGGCCGGCTGCAGCCCGGCGAGATGCTGGTCCTGGACCTCGAACGGGGCGCACTGCTCCGGGACGCCGAGCTCAAGCGCGAGGTGGCATCGCGCGCCCCCTGGGGGCGTTGGGAGCGGGAGCGGGTGGTGATCGCTCCCGACGAGCGCGGGAAGGACGGCACCGCTGAGCTGCCGGTCCCCACCCTGGGCGATCTCCTCCCCCAGCACGTCCACTTCGGGTACACCCAGGAGCAGCTGCAGGAGGTCCTGGCGCCGGCGGCGGCGTCCGGGCACGAATCCGTGGCCTCCATGGGCAACGACGCCGCCCCGGCGGCGCTGTCCAAGCGACCCCGTCTCCTCTTCGACTTCTTCCTGCAGGGTTTCGCCCAGGTGACTAACCCCCCCTTGGACCACATTCGGGAGCGGCGGGTCATGTCCCTGCGCGCCACCTTGGGGCCGGGCGGCGACCTGCTGGCCCAAGATCCGGGGGTGGCCCGTAGAGTCGAGCTGCGCAGCCCGGTGCTCGGGGATGCGGAGCTCCGCTGGTTGTGTGGGCGGCGGTCCCCGCTCAGCTCCCGCACGCTGAGCCTGGGATTCGCCACCGACCCCGGGGACCTGGAGGCCGCGCTCCATGATTTGGGCCGGGCCGCCGACGCCGCCGTGAGGGACGGAGTCCAGTTGCTGGTACTCAGTGACCGCCAGCTGGGCCCGGAGGAGGCGGCGGTCCCCAGCCTGCTGGCCCTCGGCTACGTCCACCACCACCTGGTGCGGCGCGGACGGCGCACCAGGCTCAGCCTGGTGGTGGAGTCGGGGGAGCCGGCGAGCACCCACGACCTGGCGTGCCTGGTCGGGCATGGCGCTGAGGCCGTCAACCCCTACCTGGCGCTGGCCACCGTCTCCGCCCTGGCCAGCTCGGGAGAGCTCGGCCCCCGAGCCTCGCGCCGGGAGGCGCGGGCGCGGTACCGGGCCGCGCTGGAGGAGGGGCTGCTCAAGGTGATGTCGAAGATGGGCATCTCCACCCTGGCCAGCTACTGTGGCGCCCAGGTCTTCGAGATCGTCGGTCTGGGGCCGGAGGTGGCCGCTCTCTGCTTTCCGGGGACCCCCTCCCGAGTGGGTGGCATGGGCTTCCAACAGATCGGCTCAACCGCCTTAGAGCGCCGCCGGCAGGCTCTGGAGGCGAAGGAGCTCGACCTCGGCGGAGACCACCGCTGGCGGGAGGGGGCGGAGGTTCACGGCTGGAGTCCGGGCGCGGTGGCCAACCTCCAGCAGGCGGTCCGGGACGGTCTGGAAGGACGCTTCGAAAACTTCCGCCGCTGGGCGGACGGGGAGGCGAGCGCACCCTTCGTCCTGCGTCACCTGATGGAGCCGGTGCTCGGGCCTGCGGTGCCTCTGGAGGAGGTGGAGCCGGCCACCGAGATCGTGCGCCGGTTTGCCACCGGGGCGATGTCCCTGGGATCGCTGGGTCCTGAGGCCCACCTGACCCTGGCTCTGGCGATGAACCGGCTGGGGGCCAAGAGCAACACCGGCGAGGGCGGCGAGGACCCCGCACGCGCCCTCCTCCGCGCCGACGGCTGGTCGGGCCGCAGCGCCATCAAACAGGTCGCCTCGGCCCGCTTCGGGGTCACCATCGGCTATCTGGTGAGCGCGGATGACCTTCAGATCAAGATCGCCCAGGGCGCCAAGCCCGGAGAGGGCGGACAGCTGCCGGGCCACAAGGTGGACCCGGCCATCGCCCGGCTCCGCCACTCCGCCGCGGGGTTGGAACTCATCTCCCCGCCTCCGCACCATGACATCTACTCCATCGAGGACCTGGCCCAGCTGATCTGGGACCTGAAGCAGACGAACCCCTCGGCCCGGGTTTCGGTGAAGCTGGTGGCGGCGCCAGGCGTGGGCACGGTGGCCGCCGGCGTCGTCAAGGCGCGGGCCGACCACCTCACCATCTCCGGCCAGGAGGGAGGGACCGGGGCCGCCCCCCGGGCCTCGATCAAACATGCCGGGTTGCCCTGGGAGCTGGGGCTGGCGGACACCCAGCAGGCGCTGGTGCGGCAGGGGCTGCGCTCTCGGGTGGCGGTTCAGGTGGACGGAGGGCTGCGTACCGGCCGCGACGTGGTGGTGGCGGCCATGCTGGGGGCGGAGGAGTTCGGCTTCGGGACCGCAGCCCTGGTGGCATCCGGCTGCGTCCTGATGCGGGCCTGCCACCTCAACACCTGCCCGGTGGGGATCGCCACCCAGGACCCGGAGCTGCGGCGCCGCTTCGCGGGCACGCCGGAGCATGTCATCCGCTACTTCATGCTGGTGGCGGAGGATGCCCGGGGGTGGCTCGCCCGTCTGGGGTGGAGGTCTTTGGCCGAGGCCGTGGGCCAGGTGGAGCGGCTGCGAGGCGCCCCCGGGGCGTCCCTGGATCTCTCCGCCCTCCTCGCCCCTCCCGTGGCGCGGGCCGCTCGCCACCTCCGCTCCGAGGCACGCCGCCAGGCCCTGGCCCGGCGGCGACTGCAGGACCAGGATCATCGCCTGGGATCAGCCCTGGACGGCACCATCCTGAAGCGGTTGGGTCCCCGGCTGGCGCGAGGCGAGCCGGCAGAGCTGTGCTTGCCGGTGAGCAACCGTCACCGCACGGTCGGCGCCATGCTCAGCGGAGAGGTGGCGCGGGTGCATGGCGAAGGTGGGCTGGAGCCGGGAACCTTTACCATCCGCCTTCGCGGCGTGGCCGGGCAGAGCCTGGGCGCCTTCCTCTGCCGGGGGGTGGCGGTCAGCTGCGTGGGGGCGGCCAACGACTATCCGGGCAAGGGGCTGAGCGGCGGGCGGTTGGCCGTGCGCCCGCCCGCCCGGCTCCGGTCCCGGGCCTCCCAGCTGGTCATCGCCGGCAACGTGGCCCTCTACGGGGCCACCTCCGGCGAGGCCTACTTCGCCGGCCTGGCGGGGGAGCGCTTTGCGGTCCGCAACAGCGGCGCCGACGCGGTCGTGGAAGGGGTGGGGGACCACGGCTGCGAATACATGACCGGCGGGACGGTGCTGATCCTGGGTCCGGTGGGGCGGAACTTCGGGGCGGGGATGACCGGGGGTCTGGCCCTCGTGCTCCACGGCGAGCCAGTCGCCCCCCACCTCGATTCGCGCTCGGTGTGGGCCAGCTCCGCCTCCCCGGATGAGGAGGAGCTGGTGCGCTCGCTCCTGGAGCGGCATTTCCGATACACCGGAAGTGCGCGAGCCGCCCGCCTCCTCCGGGACTGGCCCCGCAGCGTCCGCTGGCTGGAGGTGGTGCGTCCCCGGGATCCCGCGGCGCGTCCCACGGTGGCGGCGCTGGCAGCGGGCGGCTGAGCCATGCCCGACCCCCTCGGCTTCATCCGGCTGGCGCGTGCCACCGCTCCGGAGCGTCCGGTGGCCGAGCGGGTCCGCGACCACGCTGAGGTGCACCTGCCCATGCCGCCGTCTGAGGTGGCGGTCCAAGCGCGCCGCTGCATGGGCTGTGCCGTGCCCTTCTGCCACCACGGCTGTCCGCTGCACAACTACATTCCCGACTGGAACCGTCTGGTGGAAGGGGCGGATTGGCGGCGGGCGCTGGAGATGCTCGAGCGCACCAACAACTTCCCGGAATTCACCGGCCGCCTGTGTCCGGCGCCCTGCGAGCCGGCCTGCGTGCTGGCGATCAATGCCGAGCCGGTGGCCATCAAGGAGGTGGAGCTGGCCATCGTCGAGCGGGGCTTCGCGGAAGGTTGGATTCGCCCTCGCCGGCCCGCCCGACTCTCGGGACAAAGCGTCGCCGTGGTCGGCTCCGGCCCGGCCGGGCTGGCCGCCGCCCAGCAGCTGGCGCGACTGGGGCACCGGGTGACCGTGTTCGAGCGCCAGGACCTTCCGGGAGGGCTCCTGCGCTACGGGATTCCCGACTACAAGCTGCCCAAGTCCATCCTCGACCGGAGGCTCGCCCAGATGGTGGAGGAGGGGGTGACGTTCCTCTGCGGCCGTCCCGCGGCGGCCCTGTACGGACCCTGGGGGCTGCTGGCCCAGTTCGACGCCGTCTGCCTCGCCGTCGGGTGCCGCCAGCTCCGCGACCTTGCCCTGCCCGGCCGCGACCTGTCCGGGATCTACCCCGCCATGGACTACCTGGAGGGCCGCAATCGGTGGGTGGATGGCCGGCCCCAGGCCGGGGCGCCCTCGGCCGCCGGGCGCAACGTGGTGATCCTCGGCGGTGGGGACACCGGGGCCGACTGCCTGGGGAGCGTTCTGCGCGAGGGGTGCGCCTCGGTGCGCCAGCTGGAATTGCTCCCCGAGCCCCCGCCGAGTCGGGCGGCGGACAACCCCTGGCCGGAGTGGCCCCGGGTGATGCGCTGGTCTCCCGCCCACGAGGAAGGGGGTGAGCGCGCCTTCGGAGTGGAGACCCTCGCCTTCGTGGGGGAGCACCGGCGGGTCACGGGACTGCGGGTGCGCCGCCTCCGGGCCGGCCCCGGCGGAAGCCTCGAGGCCGTCCCGGGCTCTGGAAGCGTGATGCCCGCCGACCTGGTGTTGCTGGCCATGGGGTTCACCGGGCCCCGGGCCGGCGACCTCCCGCCGGAGCTGCAGGGTGCGCTGGGCGAGCGCGGCACCCTCCCGGTGGGCAGTGGGGGCACCACCTCGGTCCCCGCAGTCTTCGCCTGCGGCGACGTGGTCGAGGGCGCCTCCTTGGTGGTGCGTGCCATCGCCTCTGGACGGCGCTGTGCCGAGACGATCCACGAGAAGCTGGCGGGGCAGCTCGATTAGGCCCGCGCAGCGACCAGCCTCGGGGTATTGCTACCAATACTAAGCCTAGGATTTGTGGGTATCGGCTGGACCACCGCCCGGCGCCCGGACCTAACATCGGGGCCAGCAACAAAAGTCCCGCGGCGCCCGCACCGCGGTGGAGGCCGGCCCATGTACATCCCGTCTCCTTCGTTCGTCAACCCGGGAGACAACGCCTGGCAGCTGACCGCGGCCACCTTCGTCGGCCTGCAGTCGATCCCCGGCCTGGCGATCCTGTATGGGGGGCTGGTCAAGCGCAAGTGGGCGGTGAGCTCGGCGCTCTTCGCCATCTACGCCTTCGCGGCGGTGCTCGTGGTCTGGGTCCTGGCCGGCTTCAGCATGGGGTTCGGCCGCCCCATGATCGGGAGCCTGGTGGGGATCCCCCAGCCGGTGCTGAGCGCCTTGACCGAGGAGGGACAGGCAACCATCCCCCTCCTCAAGGGCCTCATGCCCCAGTTCGCGTTTCCGCAGTCATCGTTGATCTACTTCCAGTTCGTCTTCGCGGCGATCGCCCCGGTGATCCTGGCCGGCGCCATCTTCGGACGGATGAGCCTCAAGGCCTGGATGGTATTCGTGCCGGTGTGGTCGCTCCTCGTCTACAGCGTCAACGCCTTCATGATTTGGGGGGGTGGCTGGCTGGCCCAGCTGGGGGTGGTGGACTACAGCGGCGGCTACGTCATTCACGTGGCGGCCGGGATCTCCGGCTTCGTGGCGGCGCTGATGGTCGGCCCCCGCACCCTCAAGGACCAGAGGGACTTCAAGCCCAACAACATGCTCCTGGCGGTGGCCGGCGCCGGCATCCTCTGGCTGGGTTGGAACGGTTTCAACGGCGGTGATCCGTACTTCGCCAACGGCGACGCCGCGGCGGCCGTCCTGAACACCAACCTGGCCACCGCCGTGGCCCTGCTGGCCTGGTTCTTTCTCGACATCCTGCTCAACCGCAAGCTGTCCGTGGCCGGCGCCATCAATGGCATGATCTGCGGGCTGGTGGCGATCACCCCGGCGGCTGGGTACGTCGACGGGCTCGGGGCCATCGCGGTCGGGCTGCTGGGGGCAGTTGTGCCCTGGTACGCCATGAACCGCCTCGCCGGGCGCTGGCCCTTCAAGCACGCCGACGACACCCTCGGCGTGGTGCACACCCACTTTCTGGCGGGCGCGGTCGGCGGCCTCCTGGTTGGTCTCCTGGCGGACCCGGCGATGGTGGTGTACACGGGCATCCGCGGGACCTCCTCAGCCGCTGTGGCCGGGGCCTTCTACGGCAACCCCCACCAGCTGCTGCTGCAGTTCGTGGGCCTGGCGGTGGTCTCGGTCTACTCCGGGGCCATGACCGCTGGCATTCTCAAAGCCATCTCCCTGGTGGTGCCGCTGCGCATGACGGAGCGCGAGCTGGAAGGGGGTGACCGGCTGATCTTCAACGAGGAGGTCTTCGAGCTCCACCACCCCATCCCGCCCCCCGAGCCCATCGAGGCGCCAGGTCTGGTGAGCATCGACCGGGATCCAGCCCCGGCGTCGGGGTAGCTGTCTTCCCCCGCGGCGGCGGCCCCGCCGGGGCCGCCGCCGCGGGGACCTCCCCAAACCCCGGGGCGCACCGCTCTCCGGCTGGCCCATCACGCCGCCGAGAGCCCCGCCCGGCGATCGGAAACGCCCCTCCGGGCCCGGCCGTGCTTGCGGGCCTGCACCCGCACCGGACCGGGCCGTGAGCAGAAGGTGGAAGCCCCCGGATGCTCACGGCCGCCAGGCGGTCGACAGCACCGTCCCTTTGTTCTCGGCGATGAGCCGGACCGGACAGCGCAGCAGGTGACACGGCTCCCGCCTTCGGGTCGTCCACCGTCGGTTTCCAGCTCCAGGACCCGCTCGCCTTGTGGCCCGGATGGGCCGGAGCCGCCGCTCCCGGAGCGGGCTCCCTCCTGCTCGAGCTGCGGGCCGGTCCTGGAGCGAGGCCTCAACGCCGCGACCACCCTCGCCGGGCGGGCCCACTGGGCCGTCGCCGCCAGGGCGGTGGAGTCGTCCACCGCCGGTGGAGCCGACTGTGGGGCCGGACTCCGACCGGGGGGTGGTGGGGAGGGGGGAACCGGGACCCACCCGGAGCCCACCGCCCTCAGTGGTGGTTCTCAGACCGGTGCCGCTCCTGTCGTGGCTCGAGGAACGGTCAGCGCCGTCCCGCCCCTGGCGATCGCCCGGCGCGGTGGCGGCGCTGCAGCTCCTCCATGACGTCGGCCAGTTGCAGATCGCGCGCGGTCAGGAGCACGGCCGTGTGAAACCAGAGGTCGGCCACCTCCGCCACCAACTGCCCCTGGCTGTCCTGGTGGGCGGCCAGGATCACCTCGACCGCCTCCTCGCCGACCTTGCGGGAGATGGACGGGATCCCCGCCTCGAGGAGGGCCGCCGTGTAGGAGCCCGGGGGCGGCGCCTGGCGGCGCTGGCGCAGCGTGTCCTGCAGCTGCTCGAGCGTGATACCGGGCTGGGGGAAGCAGGACCGCCGGCCGAGGTGGCAGGCCGGCCCCTGCGCCCGGACCGAGACCAGGAGCGCGTCGCCGTCGCAGTCGGCCTGGATCGCCGCCACCAGCATCACCGCTCCGGAGGACTCCCCCTTGCGCCAGAGGCGCTGGCGGCTGCGGCTGTAGAAGTGAGCCTCTCCGGTCTCCGCGGTCAGCTGCAGCGCCTGGCGATCCATGTAGGCGACCATGAGGACGGCGCCACTGAGCGCGTCTTGGACCACGGCCGGGACCAGACCCGCCCCGTCGAAGCGCACGCCCGCGGGCACCTTAAGGGTCATAGCCGTACCTTGACCCCTTCGGAGTGCAGGCGCGCCTTGACCGCTGCCACCGTCCACCGGCCCGAGTGAAAGATGGAGGCAGCCAGTGCTGCATCGGCGTGGCCGGCGGTGAGCACCGCGACCAGGTCCTCCGGTCCCCCGGCCCCGCCCGAGGCGATCACCGGGATACGCACGCTGTCGGCGACCGCTCGGGTGAGTTCCAGGTCGTAGCCGCCGGCGCCACCGTCTGCGTCGATGCTGGTCACCAGGAGTTCGCCGGCTCCCAGCCTTTCCAGTTCAGCGGCCCACCCCAGGGCGTCGAGACCACTGGGGCGGCGGGCCCCATGGGTGTAAACCTCCCAACCCTGCTGGCGGCGCCGCGCGTCGATCGAGACCACCACGCACTGAGAGCCGAAGGTCGCGGCCGCGCGGGCGACCAGATCAGGCCTGGCCACGGCGGCGGTCTGCACCCCCACCTTGTCGGCGCCGGCGCGCAGCAGGTCGCGGAAATCGGACAGGGACCGGACCCCGCCGCCCACCGTGAAGGGGATGGAGAGCTCGCGAGCGACCCGGGTCACCATGTCGAGGGTCGCCGGGCGGCTCTCGATGGTGGCGTTGACGTCCAGGAGGACCAGTTCATCGGCTCCCTCCTCGGCATAGGCCCGGGCGCGCTCGACCGGGTCTCCCTGGTCTCGCAGACGGCGGAACTGGATCCCCTTGACCACCCGGCCGTCCGCCACATCCAGGCAGGGTATGACGCGCTTAGCCAGCATCGAACCCGGGGGCGCTCAGCCCAGCGAAGTTCCTCAGCAAGCGCAGCCCGGCCGTTCCGCTGCGTTCCGGGTGGAACTGCACCCCGGCCAGCGGGCCGGCGGTCACCGCGCTCACGAAGGACACTCCGTGGGTGGTGCGGGCGCAGGCCACCTCGCCCGACAGCGGCTCCGCCACGTAGGAGTGGGTGAAGTAGAAGGCCTCACCGTCCACCCCCTCCAGGAGGGCGCTCCAGCGGGTGCTCTCGACCGTGTTCCAGCCCGTGTGAGGAACCTTCTCCCAGGTGGCGAGGCGCACCACCCGCCCGGGGATGACTCCCAGGCAGGGCTGGCCGTCCTCCGCACTCCGGTCGAAGAGGAGCTGGAGCCCCAGGCAGATGCCGAGGTACGGTCGGCCCGACCGCAGGAAGGCCTGCAGGGCCGGCAGGAGGCCGGATGTTCGCAGCCCGGCCATGGCCGCCCCTGCCGCCCCGACCCCGGGGAAGATCAGGGCGTCGACGGCGTCCAGCTGGCTCGGGGTGCGCACCAAGGTCCAGGCCGTCTCCAGCCGGTCCAGCGCATAACCCACGCTGGCGAGGTTGCCGCCGCCCAGGTCCAGCACTCCGATCACAGGATCCCCTTGGTGCTGGGGGCGCGGCCCAGGACCGTGGGATCCCGGCGCACGGCCTCCCGGAGGGCGCGCGCGGTCGCCTTGAAGGCCGCTTCGGCGACGTGGTGGTCGTCGGCGCCGGCTGCGGTCAGGTGCAGAGTGATCTGGGCGGTGCGCGCCAGCACCTCGAAGAAGTGAGCCAGGAGGGAGGCCGGTATGCCCCCTGCCCCGGGCCCGCTGAGGGCGATCTTGACCACCCCCAGTCCCCGCCCCGAGCAGTCGACGGCCGCAGCCGCCTGGCTCTCGTCCATCGGCACGACGGCGTGGCCGAAGCGCTCGATTCCCAGCCGCTCCCCCAGGGCGGCGGCGAACGCCGCTCCCAGCACGGCGGCCACATCCTCCACGGTGTGGTGGCTGTCCACCTGCAGATCGCCTGAGGCGCGCACCAGGAGGTCGAAGTGGGCGTGGCGGGCCAGGCTCTCCAGCATGTGGTCGAAGAACCCGATCCCGGTGGCCACCGAGGCGTCCCCGCTGCCATCCAGGGACAGGGTCACCGACACCTCGGTCTCCCGGGTCCGCCGCTCCTCGTGAGCTCGCCGCTCATCCATCGCGGCTAGCCCTCCAGCTGGCCAGCCCCTCGAGCAGCCGCGCGTTCTCCGGCTCGGACCGGATTGTGACCCTCATCCAGCCGCCGAGCGCGTGGGCGGGACCGAAGGCTCGCACCACCAGCCCCCGGGCGGCCAGGAAGTCGGGGAGCCCGGCGGGGCAGGTGACCAGGAGGAAATTGGCCGCGGACATGCGCACCTGGAACCCCAGCTCCTGAATCTGTCGTTCCAGTGCCCTTCCCCACCGGCGGAGCTGCAGCACCCTGGCCCGCATCTCCCCCGCCGCCTCCAGGGAGTGCGTGGCGAGCGCGGCCGAGCAGGAGCTCACCCCGGCCGGGGGCCGGACCCGGGCGAGGGTGGCGGCCAGTTCGGGCCCGGACAGGGCGTAGCCAACCCGCGCCCCGGCCAGCCCGAAGGCCTTGCTCAGAGTGCGGACCACGACCAGGTTCGGCAGCTGAAGCACCAGGCCGGCGCTGGTCGCGCCGCTGAACTCGTAGTAGGCCTCGTCGGCCACCACCACGCCGGGGCTGGCCAGGGCGAGCTCTTCGACGAGGCCAGGGGGGAGCAGGCCGCCAGTCGGGTTGTTGGGGTTGCAGACCCAGGTGAGGCGGGCATGGCGCCCCGCCTCCAGCAGGCGATCCGGGCTGTCGGCGGGGACGGTGATGACCTGGCCCCCAGCTGCCTCGGTCAGGACGCGGAACATCGCGTAGCTGGGGTCGGGGATGACGACCGGGTCGAGGGGCGCGACGTAGGCCGTCGCCACCAGGGAGAGCAACTCGTCGGCCCCGGCGCCGACCGTGATCGCGGAGGAGGGAAGGCCGGTGTAGTCGGCTACGGCCGAGACCAGGGCGGGGTAGGCGGAATCCGGGTACTCGTGCAGCACCTGAGGCGGCAGGTCCCCCAGGGTGGCGCCCGCCCAAGGGCAGGTGTTGGTGTCGAAACGCACCACCTCCTCCTCCCTCAGCCCGGCACGGGCCGCTATCTCGGCGCTGGAGGCCTCCCACTCGTAGGGGTGCATGGCGCCGACGCTGCGCCGGGGGGACGGGGCCGCCCGCTCCGGAGCCGGGGCCGACCCCATCCGCAGCAGGGCCGAGCGCAGGTGGTGGGAGAAGCCCTCGGCGCGGGCCAGCGGCTCGATCACCGCCTTCAGGGACGCCAGGCCAGCGGGGGTGATCTCCTGGACCTGCAGGGTGCGCCCGAAGTCGTCCAGGCCCAGAGGGCTGAAGCTGCGCACCGCTCCCCCCGTCGGGATCACGTGGTTGGCCCCGGTGGCGTAGTCCCCGGCTGCCGCCGGGGAGTGGGAGCCGAGGAACACCGATCCGGCACTCTGGACTCGGGGCAACCAGCGGCGGGGGTCGCGGCAGGCGAGGATGAGGTGCTCTGGGCCGAAACGGTTGGAGAAGCCCAGCGCCTGCTCGAGCGACTCGGCTCGGTACACCCTGACCTGAGCCGCCAGCCTCGGGTCCAACAGGCCCCTGACGGCGGCGGCGTGCTCGGGGTCGGTGGAGATGAGAACTCCCAGCGCGTCCGGCGCGTGCTCCGCCTGGGCTTCCAGGTCGGCGGCCAGCCAGGCCGCGGGAGTGGAGCCGTCACTCACCACCACCACCTCCGAGGGGCCGGCGGGCATGTCCACCGCGACCCGGCCGAACACCAGGCGTTTGGCGGCGGTGACGTGGGCATTCCCGGGGCCGAACACCTTGTCCACCGCCGCCAGCGTCTCCGTGCCGAAGGCCATCGCCGCGATCGCCTGGGCCCCGCCGATGGCGTGGACCTCGGTGGCGCCGGCCAGGCCCGCGGCCGCCAGGATGTGGGGGTGGATCCGCCCGTCCCGGCCCGGCGGCGCACACAGGACGACCTCCTCGCACCCCGCCAGTCGCGCGGGCGCGCACAGCATGACGACTGAGGAGGGGTAGGGGGCGCGCCCCCCGGGCACGTAGATCCCCACCCGACGCAGGGGGCGCCACTCCCGCCACAGCTTCACCCCCGGCCGGACGGACACCTCCTCCTCGGCGAACCGCTGGGCGCATGCCACCCTACTCAGGTTGGTGGCCGCCGCCTGCAGCGCCTTCACCAGCTCCGCTGGTGCCGCCTGCAGCGCGGCGCTGATCTCCGCCGGCTCGACCCGGCTCTGAGCCACCCGCACCCCGTCAAACCGCAGGGTGAGTTCTTGGATGGCCCGGTCGCCGCCCCTGCGGACCTGTTCCAGGACGGCGGCGGCCTCCCGTTCCACCTCGGCGGGGCAACGACTCAGGGGGAGGCGGGAGGGCACGCCGGCCCCCGGGATCTCCTGAATCAAGGGATCAGCTTCTCGATCGGGAGCACCAGGATCGACGACGCCCCGGCCGCCTGCAGCGGACCCAGCTGCTGCCAGACGGTGTCGGCGTCCACCACCGTGTGGATCGCCACCATGCCGGGGTCGGTCAGGTGGATCACCGAGGGAGATCTCATCCCCGGCACCACCTTTTTGATCCTGTCCACCGCCTCGGCGGGGGCATTCATCATGAGGTACTTGCGGTGCCGCGCCCTGATGACGCTGGTGAGCATGAGCGCCACCTGCCCGGCGAGGTGATGGCGCGCCGGTCTCAGTTCGCGGGTGCGGACCAGTTCGGCCTGGGAGTCCAGGATGGCGTCCAGGGCCACGAGCCCGTTGGTGGCCAGGGTGCTGCCGCTCGCCACCAGGTCGACGACGGCGTCGGCGACGCCCAGCAACGGGGTGACCTCCACCGCCCCTGTGATCTCAATCAGCCGCACCTCGACCCCCCTTTCCAGGAAGAACCGGGAGCTCACCTTGGGGTGGGAGGTGGCCACCACCCGGCCTCTGAGGTCCTCCGCCCCGGTGATCCCACTGTCGCGCGGGGCTGCCAGTTGCAGCCGGCAGCGACCGAAGCCGAGGGGCTCGATCCGGGTCACGTCGACGCCGGCCTCTAGGAGCAGGTTGGAGCCGGTTATGCCCAGGTCGACCACCCCGTCCTGGACGTACTCGCCGATGTCGTCGGCCCGCAAGAACAGCAGGTCGAGGGGAAAGTTCTCGCAGGGAACGAAGAGGCGGCGTTCGTCCTCCTCGAAGGTGAAGCCGGCCTCCCGGAGCAGGGAAACCGCGGGCTGGCAGAGCCGACCTTTGTTGGGCACCGCCAGCCGCAGCCGGTCGTCGGGGGCGGCGGCTGAAGTCAACGCCGCCACCGGTCGAGCATCTTGCGGTAGCCACCCCGGCCGAAGCGCAGCCAGGTGTTGACCCGGCTGATGGTGGCAGGGCTGGCGCCCGTCTGGGCCGCGATCGCCTGATAGTGGAGGCCCTGGTCGAGCATGCGCGCCACCTGCCAGCGGGTGCTCAGGGCCTGCAGCTCCTGGGCCGTGCAGAGATCGCGCAGGAAGTCGGCCGTCTCCTCGGCCGAGGCGAGCTGCGCGATCGCCTCGAAGAGCTCGCGGGTGGCGGGGTTGGTGAGTTCGGGAGGAGGGGGGGCGAAGCTGGCTTGCTTCATCATGCTAGCATGATATCATGTTATTTGAGAGGTGCGCGGATTGCTGGTGATCCCGGCCGTCGACGTCCTCGACGGTGCGGCGGTGCGCCTGGTGCAGGGCAGGTATGACCGGGTGCTTCGAGCTGAGCTCGGCCCTCTGCAGATGGCGCGGCGGTTCGCCGACCAGGGCGCCCGCTGGCTCCACGTGATCGACCTGGATGGGGCGCGCGCCGGCCGGTGGCACAACCTGGAGCTGATCGGGCGCATCGCTGCCGAGGTGGGCGCTCGGGTGCAGGCCGGTGGCGGAGCCAGGAGCCGGGAGGGCATCCGCGCCGCCCTGGAGGCCGGAGTCAGCCGTGTCATCATCTCGACCGCGGCCCTGGGCGATCCCCACGAGTTCAGTGCCCTGGCAGCGGAGTTCGGCCAGAGCCTGGTGGTAGGGCTCGATGCCCGCGGCGGACACCTCCTGGCGCGGGGGTGGGAGGTCGACACCCACCTGGAGCTGGGATCGGCCGCCAGATCGCTGGTCGACCTCGGGGCGCGTCGGCTGCTCTACACCGACACCCAGCGTGACGGGATGCTCTCCGGGGTTGACGCGGAGGTGGTGCCGGAACTGGTGCGACTGGGAGTCCCGGTGATGGTGGCGGGCGGCGTCCGGGACCCCGCGGACCTGGTCCGCTTGCGGGAGGCGGGGGCGGAGGCCGCCATCGTGGGACGCGCCCTGCTGGAAGGCACCCTGGACCTGGCTGAGGCGCTGGCCCTATATGCGTGAGTCGTTGCGGAGCGGGGCTGGGAGCCCGTCTGCCATGGAGCTGGCCGCCCCCCTTGCCTGGAACTGCCGCCGGTGAGCCCTGGTGCGGGCGGCGTCGATCTTCACGTCCACAGTGAGTGGTCGTGGGATGCCCCCGGGGGGTCGATGCGGGAGACCTGCGTTCGTGCCCAGAGTCTGGGCCTGCAGGTGGTCGCCTTCACCGACCACGCCGACCACACCGCCATCGCCGGTGGCCGCCACCTCGACCTCGCTGGCTACCGCGAAAGCCTCGCTCGGTGCCGCCGGGCGTTTCCCCGGCTGGCCATCTGGAGCGGCGCGGAGCTGGGGGAGCCGCACCGCTTCCCGGTGGAGACGGCGGAGCTGCTGGCTCAGGGGGACTTCGACCTGGTTCTGGGATCCGTGCACGCCATCGAGGTCGGGGGCCGGCTCGAGGATTGCAGCATGGGGCCGGGCGGACAGGGGAGCGACCCGGTGGCCTGGATGAGGCTCTACTGGGGCGAGACCCTGCGCCTGCTGGAGTCCGCCGGTTCATTCCAGGTTCTGGCCCATCTGGAGTACCCCAAGCGATACTGGCCATCTGGCGGGCAGCCGTACCGGGCCGCCGACTACCGAGAGGAGATCCAGACGGTGCTGGAGCAGGCAGCGCGCTGCGAGCTGATCCTGGAGATCAACAGCAGCGCAGGTTTGGAGCCGGAGCGGGGGCTGTGCCCTGGACCGGAGGTCGTTCGCTGGTGGCGTGCCGCCGGTGGCCGCGCCGTGTCGGTGGGGAGCGACGCGCACCGGCCCGGTGCCGTCGGAAGGGGCCTGGATCGGGCGCTGGAGGCGGCGGCCTGGGCTGGGTTCACCTCCGGCCAGATTCTGGGCGGCACCCTCGCCGCCCGCCCCTTAAGTCTCGACGGCCCTCCGTGGTGAGCGAGCTTGAGGCTCGGGCACGCGCCGTCCTGTGCGACAGCTATGCGCGTCTTCCCGTGACGCTGGAGCGGGGAGACGGGGTCTGGGTGTTCACCGACTCCGGAGAGCGACTCCTGGACGCGGTCGGGGGCATCGCGGTCAACGTGCTGGGGCACGGAAATACACGGCTGGTGGAGGCGGTGGCGGCGCAAGCCCGGGCGATGATCCACGCCAGCAACCTGTACTACACCCGGCCCCAGGTGGAGCTGGCAGAGCGGTTGGTGGCCACCGCCTTTCCCTCCCGGGTCTTCTTCAGCAACAGCGGAGCGGAGGCAAACGAGGCGGCCATCAAGATAGCCCGCAAGTGGGGGCACCTCCGGAAGGACGGGGCCACCGAGATCGTCACTCTCAGCGGGGCATTCCACGGCCGCACCCTCGGTGCCCTGGCGGCGACCGGGTCGGCGCGCTACAGCCAGTTCTTCCAGCCTCTGCCCGGGGGGTTCCAGCAGGTGCCACGAGGAGATCTCGCCGCCCTGGAGGCGGCGCTCGGGGACACCACGGCGGCGGTGATGCTGGAGCCGGTGCAGGGGGAGAGCGGAGTCTTTGCCCTCCCGCTCGATCACCTTCGGGCCATCCGCGACCTCTGCGACCGGCACCACTGCCTCCTGGTGGTGGACGAGATCCAGTCAGGTATGGGTCGGACCGGAAGGATGTGGGCCCACCAGTGGGCGGGGGTGACACCCGACATCATGACGGTGGCCAAGGGGCTGGCCGGGGGGCTGCCGATCGGGGCCACTCTGGTGGGCGCCCGGGCGGATGTTCTCGAGCCCGGTGATCACGGCAGCACCTTCGGTGGCAACCCGCTGGCATGCGCGGCAGGGATTGCCGTCCTCGACACGATCTCGGAGCAGAACCTGGTGGCCAACGCAGCCACGGTGGGGGACCGGCTGCGGGCCGGGATCGCCGCCCTGGAGGACGCTGGGCGTCCCATCCTCGAGGTCCGGGGTCTGGGCCTCATGCTCGGGGTGGGGCTGCGCCGGCCCATCGCCCGGGCGGTGGCGACCGCGGCTCTCCAGGGTGGCCTCCTTCTCAACCCGATCGGGCAGCGGACCCTCCGGCTCCTGCCGGCGCTCACCCTCGGCGCAGCCGAGGCCGACCTTGTGGTCGAGCGGTTGGACCGGGCGCTTCTGGCGGTGGCGGCTCGATGAGAGGCGGGCCGCACTGCCGCGGCCGCCAGGTGGCCGCCCCGCCTCCAGGGCCGGTGGCAGGCGTCCGAAGAAGCCCTTGCCTGGCGCTCACCAGCCTGATAGACTCTCGTCCCACAACTGAATACCAAAGGCATTGACGAGGACGAGTAGGAAGGTCCAGCCCCCTCAAGAGAGCGGCCGGTAGCTGGAAAAGCCGCAGCGGGGCCCCTGCCGAAAAAGACCTCCGAGCCGCGGGAAGAAACCGGCACCCAGCCGGGAGTAGAACCCGCCGGCGGCCCCGCCGTTACCGGGGCAGGGTGTGATGGCACCCGGTGAGGCTGGTGCTGCGAGGCACTGGCGAAGAGAGGTGGTACCGCGTGGTCGGAGCCCCAGGGCTTGGCCCCGCCCTCTCGGACGGCCGCTAGAAGGCTGTCCGGAGCGGCGTGGCCTGAGGGCCTGGAGGCGGAGATGACCCGGACGACTCTCGAAAGGCGGCAGCTTCGGCTGCTGGATACCACCCTGCGCGAAGGCGAGCAGTTCGCGGACGCGCACTTCAGCGCATCACAGCGGAAGGAGCTGGCTCTGGCCCTGGACGCCTTCGGGGTGGACGAGCTGGAGGTCACCTCGCCGGCGGTCTCCCCCGGGGCGGCCCGGGAGGTGCGCGAGATCATCGCCTTGGGACTTCGGGCCCGAGTGCGGGTGCACCTGCGCTGCCACCCGGCGGACATCGAGCTGGCGCTGGACGCTGGAGCCACCGGGCTCAACCTCTTCCTCGGGACATCTCCAACCCTTGCCGGCAGCAGCCTGCGCGAGCCGTGGAGCCAGCAGCGGCTGCGCATCCGCGAGGCGGTGCGCCTGGCTGCAACCTCCGGCGCCTTCGTCCGCTTCAGCGCCGAGGACGCGTTCCGGACTCCCCGCCGGCGGCTGCTTGCTGCTTTCGACGTCGCGGTGGAGTCGGGCGCCCGGCGCTTGGGGGTGCCCGACACAGTGGGGATCGCCACGCCGGCCATGGTGGGCACCCTGGTCCGCGCCCTCCGGCGCCGGTATCCCGGCCTAAGCCTGGAGTTCCACGGTCACAACGACACCGGCTGCGCGGTCGCCAACGCCCTGGCCGCGTGGGACGCCGGCGCCGACTGTCTGGATGTGACCGTGCTTGGCATCGGAGAGCGGGTCGGGATCACCTCGCTGGGGGCCCTCCTGGCCCGGCTCTACACCCTGGATCCCCTGGCCGTCGCTCGCTACCAGCTGCAGTTGCTGCCGGCGCTGGATGCCCGCGTGGCGGAGCTGACCCGGATGCCGGTCCCTTTCAACCAGCCGCTGACCGCTGCCCACGCCTTCACCCACGTGGCGGGGGTCCACAGCAATGCGGTGCTGAGGTCCCCTGCCACCTATGAGGCGATCGACCCCGCGGTGGTCGGTCGCCACCGCTCCATCCCCATCGGCTCCCGGCTCACCGGGCGGCACGCGGTCGCCCACCACTTGAGGGAGTCGCTGGGCTGCGACCTCGACACCGACCGGCTTGGGGCCGTCACCCGGGCGCTGAAGGAGGCTGCCGAGGATCACCGCTTGGACGGGGACGAGGCCGCCGCCATCCTGGCCACCGCCGCGGGTTCCCCGGGGGAGCGCTGACCGTGGGCACTCTGATGGAGGAGATCATCGCCGCCCATCTGGGCCGATCCGTGGTGGCGGGGGATACGGTGGTGGTGCCGGTGGACCTTGTGATGAGCCACGACACCACCACTCCCCTCGTGGCCGACCAGCTCGCGCGGCTGGGTCGGGGGGTCAAGCACCCCGAGCGCGCGGTGGTGGTCCTGGACCATGTGACCCCAGCGGCGACGGTGGCGGCCGCCCAGCAGCACCAGCGTTGTAGAGAGTTCGTGGCCGGGCAGCGGATCGGGAGCCTGCTCAGTGACGGCATCTGCCACCAGGTCCTGCCCGAGCACGGATTGGTGGCTCCCGGTGACATCGTGGTCGGTGCCGACAGCCACACCGTGACGCTCGGTGCCCTGGGAGCGCTGGCAACCGGCATGGGGTCCACGGATATCGCGGTCGCCTATGCCACCGGCGAGACCTGGCTGCGGGTCCCGGCCACGATCCAGGTCCGGCTGGAGGGCTCGCTGCAGCCGCCTGTGTCCGCCAAGGACCTGGTCCTCGAGCTGGTGCGCCGCCTCGGCAGCGACGGCGCCCGCTACCAAGCCATCGAGTACACGGGCCCGGGGGCGGCTTCGCTGCCGATGGGGGACCGCATGACCCTCAGCAACATGGCGGTGGAGATGGGCGCCAAGGCGGGCATCTTCGCCGCCGATGAGGTCACCCTGCGCTGGCTTGACGGTCGCTCCGACCGGCCGTGCAGGGTTGTGACCGCACGGGACCCCGGGTACTCGCGTTCGGAGGGGATCTCCCTCACCGCCCTGGAGCCGATGGTGGCGCCACCCCCTGCGGTGGACAGCGCGCGGCCCGTGCGCGAGCTGGCCGGGCTCGCCGTGGACCAGGTCTTCATCGGGACCTGCACGAATGGCCGCCTGGCCGACCTTGCGGTGGCTGCCACCCTGCTGCGGGGTCGCCAGGTGGCGGTGCGGACGGTGGTGGTGCCTGCGTCCCGAGAGGTCTACCTGGAGGCCCTCAGAGCTGGCTACTTGGAGAGCCTGGTCGCGGCGGGGGTGGCGGTGGAGAGCCCGGGCTGTGGGCCCTGCCTGGGGCGGCACAAGGGGGTGCTCGGCCCCGGGGAACGGGCGGTCACCACCATGAGCCGGAACTTTCGCGGCCGGATGGGAGACCCCTCCAGTGAGATCTACCTGGTCAGCCCCGCCACAGCCGCCGCCACGGCGTTGCGGGGGTGCCTGACCGACCCGCGGGAGGTTGTCTGATGGCGCGAGTGTGGCGCTTCGGCGATTCAGTGAACACGGACCAGATCATTCCCGGCCGCTACAACCTGACCACCGACTGGGCGGCCCTGGGCCGGGCCTGCTTTGTGGAGCTTCGTCCCGACTTCACCTCCGGGGTCCGCCCCGGCGACGTGATCGTGGCCGGAGAGGACTTTGGATGCGGCAGCTCGCGAGAGCACGCCGTCATCGCCCTGCAGGCGGCTGGTGTGGGGGCCGTGGTCGCCCCCAGCTACGCCCGCATCTTCTACCGCAACGCCATCAATCGCGGGCTGACCCTGCTCGAGTGCTCCGACCTCGGTTCCCTGGCAGACGGCGCCGAGGTTGAGCTGGACCGCATCAGCGGCGTTCTGCGGGAGGCCAGCACCGGTCGGGAGTGGCGGGCCCGGCCACTGCCCGAGTTCGCCCAGCGGATCGCCAGGCACGGGGGCGTCCTGGAGCTGGTCCAAGCCCACGGCGGTCTGCGGGGCGAGTGCGGGCCCGACTGTGGCTCCGGCCTCGCCCCGGTCCCAGGAGGTGAGTCCGATGTCCGATGACCTCAACCCGCAGGCTGGCGAGTGCCCCGAATGCGCCGCCGTCTTCGTGCTGCCCACAGGTACTGTCGTGGGCGAGATCCTCCCCTGCCCGGACTGCGCGGCCGAGCTGGAGGTGGTCGCACTCGACCCTCCTAGGCTGGCTCTGGCCCCGGAGATAGAGGAGGACTGGGGGGAGTGAGTGCGCTGCGTTTCGGACTGGTGTGCTCGCGGGTGAGGGTCGAGGAGAAGCTTCTTCTGGAGGCGCTGGCCCGGCATGTGGGGCTGGAGGTGGTCCAGTTCGACGATGAGCTGTTCGAGGCGCCCTTGGTGGGGGGGAGGCCGCTCTCTGGCCCGCTGGCGGCTCTGAGCGGATGCGACGTCGTCCTGCTCCGCTCTCTCAGCCATGCCCGCCAGGTGACCATGGCGCGGGTACTCGAGGCCTGGGGCGTCCCGACCGTCAACCGGGCCGACGTCCTGGAGACCTGCGGGGACAAGGTCCGCACCACGCTGGCTCTGGTGGCCGCCGGGGTCCCCACCCCCCCGACCAGGGTGGCGTTCACCGTGGAGGCGGCACTGGCGGCGGTTGAGGCGCTGGGCTACCCCTGCGTTGTCAAGCCAGTGACCGGATCCTGGGGGAGACTGGTGGGTCGCCTCAACGACCGCGACGCGGCCGAGTCGGTCCTGGAGCACAAGTCGCTGCTCGGAGGGGCATTACATCGAGTGGCGTACCTCCAGGCGCACATCGACAAACCGGGTCGGGACCTGCGTGCCTTTGTGATCGGAGGGCGCACCGCGGCGGTGATCGGACGGCGGTCATCGCACTGGGTCACCAACACCGCCCGGGGGGCGGTCGCGGAGGCCGTCCCCGTGTCCGACGAGCTCGACCACATGTGCCGCCGTGCGGCCGCAGCGGTGGGTGGTGGGGCCTTGGCGGTGGACCTTCTGGAGAGTCGCGATGGGCTCCTGGTCAATGAGGTGAACGGCACCATGGAATTCCGCAACAGCGTGGCTCCAACCGGAGTCGACATTCCTGGCCTGCTGGTGGCGCACGCGCTGGACGTGGCGGGGGGCGGGTGATGCGCGTGAGCGTGGTGGGTGGCGCGGGATATGTCGGGGGGGAGCTGGTCCGCTATCTCCTTGGGCACCCGGGACTGGAGCTGGCCCAGGTGACATCGTCGTCCCTGCCGGGCCGGCCCGTCACCATGGTCCATCCCAATCTGCGGGGCTTCACCTCCATGCGGTTCGTCGCACCCGATCAGTTACGGCCGTGCGACGCCGTGGTCGTGGCTGGAGGCGAGGGCCCGGCGCAGGTGCCGTCCCTGAGTGAGCTGCGAGCGGTTGCCCCGCTGGTCGTGGACTGTGGGCCCCGCCTTCGCCTGCGCGACCCGGATGCCTTTCGGGCGTGGTACCGGAGCGAGCCGGAGCCCCCCGAGGTCCTCCGGGAAGCCGTCTATGGGCTTCCCGAGCTGGGGCGCGCAGAGATCCTCGGCTCGAGCCTCGTCAGCGGGGTGGGCTGCTCGGCGGCGGCCGCGATCCTGGCGCTGCTCCCCGTGGCCCGCGCGGGTTGGAAGTTGACCGCGCCCGCCTGCGTCGAGGCCAGGTTCGGGTCGTCAGCCGCCGGGTCTCGGCCGGATCTGTCCACCCATCATCCGGAGCGTTCCGGAGCGCTCCGGGTGTTTGCCCCGGATCACCACCGGCACGCCGCCGAGGTCGCCCAGGCACTTGGTTGGGAGGCAAGCCGCCTCAGCTACGCCGGGATGGGGGTGGAGATGGTCCGCGGAATCTCGGTTTCCATCCGCTGCTTTCTCGCCGACCCGGTTCCCGAGAAGGACCTCTGGGACGCCTTCCGGTCCACCTATCGAGACGAGCCCTTCGTCCGGGTGGTAGCCCAGAGGGCGGGCCTGCACCGCCACCCGGACCCCCGGTGGCTGGCGGGCACCAACCTGTGCGACGTCGGCTTCTGGCTGGACCGTTCCGGCCTCCGCCTGAGCCTCTTCGCCGCCCTGGACAACCTGGGCAAGGGATCGGCGGGCAACGCGGTCCAGGCCCTCAACTGCGCGTTGGGGATGGACGAACGGTTGGGACTGACGTTCATGGGGCTGCACCCTCTGTGAGCTTCGGGTGCCGGAATCCAGCTGGCCGAGGGACGATCCGATGCTGGTGGTGAAGGTGGGCGGAGGTCAATCCATAGCTTGGGACGAGGTGTGCGCCGACCTGGCCAGGCGATGGCGCCAGGAGCCGGTGGTGCTGCTGCACGGGGCCTCCAAGGAGCTGGATCAGATCTCGGCACGCCTCGGGCAGCCCCCCAGGCACGTGCGTTCCGCGTCGGGAATCGAGAGCCGCTTCACCGATGACGCGACCATGGAGATCTTCACGATGGTCTACGCCGGCAGCGCCAATGTGCGGGTGGTGGCGCGCCTGCTGGCCCACGGAGTCGTGGCTCTGGGGCTGAGCGGGGTCGACGGGGCTGTGCTCCGGGGGCCCGAAAAGGGAGTCCTGAGGACGCGCGACGAGGATGGCCGGCAGCGCGTGGTCCGCGGTGACCGCACCGGCGTGGTCAGTGAGGTGAACTCTTCCCTGCTCCGGCTGCTGCTGGACGGCGGCTACATGCCCGTCCTCTGCCCCCCGGCCCTCTCCGACCAGGGCCGGCCCATGAACGTCGACGGGGACAGGGCCGCGGCCAGGGTGGCGTGCGCTCTCGGGGCGGACACCCTGGTGTTGCTCAGCGACGTGCCGGGGCTGCTGCGAGACCCCGACGACGAAGGCTCGTTGGTGGCGGAGTTCCGCCGCCACGAGATCGGGCGGGCCATGGAGATGGCCCGAGGGAGGATGCGGTTGAAGGTGCTGGCGGCCCGGGAGGCATTGCAGGGCGGGGTCCGCCGCGTCGTCCTCGCCGACGGGCGGAAGGCCCGACCCGTGTCGAGGGCCTGTCGCGGCGAGGGGACGGTGTTCCGCCGCTCCGGGGCGCCCCGGTCGCGGGAGTGAACTTGTCCCCGGCACGGGCCGGTCTTGCCGGGCCGTTGGTCCCAGCTGGGGGACCCAGTGGCGCGGAGGTTGCCCTGCTCCGGGGCCTGGTCGCGGTGCCCAGCCCGTCCGGGGAGGAGCGCCCCGCGGCCGACTGGCTGCTGGCCCGGCTGGGGGAGATGGGCGTCGCGGCGCACCTGGACCAGGTGGGAAATGTCATTGCCGCGGTGGATCCGACTGCCGGGTCGGGTGCGAGCCAGGGCCCGATCTACCTTCTTGGCCACATCGACACAGTGGCCGGGTTCTGGGAGCCGAGGGAGTCAGGGGGCACGCTCTGGGGTCGTGGGAGCTCGGACGCGAAGGGGCCCCTGTGCGCCTTCGTGGCGGCCGCGGTGCGGGCCAGGGAAAGCCGCCGGCTGCGCCGGCGGGTCCTGATTCTCGGCGCCGTGGAGGAGGAGACCACCTCGCGCGGGGCCCGTCACCTGGCAGCGTCCCTGCCGCCGCCGGCCTTCCTGGTGGTGGGGGAACCCTCAGGGTCCGGTCGCGTCGTGGTGGGCTACATGGGCAGCCTCAGGTGCCGGCTGGAGGTCAGTCGCGGCGTCGCCCACACCTCTGGCCCCCATCCGACCGCTGCCGAACTTGCCATCGAGACCTGGTCGTCGGTGCGCCGGCTGGTCGACCGTCTGAACTCGGGGCGCAGGGGATTCGGGGCGGTCCAGCTCCACCTCCTGGGCTTCGACACCGTCTCTGATGGGCTGATGGAGACCGCCGCCTTGAACCTGAGCTTCAGGCTACCCGTCGGCCTTCCCTGCCAGCAGATGCTTCTCCACCTCCGCCGGCTCCATCCGCGCGCCAGCTGGCGCGCGGATGGCGGGGAAGACGCGGTCGTGGTGCCGCGCCGCGGGCCGCTGCCGGCCGCCTTTGCACAGGCGATCAGAGCCGCGGGGGGTGACCCCGGGTGGCAGCACCGCCTGGCGACCTCGGACCTCAACGTGGTCATGCCGACCTGGCGCTGCCCTGCGGTGGTCTACGGCCCCGGCGACTCCCGCTCCGATCACACGCCGGCAGAGGCGATCACCCTCTCCGACTACGGGCGAGCCATCGGGGTCCTCACCTCGGTCCTGGGCTCGCTGTGAGGAGGTCCGCCCACGACGGCCGGGCACGGCAGCTGATGGTGCTGGCGGGAGACGGGATCGGACCAGAGGTGGTGGGCGCCGCCCTCGAAGTTCTTGACGTTCTCCGGGAGCGGCTGCCCTGGCCGGTGGAGGTCCACCAGGCCCCTCTCGGGCGGGCCGCCCTCAGAGCCTACGGGGAGACGGCGCCCGCGCATGTGCTCAGGGAGGCGCGCCGAGCGGACGCGGTGCTGGTCGGCGCGGTGGACACCGTGGGAGCGGTGGCGGACGGCGCCAGTGGACCTTCGGCCATCCTGGTGTTGCGCCGGGCCCTTGGTTGTCACGCGGCCTTGCGGCCCGTGCGAGGCTGGCCGGGGGTGGCCCACGCCTCGCCGATCCGCACCAGGGCAAGCACCCAGCTCGACCTTCTCTTCGTGCGCGACCTGAGGGGCGGAGCCTTCGCCGGGCCCCACCGGCGGACCTCCCTTGCGGTCGGGGGAAGGGCCGCCACGGACCGGATGGCCTACACCGAGTCGCAGGTCCGCCGGGTGGCCCAGGCGGCATTCGCGTGCGCGGGGCAGCGCCGTGGCCAGCTCACCTCCGTTGAGTATGGCCCCGGCTTGGCCACCGGGGCTCTCTGGACAGCGGTGCTGGGTGAGGTGGCCGTCCAGCATCCGCAGGTCGGATTCCAGCGCATGCGGATCGGGGACTTCTGGCGCCTGCTCCTGCGCCGGCCCCAGGACTTCGACGTGGTGGTGACCGAGAATCTGCTTGGTGACATTCTGAGCGATGCGGCTGCGGCCCTGGCCGGGTCGCTGGGGCTGATGCCCTCTGCGAGCCTGGGGCCGCCAGACCGCCCGGCTCTGTACGAGCCCGTGCATGGCGCCGCGCCACAGCTTGCGGGACAGGGGTCAGCCAATCCATTGGGGGCGATTCTGAGCTTGGCCATGCTCCTCGCTGACTGGGGCCGGGACGAGGCCGCTGCCGCCATAGAGGTAGCGGTTGCCGCCGCCTTGCGAGCCGGGGTCGCCACCCCCGACATCGGCGGAAGCGCCACCACCGCCTCCATGACGGCCAGTGTGCTGGAGCGCCTCTGACGGCCGCCCTCTCGGGCGCCGGGGCGGTGGCGGCCCGTCTCGCGACCAGCAGGGCCAGCTTCCCCCTGAGACCCGGCGATGGCCGCCGGAGGGGCGCGCGGATCCCCGCAGCCGGACCCCGCCGGCCTGCGGGGCCTTCTTACCGGCTGCAGATCTGACGGGCCCTTCGGCAACATCGGCCCTTCCCGGTCGTGACCCCGCGTGAACCATCGCCCCTTGGGGGTGGGGCCCGCGTGGAGGGAGACTCAGCTCCCGTGGTTGGGATGGTGGGTGGACGCAAAGTCAGCTTGGTGAGGACCGGGAAGACGGGCGCCTGCACCCGCTCTGATCTGCCCACCCGGAGGGGCTGAGCCAGCCCAGCAGCGCCCCGGGACCGGCCGGCTCGCTCGAACGGATGTATCATCGGCGGAGACCGGCCGACATGCCTGCCGGAGGTACGGAGTGAGCGCGCCCGCGCGGCCGGGGCTTGACGGCTGACCGGCAGGCTGAGGAGGCCATCTTGGAAGAGCCGGACCGACTCCTTGGAGGTGTCACCGGGTACCTGCTCGGCCTCCGACCACGGCTCCCGGCCGCAGTCTGGACCGTGGTGGCCGGGGGAGCGGTTTCTGCTCTGGGCAACGGTTTCGTCCTTCCGTACGGCTCCATCTACCTGCATGTGGTGCGCGGCATCCCGATACCCGTGGTAGGCGCCCTTCTCTCCTTCTCGGCGCTGGCCTCGCTCCTGGTGGCGGTGGCCGGAGGCACCCTGGTGGACCGGCTCAGCCCCAAGGCGGTGATCCTCCTCGGGCTGGGATTCCAGACGGTGGGGTTTGCGTCCCTGGGGTTTGCCACCGGGATTCCCCAGGCCGCGCTCTCGCTGGGGCTGGTGGGGCTGGGTGCCGGGTGCTTCTTCCCCGCCCTGGGGGCATTGCTGGCGGCCATAACTACCCGGGCGGAGCGGACCGCCGCCGCCTCACTACAATATGCCGCCAACAACCTAGGCATCGGCGTGGGCGCCATCGTGGGCGGGCTGCTGGTGTCCACCTCCCGCCCCAGCAGCTTCACCCTGGTCTACCTGCTGGACGCCGCCACCTTCGTGGTCTTCGCCGCGGTGGCGATCCTGCTGGTGCCTTCCGGACGGCACCGTGAGGAGCGGGCCAAGAGTTCCGGGTATCTCGCCGTCCTACGGGACTGGCGCTTCATGGCGGTGGTGCTCTTCAACGTCATGGTGGTGGTCTCCACCTACTCCCAGCTGGACAGCTCTGTGCCCCTGTACGCCCGGGTCTTCCTCAGGGTGCCCACGGCCGCCATCGGGCTGATCCTCGCCGCCAACACGGCGTTCATCGTCCTCGCCCAGCTGCCCCTGGCCAGAGCCGTCCGCGCGGTGCCCCGCACCACGACCCTAACCCTGTGCGGAGCAGTCTGGGCCGCCTGCTGGATGGTCGGCTGGCTGGCCAGCCTGGAGCGGGGCCTGGCGGCGGCTGCCTGGCTCGGAGTCTTCGCCGTGATCTTCGGCGCCGGCGAGTGCTTGCTCAGCGCCACTCTGGGACCCCTGGTCGCCGATCTGGCGCGCCCGGCTCTTCGCGGCCGCTACATGGCCGCCTTCAATCTCTCATGGTCGATTGGACTGCTGGTCGGACCGAGCTTGGGGGGAGTTCTGGTGGGGTCCTTCCTGCGGCCCTGGATGTGGCTGACCTGGGCCGCCGTCGCCGTTGGGCTCGCGGTCTGGGCCTCACTGTTGGCCCGCTGGTTGCCCGACGCGGTCAACCGGGCGCCTCTGCCTGCCTGACGTGCCGCACGGCTCCCCGGGTGGACGGTGGGCGGGCTGGCGACGAGACCGGCGCCCGGTCTAGGCGGATACGGCGATGCTGACCTCGGGGGGCTGGCGCAGGGAGTTGTGGACGGTGCAGCGGGCGGCCACCGAGAGCAGCGACTCCTGCACCTCCGGTGGCAGCTGGGAGACCCCGCTCACCCCGAGGGAGATCCGGCTCACCCGGTAGGGCCGGGTGGCGTACTCGACCTCTGATGTGACGGCCAGGCTGTCCACTGGGTGGCCATGGCGGGTGAGGAAGCGGCGGACGTAGAACCCGACGCAGGCGGCCAGGCTGGCGATGAAGAGCTCGGTGGGGGTGGGGGCGGTGTCCTCGCCGCCATCCGTCTCCGGCTGGTCAACGTGCAGGATGTGCTGGCGCATGGAGAGCCGGAACCGGTCGCCCGACTCGTGCTCGACCCGCACGGCCACCTCGGCGGCGGTCCCCGCCTCCACTGTCAGACGGCCTCGGGCGCGGCCTGGGCCGCCTCCACCTGGGCGCGGACCTCGTCCATGTCCAGCTCCTCGACAGCCGCGATGAGCTTCTCCAGCGAGCTGGCCGGCAGCGCCCCCGGCTGGGCGAACACCAGGATGCCGTCGCGGAAGACCATCAGCGTGGGAATGGAGCGGATCCCCAGCCCCTGCGCCAGCCCCGGCTCGGCCTCGGTGTCGACCTTGGCGAACACCATCGAAGGATGCTTCTCCGAGGCCGCCTGGAACACCGGAGCGAAGGCCCGGCAGGGGCCGCACCAGGCCGCCCAGAAGTCGACCAGGACCATCCCCGGCCCGTTTACCGTCTTCTCGAAATCTGCCTCGCCGAGTGCGGTGGTGGCCATGGCTGCCTCGCTATGAATGTACCCCAGTGGGTATGGCTTGCTGACGCAAGTGTACACCAGACTCGCGTGCCAGTACGAATGGGAGCGGGCTGCGGCGCCCGTCTTGCACCGGGTCAGATCCCGATGAGCACGACCGAGATGGCGGCTGCCAGCAGGCCCGCCCGTTGCACCCGGTTCCAGCGCTCTCCCAGCCCGAACCGTGCCAGGAGCACGGTCACCGCCGGGTAGAGGGAGCTGATTACCGCCACCAGCGCCAGCTGTGCCAGGCCGGTCGCCTGCAGGAAGAGGATGTTGCCGGCACCCCCCAGGATCCCCGCCCCGGCGGCCAGAGGTGCCACCCGGCGCCAGCCGCCGCCACCCGATCGGACTGCGGCGCTCCCGACGATGAGGAGCGACACCAGCTGCCCGGAGATCAGTGGCCAGGTTCCGGATGCCGTGCCGGCTCGATCCAGGGCGATGAAGAGAAGGGCGAAGCCCACGCCGGCCAGGAGCGCCTCAGAAACGCCGAGGCCCCTGGCACGGTGCTCCCGGGCCTGCCAGGAGACCATGGCCACCGCCGGGATGGCGATCACCATCCCGGCCAGCTGCACCGCGGCCGGTCGGTTCCCCAGCGCCAGCCCCACGGCCGCGGGTATCAGCGCTGCCAGCACTCCGGAGAGCGTCGCCACCACCGTCATCTCGCCGATCGCCAGGCCGCGGTAGAGCGCCAGGATCCCGAACCCGCTGCCCAAGCCGCTGGCGGCTCCCCAGGCGAGGGCGGCCGGAGCCGGCCCCGACCAGGGGAAGAGCAGCAGCCCCAGAACTGCCGCGGTCAGGGCCAGAGGCTGCCCGGTGACTGCCACCAGGGCCGTTGACCCACGGCGCCCGGCCACGCCGGCGAGGAAGTCGGAAGCGCCGTAGCCCACCGCGGCGCACAGGCTCAGGGCGATCCCCACCCGGCCAGCGTACTGGGGCGACAAGCGCCATCGCCATCCGCCGCCCCCGGGGTCGGGCCAGCTCCGCCCCTGGTATGGTCGCCCCCGTGGCCCCGGACATCCGTGACTTCCTGGCCGCCCCGGTGTGGCGGGCTCTGGACGTGGACGACGAGGGGCGGGTGCTGGCGGGCTGTGACGCCCCCGGGACCATCCAGCTGGTCGAGCTGGCCTTCGATGGCACCCCGACCTGGCTAACCGACCTCCCGGGCGGCTGCTCCGGGCGGTACCTGCCCGGTGAGCGCCTCGTGGTGGTCGAGCACGACCAGGACGGGGACGAGCGCTGGCAGCTGTCGCTGCTGGACCTGGAGGAGCCCCCGACTGAGCCGGTGGGGCCGGCGGGGCTTCAGCCACTGGTTCGCGATCCCCGCTTCCTGCACCAGCTCGTCCAGGTGCTTCCCGGCCAGGTGGTCTACCGCACCAACCGGCGCAACGGCGTCGACTTCGATGTGGTGATCCGCGACCTCAGGTCGGGTGCCGAGCGGGAGGTGTACGCCGCGGGCGGCATGGTCGAGGGGGTGGCCCTTGCACCATCCGGGGAGGCGGCGGTTCTGACGCGGGCCGCCACGTGCCCCATGTCCGAGCAGCTTCTCCTAGTGAACCCGATCGGAGCCCCACCCCGCCAGCTCACCGGCTCAGACCTTCCCGCCCAGCACCTGTTCCCGGGCTTCGCCGGCCCCTCCAGCCTGGTCCTCACCACCGACCGCGAGCGTGAGCACACCGCAGTCGTCGAACTGGACCTCAAGAGCGGGAGCTGGAAAGAGCTCATCTCCCGTCCGGGATTGGACGTGAGCGGCCACCTCGCGCCCTCTTCCACCCGCCTCCTTCTGCGGGTCAACCGGGGGGGGCGGGCGGAGCTGGAGCTTCACGAACTGGATGTCGCGCGGGCGCCGATCCCGGTCGCCCTGCCCGGAGCCGGATGGATCGGGGAGCCCACGCTGCCATCTCCCGCCTGGGCGCCATCCGGGAGGTGGGCCGCCGTCTCCTTCAGCAGCCCCACAGTCCCCGGGGACGCACTGAGGGTCGACGCCCTGACCGGGGAGGTGGCCACCGTCGCCAGCAGCCAGGGGGACCTAGGCGCCCACAGCTTCAGCTTGCCCACCCTGCATGAGGTTCCCTCCCCAGCCGGGCGGCCGATCCCCTGCTGGGTCTACGCGCCCACCGCACCCGGTGGCCCGCTCGCCGGCTCGGCCGTCGTCGTGGTCCATGGTGGTCCCGAGTCCCAGTCGGTGGCCAGCTTCAACCCGGTGATCCAGGGCCTGGCGGCGGCAGGGCACACGGTCATCGTCCCCAACGTCCGGGGATCCACCGGGTACGGACGGGGCTGGTACTCGGCGGATGACGGCCGCCGGCGCCTCAACCCCGTCGCCGATCTGGAGAGCATCCACGCCTGGCTGCCGCAGGTGGGGGCCGACCCCTCCCGGGCAGCCCTCTGGGGCGGCTCCTACGGCGGCTACATGGTCCTCGCCGGCCTGGCCTTCCAGCCCCAGCTCTGGGCTGCGGGGGTGGACATCGTGGGGATCTCCTCCCTGGTCAGCTTCCTGCGCAACACCTCAGGCTACCGCCGAGCGGCTCGGGAGCGCGAGTACGGCTCGCTGGAGGCCGACCTGGACTTCCTTGAGCTTGCCTCGCCGCTTTCGCGGGTCGACAACATCCGCGCCCCCCTCTTCATGATCCACGGGGCCAACGACCCTCGGGTACCCCTCAGCGAGGCCGAGCAGCTGGCCAGGCGTCTTCGGCAACGGCAGGTGGAGTGCCACCTTCTGGTCTACGGGGACGAGGGCCACGGCCTCGCCCGCCGGCGCAATCGGCTGGACGCCTATCCTCGGGCGCTCCAGTTTCTCGCGAGGCATCTGTCCGGCTGAGAGCTGGGGCGCCGCTCCCACCTATATTCGAGTATTCGAGCAGTTTGGGCGCGCCGGGTGCGGGGCGCGCCGCCCCTCAATCCAGGTGCCCACTTGTCCCAGGTCCAAGGCCATCCGCGTCGCTGGCTGATCCTCGCCGTGGTCACCGTGGTGGCCTTCATCGGCAACGTCCACGGCACCATCGTGGTGGTCGGGCTGCCCCGGATCGTCCAGGGGCTGCACACCACCATCACCACCGGCCTCTGGACCCTGACCGGCTACATCATCACCAGTACCGTCTTCCTGCTGCCGGCGGGGCGGTGATCGGACGTCGTGGGCCGGAAGCGGATCTTCCTGGTCGGTGTGGGGCTGTTCGGCCTGGGCACGGTCCTCTGCGGGTTCGCTCCGTCCGGGGGAGCCCTGGTGGGTTGGCGCCTGCTGCAGGGGGTAGGGAACTAGTCCCCGAGAACATCCCGCAAGAGCCCGTACGTATGTGTTAGTCTGCAGTTGTGAACCTGACTGAGTGGGCCCGCCGCCAAGGGATCCACCCCCACACCGCGTACCGATGGTTTGAGAGCGGCACCCTGCCGGTGCCGGCGGAGCGGGTGGGGCCGCGCACCATCCTGGTGAACGTCGGCGCGGCCAGCGCGCTCCCGGCAGCCGGCCTGGGCCTCTATGCGCGAGTCTCGACCCGTGGGACGCAATCGAGCGGACCCCTGGCTAGATCCTCGGCCGTGCCCGCCGTCTTCAATTGCTGATTGGGGCAGAGCCAGGACCACCTGGACCTTGCCCCCACCTGCGTCGATGATAACGCGGCGGACAAGCAGGCGTACAACTTGGCGCCGTCCGTCGAAGTCAAGTTGGCCGATCCCCTCAGAGACCCGCGCCGTGAAGGCCTCCAGGGATTGCAGCACGGCCGTCCAGTAGTCGCGGCCGCTGCGCCGGTCCGCCTGTGCCGCAAGGTCAGCTTCCAGACGCCCTAGGTGGTCCTTGAGCTCGGCGAGGCGCTGGCGCAGGTCTGTCTGGTCGAGCTCACCGTACTGGTAGAGGTCGACCAGCCGCTTCTGCTGGCTCCGCAGCCTGGCCCGGCGCCGCTCCGCCTCCCGTCGTTGCGCAGAATCCGTGCTGTCGGCCCCCAAGGTATCGATGCGGCGCTGGTACTCCCGCATGAGCGTCCCGGGGTCCTCACGAGCCTCCCGGACTGCGTCCCAGACCGCCTCCTCAAGACCCTCGGCTCTGACCGCTGGCGTCGGGTAGCGGCAGGCGCGACGATCACCGACGTTGAGCGGGTCAGCGGCACTGCACCGGTAAAGACGTCGCCCGTGGCTGACTGCCCCGGACATGGCAGCACCGCAGCTGGGGCAACGAACCAGACCGCCCGACAACAGGTAGCTGTGCCGCTTGTTGTTCCTCGGCGAGAAGCGGAAGTTCTCGGCAAGCTGCTGCCGGGCCCGTTTGAAGGTGGCCTCGTCGATGATCACAGGAACCCTGATAGCGACCCAGTTCTCCGTCGGCTGCACCTGGCGGACGGTCTTCGGCCGGTTCGATGGAGATGACCCGCCGGCTGATTCTGCCTTCACATAGGCGTTCCGCGCGTACAAGAACCGGCCTGCGTACCCTTCCTGCCGGAGCATGCGCCCGACCGTCGAGGCTCGCCAGTGGTCACCTCCCGCCGGTGCTGGCAGACCTCGCTCAGTGAGTACTCGGGCGATCTGCCGACAGGACTGGCGGTCCTCGACCAGCAAGCGGAACATCTCCCGCACCACATCGGCCCGGTCATCATCGATGGTCAGAGTCGCCCGCCTTGATCCGGACCGCGCGACGTACCTGAAGCCGTAGGGAACGAAGCCCCCCATCAGGGCTCCCTCCCGCGCCCGAAAGAGCTTGCCTCGGCGCATACGATCTCGGATCACCTTGCCCTCGAAGTCGGCGAAGTCTCCCAGGATGTTCTCGATGAGCTCCCCTTGCGGGCTCGCGTCCGAAGGGTGCTGCACGAACTCCAAACGTGCTCGGCGCCTGAGCTCCTTAAGGAGGAGGGCCTGATTGCAGCGGTCCCGCGACAGCCGACCTATCTCGTGGATAACGATCACGTCGACGTCGCCCCGGGCGACTGCGTCGCGTAGGCGGTCGAGCGCGGGGCGGGCGAGATCGTACCCTGATCGGGCCTCGTCGACGAACTCGGTTGGAGTGTCGTAGCCTTTGCGCTGAGCATAGGTGCGCAGGGCGTCCAGCTGGCTCTCGACGGTCTCCTCGCGCTCCTGCCTCTCAGAGCTAACTCGGGCGTATAGGGCGACTCGTGTCATCGGTGATCCCCCCTGATGTGGCGGCGGAGTGTAGCGGCTTCTGTTGTGTAGTGGGGGGATACTTCGCGACTTCACCGGCCTGTCGCGGTGGGCGGGCGTGCAAAGCGCCCGGCGGGGCCTTCTCAGCCTGCAGCGCCAGCTCAACCGCCTGCCGCAGCCGATCATGCGTGTCGGGCACCGGCTCCCAGACGACGACCGTCTGGAGGGGACCGCAGGCAGTTCGGGGATGCCGTTCTGAACTCACCTCTCAACGATCGGGTGTGGGCACCGCCTCCGCGTGGCGGGGTCGGGCTGCCGGGTCCGCAACGCGCTCCTTGGAGGCATGACCAGCGGATGCCCAGAAAGCTGAGCGGCGAGGACCTGCATGGCCTTCTGGCGGCTGTCTACGGGCCGCCGCCCTGGGACCTCACGGCTGAGGGAGTGGCCGCGAAGCTCAGCGCCCTCCGCCAACCCCTGGTCAGCGGCGAGGGTCTGTCGGCGGACATCAAAGAACGGGAGAGGAAGCGGCGGGCGCTGGCCAAGCCCCCGGCCGTCCGCCGGCCAGCTGAGGACGAGCTAGCCCACGAATGGCTGTCTATACATCGAGAGGCGGCAGCGCAGAAAGCCTTTCGGACGCGCCTCATCTACCTCGCGCGGTCAGCCGTTCCGGTAGCCGAGGCAAGTGCCGCAGTCGACTTGGCCAGTGCGCCTGGACCCGGGTGGCTGCGGACAGCGCCAGCCCCGGACGCACCCAGGGGCGGAAGCGCCCCTATCGACCGAGCGGTCGCCCGGCTGATCGAGCGGCACAGACTCCCGCCGACCCGGGCGGCCGCTCGGCGGCTCAGCCGGCACCTGCTGACCGGCAACCCCGACTGGCTCATAGGCTGGGACCTGAGCATGGCGCTGGTTCGAACCCCCGGCGAGTCTGTGGAGCCCGGGTACGACTCCCTGACGGTGACGGTGGTCGGGCTCGACGCCTTCGTCACGCGTGAAGACTGGGCGGAGATCTGGGAGCGGGTCGTCGAGCCTCGCCAGACCCTGTGGCTGGCGGTGCGAGGCCAACCTTCCCCGCGGGGTCCACGAGGAGTGCAGATTGCAGCGCTCGAGGCGACTATGCCACTGTACCGTGCGATTGTCCTGGATGGCTTGTCGCTACCCCAGGCACGGCAAGCGCTGCAGGAGAAGAGGGGGCGATCCACAGGGATCTCCCCCTCAACCGACTACCGAGGGGTCCGCGCGCTCCGGCGGCTACTCGAACCCGGCCCGTAGTCCCAGCCCTTCGCCCCGGTGATCATGCACCTATCCTGACAGGACCATGGAAGACGATACCGGGGGACGCCGTCGCAGTTGGTGGGCCATCGTTGGCCCTCTGCCGTCCTCTGAACCTACGGGCTGGCTCACGACACCCCACGACCGTACCCGCGTGCTCGATCGGGAGTACGAGGTCGGCCCACTGCGTCTTCGTCCCGGTGGGAAGCGCTTGGTCGAGTACTTGCGCCTGGACCCGCTGGCACTGGAGGGCATAAGGAGGTCCGAGTCGTGGCCCCTTCTCGTGGAGAGCTCCTGGGAAGATGGTCTGCCCAGGATCTTTGCGAGCGGCCCGGAGGAAGTTCGAGCGGCCAAGCCAACCTGGCCAGCCATCGAGCGGCAAGGCAGTGAGGACTTGCACCGGCTCTGCGCGCTCCTTTCCTTGGCGTGGGGTGAGCCCTGGCAGGTCCGAACCTCACCCAAGCCTTCGGAGCACCTCGACGCCGAGGTGCCGGACTCATGGCCAGCTCCACCCAGATGGCACCAGGACGACGACTTCCCACCCTCGCACCAGGAGGGGCTGCCGGACTGGATCAGCACGGCCTGGGATCAGGTGGGGACGGACGACCACGTTGCTGCCGCTCTTACCGCCTGGCACCAGGGCCTGCTCCTGACTCCGCAGCACCCCTCGTTCGCGCACGTGGCCCTCGTAGGCGCGATCGAGGAGTTGAGTCACGCCTCACCATTCGCAGCTATCGTTGACAATGGTCTGCCGGTTCCGTGCCATACCTGCGACGCGCGACACGATGCCTCCCAGCGCTTCTGGCGGATGGTGAGGCAGGTAGCGGCCGGCGCGGAGGTTGCCGAGCTAAAGGAACTCAACCCTCTGGGGAAGCGTGGCGCGGCCGCGCATGGAGCGCGGCTCCCTGGCATCGAAACGACGTACGGCTCCGTGGTGCTCCTGGACTGGATACCCCCGAGCCCGGAGGGAGACCCTCCGAGATTCGAGTTCAATCCGGACGACCCAGCCCAGATCTTCGTCCTCAAAGTGGTGCCCGCCGTGCGTGGGATTGCCCGCCGCCTCCTTCTCAAGGCCCTCGGCGCACCTGCCAACTCGTTTACCCCGGGCCTCGGAGCGGCCTGAAGAGGTCATCGTGGGACCGACCGGGTAGTCCACCCAGTCCAGCATTCGTCCACGAGTCCTCCCATTCGTCCAGCCACGAGTCCACGCCGTCCCTGTGCCGTTGCGGGACGACGTTAGGGACGACATCTGAGATCATCCGCAGGACGACATACGTGACGACGCCTCCGACGACATGACGTACTGTGGCGGTGCAAGATCATCATGTCGCTTACCGAAACTATCGAAGCCGAACTGCTGCACACCCTGGAGGGGGGTGGGGAGCCCGGGGAGGTGATCGCTCGGTATTCGGGCTCCAAGGGTCCCCTGTACTCCGCGCTGGCTCGGGCGACCGCAAGGGGTTCGGTGGAGCTTGCCCGCATCCGGCAGCAGCTTGCCGAGGTCCGAGGCCATCTTGCCCAGGCACAGCGGGACGCCGCCACAGCGGAGTCGAGGGGCCACAAGGCTCAGGTCGTTGCGGCTGCCGCAGAGGCCCGAACCTCGGAGCTGGCCGAGGCAGTCGCCCACGCCGAACGGGTTCTGCGGCAGGCCGAGGCTCTCCGAGCGCAGGGTTGCGGTGACGAGACCCTGGCGGCCATCGGAAGGCTTATAGCCGCAGTTGCCGATGGGGACGGGATTCCGCCTGCAGAGGCCGTTACCCGCCTGCTGGAGGCCGGTGAACACCACGGCCGTCTGGTCGACTTCGAGGCTCAAGCCCTGGCTGTGGAGCGCCGCCTCCAGCGCGCTCAGTCCGAGCTAGCGCGGTTGACGCCTACGGTCGCAGCCTTGAGGGACGAGCGAGAGGTCATCAAAGCGGGGTTGGCCGCAATCGCCGCCGACGGGACCAGCCAGCTGGCCAGGGCGCAGCAAGTGGCGGTCACCGCGCTGCAGGAGGCCCAGCGAGCGGCGCAGGGCGCTCTGCAGCAGGCTGGGATGCGGGCTCAGTCCCAAGCCCAGGCGGCCGAGCAGGCAGCAGAGCGGAGCCTGGCTGGCTACCGACGCCTCACCCGGGAGGCCGCCCTCCTTGAACAGGACGTCACCTTCGCCCGGCTCCTCCGGGATCCGGACGCCCGCTACTGGCAGGTGGTCGCCCCGTCAAGTTGGCAAGTCGTTATTGCTCGACTGGCCGCCTGGGCCGGTGCCGTGGTCCCCGACCTCCCGGTGCCGATTCCCGAGCCCGTCAAGGGGGTCGTGGCCGGGAGCGTCAGCTACCCGGCGGTCTACGGACCGCTCCGGGTCCCGCTTCTTGGGCTCATCGCCTGGCTGAGCGAGGGGATCAAATTGGTGCCCAGTGCGGCCCTCCGGGCGCACCTCGACCGGGTGGCCGACAGCAACTCGCGGGTGGAGTCCGAATAACTGGCTGAGCGCGAGCTACCTCGGGAGGTGGAGATGGCTGATGGCGGCCCAGCGCGGGCCGCCATCAGCCCACCATCAACTCACAGGGACAGTGTGCGGTCCCCGCGCGGCCAGGGCCGGAACCAGGTTCGCGGCGATAGGAGTTCCCAGGCCGGTCACCGGATCCCACCCGGGGCTGGCGCTGTACCCCGGAATCGCGGGATCGGTCTGATTGTTGCCGATCGTGACGTCGTTGAAGTAGGTGCTGTAGCTGCCGCCAGCGGCGAGTGCATAGAGCGAGTCGTTGATGAGCCCCAAGTTGGTGCCGGCCTTCTGGTCTGCAAGCGAGACCATCGCCGCGAACTGGGGCGATGCTGCCGAGGTGCCGCAGATCCCGTAATACCCCGGTGTGAAGCCTTGGGCCGAGATGTACACCCATACGAAGGTTCCGCATGAGGCCTGCCAGGCTACATCTGGAACGCCGCGCATGGTGCCGCTGAAGTTGGATCCAGTGGGCAGGTTGTCCTGATATGGCGGGCGGGCGAAGATCTGGCTGAAGCCGCCCCCGGATCCCCGCCAGGCCACGTCGTGCTGAGCCGGAGAGACGTTGCAAGCGGAAGGGCCACCGGTAGGCTCAAGGCTCGACCCCGTGACGGGGTTGGTGCAGAGGTTGGTCCCGCCGACCGCCGTGACCAGCGGATCCGACGCCGGCCATTGGACAGTTGGATAGGGGATGGTGCTGCCGCCCTGGCCAACCGGAGTCTTGGTGGAGTTGGCGGTACCGCTGTCACCAGCGGCTGCCATGAAGGTGATACCCGCTTCGGTCCCCGTGATGAAGGCGTGGCGAAGGCTGAGGAGCGACTGTGCGCTCCCGAAGGAGCCCTCAGCGGCAGCGAAGCTCTGGGTCACAACGTTGGCCATGTGGTGGTCCACCACGTACTGCTCCGCGTTCATCATGTTGGGGAAGCCCTGCACGCCAAGGGTCTCAGCGGTGGGGACGACCACGAGGAGGATGTTGGCCTCCGGGGCGATCGAGTGGGCCCACTGGGTGTCCAGCGCCACCTCGCCGACCCACCCGCTGCTCTGCTCCTGGCCGGGGCCGTAGGGATTGCTCTGGGAGCTGCTGGTGGGTGGCTTGACTTGGCGGTTGCCGAACATCAGCACATGGAAGGTGGGCATGCCCGGCTTGCAGGTGACACCTGGCATTCCACACATGAGAGGGAGCCCGTAGGCTTGAGAGAAGGTCTCCAGGTCAGAAGCGACTGCCGGGTAACCGAACGAGTCAACGATGGCTATGGTCTCCCCCTGGCCCATCAGTCCAGAGTTGTAGAGAGGGGTCAGGTCGTACGAGACCTGCATCGAACTGGGGTCGAAAGCCCGCGCTCCGAAGTAGAAGCCTCCCGGAGGAGCCTGGGTGCCTGCCTCAAAGGCTCCTTGGAACTGGGCGCTAAGTGGCGTCGCCGCCGGATAGGAGATCGGCCTCGCCGCTGCTCCGACCGCGACTCCCGAGGAAGCAGCCACCGCGCCGAACGCCAGCGCTGCTATCCACGCGCGCCAGCTCCGCAACCGCACGCCAGAGGATTTCATGCCACGTCCTCCCTTGCTACTCACCTAGCCAGCGAACGCATCGCCGCCTCCGACGACATCCTACTCCTCAGTTCCCGCGCCGTCGGCCGGGCACAAGTCCAACTCTGCCGGATCTCCCCTGTAGTTAGGCTCGCCTGTGATCAGGTCCAGGGTGGCAGAACCTACACCTCTTGACGATGGCGTCCAATCGTCCTATCCTACAGGACGCTAGTCCTACACTACAGAGGAGGTCGTCATGGGCGTGATCAAGAAGACCGTGGTCCTCGATGACCGCATCGAGAGGTTCGTACGCCGGACTCAGGCGCTGATGCTGGAGGCCGAGCCCCCCATCGAAGCGACGTACTCCTCTGCCCTGAACTTCATGCTCCTGGCGGCCATCCATGAGGCCTCCCGTCCGGGCGGCCTGTCAGCCGAGACCCGGGAAGTCATCTGGGACTTCGCGCGCGACAACGACACCCTGGAGGAGCTGAACCTGCACGAGCGGATGGGAGCGGTCCGTGCCGCCCTACTGCTCGGCGAAGGCGTTGAACACCCCCACGCCAGGCAGCCTCCAGCCAATCCATCTCCTGAGGCGCCGGATGGCGAGTCCGACACGTCGGCTCCCCACCCGACGGCGGCCGAATGAACCCGGCTGGCATCCTGCAGGGGGTCGCTCCTCTCTGCAGCCACCTCGGCTGGGGGGCAGGGGCACCGGGGCGGCCCTGTGCCCGGGCCGACGAGGCGCTGCCGGGAGCGGCTTCCGTGTGCATGCAGGCCGGGCTCGATGGGCTGCAGATGGCGCGGCCATGCTAGCCGCTGTTCGGCGAGCCTGCGGGTGCATGGTCCTCTTCTTGGCCGTGGGCGCGGCGTTGGGCGTGGCTATCGCCGCCTACCCGTACGTCGCCCCCCAGGTCCCCCGGGCCGCCTCAGCCGTTTCTCATGGGGTGAGCGAACTTCGCTCCCTGGTGTATGGGCTCCAGCGGGTAGGGCCGCCAGCCCACCTTCCGGCGACCCCCGCACCGCTACCATCAACGGCGGCGACACCGGCCAAACCGACGTGGACCCGGCCCAGCTCGGATAGCTGCCAGTGGGGGATCTCCCTTCTGGCCCAGGACCACGCCCTCGACGTGAGGGCAGCCCGAGAGTACCCCGCCTGGCAGACCTGGTACGACACTACTGCCGGTTGGTGGGCAGGGGCCGAAGTGGATCTGGAGGGTCTGTGCGGTCAGGCGGCTGCGCCCAGCCGTGCCAGCTGCCAGGCCGACCTGTCCCACTTCAGCGAGGCGGAGCAGAACCACGAGGCCGCGGCGGCTGGCACGGAACCGAGTTCGATGCCCGGTACGACGACCCAGGATCGGACATGGAACTTGGAGTGGGCCGCAGACTACCGGCGGCTCTTCGGCATCTTCGCCATCACCGGCTGCGGTGGCGTGGGCGGATGACGACGCGAGGGGCCTCCAAGCGGGGCAGGCCTTGGCACGGGGCCGCCCCAATGGGGAGGGAGGCCCCGTAGGCAACGTGCTGCCGCCCTGCCGAGCCACGGATCGAGGTTTGGATCGCCGGCTGCTGGCGCCTGTTGTCCGTGCTGCCGGCGACCCACTGCGGCATCCCGTGAGTCGCCGCCACCTGGGAGAGCCGCAAAGAGAGACGGCCAGGCGCCGGACGCGATCAGCTGCCGGGAGGACCCGGCTCCCCGGTGGCTCCCCAGCGCCCCCCCTGCTCTGCGACCAGCTCGACAGTCGCCCAAGGGTTGGGCCTTCCGATCAGAGGGGAGATGGGCGGGTGCAGGAGAGAGGTGTCCTGATCCGGTGTCCTGATGAACCGCTGACGCTCCCCTGACCGGTGTCCTGACGCCGACCTTAGAAGCTACTGTAGGAAGGAGCGATGGCCCGATCTGTCCGCTTGCTGAAGGACGGCCAAGCCCCGCACCGGGAGCCTCAGTCGCGGGCGCGCCATCGTGCAGAGCACGTGACGGTCGGGGTGATGGTGACCATCGAGGAGCGGGACGCTCTCGCGGCCCGAGCCGCCGCTGCCGGCATCTCGATGGGCGCCCTGCTTCGAGGGGATCCGGCTGCCCGGGACGCCGAGCTGCAGATCCTCCGGGAGCGAAGTCGTCGCGCAGGGCTGGCCGAGGGGCGGCGGGAGCGTGAGGCCGACGTGGCGGCGCTGCGAGAGAAGCTTGCCTCGATTGCATCCACGGGCGACGCTCGGGCCAACTCCGTGGCTGCAGCGTGGAGAGCCTTGCAGTGGAGATAGAAGCGCTCAGCGAACTCAGAGCTGTGGTCGAGGCACGGGTACCTCTCGCGGTCTACCGAACCGATCCGGCCCAGCTACCCGGAGAACTTCGACGCGCGCCTCCAAGACCGGCTCAACCGGATCCCGCCACCGCTAGGTGGTTGGCCACCCGCCTGAGGGCGCAAGCCCTGGCCAGCTTGGCGACCTGCCGCCCCATCACAAGGGGTCCCCTGTGATCACTCCACCACTTCGAGCGGCGATGCGTTGATCGCACGAGCTTCAAGTCCGGTGCAAGGCTTCCCAGCCCAATAGGCCACCAAAGCCCACCAGCCCTATACCGGAAGCTACGTCGACCGCCCTGGCTGTCCGGGGTCCGATGCGCCGCCGAGTGAGGCTTCCCACGGCTGAGAGCAGGGAGAACCAGCCTAGGCTGCCGAGTCCGACACCCACCACCAACCCCGCCGCGTCGAGGGGCGTCCGGGCAGGGGCAGCAGCGGAGGCCGCCGTGAACAGCGCGGCCCAAGACAGAATCGTGAGCGGGTTCGATGCGGTTGCGATCAGGGCAGTGCGAACCGCCCGACCCAGATGCCTCACCTCCTCCTCTGTCTCCAAGCCCTGTCTCACTCGCGCGGCGGACCACACCGTGCGAACGCCCAGGGCAATCAAGAAGGCGGCCCCAGCTACACCGAGGGAGACCTGAAGCCCGGGCAGGGCGCGGAGTGCGGAGGCCGCGCCGACGGCGCCGAGAGCCGCATACGTCATGTCGATCGTGGCCGCCCCAACCCCGATCGCCAGTCCGGCCACGAACCCGCTCCGAAGTGCGCTTCGGGCGCACAGGAGCCAGATCGGACCCACCTGAGCGGCAACCAGGGCTCCGAACCCAAGGCCGCCCAGGAAGGCTGCCGCCATCGCTACCCCAGTGCCTCGATCGTCAGCGCGAGCCGCTTCGGAGAACCGAGCCTAGCATGGGCCGCCTTCTGCAGGTAGAGGGTCCCGACGACGGGGCTACCGGGGTGGTCCGGTGGCTGGCCCGTCTCGTCCTCGGCGAACCGGATGGTGTTCTTGGTCTCCCGCTCCAGGGTGAGGTGGATTTCCATGATGCCTCCCGAACTCGGCCAGGCAGGGTGGGGGCCCGTTTGCCCTCTCCGAAATGGGGGTCTGGCCGGACCCCGGTTCCGCTGTGTACAGTAGCCGCCATGACCATCTCCGGAAGGGCTCCCTTTCCAGTGCCCCCGGGCCATCATTGGGGCGACGGAGCCCAGACCAATAGCGCCAGCCTCCGGCAGCGCGGCAGAGCGCTGATGACCGGGTTCCCTGGGGCCGGCGTGGTGCGGGTGTGCTGGGTGGCTGTTGGCCGCAGATAGCCGGCCGATGGCAATCCGGCAGCGGCCCAGGGCACCGGCTGCGGAGGCCTTGAGGAGCACGGGAGCGGAGCCTTTGGCTCCCACTGGATCATCGCGACTTGAGAGCCGCATTTGCCGCCCGCCCGATGCGTGAGGACGGATCCGGCCCGACGAGTCTTGCCGATGGCAGCTTCGATGAACTTGTCCAGCTGGCAGCAGGACATTCGCCATATCCGTACCAGCGGCGGCTCGCCAAGGGAGGGCTGCCCGAACTCTTGCAGATCCCCACTGGTGCAGGCAAGACCCTCGCCGCCACGCTTCCCTGGTTGTACCGTCGACGATTCCATCCCGACCCTGAGGTCCGGGCCGGGACACCCCACTGGCTGATCTTCGTGCTCCCCATGCGGGTGCTGGTGGAGCAAACGCGGGACATGATCGGCCGGTGGCTGCAGAACGCGGGGCTTGCGGACGAAGTCGGCCTTCACGTGGTGATGGGCGGAGAGGGACGACTGGAGAGTGCGTGGCGCCGGGCCCCGGAGCAGGACGCGATCTTCGTGGGGACCCTGGACATGCTGCTTTCCCGGGCGTTGAATCGGGGCTACGCCGCGAGCCGGTTCGCCTGGCCGATTGACTTCGGGCTGTTCAACTCCGGGTGCCAATGGGTATTCGACGAGGTCCAGCTCATGGGCCCTGCACTGCCGACATCGCGCCAACTTGAGGGGCTTCGGCGCGCGCTTGGCACCGCCGTCGCCTGCCGCTCCATGTGGATGTCGGCCACCGTCAACAAACGCCGGTTATCCACCGTCGATCTTCCAGAGGTCGGAACTGGTCTCGAACTCGGATCGGCAGACTGGGCTGGTCCTTTGGCTAGGCGCCTCAACGCCCCGAAGGCTGTACGGCAGCTCGCTCTCGACAGCGGTGCGGCGGGCTACGGCCGCAGTCTGGCGACAGCGCTGCGTGAGCACCACCGACCCGGGACGCTGACCATCGCCATCGTCAACACCGTGGAGCGAGCGCAAGCCGTCTGGCGCGAGCTTACCAAGGGGCCAGGCGTGGACGATGTCGAGGTTGTCCTCCTCCACTCACGCTTCCGAGCGCCAGATCGAGCGACCCAAGCTGCGGCTGCTCTGCGGCCAATCGATCCGTCGGGCCCTGGACGTCTGGTGATCTCCACGCAGGTACTCGAAGCCGGGGTCGACATCTCGGCCACCACTTTGTTCACCGAAGCCGCGTCCTGGCCATCGATTGTGCAGCGCGCCGGGCGGTGCAACCGCGACGGAGACAGCCCCGGGGCCGTCCTTCTGTGGGCTCAACCTCCGTCTTTCCAGCCCTATGAGGCGGACGATGTCGACCACGCCGCAGCCGAACTCATCTCACTGGAAGGGACCGCCGTTACCGCCGGCGACCTCGTCCAACGGACAGTGGAGGTTGTCGAGCCGGTCCATCCGGTTCTCCGGCTCCCAGACCTGGTTGGGCTGTTCGACACGACGCCCGACCTGACAGGTAACGATCTCGATGTGGGTCGCTACATCCGTGAGGGGGGCGACCTGGACGTGCAGATAGCGTGGCGGGCCGGGCTCCAGGTCAACGCCCCGCCCGCTGAAGCCCGTCCCACACGCGATGAGCTGTGCCCGGTCCCCATAGGCCAGGTCCGGTCGTGGCTTAAGGTGCCACGGGGGGCGGCGTCTCCGGTGTTGGCCTGGAGGTTCGACCAACTCGGCGCGGAGTGGGTGCGTTGCAAGGCTGAGGAGGTCCGCCCCGGCCATGTGCTGTTGGTGCCCGCGGAGGTCGGCGGCTATGATCCCTTCTCGGGCTGGGACCCCAAGTCGACCGCTCCGACCACCGTTCTGCCTGAAGTGGAAGCGTCGCCCATCGCCCAGGCGGAGGAGGCGACCGCCGACGATCCGTGCACTTTCGCCCCCGGTGTGTGGGTCAGCCTGAGGGATCATCTGGAGCAAGCGGAACGCGCGCTCCGCGTAATAGCGGCGGCGTACCCACTACCGCCCCACCTGGTCGAGGCTGCGGCCAACGCAGCCCGGTTCCATGACCTCGGCAAGGCACATCCCAGCTTTCAGGGGTTCCTCTTGAGTTCCATCCGCTCACCGGCGGAATCACCGCCAGCCGGCGGTCCCTGGGCGAAGTCGGCAGGTCGGGGCCGAGGCAACCATCAGCGCCGATTCTTCCGACATGAGTTGGCATCGGCCCTCGCGCTGCTGGCCAACCCGGAATCCCTTGAGGCGGTGCCCGATCCCGACTTGGTGGTGTACCTGGTTGCCGCCCACCACGGGCGAGTTCGCATTGCCATCCGCTCCCAACCTGGCGAGATGCCACCTGCTGGTGACCCTGATCGGCGCGTGGCCATGGGGATCTGGGACGGCGAGCCACTGCCCGCCGCCGAAGTTCCTGGGACGACATTCCCGTCCGTGTCGCTCAGCCTCGGCTCTATGGAACTTGGGGACGGTCCGGATGGAGCACCGTCTTGGACATCTCGGATGATGGCACTCCGGGATCGGTCGGATATCGGCCCCTTCCGGCTGGGATTCCTGGAGGCTCTGGTGCGCCTTGCCGACTGGAGAGTCAGCGCCGATGACCATGCGAGTCACCCGTGATCGAACTCAGTCTCACCGGTTGCCATCCGGAGCCACTCGGCTCATACCTGAAAGCTCTCGGTGTACTCAGGCTCGTCGGGAACCAGAAGGACCAAGATGCGAGGGGTAGGTGGAGGGGCAACTCCTTCACCCTCTCCTCAGAACTCCATGAGACCGGTCTCGTGGCCTTCTTCCGAGACGAATACCACCCAACGCCCTTGCTGGCCCCGTGGAACAGCGGCAGCGGCTTTCGTGTGCAAGGAAAGCGCCCAGAGGCCGAGCACACGCTTCAGATGCTGGAGTCCTCCTCCGGAGAGCGACTCGCCAGTTACAGGGCTACCATCCACGCTGGACGAGAAGTGGTGGCAGACGGCGAGCGGCGCGGGTGGCGCGACCCATCCGGGACACAGTTCTGGGACAAGAAGCACAAGGCACATGTGGTCGAGTTGTGCCGCGCCCGGTTCCCCGACCTGGCCCTCGCCTGGCTGGACGCTGCAGTCGTGCTGGCGGAGGAACCTGAATTTGGCGTCCCTTTGCTTGGGACCGGGGGCAACCTGGGAAGCCAGGACCTTTCGGTCAGCTTCATGCAGCGACTGGTCGAGGTCTTGTGCCTGCGCAGCGAACGTCGCGCGCCGACCATCGAAGACTCGGCGGCCTGGCTGCGGGCGGCGCTGTTCGAGGGCATGACCGTGCCCGCTGTCGCTGGAAAGGTGGGCCAGTTCGATCCGGGAGCGGCCGGCGGGGTCAACTCATCCCCTCTTGGGAGTGCCGAGAGTGTCGTCAACCCCTGGGACTATGTGCTCATGTTGGAGGGAGCGTGCCTCTTCGGAAGCGCGCCCGCCCGCCGGCTGGGAGCCAGCAGCCGAGGGAAAGCGGCTATGCCCTTCATGTTCGGGACCTCACCAGCCGGCTTCGCCAGTGCCAGCAGCAATGAGTCCTCCAAGGGGGAACTGTGGGCTCCGATCTGGCGCAGACCGGCCACCGCTCGCGAGATCAGCCACCTCATTGGCGAGGGCCGCGCGGAATGGCAGGGACGGCAGGCCGAATCCGGGGGAGAGATGGTCCGGTCCGCCGCCACCCTGGGAGTCGACCGAGGCGTCGAAACGTTTGTGCGGCATGTCTTTGTAGACCGCCTCGGACAGAGCCCGCTCGCGGTCCCGGTGGCGAGGGTCCGCGTCCGGGACGCGCAGGACGTTCCCCTGCTGGCCCGTCTCGATCCGTGGGTGGATCGCGTGCGGCGCGGCAAGAACATGCCGGCAACGGTCGCAATGGCTCTCCGCCGGTTCGACGCAGCGGCTTTCGAGTTGGCGGCTAAGGATGGCGCGGCAGCGCTGCAGGAGGTTCTGACGGCCGCATCCGATCTCGAAACCGGAGTTGGTCGTGCGACGGCCTTCAGGAAGGGGCCCCCCGACCAGCGACCGATTCAGGGGCTGGTCGCATCGGCCTGGGTACCGCGTCTGGACGATGGATCCGCTGAGTTCCGCCTGGCGGTCTCTCTGGCGTCCCTGCATGATGGCGGGGGCGCGTGCCTTCGCTGGCTGCTGCAGCCCGTGACGCGGTCACGCAAGACGTCCGGCCTGGTCTGGTCGGAGGCGCCGGCACCCGTCGTCGGGTTCGGGCACCGACCGATCCACGAGGTTCTGGCTCTGGCGCACGTCCGACGGTCGGTGGAGGTCGGCACCTCAAGCGATGGCCCGGAGGCAGCCCCGGCCTCCGGCGTGGGCGACGCTGGGACCGGGGTCCAGACGGCATACCGGTGGCGGGTTGCCGCGCCCGGACGCGACGTGGCTCGGTTCGCGGCCGGTGACGTTGACGACGCTCGGCTGGGCGAGTGGTTGCGGGCGTTGATCCTCCTTGATTGGGAGGCAGGTCCCGTGAACGTCCCGGAGTGGTTCATTCCCTCCCGAGACTGGGTGGCCCTCGCCCCGACGGCATGGGTGCTTCTCGCCCCCTTCTTCCACGGCCGGCCCATCCCGGTCTCTGGCAACACCACGGTAAACCTCAAGCCCGAGGCCGATTGGCTTGGGCGTTTGGCCAGCGGGGCGGTCGTCCCGGTGGTCGACGCGGCGCTACGACGGCTGCGGATCGCTCGGCTGAAGCCGGCCTTGGCCGACGCGGGAATCTTGGGACGAACTGGACCGCCCGGTCTTCGCCTGGCGGCGGCTTTGCTTTCCCCTATCACCACACAGGATGCGATGGCTCTGATCCGCCGGATCGTCCCACCGCCCCTCGAGTAACTAGGAGGTGTGATGTCCGCGACCACCGCATACCGGCAGATCTTTGATGTCGACCTGGAGCCTGTGGCCGGAGCTAGATTCCAGCCCACCGGATTTCCAGACCTAGGGCCCGCCATATTCGATCGCCCGGTCAGGCGGAACGGAACGATCGAATGGGTGCCAGCGCTGCTTCTGGAGTCGGCCCAGTCCATGGCCAACCGGCTGGAGGCGGTGGGGTGGAATGCACCTGCCCACCGTCCTGCCGACGCGCTCTCCGGGCTTCCCTACGTACGGGTAGTGGCGGTCGATGATGGCCGGTACCTGACTTCCAGCCGGACCGAGGCCCATCGGCTCGCGTCAGCCTTTGTCAAGGACTCGACTCTCGATGGCAAGGGCATGCGCGAGGTGATCAGGGAGCGCTTGGGCCTACGCGACGACACGCCACTCGCCCCGCGTGACGTCGCCCGGGCAGTGTTCACCCTCGATCCCCTGTGCTTGGTCCACGGAGTGTTCTTTGCTGACAAGCTCTGGCCGGGCCAGCCGCGGATCGCTCGGGCCGTCACCAGCTTCATCGAGGCTGTGGAGGTGCGCGCCGCGAACAGTGGCGGGGTTAAGCGTGACGAGGTCCGTCACCAAGTCGGGGAGTCTGGCGGCGCGACGGAGGGATATGGGTTCGTGCCCTACCACCGGACGGAATACACCGCCGCACGCATCCAGGCATCGTTCGCTCTCGATCTCGCGCAGCTCCGCAGCTATGGGTTGGGGGAGGCGGCGACCGAGATGCTTGCGACCCTGGCTCGGTGGGAGATTCGAGCGCTGCTCGACGGCGGCCTTCGTCTGCGCACGGCCTGTGACCTAGCAGTGGCCCAGCCGGAGGTGGCAGATCGGGACGGGGCCGCTTTGCCGTCACTTGCCGACCTGGAAGTCGACCTTCTGCGGCTCATCGGCGCCTGCAAGAATCTGGTCGGTGATGGGCAGGCACTTGAGGTGGTCTGGTCGGGCGGCGCGAAGAAACGCGGGAAGTCTGAGATTGAGGACGCTTCGGACGAGTCCTGATGGGAACCTCTCTTGAGCTGGCCTTTCCATGGGGCCGGTACCACGCCACCCCATGGGGGCGCAATGTGAACGAGGCCGCGATGGAGTGGCCTCCGTCCCCTTGGCGCCTCCTTCGTGCGCTCTACGCCACTTGGCGGACTCGAGCTCCGCATCTGCCCCAAGCAACGATATACAGCCTGCTCGCTCAGCTGGCAGAACCACCGATCTTCCACCTCCCCGAGTTCGGAGAAGCGCACACCCGCCACTATTTTCCCGACATCGGCCGCGGTCATGATCTCGGGTTCGACGCGTTCGCCGTCTTCGAGCCGGGGGCCGCAATTGTCGTCACCTGGCCGGTCGACCTCGATCCTGACACCCGCGCGGCGCTGGATGAGTTGGCGCCTCTACTCCCTTATCTCGGGCGGGCCGAGTCTGTGTGCGAGGCACGCCTTCTCCGGCATGGTGAGCACCACCCGGTCGGCCTGCTTTCCGGACCGGTCAGCGCGGCCGATCTCGAGGCGCCAGACGCTCCTCTCGTCCGCGTCCTGGTCCCGGAACTGCCGCTCGACCTCGACGCTCTCACGGCCAGGACCACCGATGTCCGGGCGGCCCGACGCGTCGATCCTCCCGGAGCGCGCTGGCAGTCCTACGCCCGCCGTGTTCCGGCAACGCGCGTCCGAGTTGTTCACCGCGCGGTCCACCGCTCGCCGACGGCCGTTCGGTGGGCTATCGCCGCCCCGGCGCTGCCGGCGCGCTGGGCAGCGGTAGGCGTGACCGACATCCTGCGCCGAGCTTGCCTTGCACGATACGGACGGCGCTTCGACGGGGCGCCGTCTCCCACGCTGGCGGGCAAGGATGAGGCCGGGATGCCCCTCGCGGGGCATCGCCACGCCCACTACTTCGCGCTCGACTTGGATGGTGACCAGTTGCTGGACCACCTCGTCGTCTGGGCACCGGGCGGGCTCGACGAGGGGGCCGTCCAGGCTATCGCCACCCTGGACCGCCTGGTCGGATACGCCTACCTGCCCGACTTCCGGCCCGCGCGCCTCGGCCTGGAGGCGGTCGGGGACATCGCAGACGTCGCCCCGGAACTGGTGGGGCCAGCGAGAGTGTGGCGAAGTGTCACCCCGTTTGCACCGGCGCGCCATCCCAAGCGCAGAATGCCCTGGGGCCAGCATCTGGCGAGCCAAGTGGCAGAGGAACTCGCGTGGCGCGATCAGCCGCCCCCGGCCGGAATCCGGCCCGTCGAGGGTGACTGGCTAACTTTCCGGCGGTACCGACCGACGACGGACCACCTGCAGGACGCCCGGCGAGCCACGGGCCTTGAGATCACCTTCCCTGAGGCAGTCGCGGGGCCCATAGCCATCGGGGCGCTGAGCCATTTCGGTCTCGGGCTGTTCGCCCCGGTGCGGTGACCTCCACCGACACGGCGGAACCCCGTCTGGTCCCTGCCCGGATGCTTAACGAGTTCGTCTACTGTCCCCGGCTCTTCCATCTGGAGTGGGTCCAGGGAGAGTTCGCACACAGTGAGGACACCCTGAAGGGCGCGCTGGTGCATCGCCGGGTAGACGAGGAGAGCGGCTCGCTCCCCCCGCCTGACGAACTCGCCCTCGAGGACCGGATCGCGGCGCGATCCGTCCTGCTGTCCTCGCCCGACCTCGGGATGATTGCCCGTCTTGACTTGCTGGAGGGGGCGAACGGCACGGTCCGGCCCGTCGACTACAAGAAGGGGGCGCCCGGTCCCCAAGGACCTTGGGAGCCCGAACTAGTCCAGCTATGCGCCCAAGGACTGCTGCTTCGGGAGAACGGCTACCGCTGCGAGGAGGGGGTTCTCTACTTCGCGGCGACGAAACAACGAGTCCCCGTGGCCTTCGACGAGGGCCTAGTGGCCCGAACCCGCCAGCTTCTCACCGAGCTGCGGGAGTTGGGCGCGCAGACGGTGCCGCCACCACCACTGGTCGACAGCCCCAAGTGTCCTAGATGCTCGCTGGTTGGAATATGCCTGCCTGACGAGGTCAACCTCTTGCGCGGGATGCCGCTGGGAGAAGTTCGGCGCCTGGTGCCAGGCAGGGACGACATCGGCCTCGTCTATGTGGTCGAGCAGGGTGCGTCGGTGGGGAAGGCTGGCGAGCGTTTGGTCGTTCATCGTCATGATGGGACTACCGAGCAGATCCGCCTGCTCGATGTGGCGAGCCTCTCCTTGTACGGCAACGTGTCGATCTCTGCCCAGGCCATCCGGGCACTGACCGAACATGAGATTCCAATCCTGCACCATACCTACGGGGGCTGGCTCGTCGCCCTGACGACTGGCGTCGCGTTCCGCAACGTCGAACTCCGTAGCCACCAATACCGATTCGCCGCCGACCCGGCGGCCTGCCTGCCGCTGGCCCAGGCCCTGGTGGTCGGCAAGATCAAGAATCAGCGAACCCTGCTCCGACGGAATCACCGTGGCGAATCCCACGGGGTGCTGCGCGAACTCAGCCGGCTGGGCACACTTGCGCAGCAGGTGACTTCGATCGACCAGCTCCTCGGCATCGAAGGCTTGGCGGCCAAGGCCTACTTCTCCCACTTCGCCGGGATGCTGACAGAGTCCAGCGGATTCGACTTCCGCGCCAGAGTCCGACGACCGCCGACCGATCCGGTCAATGCGGTGCTCTCGTTCCTCTACAGCCTCCTGACGCGCGATGCTGTGGTGGCGTTGCTCGGCGTCGGTCTGGACCCCTATCGTGGGGTCCTCCATCAGCTCCACTACGGACGGCCGTCCTTCGCCCTAGATCTGGCGGAGGAGTTCCGCGCCCTGCTGCCGGACTCCGTGGCCCTGACCCTGCTGAACAATCGGATCCTCGGCCCAGGTGACTTCCTGCGGCGCGGCTTGGCCGTCGCACTGAAGGACCAGGCTCGCCGCACGGTCATCGGCGCCTACGAGGAGCGCATGGACACCGTGATCCGCCACCCGCTCTTTGGCTACTCTGTCAGCTACCGCCGCATACTCGGAGTTCAGGCCCGCTTGCTTGCCCGGACCATCTCGGGAGAGCTCCCCTGCTATCGGGCGTTCACGACCCGATGACTCGGCCTCGCCACCGACTGCTCGTCTGCTACGACGTGCGGGAGCCCACCCGCCTGCGCCGCATGCACGACGCCATGATTGGCTTTGGAGATCCCCTGCAATACTCGGTCTTTCTCTGCGACCTATCCGCTACGGAGCGGGTACTGCTGGAGACAGCAGTGCTCCGAGTGATGAGCCTGTCCGAGGATTCCATGGCTATCGTCGACCTCGGGCCAGCCTCGGGCAGCGGATCCAAGCGGATCCGCTCGCTGGGCGTTGGCCGCGTCCCAGAAGTTCGCCGGTCCACAATCGTCTGACTGGCCGCTCCTTGACAATCTCATAGCACTACCGACATGCGAGCAGCGAGGTGATAGGGAGTCGCCTCACAGCCGCTCGCACGAGTCTGCGCCGGTGTCAGCGGGCCCGCTCGATCACGGCGGGCGTCCAGACGCCGACGCAGGCGGTCACCATGTGGGGCAGCCCTGGTCCCACGAGGTATCCTGACTGTCGGCGAGATCAGATCCCGCCGTCTCCACGGCTGCAACGCCGTGGCTCCATTGAAGGAAACGACTGAATACTGATACGAAACTGGCCTGGATCGTCTCCACGGCTGCAACGCCGTGGCTCCATTGAAGGACCATCCCAGGCCGTCCGGCCAACCTGGGGAACGCCCGTCTCCACGGCTGCAACGCCGTGGCTCCATTGAAGGGAGATCAGCCCGGCCCGCCACCTCGGGGTGTTCGCTGTCTCCACGGCTGCAACGCCGTGGCTCCATTGAAGGCAGGGATCGGTGGCCCGTCTCAACCTCGGCAAGCACCGGTCTCCACGGCTGCAACGCCGTGGCTCCATTGAAGGAATGGCATCTCTGGCATGGTGGTGCCCTCCGAGCAGGGTTGAACCGCCCTGGGTTTAGTGGAGGCTCCGCACCTTGGAGAATGTGGAGCCATGGAAGAGACCAAGACGAGTCCTTTTGCGCGGCGGTACCCGGAGGAGCTGCGGGAGCGGGCAGTGCGGATGGTCC
>JAKATL010000079.1 GCA_021827985.1 bacterium
CCGGGGATCTCTCCGATCCTGAGGTGGCCGAGCGAGTGATCGAGGAGGCCTGTGCCCTTCTCGGGGGACTCGACGTCCTGGTCAACAACGCGGGGGTCAGTTTGCCCCATGATCTCCTGGAGATGGAGTTCGATCCCTGGAGGCGGGCGCTGGAGCGGACCCTGGAGGTCAACCTGTTGGCTCCGGCCTATCTCATGTACTTCGCTGCGCGGAAGATGATGGGAAGGGGCGGAGCTATCGTCAACGTCTCCTCTCGGGGAGCCTTCAGGGGCGAGCCTGGGCAGCCTGGATACGGGGCCAGCAAGGCAGGTCTCAACGCGCTCGGTCAGTCGCTGGCGGTGGCGCTGGCGCCCCATGGGATCAGCATCGCCACGGTGGCACCCGGCTGGGTCGCCACCGACATGTACAACCAGGAGCTGAAGCGGCCCCGGGGGGAGGAGATCCAGCGCCAGAGCCCCTTCGGACGGGTGGCCACCCCTGAGGAGGTGGCGGCCGCCATCTTCTACCTGGCCTCCCCTGAAGCCCGGTTCTCCAGCGGAGCGATCCTGGACGTGAACGGAGCCTCTTACCTCAGGACCTGAGGCGGCGCGTCCGGTCATACGTCCGAACCGCCCAGTCCCAACACGCGGGGCACCGCACGCACCGCGTCACCCTGGTCCTGGCGCCGCACCACCACGGCCACGGCCTGCCGTGAGGATCCCTGGGAGATGGCGATCACGTTTATGCCCCGCTCCCCCATACCCCGAACATCTGCCCGGCGATCCCGGCGGTGCCGCGCATCGCCTCCCCAGCCACGACGACCACGGACACCTGCTCCTGGAAGTGCTCCGTCCAGAGGCGTCCCGTTTGCCGGAGGGCCCCCGGGCGGTCGCCAGCTCAACTCTGGGGACGGCGCCGTGGATCGCGCTCTCCAATTGGGCGGCGAAGGAGTCCATCTGTCGCCTCCCCAAGAGGCCACGTGCGACCCGGGGAGGGTCCGCGCTGACGGCGCCCGCGGCTTCCTCCAGCCAGAACCTGCGGCGGCAGCCGCACTCACGCCGCGCGGCGGAGTTCGTCGGTGGTCCCAGCCATGGCTGGGACCACGGCCACAGCGCTGGGAGCACCGGGAGCGAGGATCGGGGCTGCACGCCCCATGCCCTACGGCCCAAGCATCGAGGTGCCGCTTAACTTCATCGCCAGGACTGGGAGCGGACTTGTCATTCAGGCAGCCCCCGCCAGCTGGGCGTGCCGGGCCTCGAAGGCGGCCATCGATGGGTCGAGCGGCGCCCCCAGGTCCAGGTGTCCGTCCAGGCACTCCAGTGTCTTGAGGCCGTTGCCGGTGATGCAGAGCACGGTGGTGTCGCCAGCCCCGATCCTGCCCTCCGCCAGCAGCCGGCCCGCCACCGCCACGGTCACGCCGGCCGCCGTCTCTCCCAGGATCCCTTCGGACTCCGCCAGGATCCGGATTCCCTGGCGTATTTCAGGGTCGCTGGCGAGCCCGGCCCCGCCTCCGCTCGAGGTCATCGCTTCGAGGGCGGTGTAGCCGTCGGCAGGGTCCCCGATGGCAAGTGAGCGGCAGATGGTCTGGGGTACCTGCGGGACAACCTGGCGAGAACCCTCCAGGAAGGCTGTCACGATCGGCGAGCATCCCTCGGCTTGGGCGCCGAAGATGCGCACTGGATGGGCAGGCACCAGGCCGACATCCACCAGCTCCTGAAACCCACGGGCGATGCGTGTGAGTTGTGAGCCCCCGGCCATGGGCACCACCACGTTGTCCGGCAGGCGCCAGCCGAGCTGCTCGGCGATCTCGAAGGCCACGGTCTTGGACCCCTCCGCGTAGAAAGGACGCAGGTTGACGTTGACAAACCCCCAGCCGTGGCGCTCGGAGATCTCGAGGCAAAGCCGGTTGACCTGATCGTAGGTGCCGGCGACCCGGACCAGATGCGCCCCGTACACGGCAGTCCCCAGCAGCTTGGCGGCCTCCAGATCCGCGGGCACCAGAATCCAGGAGGTGAGCCCAGCCCGTGCGGCTTGGGCTGCCACGGCGTTGGCGAGGTTGCCGGTGGAGGCGCAGCCGACCACCCCGTAGCCCAGTTCCCGGGCTGCGGCCAGGGCCACCGCCACCACCCGATCCTTGAACGAGAGGGTCGGAAAGCAGGCCGCGTCGTCCTTGAGGAGCACGTCGCCGGAGCCCAACTTTCGGCCCAGCCTGGGAGCGGGAATCAGCGGCGTCCAGCCCACCCCGGCGAGACCGCCGGCACCCGGCGTGACGGGGAGCAGCTCCTGGTAGCGCCAGATGTCGCGTGGACGTGCCTGCACTGCCTCGTGGCTGATGCGCTGGCGCACGGCGTCGAGGTCGTACGTTATGGATGTCGGGTAAAAGCAGGCCGGGCAGATCGTGGTGGCTTCTCCCGAAAAGCGCCTTCGGCAGACGGGGCAGCCCAGGTGGAAGAGGTCGGACATGGCAGCTCTCCTGACGGCAATTGATGGCATCTGGGGGTAGTCACGCTGACTGCCCCAGGGCGCGGCGACGCCCGGGATGCGGTTCGGGGGAGCTAGCGCGTGGCGCTAGAGGGAGGTCGGCGTGTCCCCCGAGGCACGCCAACGCATTCGTCCCATGGGGCGGACGTTCGGATCACCGTTGACCCGTGCAGCCGCCGTGACCAGCCCGGGCCGAACCCGGGCGGGGGTGGAGACGATCATCGCCCAACCATACAGGGTTGAAAGGGGTGTGCGGGCCGCCCCGGCATAGAGGATCTCTGCCCGGATCCGCCAGACTCCGAATGACATATGCCAAAGTGGAGCCTCGCGGTCCTCGGTGCCACAGGGGCGGTCGGGCAGGAGGTGATGCGGCACCTCGACGACCACCCTTGGTTGTCTCCGGCCATCCTGGTGGAATCGGACCGATCGGCCGGCCGACGGTACGGGGATGTGGTCGACTGGCGCTGTCCCGGTCACCCCGCTCAATGCCGAGCCACCGGTTGCCCGCGAGCAGGTGAACTCCGCGTATGGGGTCGGCGCGGGCGGCTAGAGTCCCGCCAGGGTGGCTGTCAGCGGGGCGTGGTCGCTGGGGCGGGAGGCCGCTCGGGCGGAGCGATCGACCTCAACCAGTGTCGTCGCCCGGGCAGCCTCCGGGGATCCCAGCAGCAGGTCGATGCGCATGCCCAAGCCCCGACGGAAGAATCCCTGCCGGTAGTCCCAGTAGGTGTAGG
>JAKATL010000052.1 GCA_021827985.1 bacterium
GGCGCAACGTCACCGGGTGCACTCCCAGCACCTCCGCCGCCGCCTTGAGTCGCAGTAATGCCATGCCACCAAGTCTTACACATCACTCATGTTCGCTTAGCAAGACACACCACTGCTACAGACCCTGCCCGCGATCTTCGAGGAGCTGGGCGGCAATCGGCTCTTCGGCCCGGAGACGAAGGTCTTCGGGGATGTCGAAGGGGCCTTCGCCAGGGCGGATTGCATGGTGCGCGCCTCCATCCGTCAGCACCGCCACCAGAACGTACCTATGGAGGGGCGGGCCATCCTTGCCAACTTCGATGCCGCTTCTGGCCAGCTGGTGGTGCGGGCCTCCACGCAGGGGGTCAACACCACCCGCCAGATGTTGGCCGAGCAGTTGCGGATGCCGCTGGACAGGGTCCGGGTGGTGGCCGAGGACGTGGGGGGTTCCTTCGGTCTCAAGTTCGGCGCCAGCCGCGAGGAGGTTGCCTGCTGCGCCGCCAGCCGGGCGCTGGGTCGCCCGGTGCGCTGGGTCGAGGACCGCTGGGAGAACCTCACGGTATCGGGCCAGGCGCGGGAGGAGAGCTTCGAGGTCGAGGCGGCGGTGACCGCTGCAGGCCGGATCCTGGCGCTCAGGGTCGAGATGGTCATCGACAGCGGCGCCTACCCGGGCTTCGCGCCGGGGGTCGTCGACATCGTCCGGGAGATGATCCCCGGCCCGTACCGGGTGGAGGCGCTCTCCTTCACCGGCTCCGGGGTGGTCACCAACAAGGCCAGCTACGTGGCCTACCGGGGACCGTGGGCGGCGGAGACCTTCGTGCGCGAGCGGATGATCGACCTGGTGGCCCAGGAGCTGGGGATCACCGCGTCGGAGGTGAGGCTCCGCAACCTCGCCGTCCGGGATGAGCCTCCTCTGCGGATGGTGACTGGTCCCAGCCTCGCGGGGATAACCGCCCGGGAGTCCCTCCTTCGAGCCGCCGAGATCGTGAATCTGAGCGGGTTCCGGGAGCAGCAGGTCCGGCTGCGGGAGGAGGGCCGGTACCTTGGAATCGGCTTCGCCACTTACATCGAGCCGGCCCCGGGTCCCCGCCAGGAGGGGGGCGAGGAGAACACAGAGCAGGTTCGGGTGGAGCTCGACCAGGACGGGTCACTACTGGTGCACACCGCCCAGATGCCGCACGGCCAGGGCCATCGGACCACCCTGGCCCAGGTGGCGGCGGACGAGTTCGGGGTGCGGCTGGAGCAGGTCCGGGTCGTGGTCGGGGACACCCAGCGGACACCGTCGGGATTCGGGACCGGTGGGAGCCGCTTCGCGGCCATGGCCGGCGGTGCCGCCCTCCACGGCGCCCGCCGCCTGCGGGGCAAGGTCCTGGAGGCGGCGGCCCAGATCCTGGACCTGGCTCCCCCTGAGCTGGACATCTCCGGCGGTGAGCTGGTCGGTCCCGGGGTTCCCGGGGGGCGCCTGCCCCTCGCCGAGCTTATCGACCGCATCGACCTGGCGGCCCGATCCGGGCGGCTTCCGCCGGGGACGGATGCGGATCTCACCGCAACCGCGGACTTCGACGGCGGCGAGAGCGGTTGGTCCGGGGGGACCCATTGCTGCGTGGTCGAGGTGGACGCGGTTACCGGGCTGGTGCGCATCCTCCGCTACCTGGTGGTGGAGGATTGCGGAGACATGATCAACCCCGCCGTGGTGGAGGGACAGATCCGTGGCGGCATCGCCCAGGGGGTGGGCGCGGTGCTGCTGGAGCGCTCCGCCTATGACCCGCAAGGACAGTACCTCTCCGCCACCCTCATGGACTACCTGCTGCCGACGGCCCTGGATGTGCCCCACATTGAGATCGAGCACCTGAGCCCGGTGCGCCTCGATCCGGACGTCAACTTCCGAGGAGTGGGGGAGGGGGGGATGATCGCCGCCCCGCCCACCATCTGCAACGCCATCGCCGACGCCCTCTCCCCATTCGGAGCTCGGGTGCTGGAGCAGCACCTTCCCCCGACGCGGATCCTGGAGTTGATCGGGGCCATACCCACCTGACCCGCCGCCGGGTCGAAGCACCCCCTGCGGTGGCACCACGGTCGTGCTGTGGACCCACCGGTTCGACGCGGCGAGGCGGTTGGGTGGTAGCCCCCAGGTAAGCATGAAAACTTCGGGTCCGCGACATGAGGTGCGGGTGCGCCTGCGGCCCTAGGCTCGGCCCAGGTCGCCCCGGAGCAGTGCAAGGAGGTCAGCGCATGTACCTGCCCGCCCCGTCGTTCGTGAACTCCGGCGACAACTCCTGGCAGCTGACCGCGGCCACCCTGGTCGGCCTCCAGTCGATCCCCGGTCTGGCCATCCTGTACGGCGGGGCTGGTGAAGCGCAAATGGGCGGTCAGCTCAGCGCTGTTCGCGATCTACGCCTTCGCCGCGGTTCTGGTGGTGTGGGTCCTGGGGGGTTTCACGGCGGCCTTCGGCCATCCGCTCCTCGGGTCAGTGGTCGGCATCCCCCAGCCGGTGCTGGGCGCGCTCAGCGAGGAGCGCAGGGCCTCGATCCCGCTGCTGGTTGGCCTGATGCCCAAGTTCGCCTTCCCGGAGGCGACCCTCATCTACTTCCAGTTCGTCTTTGCCGCCATCGCCCCGGTGATCCTGGCGGGCGCTGTGTTGGGGAGGATGAACCTCCGCGCCTGGACGCTCTTCGTCCCCCTCTGGTCGCTCGCCGTCTACAGCGTCAACGCCTTCATGATCTGGGGCGGTGGCTGGCTCTCCCAGCTGGGAGTCGTGGACTACAGCGGCGGCTACGTGATCCATGTGGCGGCCGGCATCTCCGGCTTCGTCGCCACCCTGGTGGTCGGGCCCCGGACCGAGCAGGACCAGCGCGACTTCAAGCCCAATAACATGCTGCTGGCCATCGCTGGGGCCGGGATCCTCTGGCTGGGGTGGAACGGCTTCAACGGGGGCGATCCGTATTTCGCTGGCTCGGACGCCGCGGCCGCGGTCCTCAACACCAACCTGGCGACCGCGGTCGCCCTGCTGGCGTGGTTCTTCCTCGACCTCAACTTCAACCGCAAGCTCTCGGTGGCTGGGGCCATCAACGGCATGATCTGCGGCCTGGTGGCGATCACCCCGGCCGCGGGACATGTGGATGGCCTGGGGGCGCTGCTGGTCGGACTTCTCGGGGCGGCCATCCCCTGGTACACCATGAACCGGCTCTCCGGCCGCCTCCCCTTCCGCCGTGGCGACGACACCCTGGGAGTCGTGCACACCCACTTCCTGGCCGGGGCGGTGGGGGGATCATGGTGGGGCTGGTGGCCAACCCGGCCATGGTCGTTTATCCCGGGCTCGGCTCCGCCAAGGGTGTGGCGGCGGCCGGCCTCCTGCACGGAAACCCGGGCCAGCTGCTGGTGCAGCTCCTGGGGCTCCTGGTGGTAAGCGCCTACTCAGGTGCGATGGCGGTCGGGATCCTGAAGCTGGTCAGCCTCCTCGTGCCGCTGCGGATGGCCGGGGCGGAGCTCGAGGTCGGCGACCGGTTTCTTTTCAGCGAGGAGGTCTTCGAACTCCACCATCCCGTCCCGGTTCCGGAGGCGATCGAAGTGCCCGGCTTGCCGGTTGCCGATTCCCACCGGGCTCCGGTGCCGGGCTGACGGCCCACATGAGCTGATACCCTCGCCAGGGTGAGCCACTGGCCGCTGTACGACCTGCGACTTACGACCGACCGCCTGGTACTCCGGCTCCCCGACTCCGCTCTGCTGGAAGAGATGGTGGAGCTGGTGGGACAGGGCATCCACCCGGAGGGGGAGATGCCGTTCGGGGTGCCCTGGACCGACCGCCCCTCCCCGCAGCGGGAGCGGGAAGCCGTGCAGCACGTCTTGCGTTCCATCGCCGACTGGACCCCCACTTCCTGGGTGTATATGGCGGTGGCCACCCGGGACGGGCGGGTCGTGGGGACCCAGGACCTCAAGGGGGTCGACTTCGGCGCCTGCCGGAGGGTGAGCACGGGTTCGTGGCTGGGCCGCGCGTACCAGGGTCGGGGGCTGGGGCAGGAGATGCGGGCAGCTGTTCTGGAGCTGGCCTTCAACCACCTGGGAGCGCTGGAGGCCCACAGCTCGGCGTTCCACGACAACGCCGCCTCCCTGGGCGTCTCCCGGCGGCTGGGCTATGAGCCCAACGGGAGCTGGCTGGCGCCGCGGCGGGGAAGGCCAGACCGGATGGAAGGCCTTCGCCTCACCCGGGAGCGGTGGGAGCGGCACCGCCGCCACCAGGTCTTGGTGACCGGAGTGGAAGGCTGTCTTGAGCTGTTCGGGGTCGGGGCGCTTGGGGCCGATCAGCTGCCGGTATAGGCCTTTTCGTCCACGGCCCGGGCCAGCATGGCTCTCTCCGCCTCCTCCAGGGCGTCCTGGTAGATGCGCCGGAGGTCGGGTGCCAGGTCCTCCCGGGCCAGCTGTTTTCTCACCTCGGAGACCAGCAGGGGGTCGGCGGGCAGGGCCGGCATGAACCAGTAGGCAAAGTCCCTGGTGTACTCCGACCCGCGATGCCGAAGCAGCCGGTCGATGGCCGCGAAGAAGCGCGGCACGAAGGGCAGGAGGAGGTCCGGACGCCGCACCCCGGCGAAGCTCCGGCCCACCCAGATCGTCTCCTCGACGTTCGCCGAGTCCTCCTCCGTGAGGTGGCGGAACACCGCCTCCTTGGCCTCGGGCTCGGGAATGGCGGCCCTGGCTGCCAGCGCCCTCACCTGGCCGGTGGCGGTTGAATCGGCCCGTTGCATCCGGTCCACGTCCTTCTCCCCCAGGAGCCCACGGGCCGCCAGGGCGGTCACCAGCCGCCAGCGCATCTCCAGATCCAGCACCGCCCCCGGGGGCAGGCCGTCGCCATGGAGCATCGACTCGACCCGGGCCAGCTGGGCGGGGGTGGTGGCTGAGACCAAGAGAGCGCGCAGCCAGGTGAGCTGGTCCAGTCCCCCCGGCTCGGTACGCTCCAGCGCCCGGGCTGCGGCATCTGCCAGGCTCGCCTCCATCTCGTCCCCGTGCGCCGGGGACCCGAAGTTGGCGATCGCCTGACGCGCCTGGCCGAGGGCCACCGGCACCAGTGACTGGTCGGTCTCGTCGGGTAGGTTCCTGGCCACGGTGGCCACGTAGCGACTGGTTGGCAGCTCCGCATCTCGCACCATGTCCCACAGGAGATCCCAGATCACCGCCCGGGCCAGGGCATCCGAGACCCTCGCCAGGCTGGCCTCCACGGTCCGCAGCGAGACCGGGTCTAAGCGGATCTTGGCGTAGGTGACGGACTCGTCGTTGGGTAGGAGGAGGGGGGGGCGCAGCCTCCCCCGGAGTCCCGGGATCTCAGTTCGGTCCCCTTCCAGCTCCGCCTCGTGGCGCTGCTCCAGGACCAGCTTCCGGTCGCGCCACCGGAACTCGCCGACCCCCAGCCGGTGGGGGCGGATGGTGGGCTGCGCGGGGGGCGCGGTCTGCACCAGCGCAGCCCCTTGCACCAGCGGCCCGTCCGGCCCTCTCATCTCCTCCACCTCCACGCGGATGGTGTTCAGCCCCGTCGTCTCCAACCAGGCCCGGCTCCACCCCTCCACGTCCCGCCCGGAGGTCTTCTCCAGGGCCCCGATCAGGTCATGCAAGGTGGCATTTCCCTCACTGTGGGCGGCCAGGTGGTCGTGGATGGCGGCGAAAAATGCCTCCTCCCCGACCCAGGTGGCCAGCTGGCGGATGACGGCTGCCCCCTTCTGATAGGTGATGCGGTCAAAATTGAGATGGACCGCCTCGGAGTCCGGAACCTCGCTCACCACCGGGTGCGAGGTGGAGTGCTGGTCCTCCTCCACGGCCAGCTGCTTGAAGTAGGTGGCCCAAAAGGTCCAGGAGTCCTCGAAGCGGGTCGCCCCGTCGGCGGACACGGCGGACATGAAGGTGGCGAAGCTCTCGTTGAGCCACAGGTCATCCCACCAGCGGAAGGTGACCAGGTCACCGAACCACATGTGGGCCATCTCATGGAGGATCACCTCCGCCCTCTGGGAGCTCTCCCGGGCCGAGGGCCGTCCCCGGTAGATCATCCGGTCGGTGATGGTGACGCAGCCGGGAGACTCCATCGCCCCGTTGACCTTCTCCAGGCAGAAGACCTGGTCGTACTTGCGGTAGGGGTAGGGGACGCCGAAGCGCTCTTGGTAGAAGTCGAGTCCTTGACGGGTCACCTCGAAGATCTCCTCGGCCGCCTTCTCCAGGTCTTGCCCGAGGGAGAGGGGGGAGAAGAGCCCGAGGGGGATCTGGCCGTGCTGGGACCTGATGGCGTGCAGCCTTCCGGCGGCTATCCCCAGCACATACGGGGAGAGTCTGCGGGTGGGGGCGAACTCCCACCACCTGGCCCCCTCATCGTCCGAGGCCTTCCCGGCCCGGCCTGGCTCGGCGGACACCACCGTCCAGTCCTGAGGCACCCGCACGCCGATCTCGAAGATCCCCTTGATGTCCGGCTGGTCGAAACAGGGGAAGACCCGGTGGGCGTCGGCGGGCTCGAGATCGGTGTACACATACGCCTCGGAGTCCGCGGGGTCCACGGCGAGGTGGATCCCCAGCCCCGTCCGGTGGTAGCTGGAGGTGCCCCACACCTCCACGCGGTTGCGCTCCGCCAGCGGGGGCAGTTGGATGCGCTGCTCGCGCCAGGCCTCCCGCGAGAGCTCCTGCCCCTGCCAGGTCATTCCGGAGATCTGGTCCACCTGGGCGTCCAGGAAGGTCGTGGCCCCGGCCTCGCCAGCGAACTCTAGCTCCACCCGGTAGCCGTAGCGATCTCGCCCGAGGGCTAGGTCGAGCTGCAGCCGGTAGTGGCAGTCGGAGATCAGAGCAGCCCGGGCCTCCGCCTCCCCCTTGGTGAGCGAGACATTGTGAGTCGGCATTCCGCCATTCTAGGCAGAGGCGTGGTGCTCATCCGGGGCCCAGCGGGCTAGCTCTCGGGCGGGCGGCCCAGATCGAAGGTGACGTCGGCCACCGCGAAGTCGGCGCGGCCCAGGAGGGCCGACTTGATGTGGAAGGCCCGGTGGTTGTGGAGTATCTGGTTCCACCAGTGGCGCGCCACCAGTTCGGGGAGCACCACGGTGCAGAGGGTGTCACGGTTCTTCTCCCCGAAACCCTGGAGATAGCGGAGCACCGGCTGCACCACCGTTCGGAAGGGGGAGAGGACCAGAATCAGCTTGGGACGGGGCAGCGGGGCGGATGACTCCAGGTGGGAGTCCACCCAGGCATCCCACTGCGCCACCAACTCTCGGGCCTCGTCGCTGGGCTCCATCCCCAGGTCGTCGCGCCGCTGGGTGCCGTCGGGACGCGGCACATCCTGGGGCTGACCGGTGGCCACGTGGACCGCGATGACCTCGTCGGCGATGTGCCGGGCATAGCTGAGCGCCCGCTGGGCCAGTATGTCGAGACCGGCAACCGGCACCACCGCCACCCGCCGGGCCCCCGGCCTCAGGGCACCTTCGGTTGAATCCTGGCCTGGGTGCCCCGGGAAGCTGGCCGCCACTACCCCCGGCCGGCGCAGCAGCGCGAACTTGAGGCGTAGGGCGGATGGCCGCCTCAGGAGGTCGAGCATCCCGGAGCTGGTGACGCTCTCAGGCACCATAACCGTGACCAGATGGTCGGGCAGGGACGGAGCCAGCTCGGTGAGGTAGGCGAGCACCGACCGGTTGGAGCCCGGGCGCGATACCACCTCGTACTCCACCGTGGGACGGACCTTCGCTTGGTCGTGGAGATAGGCTCGGAGCTGGGATTCGAGGCCCGGATCCTCCGACATGGCCAGCGCTATCAGCCGAGGTCCGAGCGCCAGCGCGTATTTGAGGGCTCGGCGCGTTGGCCCGTCCAGCTGCCGAACCGGCACCAGGGTCCGGTCGGGCTGGAGGCGCGCGCGGTCCGCAGCGACGGGCCCCAGCTCGGATCGGACCCTGAGATAGTGCCGGCTGACATACCAGAAGTACGCCACCACCAAGGGCACGATGATCAGTACCACCCAGGCCCCCAAGCGGAACTTGACCACCAGGACGATGAGGTCCACCAGCAGGGTGGCGGCGGCACCAACGGCGTTGATGGCGACGTTTCGCCGCCAGTGCCCCTGGCGGTGCCGGAGGCCGTAGCGGACCAGCGCCGTCTGGGCCAGGGTGAAGGCGGTGAAGACGCCGATCGCGTAGAGGTTGATCAGGTGGTCGGTGTTGGCGGCGAAGGCCACGATCACCGCTACCGAGACGGTGGTGAGCACCAGGATGGCCGCCGAGTACACCAGCCGGTCCCCGTAGGCGCCGAAGCGGTGGGGAAGACGGTCGTCCCGGGCCAGGAAGGCGCAGAGCCGGGGGAAGCCGTTGAAGCTGGCGTTGGCGGCCAGCACCAGCACCAGCATGGTCGAGAACTGGATCACGTAGAAGAAGAACCGTCCCGGGCCGGTGAAGACGTCCTGGGCGATCTGGGCCAGGACCGTAGGGCTGCCACCCGGCTTGGGAGCGGCTCCGAAGATGAGGTCCAGGAGGGTGACCCCGAGGAAGAGGACCACCAACAGCAGCCCTAGCAATGAGAGGGTGCGGGCGGCGTTGCGGCCCTGCGGCTCCCGGAAGCTCCGGACGCTGTTGGATACCGCCTCGATGCCGGTCATCGAGGAGCACCCGGAGGCGAAGGCGGTCAGCACCAGGAATGGGGTGAGCGCCTCGGTGGGGTGGGGGATCGGCGGATACACCCCGAGGCCGTGGTGCACCCCCCCGGTGAGGGCCCGGATCACACCAACCACGATGAGCGCGCCCATCGCCCCGATGAACAGGAAGGTCGGGGTGGAGAACATGGCGCCGGCCTCGCGCACTCCCCTCAGGTTGCCGGCACACAAGATCAGGGCCAGAAGCACCGCGATCGGGAGGCGGAGGTCGTTCAGGATGGGGAAGGCCGAGGCCAGCGCGTCCGCTCCCGAGGAGACGCTCACCGAGACGGTGAGGACGTAGTCGACGAGCAGGGCCGCCGCGGCCACCATCGCCGGCCACCGGCCGAGGTGGTCCCGGGCCGCCGCGTAGGAGCCGCCGTCCGTCTGGCGTGTGAGAACCAGCTGGCGGTAGGAGAGGGTGACCAGGACCATGAGGGCCGCGATGGCGAGGGCGATGGGCAGCTCGAAGGCGAAGGCGCCGACGCCCGCCAGGGCCAGTACCGTTAGGCCCGCTTCCGGGCCGTACGCGACGGACGAGAGCGCGTCGGACGCCAGCGTGGGCAGGGCGCGGCGGACGGGCAGCCTCTCGGCCTCCACCGCGGAGGTCGGCAGCGGGCGACCGATCACCGCGCGCTTGAGCCGGTAGGTCAGGCGCGCGGCGCCGCTGCGGGGTTCGTCGGCCCGTGCGGTGGCAACCAGCATTCCGCCCCGGCCACGTCGAAAAGAGCCCAGGTCCTCCCGACGAACCACCACGTAGCGGTTGCCCGGGAGGCTGCCCGGCTGGGTGATGCGCCGCTCGAGGTCGGCCGCCGGGTCGTCAGAGGGTGGGGGCGAGTCGCTGGGCATTGGCTGGGTGACTTCCTTGATGCTGGCCCGGCCGCCTGATACTGAGCCGTGGGGAGGCTGGTGCGCAACTGGACGGCGGCGCCTTCGCCATCCGCGCGCATAACCTCTCCGTGTTGAGACCGCCGGCTCCGCCACATCCGGCTCCAGGGAGGTTCGCCCTGGTGATGGCCGCTGGAGCCATCGCTCTCGGCCTGCGCCGGGTGGGCGAACCGGGACCGGCCCTGGCCCTGCTCATCATCGCGGTGGTCTCATATGCCGAGGTCCTGGCAGGTGAGCTGGTAGGGCTGCTGAGGTCGCCGCTAGCTTACTGGTCTGCTTTGGAGCCGTGGCGCGTCCGGCTGGGGGTCTTCGCCTTCTCCGCCGCTACCACGGTCCTGGCCGAGCTTGCCGGTGCAGCCGGCTGGAGAGGGCTCTCCCTTGCGTTCACGGTCATCGGAGCCCTGATCGCTCTCCTCTGGGGCGGCGGGATTTGGGCTCGGCGTTGGGGTGCGGGCTGGCTGGAGGAGGGTGGGGCCTTCTGGCTCCTGGGACCGGTAAGCGCCCTGGCCGCCAGTGGTGCCCTGGCCGCTCTGGCCGGCCACGGAGTCGCCTGGAGCCGCCCCCTCGCCGCCCTGCAGCTGGCCCTGCTCGGACTGGGCCTGCTGGCCTACCTGATGCTGGCCGCCCGGCTCATCTGGCGTCTGCGTCTGAGGCCCCCTCTGTGGACGCTGGGTCCCTCGTATTGGATCGTCGCCGGCGTCCCGGCATTGGCTGCGATTTCGTTCTCCCTGGCGGCCGCCGCTGCCCGAGGGGTCTGGGCCGGGGCGGTGGCTCCCCTGACGGTGGGCGGCGCCGCGCTGCTGGGCCTGGCGGCGGCACTCGTACCGCTGCCCGCCAGCCTAACCGCCCGGCGCCTCCGGCTCGGGCGGCAGGCGGCGGGACGCGCGCCCGAATACTGGGCGGGCGTATTCCCGCTGGCCTTCATCGGCCTGGCCTGCCTGCAGGTGGGCGCCGACCGCGGCTGGCTGGCCGTCGTGGCCCGGCTGGTTCTGGGGCTGGCCACCGCGGCCCTGGGTGTCGACCTGGCTCGCGCGGTGCTCTCCCGACTGCTGCCCTCAGACGGGCAGCAGTCCGGGCAGCGGGCCGGGCCCGACCGGACTCAGTAGGAGTACCCGCCGGAGGAGCCGGAGGAGCTGGACGATGCCGTGAGGCCGGGGGTGGCCACGTACCAGATGCCGAGCACCCCCTCGCCCTTGCTCTGGTGGGGTCCGGTGTCGCCCGAGTAGGTGTATAGCGGGTGCCCGTTGTACTCCACCTGGCGGCCGTTGGGGCCGCTGTAGAAGGTGAAGTTGCCACCCACCGAGGAGGGCGCGCTCACCGACCCGGCGCTGGAGGTGAGCGCCGGCCAGATGGAGGCGCACCCACCGCTGCAGCTCACCTTGCTGGCCGAATCCTTGGTGTTGTAGTAGAGCGTCCGTCCGGCGGCGTCGGTGAGAACCGACTCAGACCTGCCATTCACCACCACGGAGGCGGTGTGCACCACGAGCCCCGAGCCGCTCGAGGACGACTTGTGGCTGGCGGGAGCTGAGCTTCCGCATCCGGCGACCAGGGCCGCCACCGTCAACGTTCCGGCCGCGGCTCCCAGGATGCCCAACCAGGGTCGCGCTCCATTTGCACCTTGAACTGGTCGGCTGAATTGGGGGAAGTTCCACATGCTCTCCGCCTCCTGGCACCGGGTACGGCCCCCCGCCCAGACTAGTAAACACCATTCGCCGTCGGGCTGCCAGGGGCCAGGCGGCGGCCTCACGCGCCGGTGGTGGCTACACTGCCGCGGGTGACGACACCTGGCGCCTCCGCCCCCGGCCGCGAGTCAGAGAGGTGAGACAGGCTCCGGGTGGGACGGCCTACAGGGACCTGTCAGGCCCGGTCCAACCGCGGTCCGCTTCGACGGTGGAGTGGGCGGGCCTGAGGATCCCTGCCGGCTGTCTCTCCACCAGCCTGATCCTCCTCGCCGCCATCGTGGCGCTGGGACTTCGCTTAGAGGAGGTTCTGCGGCCCGGTCATCTCTTCGGAGTCGTCCAGTACGACGACTCCGTGTATCTGGGAGCTGCCCTCCGGATAGTCGCCGGCCAGCTGCCCTACCGGGACTTTGTGACCATCCAGCCTCCCGGACTGCCCCTCCTCCTGGTGCCGATCGCTGCGCTTTCCCACTGGGTCGGCGCGCGTGGCGCTATGGCCGCGGCCCGACTCCTGGTGCCGATCGTGTCCGCGGCAGATGTGGTGCTGCTGGGGCTGCTGGTCCGCCACCGCGGACCCTTGGTGGCGGGGGTCGCCTGCTTTGCCCTGGCCGCCTACCCGGACGACCTGCTGAGTGCCCCGACCGTGTATCAGGAGCCCTTCCTGAACCTCTTCTGCCTGGTCGGCGCCGGGCTCGCCTTCGACGGGGACGGCCTGACCCGTTCCGGCCGTCGGCTCTGGCTGGCTGGATTAGCGTTCGGGCTCGGCGGTGCCATAAAGGTCTGGGCCATCTTCCCCGTAGTGGTGCTGGTGCTGCTGCTCTGGCGTCGCCCCCGGGGCGCTCTGGCGCTGATTGCCGGGGCCGGAGTTGGCTTCCTGCTCGTCTGCTCGCCATTCCTGCTGATCTCCGCCCCCGCCTTCGTCCACCAGGTCCTCATCTCGCAGGCCCTGCGCGTGGACGTGGTCCGGGTCCCGATCGTGGTCCGCCTGGTCCTCATCACCGGGGTGGTCATCACCAACGTGGTCCAGATCACCACACTCCAGCGGCAGCTGGGATTGGCGGTCGCGGGGCTGCTGGCCGGCTTTCTGGCCGTCTGCTTCCTCGCCCTCCCGTCTCCCCAGGAGGCCGGAGTCCCACCGCCCGGAGTGGGTTGGTGGGGGCGGAGGAAGACGACGGCCCTTGAGCGCTTCGGCCTGGGGTCCCTGGTGCTCATCCTGGCGGCCTTCATGATCCCGGACGACTTCTACTTCCACTACGCCACCTTCCTCGGCCCCTTCCTGATGCTCTCGCTGGCGCTGGCCGCTGGCCGCCTCCTGCCCCTCCTCCGAGAGTTGGCGGTGGGTCTGGCGGCGCTGGTGCTGCTGGGAGCGCTGATGCACGCTCTCCTGGTGGCCCGTGGGGTGTCGCCGGCCCCGGACCCCGCTGCCGCCCTGGACCGTCTCATCCCCCGAGGCGCCTGTGTCGTGACCGACAACCCGGCATACCTCATCTCCGCCAACCGTTATCTGGCCGGTCCAGGCTGCCCGCCGCTGGTGGACCCATACGGGGCCACCATCGATCTCTCCCAGGGCAGGGTGGCCAACGGGGGTGCGGCCTCCAGCGGAGCTGCCGTGAGTGCCTGGCGCGGGTACTTCGAGAGGGCTGGATACCTCCTGCTCACCCCGGCGAGCGGGGTGCGCATACCCTGGACTCCAGCCCTGGAGTCATACGTCGAGCGCCACTTCCGCATGGAGTCTGGTTCCCCCGTGCTGGTCCTGGTGCGGGGGGCGGGGGGGCCCCCATACTCCCTGGCTTCCCTGGCAGGTGCGCCCCCATGAGCAATGGGTGCCCGCTTGTCCCCGGAGGTTTAATTCCTGTTGTGCTATCTGCGATCTGGCGGCTGAGCCCGCGCTCGGCGCTCGCGGCGGGAACTCACTGAGCTGGATACCTCGACGGTGCCCGCAGGCGCGCTGAACGAGGATCGGGGGAGTTGGTGGCGGCGGGTGCCGCCGTGGGTCGTCGCCTCCGGGGTCCTGGTTGTGGGTCTGGGCCTGACCCTGCATCAGCTCGGGAGCCATCCGCTGGTCGACTTCGATGAAGCGATCAACGCGGTGATCATCCGCCACATGGGCCGGAGCGGGAACTGGCTCGTGCCCATCTACAACGGCAGTGCGCGCCTCCGCCGCCCCCCTCTCTACTTCTGGGCAGCAGCTCTGGTGGCGAGTGGCCTGCATCAGTTTTCACCGTTCTCCTATCGGTTGCCGGCAGCGACCTCCGCCTCGGTCCTAGGAGCCGGCCTGGCGGTGACGCTGCCCCGCCACTTCCGCTGGCCGACCTGGGTGGGGGCGGTGGCCGGACTGGCGCTCCTCACCATGCCCTACTTCCTGATCCTGAGCCGGGAAGCCATGCTCTCGGGTCCGGCAGCCGCCCTGGTTGCGGCCACGGTGCTCAGCGGCTGGGCGATGCTTCGGGGTCGGGGCGGCTGGGCGGCGGCGCTCACCTTTGGCGGATTCCTTGGCCTGCTGGCCCTGGAGGACAGCGCTATCGCCCTGGTTCCCCTGGCGGTGCTGGTGGTCGACGCCGCCGCCCGGCGCCGGCGCCCCGGGTTCACTCTTTGGCAGCTGCTGGCTGCCATCCTGGTGGCGGCCGCCATAGGCGGATCCTGGCCCCTCCTGATGTCCTTCCGCTACGGGCCAGGGTTCTGGGACCAGTACCTGGCCCAGAACGTGGTGGCTCGGGTGGGGAGTGGCACCCAGTCTGGCGCCCGTCCGGTTTATTACTACCTGCCGCTCCTGGCCGCAGGCCTGGGCGCCTTCGGCCCCCCTCTAGCGGTCTGCCTGGTGGGCTCCTGGCGGCGGGCGTGGCGGTCCCCGGACTCGGCGGAGCGGCTGGCGGTGATCTGGCTGGTGGTCGGAGTGGTGGGATTCTCCGCGGCGGTCACCAAGTTGCCCTGGTACATGGCCCCTGTGTACCCGGCCATGGCGATCCTTCTGGCCGCACCGCTTGGGCGCCTGGGCGAGTGGCGGGCCGCCACGGCCTGGCACGCCGGTTGGGTGACGGTTGCCCTGGGATCCGTGGCCGCCGGGCTGGCCCTCGCCCTCTGGCCCTCCCCGCATCCGCTGGTGGCGCTGGGGGTCTGCGCTCTCGCCGGGGCGGCGGCGGCAGCGGTGGACCTGTGGCCCCGTCTGCGCCGGCTGGCCCCCGCTTTCCCGGGCAACCCCCTCCGCCCCATTCCCGCCCTTCCCTGGCTGGTGGGCCTGCTCGCCGTTTCCGCCTTGATACCGGTAGGCCGGGCGGCCGTCTTTCCTTACACGCCCGGTGCTCCCGGGCTCTCGCAAAGCCTGCAGCCGGAGCCGACCGCTGTGCCTGAGGCGGCCATCGGCACCCTGGCCGCCGCCGACCGCAGGGTGCCCCTGGGGCTCCTCGTGGGGGCGACCCCCACCATGGTCTACTACTCCGACCGCAGCCGGGTGGCCATCTATGCGACGCTGGCGACCGCTGCCATGAGGCGCCACGCCTGGCTGATCACCCTAGCTGGGCTGGTGCCCCAGCTCCGCCGGGAGGCGCCTCGACTCCGGGTCCTGGGCCACCGTGGCCACCTGGTCCTAGTGGCCATGGCCGGATACCCGACGCTGGCTCGCTAGGCCCACGCCCGCCCGAGGGGATCCGGGGCCGATCTGCCCGTCGCGACCTCCTCCGCCTCCCGCAACGCCCTGAGCACGTTCCCCCCGGTCACCAGGTCAATCTCCTGCTCGCCCCACCCGCGCCGTGCCAGTTCGCCGAGCAGGCGCGGATAGGTGCTGACATCCTCCAGCTGCGAGCAGGTCTCCCGGGTTCCGTCGAAGTCGCCCCCCAGGCCGATGTGGTCCAACCCGGCCACCTCGCGGACGTGGTCAATGTGGTCGGCCACCTCCGCGAGCTGCGCCTTGGGGGCCGGATGGGCAGCCAACCAGTCGTCCATCGGTCCTCGGGAGTCGGTTCCGGAACCGAGCTCAACGCCCCGACGCTTCGCCTCGCCCTCCATCTCCAGCGCCCACTCCCGGCAGCTCTGGGACACGAATCGCGGGACGAAGGTCACCATGCACACTCCGCCGTTGGCGCCCAGCCGCTCCAGGATCCGGTCGGGGACGTTGCGCGGGTGGTCGCAGATGTGCCTGGTGGAGGAGTGGGAGAAGATCACCGGTGCCGTGGCGGCGTCCAGGGTCGCCGCCATGGTGGACTCGGCCACGTGGGAGAGGTCCACGAGCATGCCCAGCCGCTGCATCTCCGCGACCACTTGGAGGCCGAAGTCGCTCAGCCCGCCGGCCCGGGGCTTGTCGGTCGCCGAGTCCGCCCACTGCAGGCTCTTGTTGGGTGTGAGCGTCATGTAGCGCATCGTTCCTCAAGCCGTGACAAGGGCGCCAGGGGTCTGAGGACCACCGATCGAGCCGGTGGGCTCCGGGGCGATCCCGGGTCCTGCTTCACAGCCACCAGCCGGGCGAGGCCCGGTCTTACG
>JAKATL010000080.1 GCA_021827985.1 bacterium
CCGCGAGCTGGAACATCATGGCGAAGTCCTGGCCCTGGGGGTCGGTGGCGGGATCCGTGCGGCCCAGCCGGAACCCTGGTTCCGCGAGCAATTGGAAGAGATCGGTGAGCGGCAGCTTGCCAGAGGCTATCTTCGCGAGTTCGGGAGCGTGCGGTCCCTTGGGGTAATACGCCAGCACCAAGGGGCTGCTGGCGAACTCCACCGCCCATGAGGTGTACTTGGGCTCGAGCAGGGACACCGGTCCAGGGCCGACCGAGATGAACACGTTGGGGGTGATCTCCCCGGCCCGGATCTCCTGGGCCAGCCCCAGGGCACCAGCCCCCCTGCCCTCGTACCGGTAGCCGGTGTGGCGGCTGAAGGCGGGCCCCAGGTCACGCTGCATCACCAGCTCCAATGAGCCGGCGTAGGCGACGCTGGCGGTCCCCGAGGCCCGCGCGGGCGTGGACCCACAGGCTGCGAGCAGGACCGCCAGGCCAAGGGAGGCGGCCGTGACGGCGACGCGATTTGGCACGCGTGCAGTGTACCTTGCCGTGTGCTAGTTCAGCTAGTCAACTTACGGCGGCAACCGTAGCCAGGGCCGGGGGTTGCCGCCGGGGCAGTTTGTCTTAGAACGTGTTCGGGAACGTCATGCGGCCCGTGTGGCCTGCCGGGCTAATGGTCCGTGCTGGGTGCTTTGCCGGTAGCGGGCAGGCCTCCGGGTCATGGCGGGGAGCATGGACCAGCGGACCACGGTCCCGTGGTGTTCGGGTAGGCGTACGTAATCGCGGACGGTGCGCCAGGAGGGTTTGCTCCAGCCCTAGGTCGACTCGACGACCCGCCGGCGCCGGCGCACCACGAAGGAATGCACGGCGCAGTGCTGGACGATCTACACCTTCACCTTGACGTTGTCTCGCGCCCGGAGCAGGACCTTGCCAGCGTAGCCGCCGTGGGCCGGGGCCACAGCTGTGGAGAGTCAAGGATGCGCGGATCCGGTAAAGCAGGTCCCGGGCGCTGTCGCGGACCAAGCCGGCGGTGACCACCACGACCAGCCACGGGGCGCGGGCACCGATCGCGAGGTGACGTCCGCGGCCGTTGATCTTGTTCCCTCCTGCCAAACCCCAGCGGGTCCCGGCGACGGACCCGGCTGCCGTGACGGACGGGGAATCGATGACCGAGGCGACCGGCTCGGGTTGGGGGCCGGGTGCGGCCCGGCACTGGGCGCGCAGCTCATCCCGCATGGCGGCGCTGGCCGCGCTAGCCTCCCAGCCTGCCAGGCAGTCATAGAAGGTGGACCAGGGCTGGAAGTCTGTGGGCATCGCCGGCCACTGGATGCCCCTGCTGACCAGGCAGCGGATGGCGTAGGAGATGTCGCGGCGGCAGAGCGACGAGTCTCGCTCCCGGGACATCTTCTCCCCCTTCGACGCCTACGGCCCGGATCAGGGCAGGCGGTACCAAAGCACCTGGTACGGGGCGGACCCCAACACCGCCGCCAGTGGTCAGTTCCTGTTGGCCCTTGGCAGCTGGGCCGGTACTACGGAGGTGGGCCCCAGCGCCAGTCGCGACGGGCACGGGGCGCATGGGACATCGTGTGCGAGACCCGCCGCCGCCGGTCGGCTGACGTTCATCGACCCGTCCAACGCAGGCGTATTGCTGTCGGCTACCCGCCTGACCCGCCACGAATCACTCCCGCGGACCATGGAGTTACTGGTATTGCGGCTGGGCCAGAGAGCGAGGGAAGCAACTCCGGCCCCCCCGGGAACGGCGGTGGGAGTACCAGTGGCAGGGGCTAGCTCCCCGGCCCAAGCATGAGCTGACAGGCCACGCTGCGCCTCATCAGCTTCGGAGCAAGAGGGCCTGAGCCAGTTCCTCGATGTCAGCCAGCACCAGCTCAGGCTGGGGGCCCACCGGTGCGGGCACTGCCCCCGAGCGTCGGATGAAGGCCGCCCGGCAGCCGGCGGCTAGGGCTCCGCTGACGTCCCAGGCGTGGGCGGCCACCAGCATCACGCCGTCAACCGGAACATCCATGCGCTGGGCCACCAAGTGGTAGGCATCCGCGGCAGGCTTGAGGCGGTGCACCTCATCGGCAGAGACGGTCTCCTCCAGGAGGTCGAGGATGCCGGCGTTGCCCAGCTGGTCGAGGGCGACGTCCCTCGGTGAGTTGGTCAACGCCGCCAGCCGGAAGCCTGCCTCCCGCAGCCTTGCCAGCCCGCCTCGAACGTCAGGGTGTGCGGGCAACCGTCGCATGGCGCCCAGCAGCTCGTCGGCATGCTCCATGGCCTCCGGGGGTCCGTGACGAGTTGCCAGCATCTCCAGGGATGCCCGCTGGGCCGACGTGAAGTCAAGGTAGCGATCCGTGATGGTGGCCACCAAAGCCAGCTGCAACATCTGCGCAAACCAGGCGGTGCGCAACGAGGGGCTGCCAAAGGCCGCGGTGAAGATCGGGTCCAGGGCGCTGAGGTCGAGCAGGGTCTCGTTTACGTCCAGGGCCACGACCGGTCGTGAACTCATGGGAACTCCTTAAGATTGAATCGCCCGCGGTCATACAGAGACTCGGGTGAGCGGGACAAGGACAGCAGCAATGGAGCCTCCTCATGGTAGTTGGCGAGGATGCCCCACCACCTGTGGAACTTGGGGAGCGGTTCCGGGTCGGAATGATGACTCTGAGCCGAGGCGGCCTGTGCACCGTGGTGGCAGTGCTGGGGATCACCTGGAACTCCCAAGACCTGATCCCTGAGATTCCCGTGTGCCCAGACTAAGGGCCGATCAACCAGCGGGTGTGAGTCCCGCCCAGGCAATCCGCCAGAGGAGCCCGGTAGTCAACCTCCGGCGTTCGGCGAGATCCGGGGGTCGAAGCGAGGAGAAGCGAAGCTGCAGGCCGTAACGAGGGTGAACTCCGCCGCGTCGAGACGTGAACCCGTAGAGGGATTGGGAGCGGCCGCCTTTCCTTGGGCCCCCCAGCTTCGGGATGTATACCCTATGAGTCGCCTGAGGGCGGTGCCTCCCGCTGTTCAGTCAGCATGGAAGCCAGGCGCCCAGAGTTGAGAAGGGGCGGCACAACGAGGATCGTGGGTTGCTCAGGTGGATGAAACACGCCCCGAACAGAGCCACATCGTTGGAGGCCAGCCCCATGTCCC
>JAKATL010000053.1 GCA_021827985.1 bacterium
TCTACTCCAGGCTGCTTTGTGCCGCTCTAACGGCCCTAGCAGATGCTGTTACTGAACTCGGAAGTTCGCTATGGAGCGGGAGACGGGTCTCGAACCCGCGACCTTCTGCTTGGGAAGCAGACGCTCTACCAACTGAGCTACTCCCGCCCGGCCAGCGAGTATACCGTGACGGTGTGGTAGGTTCTGCGAAGCCCGCCACCTGGAGAGAGCAGCATGATCACCGCCTTCCTTCTCATCAACGCCGAGCGCGAGCATCTCGGGTCCTTGGGGCCGAGGCTGGCGGCTTGCCCGGGGGTGGTCGAGGTCTACACCACCACCGGCGAGGTCGACTTCATCGCCAAGCTCGCGGTGTCGGACCTGGAGGAGTTGGCGGCGCTGGTCCACGACCGGCTCGCGGACATGGACGGCATCGCCGCCACCAGCACTCACCTGGCCATGCGCCGGTACCGTCCGGAGGAGATAAGCGCCGCCTTCGACCTCGGGGTGGACTGAGCTCTCAGAGCCCGGCGGCCCCCACCAGGTGGCCTATGCCGGCGGTCACCGCCATGGCCAGCGACCCGCCCACCAGCACCCTGACCGCCCCCCGCCGCCATCCTGCGCCTCCAGCGATCGCGCCCAGCGCCCCCAGCACCCCAAGGGCCACCAAAGCCACCGCGGCGAGCACGGCGGCCCGCAGAGCGAGGGGGCTGAGGAGTGCGGCCAGGACCGGGAGGAGCGCCCCACCCGCGAAGGCTGCGGCCGAGGACATGGCCGCCTGGACGGGCCGCGCCCGACCCTGCTCTGTGATGCCGAGCTCGTCGCGGGCGTGGGCGGCCAGGGCGTCGTGGCTCATGAGCTGCCGCGCCACCTCGGTCGCGAGCTCCGGTTCGACTCCGCGCTGGACGTAGATCGCCGCCAGCTCTGCCAGCTCCCCCTCGGGGTCGGTGCGGAGCTCGACACGCTCACGCCCCAGATCAGCACGCTCGGAGTCTCGCTGCGTGGAGACCGACACGTACTCCCCCGCGGCCATGGACATGGCTCCGGCGACCAGTCCGGCGATCCCCGCCGCGAGCACCTGCCCGGACCCGGCGCTGGCGGTGGCGACCCCGAGCATCAGGCTTGCGGTGGAGACGATCCCGTCGTCCGCGCCCAGCACCGCTGCGCGCAGCCATCCGGTGCCGCCGCTGCGGTGAGCCTCCGGAAGTTCCGCCTGGTGGACGGCCGGGGCTGCCGGATGGGCTATTGCCGCTCTCCCCAGGCTGCGGCCGATCTGCGATCAGCCTCCTCTGAAGAACCCAAGGGCTACCCCGCCTTCTCCAGCGCCTGGGCCACCAGCGCCTGCACCTCCCCCCCAGAGCTGCCGAGGGCATCCCGGCAGGCCTCTCGGGAGCGGCCGGAGGCCAGGACGCGGTACCGGGGGGCGTCTGGATCCGGCAGCACCAGCACCCAGCCTCCCTCGAATCCGACCTTGATGCCGTCCGTGAGGTCGACCGTCTCACCGCGGTGCGCTTCCACCAGCAGCCGCATCACCTCTCCCTTCACCTCCCACGGGCAGAAGACCTCGTCCTCCAGGTGTGTCGCCGACGGGAGACGGCGCCGGAGCTGGGCCACGCTGGAGCCGTCCTCCACCACCAGCCGAAGGGTGTTCATGACCGTATAGAGGGCGTCGTAGGCGGCCAGATGGGCGGGCCAGACGAAGCCTCCCAGCCCATCCACCCCCAGCACCGCCCCCTGCCGCTCCGCGGCCCGCACCACCGCCCCGACGTCGGCGCGCGTGCGGTGAAGACGCCCGCCCTGAGCCTCCACGACCTCCTGGAGCCGCCAGCTGGCCGACACGGGAGCCACCACCACCCCGCGGGGCGCGGCACGGAGGGCCAGCAGCGCGAGCATGCACGCTGCCTCGTCGTGGTCCAGTGCCTGGCCCTCATCGTCCACCAGAAAGAGCCTCTGCCCGGGAGGGTCGATTCGCACTCCCAAGGTGGCGGTGACCGTGCGGGTGATGCTCGCCGCCTGGCGCAGTTCCTCCTCCTGGTCGCGGGGGACCGGCGAGAAGTTGGCCTCTTCGTCGAAGCCGGACCGGAGCGAGATGGTCTGCACCCCTGCTTGGTGCAGCAGCCGCGGCAGGACCAGGGAAGCGGAGCCGAACGCGAAGTCGACCAGCACCCGGGGGTGAGCGGTCCGCACCCGCGCCAGGTCCAGTCCGGCCAGGATGTGGCGCTCGTAGGCGGCCTGCACGCCCTCGGGGTAGGAGATCTCCACGATCTCCCGGGGGACCACCCGGCGGAAGTCCTCGCGGAAGAAAGTGTTCTCCAGCCGACGCTCCTGGCGGCGGTCCAAGGCCACTCCCTTGTCGTCCATGACCTCGATGTCGGCGGACCGGCTGTCCAGCGGTGAGGCGACGATGTGGACCGCGCCGGCGGCAGCCGAGGACCGGGTGAAGTGAGCGGTTATCGGCACCGGAAGCTCACTGAGGTCGACCACAGTCGCCCCGGCGGAGAGCATCCCCGAGATCATGGCCCGCTTGATCATCCGGGAGCCGGGGCTCCGATCCCGGCAGATCGCCAGCTCAGCCCCCCGGGGTTGGGTGGCGGCCCAGGCAGCTCCCAGGCGAGCGCACCACTCCGGGGTCAGCTGGACGTTGATCAGGCCGGTGATCCCCACGGAGCTGAAGAGGGCCGAACGCCAGGCGCCCGCCCAGATCACTGACTCGTGGACCACTGACCCCGGCTCGATCTCCTTCCCGGGCCAGATCCGGACTCCCTGCTCCACGATCGAGCGAGCTCCGATGGTGCAGTCATCGCCGACCACGCTGCCGTCGTCGAGGAGGACCTCCGGCTTGATCGTGGCCCCACTGCAAACCACCGCCTGGCGAAGGCGGGAGCGCTCGCCCAGGTACACCTGGGGCCAGATGACGCTGTTGCTCACCTTGGCCCCGCCGTCCACCACGGAGAAGCGGTCAAGTACCACGGGGCCATTCAGGAAGGCCCCCTCCCCCACCACGGCGTCTCGGCCGATGAAGGCCGGACCCTCGATCTGGGCTGAAGCGGCAACCTCGGCCCCCTCGCTTATCCACTGGGACTCGCCCACCTGGCGGCCGGCGATCTCGCACTCGACCCGCCCCTCCAGGGCGTCCCAATTGGCCTGCAGATAGCTCTGGACGCTGCCGATATCGCACCAGTAACCGCGGCCCACCATGGCCCACAGGGAATCTCCCTGGCGGAGCATCTCGGGGAAGACGTCCTGCGACCAGTCACACGGGCGGTCGGCCGGGATGTATTCCAGGACCTCGGGGTCGATCACGTAGATGCCGGTGTTCACCTGGTCGCTGAACACCTCACCCCAGGAGGGCTTCTCCAAGAAGCGCTCAATCCGGCCGTCCGCGGAGGTGACCACCACCCCGTACTCCAGAGGGTTGGCGACCTTGGCCAGGACCAGGGTGGCGTGGGAACGCCGCTCCTCATGGAAGGCCAGCGCTTGGGTCAGGTCAATGTCGGTCAGGGCATCACCGCTGATCACCAGGAAGGTGCCGTCCAGCAGGCTGGAGGCGTTCTTCACACTCCCTGCCGTGCCCAGGGGCCGATCCTCCACGGCGTATTCCAGGCGCATCCCGAGCTCGGCTCCGTCGCCGAAGTAGTCGCGGATGCTGGCGCCTAGGTACTGCAGGGTGATGACCACCTCGGAGACCCCGTGCCGGCGGAGGAGCCGGAGCACATGCTCCAGACATGGGCGGCCAACCACGGGGACAAGTGGCTTGGGGCGGCGGCTGGTGAGGGGACGCAGGCGACTCCCCTCTCCACCGGCCATGACCACCGCCTTCAAGGAAGTCCTCCCTCGACCGACCAGGCCGGGGCTTCTCCAGCCGTGGTGATCATACGAAGCCACGCCGGAGCTGGTGGCGCCTCCAGGCCCAGACGATCAGGATCACCAGCGCGGCGGCGGCCGCCGTCACCAGTGAGGTGAAGAGAAGCTCTCGGGAGCCGGTGCTTCCGGAGTACTGCGGCGGTGCTGGCAGGGGCTGCAGGAGATGCCGATAGAGGCCCACGGGGGTGACCGCCAGGAGGTCCCCGCGGGGGTCCTTGGAGAGCACCGGGCCGAGGGTGGAGAGCTGCAGCGCGCCGGACGTCCCGGGCAGGTCGGCGCGGTACCAGGAATAACCGGCGTCCGGCGTAAGGAGGGTGCCGAACCCGGAGGTGGCGAGGTAGGCGGCCGAACCGCTCACCGCCACCAGTCCGTTGATGCTGGGAACACCGGAAACACCTCCTGCCGGCAGGACCTGGAAGGCCGCCTGCCATCCGTCGCGATAGAGCCCCCAGACCACCCCGCTGCGAGCCACGGCCAGGATCACCCCGTCGGCGAGCTCGGCGACCTTCGCTCCTGGACCCAGCCGGGGCGATCCGCGGCTCGCCACCAGCCCCCCGCCAGGCGGCAGGAGGTATTCGCCCGAGGTCTCGGCGATGACGAAGGGGTCGCCGGCCCCCGGGGGCGGAGCTACGGCCAGCGGGTCTCCCCGGCCGCCGGCCACCGGGCGCGGCAGCCCGGGTGGCCGCCACTGGTAGACCGCGGTCGTGGTGAGGGCCACCACCCAGGGCCGGGCGCCAGGTCCAACCGCCATCCCCAGGGGCCTGCCCGGCAGCCGACCGAGCCGACGGAGGTGGTCGGGGGCGACCTCCAGCAGCTGGCCCGAGCTGGCCTGCACGAGTCCGAATCCCCCTGGCAGCGAGGCCACGAACGCCGCCTGGGGCAGACCCAGCGGGTGGTAGCGGCCGGAGAGCGGCCAGAGCCAGCCCGCCCCCCCGCCGACAATGGCGAGGGTGGGAGAGCTCGCGCTGGGCGCGACCTGGGTCAGCCCCCGCGGAGCCCCGGGCACCGCCAACCACCAGCTGGCGGCCAGCACGGGAGCGTCCATCTGGAGGCCGCAGCCGGCGGCCACCAAGAGCGCCAGGAGTACCCGCAGAGCCCTAGCCACCACCGTAAAGCCCGCTGACCACCGCCGCCAGGATGAAGAAGTCGGCCGTGACGTGAATCACCGCCGCTGGCAGCAGGCTCCTGGCCCGAATGGTCATCCACCCCCAAAGCCACCCCAGCCCAATCACGATGGGGATGAAACTAGCGGCCGGGCCTTCGTACTGGATGGCGAGGTGACCAACCCCGAAGACCAGCCCCTGAAGCACCACCGCCACCGCCGGGCTGAAGCGCTGCTCCATTGCCACCAGGAAAACCGCCCGAAACTGCACCTCCTGAGCCACCGCACTGGCGGCGTTGGCCACTCCGAGTCCAGCCCCCGCGGTGCCCGAGAGTGCCAGCAGCGGCACCCCCTCGCGGCCGAGGAGCGTCGCCGGCAGTGCGAACGCGACCACCAGGAAGGCAAGGGTGCCCCCCACGGTGAGGGTCAGGGCCGCCCGACCCGGGCGCGCCAACAGGCGAAGTTGGGGCCGACCCGCCAGCATCCAGAAGATCGCGGCCATCATGAGCGCCAGAACCAGCTGGACGACTCCCGCCGCGACGTTGCGCGCCACGGAGTTGGGGGGGCCGATCAGCCCGGGAGCCGGACCGGAGTAGGCCAGCAACCAGAGCCACGTCGAGACCGGAAGCGCCAGGGTCAGCAGGGAGAAGGTGAGCGCGGTGAGGCGCCGGAGGGTGGGGGCGGCGAGGGAGGCTACCCAGATGGCGCCGAAGTAGGCGCTGAGGCGCCAGGCGAAGGGGTCCACGCCCTGGGGGTCACCGAACAGGCGAGGCACCAGCAGGACCGCGGCGGCTCCGGCCAGGATGACCGAGAACTCGACGGCGCCACGCCCCGCCTCGGTCGATCCGACCCGACCCAACCCGCCGGCGCCGGCCTCGCTGGCCACGCCTCAGCGGGACCGGTCTGGGCTCAGGATCCGGAGGAGTCCGGCGCCCCACCCTCCGCGGGGCGGGTCCCGTCGTCGGTCAGACTGCCGGGCGCGTACCCGCTGAGAGGGGTATCCAACTCCTCTCCCCGCAGACGGTCGACCAGGTCATAGACCTTGTCCTGGACCGTCCCCGAGAACAGGAAGGCCACGCCCGCCGACGCCAGCAGCCCGGCCGCAATCCAGCGCTTGGACACCCGCCGACGGGGAGGCTTGGGTGGCTTGACTCCGGTCTTGGCCAGGGTCTTCTCCACCCGCCTGCGGCTCTCCGGAGGAAGCGAACGGCTAGCCTCGTAGGCCGCCTGCACCACCCTCTCGGCCAGCTCGGAACTCCTTTCTCGGGCCGCTCCCACCGCATCCTGGGCCCTCCGCTCGGCGGCCTCGGTGACCGGGTGGACCGTGGTGGCTATCCGGTCAGCAATCTCTGGGACCTGGTGGCTGGCCGCGGCCAAGGCGGGCGCGACGGCGTCTCCGGCAGAGCGCACCCTGGCTCCGACAAGCTCGGCGATGGCCCCCGCGGCGTCCTGGGCTGTGGCTCCCAGCCGTTGCGCCTTGCGCCTCCTGCCCCAGATCCTCATGGCGGAACCTCCAGCTCCCTTGTCCTCTTTCTCGAGTGTACTTCCCCGTCAACTGCGGCGAGCACTGGCAGTTCGGTCCCGGACTCGCCTACTGCGGCCATCCCCTGGGAAGGTGCTGCAGCGGTCCGTGGCCCCCGCCGAGCTTCGGCGCCTGCTCCAGCGCCGCCTGGAGGTAGTGCTTGGCCTCGACCGCGGCCTCCGGCACCGAGCGTCCCCGAGCCAGCTGAGCCGTGATGGCTGCGGAGAACGTGCAGCCGGTCCCATGGGTGTGCGGCCCGGGAACGCGCGTCCCCCTCAGCTCCAGCACCCGCCCCTGGCCGATGAGCAGGTCGTTCGGCTCGCCCGGGGAATGTCCGCCCTTGACTAGCACCCAGCGAGGCCCCATCTCCAGTAGCCGACGGCCGGCCACCAGCGCTGTGTCCTGGTCCACGACCTCCAGCTCGGAAAGAGCCGCGGCCTCGGGCCAGTTGGGGGTCAGCACCTCGGCCAGCGGAAGCAGACGGCCGCGTAGGGCGTCCACCGCTTCAGGCAGCAGGAGGTGATCCCCACTCTTGGCCACCATGACCGGGTCCACCACCAGGGGGCCCCAGCCGAGTGCCGAGATCTGCTCCGCCACTACCTGGATCAGCTCGGTGGACAGCAGCATCCCCGTCTTCACGGCGGCCGGGCGGAGATCGCGATCCAGGGCCGCGAACTGGGCCGTGACGAACTCCGCCGGGACGGCGTGCACCGCCTCCACCCCCCTAGTGTTCTGGGCGGTGAGCGCCACCAGGACGCTCACCCCGTAAACTCCGGCCGCCGCGAAGCTCTTGAGGTCCGCTTGGATTCCGGCACCACCACCGCTGTCGCTGCCCGCAACCGTGGCGGCGATCGGCACCTGTGGCATCACGGGCGCCCCTGGGCTGGGGCCAGCGCCCGGGCCTGGGGGCGCTCCCGCAACAGGAGGTATGCCACGGCAGCCACCGCCATCCCCACCAGCCCGCTGACGTCGGCCGGCTGGCCCGCGAAGAGATGGGCCGCGAGCGGCGACACGAAGCCCCATTCCCCCGGGGGCGGGGGCTCGTTGTAGAAGGCGACGGTGGCGGCCGTCCCGACGAGGAAGGGCGCCAGGGCCCGCCAGCGGACCCCGCCGCGATACCAGTAGCCGCGTGGCCTCACCAGCTCGGCCGGCACCACCTTTGAGCCTCGAAAGAGCTGGTCAAGGAGCACCACCACCGCCCAGGCCGGGAACCAGACGTAGGTGAGGGTGAGGAAGTTGACGTAGTTGCCCTGGAAGCCGCTGCCGGCGAAGAGGACGAGGGCGGCGATCGCCCCGCCCACCAGCCCCATGGCCAGCGCGGCCGCCCACCGGGCGATCCGCAGCCCGATGGCGAGAGCGCAGAGGGCGGCGGAGTATACGTCCAGATAGTTGGAACTCAGCTCGGCGACGAGGATGAAGGCGGCGAAGCAGTAGGCGAAGGGCACGGGCACCAGCCTGACGATCAAGTTGGGAAGGAGCACTCCCGGGGCGGCGGTCTGGATCGCCGCCCCCAGCAGCCCACAGAGCACCAGGGTGACCGCTGTGCCCCCACCCGCCGCCAAGGCCACCCGAGCACCGCTCGACCGCTGGGGCAGGTAGCGCGAGTAGTCCCCGGCGTAGGTGACCCAGGACACCACCAGGGCAAAGGTCAGGGTGAATCCCAGAGCCATGGCCGCGAGGTGGGGGCCGGGAGCCAGCCGGCTCTGCAGGGTGAGGTTCCAGCGCTGCACGGTGAGGCCCGCCAGCGCCAGACATACCACGAGGAAGGCAGGCGCCTGGACATGCTGGAACAGCGAGAGGGTGCGATGACCGTAGACGGCCACCAGCACCGAGACGCCCACCATGCCCAGCAGCAGGAGCCCCCCGACCACTTCCGGGGTGGAGCTGAAGATCGGCAATGCCCGCACAGTGGTGACAGCCACGGCGCAGTCATAGGCAAACCAGCCCACCCCGATCGCCATGGTCAGGAACCCGCCCACCACCGCTCCCCGGCGGCCGAAAACCGCGCGGGAGTGGACGATCTGGGGAGCTCCGCTCCGAACTCCGGTCACCGAGAGCAGCCCCAGGAGGGCACCCCCGGCGGCCGCCCCTGCCAGCAGGGCAAGGCTCGCGTCCCAGAAGCCCAGTCCGGCCGCCGAGATCAGAAGCGCCCCCGCGTACAGCGAGAAGAAGTCCGCCAGGGCACCAGCCCAGATGAAGGTGAGCTCACGGGGCCTACCCCTCCGGCGCTCCGGTGGCACCGGCTCCAGCCCCCGAAGTTCGACCCGGAAGACCTCGTCCTTGGGATCCACCGCCGACTGCTCGATCCTCACGCTCATCGCCCCATCCTGATTTGCACACCTCCCGACCATCTCGGGGTGGACAGGGCGTGGCTTCCCGACGCTGGTGCTAACCAGATCCGGTGTTCAGGGTTGGCGGTTTGCCTCTCAGCGCCCTGTCGGCGCACCCCTAGCTGGAAGCTGGGCTTCCGGGGGCAGTATAGGCCGATCCTCGTCCCGGGGCAGCCCGGGGGGGCGACTCCGCCTCAGCTGCTGGTGGTGGCGCTCTGAGCAGGGCAAGGGGGCGCCGTCGAAAGCCTGGAGCTGGATGCCTGCTCGGTCGGGACCGGGCTGCTGGATACCGAGCCGGTGAGCTAGGCAGAGCTGGCCACACTTCCCGTGGTGAGCTGCCCAACGCCCCATCCGATCAGCCCGGCCGCCGTCAATGCCGCCGCGCTGTAGGCCATCATCCTAGTTCGCATTCCGGCACCTCCTGACTTTCAAATTCAACACCACCAAGGACGCCGACGGCATTGCCTGGCACAGTCGATGCAAACCACCTCGATTGGGGGATGTCTGTGGCCGGCCTCAAGACTTGCTGGGAGTCACAGGTCAGGGCTGAAGCTCGCGGACCCGCCACAGGGCGCCCACCCGCCGGAACTCGACCCGGTGGTGCAATCTCCCTGGACCCTCGCGCCAGAACTCCACCACCTCGCATTCGAGATGGTATCCCGCCCACCTGCGCGGTCTCGGCACCTCCGCACCCTGAAGCTCGACGGCCATCCGGTCAACCCACGCCTCCATCTGGGGACGGCTCGGGGCTGGGCGGCTCTGGTGCGAAACTGCGGCCGCCAACTGGCTCGCCCGAGGCCGAGAGTGGAAGTAGGAGTCCACCTTGGCCGCTGGCAGCCGACGCGCCAAGCCCTCGACACGGAGCTGGCGGCCCAGGGCCGGCCAGTGCAGGCAGATGGCGGCCCAAGGATTCAGCCTGAGCTCCGCCCCCTTGCGGCTCCCAGCGTCTGAGTAGAAGATGACCCCTCGGGCGGTGACCTCCTTCACGAGGATCATCCGCACCGAGGGTCGGCCGTCGGTGCTGGCGGTGGCCAGGGCAGCGGCCCACCCGGGCTCGGTGGTCTTCGCCTCCTGCATCCAGCCCAGGAGAAGCGGCATGGGATCGGGGGCCGTCGAGACCAGGGGATGTGCGTCTGCCGACATCGATTCAGCTACGCTCCGGGTCGCCGTGACCCTGCTGCCAGGTCACGCCACAGGCCAGGGGGCGGCCCGCGTGGGGGAGAGGAACAAACACCCTGCATGGGATATTCACAGCTTCTCCACCGCCACCTGGGGATGGACACCGAGCAGTCTCTCCACCTCGGCCTCCGTGGGAAGGGAGCTGGTGGCTCCGGCGCGGGTGGTGGCCAGTCCCCCGGCCGCCGACGCCTTGAGAAGGGCGGCTTCGACATCCTCACCCCGGGCCAGGGAGGCGGCGAGGGTGCCACAGAAGGCATCGCCGGCCGCCACTGAGTCCACCGCCGTCACCGGCAGCGGTGGCACCAAAAGACGCCGAGCGCCGTCCAGGTAGACGGCGCCTCGCGCCCCCAAGGTGACCACGACCGAGCGGCATCCCCGGCCCATCAGGACCTCGGCGGCGCGCAGCGCGGAGGCGGGAGATTCCACGGATATGCCGGTGAGCTGCCCAGCCTCATGCTCGTTCGGAGCGCAGAGCTCCACCTGCGCTAGGAGGGCATCCGGCAGGGGCCGGGCCGGAGCGGGGTTGAGGACGGTGCGGACGCCCGCCCCTCTGGCGAGTTGAATGGCCTCTTGGACGGCCTCCAGGGGCACCTCAAGTTGGGTCAGGAGAACCCCAGCGCCCCGGATCAGGGGCGCTGCGGCTCGGACCAACGCGGGCGTGAGAGTCCAGTTGGCGCCGGGCACCACGACGATGGCGTTCTGCCCCGAATCATCGACGGTGATCTGGGCGACTCCGGTGGCCGCGCCGGCCTGCGTGCTGAGGTGTGAGACGTCGAGGCCCTGGCTGCGGGCGAACTCCAGCACCCGCTCACCGAAGTCGTCCTGCCCCAGGCAGCCTACGCAAGCGGTGGGGACCCCCGCCCGGGCCGCCGCCACCGCCTGGTTGTTCCCCTTGCCACCGGGGACCATCTGAAAGCCCGTGCCCAGAAGGGTCTCTCCCACGAGCGGCATACGAGAGACCCTGGCGGTGAGGTCGAGGCTGAAACTGCCCACGACCACGACGTAGGACCCGGGCAGGCGGGCGTCTCCCCAGGGGCGCGCCGCGGAGCTGGTCAGAGGAGGGCCCCTCGCACCATCTCCATGAACCGCCTGCGGTCGGTCCGGAACACCACCTCGCAGTTGGGGGCCAGGTCGGTCACCCCGAGGTGGTCGACCACCGTCTGCCCGCTGGTGAGATCCCCTCTGGTCTCCACGCCCACCCCCAGCCTCTGGCTCTCTGTGATGATGGCCGGCTCCAGCGCCACCGCCATGGCCAGGGGGTCGGGGATGCAGATCCCCTCAACGCGTCCCTCGATGATGGCGCGCTGGCGCGACACCTGCTGGATCCCGACGCAGAACTGCGCGAGGGGGGTGCCGAGCACCCGGAGCGACTCCAGGTCATCCTCGCTGAAGGTGGCATCCGCCAGACACGCGTCCCAGCCCACCATGGTGATGTCCAGGCCGCTGCCCAAGACGATGGCCGCCGCTTCCGGGTCCACCCAGATGTTGAACTCGGCCACCGGGGTGACGTTGCCGGGGCCCTGGCCGGTTCCGCCCATCATCACGCAGCGCCGGACGCTGGAAGCGAAATCCGGGTCGGCGAGGCAGGCGAGGGCCACGTTGGTGAGCGGTGCCAGGGTGACCAGGACCAGCTCTCCCCGGTGCTCCCGGGCTGCCCGCAGAAGCGCCTCCACGGCGGGCTCGGCGGACGGGGTCCGGCCCCGGAGCGGCAGACCGATGTCGCCCAGGCCGTCTCCTCCATGAATCTCCGCCGCCGTGGCCAGTTCTCGCAGCAGCGGGCGGGCCGACCCGGGATGAACGGGAACCTGGCTGCCCGCGATCTCGACCGTGTAGAGCGCGTTCTGGACCACGTTGGGAAGGGAGGTGTTGCCGGCCACCGCCGTCACCGCCACCACCTCCACCCTGGGGTCGCGCAAAGCCAGTACCAGTGCCACGGCGTCGTCCGTCCCCACGTCGGTGTCCACGACCATGGGGATCGGCGCACTCACCACGCCCGGACCCCGGTACGCCGGGGCCCGCAGCGGGCCCCGGCAGCACCCCCTCGGTTCACGCGCCGGCCTCGCCCGAGGCCACCTCGATGCTGGTTCCGGCCCCGGTCTCGACGCCGCCGATGAACCAGGCCACTGCTCCCAGCAGCCCGATGGCCCACACCACCGCCGAGAAGATGGTGAAGCCGGTGAGGCTGTAGCTCTGGGTCAGGTAGATGGTGACGATGTAGAGGCCGATGCTCACAAAGCGCACCACCGCGGTGTAGGTTCCCCGCACCTTGGTCGGCCACACTTCGCCCTTCAGCGTGTCCTCGGTGAGATAGCTGATGTTCACGAAGAGGTTGAGCACGACGAGGAGCAGGAAGAAGAGGGCGGCGGAGGCCGCCCAGGCGCCGGTGGTCACCGACAGCGCCAGGGTGACCACGAAGGAGCCACCATATCCAAGCACCAGGAGCATCTTGCGGCTGAGGCGGTCGGCCCAGAAGGCGAAGAACCCGGAGATGAACCCGGTGAGGGTGGCGGTGAGGAGGATGGCCGCTGAGAGCTTGGGGAAGTGGGCCGGACCGAGCACGTAGGTCATGAGCCCGAAGCCGGCGGTGCCCGCGAAGGCCGTGGCCGTGGTGGCGAACAGCCGAAGCCACATGGGGACGCGGCGAGCCGCCCCCGAGGCGTTGGCGGTCGCGGTGGCAGCCGCGGCGGCCTCCTCGCGGGCACGGTATTGCTCGGCGCCGTAGAAGCGGTCGATCTGCTCGCGGGCACGGTCCTCCATCCCCCGGCTGCGCAGCCAGCGGATGGACTCCGGGGTCTTGGTCCGGGCGAAGAAGAGGATGGCCAGGACCACGAGGAAGGTGATGGCGATCATGCCGCGTTGGAAGGCAACTCCCTTGTAGGCACTGAGGAGGGACACCGCGGCCAGCAGCAGGCCACCCAAGTTGATCCCGTTGATCTCCAGCATCATGGTCTTGCCGCGGTGCCGGTGGGGCATCACCTCATGGGAGGCGGTCATGATGGTGTTCATCTCGCCGCCGGCGGCGAAGAGCATGATCGCCAAGAAGGCCAGGATCATCCAGTAGGTGACGCTGAACGCCAGGCCGATGGCGCCGATGCCGTACAGCCCCATGGTCAGGTAGAACGTCGTGCGCCGACCCACCCGGTCCGAGAGCGGGCCGGCCACGGCGATCCCGATGATCAGCCAAATGGGCGACCAGGAGAGCAGCAATGAGCGCAGGCTGACCGGCATGGCCACCCAGCCGGTGGCGATGGTGGCCATCCCGAAGATGTAGGCCTCCAGCACCATCCCCAGGACGAAGGAGGTGAAGTTCCAGCTGTCCGTCGGGCCCCACCGCTCCCCGGTCTCGGCGGTGGACCCCTCGCGCGCGCCCGTTATCGTGGCCATCTCAGAAATCCTCCCTGCTCCGAACGTCTTCTCCGCCCCTCGGGGCGATGCCCGATGTTGCCAGGGGAGCCCCCAGCCCGACCACCAGTCGAGGTGGGGCGGCGGTGCTCTCGCGCACCACCAGCTCCACGGCGAGCCGCTCCGGCTCCGGAGACTCCTCACCGTGCAGAAGGCCGACCAAGAGATCGACCGCCACCCGTGCGAGCTCTGCCAGCGGTTGCCGGATGGTGGTCAGCGCCGGCACCGCATACCTGCCCAGTTCGATGTCGTCGAAGCCGACCACCGAGACCTGGGAGGGAAGTTCAAGTCCCGCGGAGCGGAGCGCCGAAATCGCCCCCAGGGCCATGAGGTCGTTGGCACAGAAGATGGCCGTGAAGCGGCGGCCGCAGCTGACCAGCTCCTGGGCGGCCCGGTGTCCGGAGCTCTCACTGAAGTCACCGTGGGCCAGAGGTCCAGGCTCGATCCCCGCCTCGTGCATCCGATCCCGGTAGCCCTCCCAGCGCTCGGTCGTGACCGAGAGCCCAGCGGGGCCGGCGATGTGGGCGATCGCTCGATGGCCCAGTTCCAGCAGGTGGTCGGTAGCCGTCCAACCCCCGGCCCGGTGATCGGCTTGGACCGAGGCGGCGCTGCCGCCGGCCGCGGCCCGGTCTAGGGCCACGATCTTCATCCCCGACCCCACCCGCCTGCGGATCTCTTCGGCGGTGATTGCCAGGCCCATGGCCACCACCCCCTCGATCTGGCGGCTAGCAAGCATCTCCAGGTATTCGCCCTCGGCCTCCGGGACGCCCTCGGTGTTGCACAGGAGGACCGTCTTCCCGTGGTGGCGGGCCCGCAGCTGCACCGCCTTGACCAGGGCGGGGAAGAAGGGGTTGGCGATGTCCGGCAGCATGAGGGCGAAGGAATCGCTCCCCCTAACGGCCAGGCTTCGAGCCACCGCATTGGGCCGGTAGCGAAGTCGAGCCGCACTGTCCCGAACCCGGGCCACCGTGCCGGGGCTGATGTCCCCGATCCCCCTCAGCGCCCTGGACACGGTGGAAGGGGACAGCCCAGTGGCTCTGGCCAGGTCGTAGATCGTCGTGGCCCCGGGCAAGCCTCCCCTCCCAGCGTTCCCGCTCCGCTCCCGCAACCGGTTGCAGGGGATGCTAGGAGGCAGGCCCGCGGCTGTCAAGGGGACGCCTGGCGGTGGGTGTGGGACGGGAAAGTAGGAGCACCTGGAGAGGGAGAGTAGATTGGTGGTAATCTGGCTGTGGGGCCACAGCCAGATAGGAGACCTGCCAATGGAAGCCTCTCTCCCCGAGATCGAGCAGGAGC
>JAKATL010000008.1 GCA_021827985.1 bacterium
GTCCCTCGGGCGCGGCTTCCACCGCAACGCCCATGCCACCGCGGTCGTCCCTCGTGGCGACTTCGGCCCCAGGGCGCTCGGCTACGCCCCGCTCAGAGTCGCTTAGAGTTGCAGAGACGCTTGGTGGTGGGTGGTGGCGGCCAACGTCTTCCTGGGGGTGAACCAGGCGCTCACCTGGACCATGTCGGTCACCGCCAAGATCGATCTCGTGGGGCCGGTCAACCGCGGGCTGGCGGTGGGCATCGACGAGGCCGCCGGGTACGTCGGCACCGGCCTTGGGGGAGTGGCGGCGGGGCTCTTGGCGGCATCCTTCGGGCTGCGTCCAGCCCCGTACCTCCTCGCCCTTGGCGTGATCGTGACCGGGGCCGCCCTGACCTGGCTGGGAGCAAGGGAGACCCTCCCCTTCGCGCGGGCGGAGGGAAGGGGGCAGCCCCCCTCGCGAGCGCCCGGCCTCCGCCGACTGTTCACCTACATGTTGTGGCAGGACCGGACCATGCTGGCCGCCTGCCAGGCGGAGCTGGTGAACAAGATCGCCGATAGCCTGGTGATCGCCATCTTTCCCCTCTACTTCCTCAGCCAGGGCCTCACCCTGGCCGCCGTGGGGCTGCTGGTCGGCGAGTACGCGCTGGTATGGGGTCTTGGGCAGGTGGGGAGCGGCTGGCTCGCCGACCGCCTGGGGCGCAAGCTCCCGATCGTGTCCGGGACCCTACTGCTCGCGGTGGGGGTGGTGGCAGCCCTCCTGGGTGGCGGCGGAGGGCTGAGCTTCGGAGCCGCGGGCGCCATGGGCGTTGGGATGGCCCTGGCCTATCCCAACCTGCTCACCGTGGTCGGGGACACCGCGAGGCCCTCGTGGAGGGGCGGGGCGCTGGGCGCCTACCGGCTCTGCCGGGACTCCGGGTACGCGCTGGGGCCACTCCTGCTGGCCCTGGCCGGAATCCGGGCGGCGTTCCGGCTGGCGGCCGCGCTGCTCGCCCTCTCGGGCGTTTTCAGCCTCGCTCTGCTTCAGGAGACCGAACCCAGCCGCCGGAGGGGAGATCCCGCCTGGACCCGCCATCCGGACCTCAACGGGTAGCCGGCCAGGGTCCTTCCCCCGCGGCGCGCCGATTCGCGGTATGGTTGGCACGACAAGCGGCCCGCCGGTTGCGGCTGGGCCCGCGGCTCACCCGACCGGATCGCCGGCGGGGAGCCACCAAATTCAAGCCTTGGCAATTTCAAGCCATCGGTCCGCTGCGGAGGAAGTGGCGCCCTGACGCCCCCCAATCTGACCCTGGAGCGCCTGCACCTGGTGGTCCCAGAAAAGTCGCAGGCCATGTCCTTCCTTGAGGCCCTGAACGGCCACGGAGAGGGTGATGCCCGGCTTCACTTCGCCGAGCAGCTCGCCGAGGTCGGTGAGTTCGCGGTCGTCCCGACAGGCTCCGACGCCAGCGGGGTCACCCTCCTGCTACCCGGGCTGGACGTGAGCTGCGTCCCGGTGCACCGGGCCCGCACCGCCCCCGAGAAGGAGGCGCTCAAGGTGGAATCCGTCCGTCCGGCGCCCCCGGACCGGGACGGGCCGGGACGGGCGGCCATCATGATCCGCTGCTCCAGCGCCCTGGTCTCGGCCAAGGAGGGGGAGCCCAGCGACACCTTCCACCTGCTGCGCCTGGCCCGCCTCGCCCACCGCTCCAAGGAGCCCGACCCGATCCTGCTTCAGACCCTGGCGCTGGTCGACGGGCTGGAGGCCGCCGAACGGGGGCGAGCAGCCACCCAGCGGACCCCCTTCGAGGCGGTGACCGAACTGTGGCGCTGCCGCCAGTGCCGGGGCCTGTGGCGCCCGGACCGGGACGAGCGCTGTCCCTCCTGCGGCCGTGAGATCCAGGAGCAGGACCGCCGCCGCCCCGAGCCGGGGAGGCTGGAGTTCCAGGTCCCCAAGGACCATCCCATCGCCCTCACCGTGGATGCGGCGGTCATGGTGGAGCCCGAGGACGAGCCGCACTACCTGGGCCGGGTGACCCGGATCGATCACCGCCGCCACCTGGTGGAGGTGGCCTGCAAGGCTTATGAGGCACCCGGCGAGGTCGGCTGGATCACCCCCTCCTTCAACAAGCAGCTCTACCAGGCCAAGCGCGCCACCCTGGCCTCGATCGCCGCCGGGGATTCCCGCAGCCTGCTCCTGGCCCAGCTCCTCATCGACCCGAAGTCGGTGTACGCTCCCGCCGCCCCGCCGCGCCCCGACTGGGTCACCCCCTCGATGCACAGCAATCCCGCCCAGGACCGGGCCATCGGGATCATGGTGGCGCTGGACGCCGGGCAGGCGGCCCTGATCCAGGGGCCCCCCGGCACGGGCAAGACCACGGTGATCGTGGAGGCCATCAAGCACCGGCTGCGGGAGCGCCCAGAGGAGCGGATCATGGTGTGCTCGCACAGCAACCTGGCGGTGGACAACGCCCTGGAGCGGCTGGCCGGGACGCCGGGTCTGAGGGCGGTCCGGGTGGCCAAGGCCGAGCGGGTGAGTTCCACGGTGGACGCCTTCCGGGTCGAGGACGAGGACGATGAGCGGCTGGTGTCCGCCAACGTGGTCTTCGCCACCTGCGCCACGGCGGCCACCTCGTCCATCACCGCCGACGAGACCTTCGACCTGGTGATCCTCGACGAGGCCAACAAGGCCCGCATCGACGAGGCCCTGCCCTGCCTGCGGCTGGGGGCCGCCCTGGTGCTGGTAGGGGACCACAAGCAGCTGCCGCCGGTGGAGGACGACGCCATCTACCAGATCGTGGAGGACCGGCCCGACCTCGAGGCCATCGTCGACACCAGCCTCTTCGAGCGCTGCTGGGACGGGGGCGTCCCGGACCGGGCCCGCTGCCTGCTGGTGGAGCAGCACCGGATGCACCCGGAGATCGCGCAGTACATCAGCTCGGCCAGCTACGACGACCTTCTCGAGAACGCTCCCGAGGTCCTGGAGTACCCCTACCTCACCCGCCGCCCCTTCCCGGTAGCCCTGCACATGGTGGACACGGCGGGCCTCCGGGGCGGACGCGAACGCCGGGGGGCCGGAGGCGCCCTCCGCAACGACGCGGAGGTCAGGGTGTGCGCCCAGGTGGTGCGCCTCCTGGACGAGCGGGTGGACCCCCAGCTCTCCCTGGCGGTGATCGCCATGTACGCCGACCAGGTCGACCGGCTGCGCCAGTCGCTGAGCCGGCGCCACTTCCGCCGTCCGGTGAAGATCGACACGGTGGACTCCTTCGAGGGCCGGGAGGAGGACATGGTGGTGATCTCCCTGGTGCGCAGCAACGAGCGCGGCCGCATCGGCTTCCTCCGCGTGCCCAACCGACTCAACGTGGCCATCTCGAGGGCCCGCCGGTTGGTGGTCTGCGTCGGCGACGCCGACACCCTGCGGGCTGGCGAGGAGAGCATGTACGGGCGGCTGGTGGAGGCGGCCAGGGCCTGCGGCGGGTACCTGCGCGCCACCGAACTCCTCGGACCCAGGACCCGCCCGGGGCGGCCGGTGGTCCGGCGCCCCGAAGGGGAGGAGGCCGGGCAGCCGACTGGGCCCAGGCGGCACCGGCGGCGGCGGCGGCCGGTGGTCCCTGGGGAGGCTGTGGCCACCCAGGTGCCCGGGGAGGCGCCCCCTGCCGGAGTGCACAAGCGGCGCCGGAGGCGGCGGCGGCCCGCGGTCGGGCCGGACGGCCAGCCGGTGGTCAGCTCCACCGCGCAGCCCCGAGGGGCGGCCCCATCGACCCGCCGGCGCCGGCGCCGGCGCCGGGGCGGTGGGGCGGGCGGGCCCGGTCCCGCGCCACCGGGGGGGACTTCTACAGAGGGAGGTGCGTCATGACCGAGTCGCAGATCAGTTCCCTGTTCGTGGCGGGTGCGGGCCTGATGGGAGCGGGCATCGCCCAGACCGCCGCCCAGCGGGGCCTTCAGGTTCAGCTCTTCGATGCCCTTCCCGGAGCGGCGGTGCGGGCGGTGGAGCAGATCCGCCAGCGCCTGGAGCGGGCGGAGCAGCAGGGCAAGGCAGCCTCGGGGACCGCGGCTTCGTGCCTGTCGCACCTCCACCCCTCTGAGGCCGCGACACCGGAGGCTGGCACCCAGGTGGTGATCGAGGCGATCACCGAGAAGCTGGACCTCAAGCTCCAGTTCTGGACGGAGATGGGCCGGAGCTGCGGCCCGGAGGCGCTCTTCGCCAGCAACACCAGCTCCATCCCCATCACCCGCCTGGCGGCCGCCAGCGGCCGACCGGAGAGGTTCATCGGGATGCACTTCTACAGCCCGGTGCCGGTCATGGAGCTCGTGGAGCTGGTGCCCGGCCTGCAGACCTCGGCCGAAACCTACTCCACCATCGAGGCGCTGGGCAGGCGATTGGGCAAGCGGCCGGTGCGCTCCGCCGACGCCCCCGGCTTCATCGGGAACCGGATCCTCATCCCCTTCCTCAACGAGGCGATGCGCGCTCTACAGGAGGGAGTGGGCAGCGCCGAGGACATCGACCAGGTGGCCAAACTAGGGTTCCGCCACCCCATGGGCCCGCTGGAGCTGGCGGATTTCATCGGGCTGGATGTGGTCCTGGGTATCTGCCGGGTCATGCACGAAGGGCTGCACGAACCCCGGTATGCCCCGCTTCCGATCTTGGAGCGCATGGTCGAGGCCGGGCGGCTGGGGCGCAAGAGCGGACGGGGCTTCTACGAGTACAGCGGCTGAGCTTCGGGGTAGTTCCCGCGGCCCGGGAGGCGGTCTCTAGGGGGCCAGCCGCTCCGCCAGAAAGCGGATCCCCATGGGGTAGCGGTACTCGATGCCGCCGTGGCCCCCGTCGAAGAGCTCGAGCCGCACGTCTCCCACCCCCGCGCGCCGCAGCTCGAAGGCAACCGCCGTCGCCCCCACCTCGAGGCTGTACTCGTCATGCCGCCCCCCATCCAGGTAGGCGGCCGTGAGGCCCGCGGCCCTCCCGGGGTCGGCGGCCACCATGCGAACGGGGTCCTTCTCCAGCCACCTTGCCCACACCTCCGGGCGCATGGCCCCAGTGCTCAGGTCAAAGGGCAGCTCCGGCGTTCCGTCGGTAGCGGCCGAGTAGCAGGCCGCCATGCAGTAGGAGTTGATCAGCACCCCGTCCTCGGCCCGGCTGGTCCCCTCCCGCGCCCGGAAGTCGCTCCAGAAGGCCTCGAAGGAACCCTGGTAGCTGTCGCGGAGGGCACGCACGACCTGGGGGAACTCGGGAAGGTAGCAGTACTCGAACAGGGCGTCCCCGGCATGGCTGGCGAAGGCGCTGAATAGGTCGGGGCGGAGAAGTGGGGTGATCATCGCTCCGTAGCCACCACTCGACTTGCCCGCCACCCCCCGATGCTCGCGGGCGGCCAGGGTCCGGAACTCCCGGTCCACCAGGGGCACCACCTCGTCGCAGAGGTAGGTGTGGTACCTGCCGGTGCCCGCTGAGTCCAGGAACTGGCTCCCTCCGAGAGAGGTCCAGCAGTCCACGAACACCAAAAGGCAGGGCGGAGTGGCCGGGTCGCTGAGCAGCCCGTCGTACAGCTCCGGCGGGGTGCGGCGGAAGGCCGTGCGATTGCGCCACATGTCGATCTGCCCGGTCATCCCCTGGAGGAGGTAGACGACCGGGAAGCGCCGCCCGGGGTCCTCCCGGTAGGCGGGTGGGAGATATACCCACAGGGGCCGGCGAGACGGGTCCTGCAGGTGATTGCCCTCCAGCGCCCGGCTGGTCACGACCATCTCCACCAGCTCTCCACGGAGCGGTTGGGCCCACGGCGAACCCTCGTAGCGCCCCCTCTCCAGGAGCGGAGGACGATCTTCGTCTCCGGCGCGGGCTAGGTCCTGGACCACCCCTCGAGGATAAGGTGTGACGGGGGCCCCGGGCGCGGGCCGCCGGGAGGCCGCCCGCGGCTCCCTCAGGTGGCGACGTCTGGGCCTCCGGTGAGAGCTGGCTCGCCTATTCCATCCTGGTGAGCGCCTGGCGAAGCCGGTCCACGGCGGGCGATCCGAGCAGCCCGCTGAGCCGGGCATCCTGACTCTGCACCGCAAGCCGAACCAGAGCAGCCGCCTCCCCGCCCCGGGGGGTGAGCTGCAGCAGGACGCGGCGCCCGTCGCGGGGATCCGGGATTCGGGAAGCGTACCCGCGGTCCACCAGCGTCTGGCTCAGCCGGCTCAGCCCCTGCTTGCTGGTTCCCAGCTTCAGGGCCAGCTCCTGCGGACCGAGCTCGCCCCCTGCCAGAGTCCCGAGGACCCAGCTCCCGCTCCGGGGCAGGTCGGACATGCCGTGAGCGGCCAGCCGCTTCCTGATCTCTCTCCCGTACAGGCGAAGGGCCCTCTGCAGCAGGCCGACGAGCGGAGTCTCAACCGCCGCTTCGGTCACCGGCGTACCGCCCCCCCGATAGTCATCATTGTGTACTATATGCTTCCGCGCTGGAGTCAGAGCGGTCGGAACGGGGAGACTTGGAAATGAGCCGCGAGGAAGTGGACCGAGGTCCTCACCCGGCCCGCCGCTGGGCCGGCATGGCCGCGGCCGGGGTTGTCACCTACGTGCTGGTGGACGTCACCCTGGCGCTTCTCCGCCCCGGCCTGAGCCTGGTGCATAACCCTGAGAGCGACTACGGAGTGGGGCCTTTCTCGTGGCTCATGGACCTGAACTTCCTGCTGCGCGGCGCCCTCACCGCCTGCCTCTTGGTGGCTATCGTCAGGTGCTGGCGGCCGTCGCCACTCGGCCGTCTCGGAGTCGTCCTGATGGCGGTGTGGGCTGGCTTCTCAGCCCTTCTCGCGGTATTCCCGGACGATCCGCTGGGGACGCCGGCCACGGCCAGCGGCGCCATTCATCTCTTGCTGGCCCTGGTGGCCTTCCTGGGCGCCCTGGTGGGCACCTTCCTCCTCTCCCTGGCGGCGGGCCGACTCCCCCCACTGCAGCGCGTGCGCGGATGGCTCCTGGCTCTCTCCGTGCTCGCCGCGCTGCCCTTCCTGGCCCTCCTGCGGGCGGGCTTTCGCGCCGACGGCCCCGGCGGTCTCTACGAGCGAACCTTCCTCGCCCTGGAGCTGGCCTGGATCCTGGTCGCCGCCTTGAGCGTGGTCCGGGAGGAGGGCGTCAGCTCCGCCCTCTGAAACTCGCGGCCCTCCACGGCGGTGGGTCGGCACCGATTCCCGGGGGGCGGGGGCCGAAGCAAGGAGTGCCGCGGCGCCTGAGCCGAATGAGGCCAGGCGCCGCGGGCGGCTCAATGACTCAGCAGGGACGGCCCCCGGCTGAGATCAGCCGGGTGTGGGCAGGGAGGTGGGCCGGCCCTTCCCGGAAGGAGTCGGCAGGGAGCTTGGGCGCCCCTTCCCGGGCGGGGTGGTGAGGGAGCTGGGGCGGCCGCGACCCTTGGGGGTGGGCATGGGATTGGGCGTGCCGGACGGGTTGGCGTGAGCGGCCCGCTGCTGCTCGCCGTGCATCTTGGCGTAGGCGCTGATGCAGCGGCCCACGTTGTGCTGGCCCTCCGACCCCGGGCTCGCCGTGATGGCCGGCGGCAGGTATTCGTGCTTGCACCCTTGCAGGGCCTGGACCACGTCCTGCCCCCAGGTCACGGGGCTGACGCTGTGGGTGACCACGGTGGCGGCGGCTCCGCCCCCTACCGCGGCCGCGGCCAGGGTGATCCCCGCCGCCGCTTTCATCGAGAGACCGGCCAGGAACTGGGGCAGCATCGACATGTGTCGTCCTCCTTGCAGCGCCAGGGAGCGATACCGGGGCGCCGGCGGCGCCAGCCGCCCTACGTTCGCCTGCTGCTGGTGGAGCTCCTGTTCCAGCAGCCGGTCGAGGTCCGGAACGCTACTTCCCTGGGGCATCTTCACCAGAGGAAACGCCCTTGGTCGGTGAATCAACCATCCCCTCTCCGTACTCACTTCCCAGCCGGGCCCGGAGCCGGGTCTTGGCCGCCGCGAGCCGCGAAGCCACCGTCTGCTCCGGGACCCTTAAGGCGACCGCGATCTCCCGGTTGGAGTAGCCGTGAAGGTGACGCAGGACGATCACCGCCGCCTGCTTTGGCGGCAGGGCGGCCAGCTCCCTCGTGAGCACCGATCCCTCGGCAGCGGTGGGGTCGGGACCGGGCGCCGGTTGGCCCAGCCGCCGCACCAGCTCACCCACCTGGCGCAACCGCTCGCGGCGGCGGTGGGACACGGCCACATTGATGGCGATCCGGTGGAGCCATGCCTCCGCCGGAGCCACCTCCCGCCACCGCGGCCAGGCCCGGTAGGCCCGGACGAAGGCCTCCTGAGCACAATCCTCGGCGGCCTCGCGGTCGTGCAGCATCCCCACCAGGGTCGCCATGATCCGGGGATACGCCACCCGGTAGAGACGGTCGAAGTCCTCGGCGTTCCCGGGCCGGTAGGGCGCGCCCCCAGGCTCCCCGGACGGCGGGTCGGGCGGAGCCGGTGGGGTGGTCAACGCGCACGGGCCATCGAAATAGAAACGCCCCAGCTATTCCGGTCACCCAGCATGGGTCAGTCGAGCAATGGGACGAAGCGGCAGAGCCCCAGCTCCTCCCGCTGCCACCCCCCACCGACACCACGGCGAAGACGCACCAGCTCCTGCTCCTCCGGGGCCCCCAGCGGGGCCAGGATGGTGCCCCCCGCGGCCACCTGCCCCAGCAGCGCCTCCGGCACCGTCTCGGTGGCGGCGGAGATCACCACGGCCTGGAAGGGAGCGCGGTCTTCGGCCCCCCGGCGGCCATCCTGGCAGCGGACTTCAACGTTCCCGACCCCGGCCCGGCTGAGGTTGTGCCGAGCGATCGCGGCCAGCTCAGGGATCAGCTCCAGGGTCACCACCTCCAGGGCTCCTGCGGCGCGCAGCACCGCGGCCATGTAGCCGCTGCCGGCCCCCACCTCCAGCACCCTCGCCCCGGAGAGGGGAAGCAGCGCCGCCACCATGGCCCCCACCATCTCGGGCTGAGAGCAGGTCTGCCCGAAGCCTATGGCCAGAGGCCGGTTCTGGTAGGCAAACGGCCGAACAAGGGCCGGTAGGAAGAGCTCCCGCCGGACCCGCCGGAGCGCCACCCCCGCCGCCGGAACCAGGGCGGGCGCGAGCCGTCCCCAGAGCTCCTCGCGCTCCTCCCTCAGCCGGCGCTCAGGATCTGGAGGCAGTGGTTGACGTCCTCGCTGTACAGGTCGGTCGGCACCCGGGCCGGGACCGCGCCCCGGCCCACGGGCATGAAGAAACCGTACTGGGGGGAGGGGTTGACCAGCGCCAGTGGGATCCCCTGTCGCACCGGAGGGAAGACCGCCAGCAACCAGACCGCGGCCCCGGGGTTCACGTCCGCCGAGCAGAGGTCCAGCCGGTTGCTGGAGAGGACCAGCACGGGCCGGATCGGGTCGTAGTAGCTGAGCTGCACCTGGCCCCGCGCCCCGGGGGGCACGAGGTGAGCGGTGCCGCCATTGGCGGCGGTGGTCTCCAGAACCGTCTGAGTGAGGCCCACGCCGCAGGTGGACGCCCCTGGGTTCCGGGCCAGGGCCACCACCTCCAGGAGTGGTCCCAGCCCCGCCAGCTGGCGAGCGTCCCGCGCCTCCGCGCCGGAGAGGAGGGGGAGGATGTCTGCCAGCGGCACCGGCCGGCTGTAGTAGAAGGCGATGCTGCTGTGATCCACGTAGAAGCCGCCGTCCGGGCTGCAGGCGGCGCTTCCCTGGCTCAGCGGCCGCGCCTGGGAGCTGACGGGGAGCTGGCTGGTGAGAGCCCGCTGGGCGCCCGCGGCGCTGGTCACCCCGGCTCCGCACGCCGAGAGGGCGAGGGCCAGCAGGGCCAGCGCCCCGACCGCCTTTCGGGCCGAGGCCACGGCTACCGCCCAGGACCCGGGGAGGGAGAGTCGGCGAGAAGCTCCGAGCGGGTGAAGATGGCTCGCAGCCGATGTCCGGCGGCCTCCACCCGCTCCCTGCCCCCCTCCTCTCGGTCCAGCAGGGTGTAGAGGCACACGACCCGGGCGCCGGCGGCCTGCACCCGCTCCGCCGCGTCGAGGAGCGAGCCTCCACTGGTGAGGGCGTCGTCGACGACGGCCACCGGCTGGCCCGCGGTGGGGGGAGGGCCGGCGAACTCCCCGCCCACCCCGTGCTCCTTGGTGCCCTTGCGGACGATGAAGGCCCCCACCCGCGGGCCCTGGTCCAGGGCGCTGCAGAGGGCCACCGCGGTGACCATGGGGTCGGCGCCCAGGGTGGGCCCGCAGACCGCCTCGGCACCATCCTCGCGGGCGAACTCCAGGAGGGTCCGCCCCACGAGGAGGGACCCCATCGGGTCCAGGGTCACCAGCCGGCCGTCGAAGTAGTAGGGGCTGCGACGGCCGCTGGTCAGAAGGAAGTCGCCCACTCTGAAGGCCCGGTCCAGCATCAGCCGGAGAAGCGTCTCGCGCTCCTCAACGCTGAGCGGCATCAGCCGCCGGTCTGGGGCCGCCAGCGCAGCACCAGCTGGCGCGCCGCTCGCACCTCGTCCACCCGCCCCACCGGCGCCTGGTGGGGCGCCGAGAGCAGGACCTCGGGGTCGCGTCCCCCCTCCTCGACGATCAGGCGCACGATCTCCGCCAGGTCGTCCAGGGAGCGCTTGGACTCGGTCTCAGTGACCTCGAACATCATCGCCTCGGGGACGGTGATGGGGAAGTAGACGGTGGGCGGGTGGACCCCGTAGTCGATCATCCGCTTGGCGATGTCCAGGGCCCTCAGCTCCGGGTGGGCCGAGCGCTTGGGGGTGGCCACGAACTCGTGGAAGGTGTCGGTCTCCAGCTGGGTGGGCAGCACCTGGCGAAGTCGGGAGCGCAGGTAGCGGCTGTTGAGCACCGCATCCCGGGCGACCTCCCCGATCTCGTTCCCATAGGCCAGGATGTAGGCGTAGGCGCGGACCAGCATGCCGAAGTTGCCGAAGTAGGAGCGGACCTTGCCCACGCTCTGGGGGAGGTCGGAGTCGAGGAGGTAGCCGTCCTCCTGGCGGCGGATCCGGGGGACGGGGAGGTAGGGCTCCAGCTCGGCCCGCACCCCCACCGGACCGGCACCGGGCCCACCGCCCCCATGGGGGGTGGAGAAAGTCTTGTGGAGGTTGAGGTGGACCACGTCGAAGCCCATGTCCCCGGGCCGGGCCACTCCCACCAGGGCGTTCAGGTTGGCGCCGTCGTAGTAGACGAGGGCTCCCGCATGGTGAGCCATCTCCGCCATCTCCTCGATCGAGCGCTCGAAGATTCCCAGGGTGTTGGGGTTGGTGAGCATCACCGCCGCCACCTCGGGGCCGAGCTTGGTTCGGAGGTCCCCCAGGTCCACCGTGCCGTCGGCCGAGCTGGCCACCGTCGCCACCTGGAAACCGAGCTGGGCGGCGCTCGCCGGGTTGGTTCCGTGGGCGGTGTCCGGCACGATCACCTTGGTCCGAGAGTGGTCTCCCCGGCTGCGGTGGTGCGCCTGGATCATGCGGAGTCCGGTCCACTCGCCATGGGCCCCCGCGGCCGGCTGCAGCGAGACGGCGTCCATCCCGGTGATCTCGCAGAGGAGGCGCTCCAGCCTCCACATCAGCTCCAGCGCCCCCTGGATCGAGTCCACCGGCTGCCAGGGATGCAGGTCGGCGAACCCCGGGAGTGCCGCCACCCGCTCGTTGATGGCGGGGTTGTGCTTCATGGTGCACGACCCCAGGGGGTAGCCCCCCTCCTGCAGGTTGTGGTTGCGCCGCGCCAGCCGGCCGAAGTGCCGGGCCAGGTCCGGCTCACTCACCTGGGGTATGCGGGCGGGGACGCGGCGGCGCCAGCGCTCCGGGATGCCGTCCTCCGCGGCCGGGCCGGGCACCCCCGCCGACGGCAGCCTTGGGCCGGACCCGGCCTCCTTGGCGATCTCGAAAACCAGGGGCTCCTCTCCGGACCACGTCGGCTCCGGCCTGCTCACGCCATCACCTCGGCCGGACGGGCCTCCTGGACCACGCCGAGCAGTGCGGCCCGGTAGCGATCGATGGCCCCCGGCGAGGACATCTCGGTGGCGCAGATCAGGATCCGGTTCCCCTCCAGGGGATGTCCGGCGAGGATGCCCTCCTCCGCGAGACGGCGGCAGACCTCCGCCCCGGGCAGCGGCGTCTCCAGGACGAACTCCCAAAGGAACTCTCCGGGGAGGGGAAGCCGGCAGCCCGGAAGCTCGGAGAGGAGCTGGGCCAGCCGGTGGGCCCGCCGGTAGGAGATGTCGGCCACCTGGCGGAGGCCGGCTGAGCCCATCTTGGCGAGATAGGCGGTCGCCGCCAGCGCCATGAGTGCGTGGTTGGTGCAGATGTTGGAGGTCGCCCGCTCCCTGCGGATGTGCTGCTCGCGAGTCTGCAGCGTGAGGGTGTAGGCCCGGCCTCCCCGGCTGTCCACGGTGAGGCCGACAAGCCGCCCGGGCATGCGTCGCACCAGCTCCTGCCGGCAGGCCAGCAGCCCGACGGTGGGCCCCCCCAGCTGCGGGGGGATCCCCAGCTGCTGGCCGTCCCCGGCAGCGAGGTCCGCGCCCTCGGCTCCTGGAGGCTGGACCACGGCGGCGGCCACCGGGTCCGCAGCCACGAGGCCGAGGGCACCCTTCGCATGGGCCAAACCCATCAGCTCCGCCACCGGCTCCAGCTGGCCGAAGAAATTGGGCTGGGGGACCGCCAGCACGGCGGCCGACGAGGCGGCCAGCGCCGCCTCGGCCGCGCCGAGATCTGTCGTGCCCCGCGCGGAGGCGGGAAGCAGCTCCAGCTCCGCACCCCGGCCGTCCGCGTAGGTCTGCAGCACGCGAAGGGTCTCCGGGTGCAGCGTCGAGGCGGCCAGGATCCGGGGTCGCCCAGTGTGGGCCACCGCCAGGAGAGTCCCCTCGGCCACCGCCGTGGCACCGTCGTACATGGAGGCGTTGGCCACATCCAGGTCGTACAACTCCGCCACCATCGACTGGAACTCGAAGATGGTCTGCAGGTATCCCTGGCTGGCCTCCGCCTGGTAGGGCGTGTAGGCGGTGTAGAACTCCGGGCGGGCGATGGTGGCCAGTACGACGGCCGGGATGAAGCGGGAGTAGATCCCCGCGCCCAGGAAGCAATCCCACCTCGCCAGCTCTCGGTTGCGGCGTGCCAGCCGCTCCAACTCGGCCGCCAGCTCCGGCTCGCTCAGCGGTTCGGGCAGCTCGAGACGGCGGCCCAGGAGGTGGCGCGGAACCTCGCGGAACAGCTCGTCCACCGAACGGGCGCCGATCTCGGCCAGCATCTCGGCGCGCTCAGTCTCGGTGTTGGGCAGGTAGGCCATGACCGTTCCTCAGAACTTCAAGCTTCGGATGGCGGCGCTCAGTGCGAGTCGCTCTCCGCGAAAGCATCGTACGCCTGGGGGTCGAGAAGGCCGGCCGGGATCTCGCCCTCCAGCCGCACTCGGAGGAGCCAGCCAGCGCCCTGGGCGTCCTGGTTGACCACCTCCGGAGCGGACACCGCCGCCTGGTTCACCTCCAAGATCTCGCCGCTGACCGGGGAGTAGAGGTCGCTGGCGGCCTTGACCGACTCCACGGCGCCGAAGCGCTGGCCCGCGGTGAGGTGCGCCCCGGCCGACGGGAGCTCCAGGAATATGACGTCGCCGAGCTGGGCTTGGGCGTGGTCAGTGATGCCGATCACCGCCTCCCCCGCCCCCTCGGGGCGCACCCACTCGTGGGTCTTGGTGAAGCGGACAGGGCTGGGGTCAGACACAGGGGCACCTCCTCTCGACTCTGAGACGCTGGACGCTCACGTGGGCCGGCGATAGAACGGCAGCGCCACCACCTGGGCCGGGCCCCTCTCGGCCGGGTCGGCGCGCAGCGCCACCTCGACCTCGCTGCCTTTGGGGGCCGAGCCAGGCCGGACGTAACCCATGGCGATGCCAGCTCCCACCGAGAAGCCGTAGCTGCCGCTGGTGACCTCGCCTATGGGCTGGCCAGCTGCCAGGATCGCCTGGTGGGGCCGGGGGATCCCCCGCCCCAGGAGGCGGAGGCCGATGAACGAGAGCTGGGGCTCGGCCTTGGCCCGGACCAACGCCTCCCGGCCGACGAACTCCCCCTTGTCCAGCTTCACCACCCAGCCCAGCCCGGCGCTGATGGGCTCTCGCTCCAGGGTGATGTCCTGACCGTACAGCCGAAAGCCAGCCTCCAGCCGCAGGGTGTCCCGGGCTCCCAGCCCGGCGGGCAGCAACCCGCGGCTCCGGCCGTGATCCAGGATGCCCTGGAAGAGCCCCTCGGCCGCCGCCCGGTCGCAGTACAGCTCGAAGCCGTCCTCCCCGGTGTAGCCGGTGCGGGAGAGTCGCACCGGCACCCCGAGCACGCGACCAGGCCGATGGTGGTAGTAGGAGATCGATCCCAGCTCTGTGCCTTCGGCGAGCGGAGCGAGGATCTGGAGCGAGAGTGGCCCCTGCAGCGCCAGCAGGCAGGTCTGGTCCGACTGGTCTTCCAACTCGACCCCGGACGGCGGCAGCTGCCGCCCCATCCACTCCAGATCGTCATCGTGGCGTGCCGCGTTGACCACACACATGTAGTCGCCGGGGTCGCGGTACACCAGCAGGTCGTCGACGATGCCTCCGTCCTCCCGGCACATCACGGTGTACAGCGCCTGACCGACCTCGAGCTTGCCGACGTCGTTGGTCACCAGCCGCTGGAGGTAGGCCAGGGCGCCCAGGCCGCCCACCCGGACCTCGCCCATGTGGGAGACGTCAAAGAGCCCGGCGCGCTCCCGAACTGCCTGGTGCTCATCGCGGATGCTGCTGTACTGGAGCGGCATCTGGTAGCCGGCGAAGGGCACCATCCTGGCTCCCAGCCGGCGGTGCAGGGCACCCAGTGGCACCTCCCTTTCGCTCACTCTGGATCCTCCAACGCGCCCAGGACTTCCGCCATCTCCCGATCGTACTGAAGGCGGGCCTCGTCCACCGCCCTCCGGAGCTGGGCGGTTCGGTCCACCGTCCAGCCCAGGTGAGCGGCGAGTTCCAGGTCCGAGGCCGGACGGCCCAGCTCCGCTTCCAGGGCCACCGCCGCCAGCGCCAACCGCTCCCCGTCCTCAGCCCATCGGCGGTCGGCGTCCCTGGCTGCCTGCGCCTCGAGCAACGCCCCGCGCACGGTGTCGGCGACGGCCTGCCGAACCGCCTCCTGGAACTCCCGGGGCGAGATCTGTGGGTGGGGCGCCAAGCCCTGGACCACCTTCAGCAGGGCGGTGGTTCCGTCCTGGAAGAGGTCGCCGGCGTCCTGCCCCTCGTCCCGCCGGGCCACTTCCTCGAGGACCAGCCAGAGGTGGTGTTGGGCGAGGAGCCGACGCGGGCGGGCGTCCAGCCCCTGCTCAGAGACCTCGGCCAGGAGCGCCGCCACCTCCACGTCCGGCAGCCTCGGGTGCTCAGCCACCAGCTCGCGCAACCGGACCATCTCCCGGTCCGGCCCCTCCTCCGACGGCTCCCGCGAGGAAGGCGCTCCCACGTCCTGGAGTATAGGCGCGAGCCGGCCTGCCCCCCAGCCTCGGTACACTCGGGCGGTGCCCCCCGAGACGCTGCGGGTCCCCCCCGATCAGGATCTGGTGGTCTTCGGGGCCACTGGGGACCTCGCCCGCCGCAAACTCCTCCCAGCGCTTTACGAGCTGAGCTCGCAGGGGCTGCTGCCCCGGCACGGCGACGTGGTCGGGACCGCCACCACCGACCTGGACGACGCGGGCTTCCGGGAGTTGGCCCGCGGGGCCGTGGTGGAGTTCGGGCGCAGCCAGCTGGACGAGACCACCTTTGCCGCCTTCGCCGCGCGCCTGCGCTACATCCCGGCGGTCACTGACCCCGGCCCCAAGCTGGCCAAGGTTCTGAAGCGGCCCCGCCGGATCATCTACCTGGCGGTCCCCCCCTCCGCCTTCGACCCCATCCTCCAGGAGCTGCGCTCCGCGGGGCTGGCCCGGGGGTCGTCCATCATCATCGAGAAGCCCTTCGGCCACGACCTCGCCTCGGCCCGGGAGCTGAACTCGGCGCTGCACCGAATCGTGCCCGAGGAGCGGATCTACCGCATCGACCACTACCTGGGCAAGGAGACCGTGCAGAACCTCCTGGTCTTCCGCTTCGCCAACACCCTGGTGGAGCGCATCTGGAACCGGGATGTGGTGGCCTCGGTCCAGCTCACCGTGGCCGAGGACATCGGGGTGGAGAACCGGGGACGGCTGTACGAGGAGACCGGGGCGCTCCGGGACATCGTCCAGAACCACATGTTCCAGCTCCTGGCGCTCACCTGCATGTCCCCGCCCAGCTCCTTCGACCCGGAGGCGCTGCGGGACGAGAAGGTCAAGGTGCTTCACTCCATCCGCCCGGTGGCGCCGACGGACGTGGTCCGCGGTCAGTACACCAGGGGTTCAGTCAACGGCAAGATCATGCCCGGCTACCGGGAGCTGGACGGGGTCTCCCCAGACTCCACCACCGAGACCTACATAGCCCTGCGGCTGGCGGTGGACTCCTGGGAATGGGCCGGGGTGCCGTTCTACCTGCGCTGCGGCAAGGCTCTGACCACCCGCCGGACCGAGATCATGCTCTTCTGCCGGGACGTGCCGCTGCACCTCTTCGAGGGCACTGGGATCGAGCAGCTGCAACCCAACCGGGTCACGCTCCGAATCCAGCCGGAAGAGGGTATCTCCTTCTCCTTCGAGGCGAAGCAGCCGGGGCCTACGGTGCTGGAACAGGGCGTGCGAATGGACTTCTCCTACGGCCAGTCCTTCAAGACCCAGCCCGCAGAGGCGTATGAGCGGCTCCTCCACGACGCCCTACTCGGGGACCACACCCTCTTCATCCGCCAGGACGAGACGGAGGCGGCCTGGAAGGCCCTTCAACCGGTGCTGGACGACACCCCGCCCATCAACCTGTACGCGGCGGGCAGCCAGGGGCCGACAGAGGCCGAGTCGCTGCTTCGAGGCGGGCGCTGGCACGACCTCTCCCACCACGTGGGCGACTGAGGCCGAGACCTACCTCTGCTCCCGATCCAGGTCGGGGACCAGCTGGTCGGCCTCGATCCAGCCCTCCTCCGACTCCTCGCCGGCCAGAGCCCGCACCCGCACCCAGCGACCCCTCTGCTCCAGAGAATGCAGTGGAGTGGCGGGCCGGACCGCTCGGCCCCTCTCCGACAGAAGGTCGGGCTCCCGGTAGAGGGGATAGCCGGTGCCGGCCCAGCTCTGCACCAGGGTGCACCCGCCCGGAGGGATCGCCCGAAACCGGTAGACCGTCGCCCGGTCCCTCTCCCCCAGGGTGAGCAGCCGGAGGAGGTTGCTTGCCCTCAGCAGCGCACTCCGATCTCCCACCGCCGTCATCCGCACCTCGGTGCCGGCATCGGTGGGACGGCACTCAATGCGCACCCGGTTCGTCGGATAGGGGATCTGCCGCCACTGCCCGAAAAAGCCGTTCATCCGGTCCTGCACCACCTCGGCGGTGTGGTCGTCGACCACCCGGAAGGTATAGGGGGGCAGGGCGGCCACCTGCTCAGCGGTGGCGAACACCTCCCGGGGGGCGGCGAACACAGTCGCCGTCCAGGAGTCCTTACGCTTGCGGCCGAGAATCTGCACGCCTGAGATTTTAGGGGGCGGCGGCGAGCGCAAACCGACGGCGGTCGCCCGAGGGGCCAAGCTACGGGGACTGATGTAGACGACGCCGCGGCCTCGAAAAGATCTCAACAACCCGGACCTGTGGATCTCGGCGGACCGGTATCGTCAGGCTAAAGGCCGTCTTTTGATCTGATAAACCGGGAGCAAAGACGAGTCAGGTGAGGAGCGGCCTCCGGGCCAGGAGGACCCGCTCCAGGCCGGCCAGCGGGCGGTCCAGGGGTCCCAGCCAGGGCGCAGCCTGAAGGCCGGAATGCTCCTCCAATCGCCCACCCCACCTGGTCTTGAAGACCGCATAGCCAGGTCCCGGATCCCCCGGAGAGAACCGGCTCGGCACCCCCCACATGTCGTACAGGCGGCACCCGCGCTCGCGTCCCCAGCGGATGGCCGCCCAGTGGACTGAGTACATGGCCCGGTGCGGCCCGGGTTCGCTGCCCCCGTACAGGTACGCCAGCCGGGGGCCGCAGGCGGCGACGACCGCCGCGGCCAGGGGGCGCCCCTCCTGCGTGGCCAGGACCACGCAGGCGTCCAGGCCGGCCACGACGGCCTGGTAATAGGCCAGAGGCCGGGTCTGGAAGCGCTGGCGCGCGACGGTCGCCAGGTGCAGGCGGTAGAAGGTCTCCACGCCCTCCCCGGCCATGCTCGCCACCGTGACTCCGGCCCTCTCCGCCAGCGCGATGTTCCGGCGGGTCGATGGCGGGAGGCGGCGCCGGACCTCATCGTCGCTGCCACTAATGTCCACCAGCCAGGTCCGACGGTGCTGGATGTCGAAGGGCATGTTGCGGAGCCTCAGCCGGCGCCGGAGCCCCTCCCCGGCCACAGGCCATTCCGGGTCCAGCCGGAGAACGACGACCCCTCGGCGCAGGAGGCGGGAACGGGCACCGCGGAGGAGCGCCAGCGCCGCCAGGTCATCATCGAGGCTGGCCAGAGCGGGGCCCCGCGGGGCGTATCCCCAACGAATCTGGGGGAGGCCAACTGGCCGATGGAGAAGCTGGAGGGCACCGCGCCAGCCGGGGCCGCCCTGGCCCTGGGCCACCAGGCGGGTCACCCCCCATCCGAACTGACGGCGGATCTCACCCCACCCCCAGCTCTGGAGAAGTACTCCGCCGCACCCCTCGCCCACGAAGCGATCCCACTCATTTCGGTCGGCCGGGCTCGCCTCCCGGACCCGGAGCGGGGCGGACCGAGGGGCGTACACACGAGGGATTATCCGGGAGGAGCGTCGGCCCGGGGCGGTGTAAGATGAGGTAGGCCATGCGCCGCTCTTCAGTCGCCGGGGCGACCTGCGGGGCGGGAGTTGGGGGGCTCCTCGCCCAGTCCACGGTGCTGGCGGCCAGCCCGGCGCGGGCCGGGCATCTTCTGCCCACGCAGTTGAGTGTGCTCGCCGACCCCACCCTGGCTTTCGGGCTCCTGCTACTGGCGCTGCTGGGGATCGGATTGGAGGCCATGCATCCCGGCGCGATCGTCCCCGGGACCGTGGGCATCCTGTCCGGAGTGTTGGCGGCGGCGGCGCTCCTCGATCTCCCCCTGAACCTTCTAGGGTTGCTCCTGGTGGCGGTCTCGGCTGGGCTTTTCGTACTCGACCTCGGGGCCCAGAGCCACGGGGTGCTGAGCGTGGCGGGGATGGCCACGGCCGCCGCCGGGGGCTGGCTTCTCTTCCGGGGACCAGGGGTCGATCCGGTGGCGCTGGTGGCACTGCCGGTCGCGCTCGGCGCCATCTGGCTCTGGCTGAGTGCCCGCGCCATGGAGGTCCGGCGCCGCGCCTACCCGGCGGTACCTCAGGAGCTGCTGGGGCGCTTCGGGGTGGTGGTCGAACTGCGAGAGGGCGGGGCTGTGGCCCGGGTGGATGGCGAGCTCTGGCGGGTGCTGGAGCGAAGCGACCTCCCCCTGGCGGTGGGTGACGAGGTCGAGGTGCTTGCCCAGGACGGGCTGACATTGATCGTGCGCCAGACGGCGGCGGGTGGGGGCGCACCGCCCTCCCGGGACCGGCGGCTGGGAGCTGAGGCGACTGGCTCGCATAGGAGTGGAACATGAGCGGAGCGCTGGCCGCCCTGGTGGTGGTCCTGATCGTGGTGGTCTTCTTCGTGCTGCTGGCCTTCGCCACCGGCTTCCGGGTGATCAACGAGTACGAGCGCGGGGTGGTGCTCCGGCTGGGGCGGCTGATCGACGTCAAGGGCCCGGGGCCGCGCCTGATCATCCCCTTCGGCATCGACCGCATGATCAAGGTCGACCTGCGGACCGTGGTACATGAAGTCCCGGCGCAGGACGTCATCACCAGTGACAACGTGACTGTGCGGGTCACGGCGGTGGTCTTCTTCAGGGTGGTCGACGCCCGGGACTCCTTCGTGAAGGTGCGCGACTACATGGGGACGATCTCCAAGACCGCCCAGACGACACTCCGCTCGATCCTGGGCCAGTCCACCCTGGACGAGCTCCTGAGCCGGCGGGACAAGGTGAACGCCGAGCTTCAGGCGGTGATCGATGAGCAGACCGAGCCCTGGGGGGTGAAGGTGACCGCGGTCGAGGTGAAGGACGTCGACCTTCCTCAGTCGATGCAGCGGGCCATGGCTCTTCAGGCGGAGGCAGAGCGAGAGAAGCGGGCCAAGGTGATCCGCGCCCAGGGAGAGCTGCAGGCGGCGCAGACGTTGGCGGACGCCGCCACCGTGATCGCCTCTCAGCCGGCCACCCTCCAGCTGCGCTACCTCCAGACCCTCTCGGAGATCGGCGCCGACCAGAACACGACCGTGGTTTTCCCGCTGCCACTTGATCTGATCGAGCCGTTCTTCAAGCTCCGGGCCGGGTCGGGATCCGGCAACGGCCATGTCAAAGTGGCGATGCCCGCCGAGGACCTGGTCGGAGCCGGGGAGCCCGAGGCGGGCCCGGAGGCCTGAGCCCGCCTCCTTCCACCGCGCGCCGGTTCCTGCTGCTGGGCTCCGGTGAATACGAGCACTGGGCCGAGGAAGTGGAACGTCAGGCGCTCGATGGAGCCGGCGGTGATGGCACGGCGGTGGTGCTGGCCACCGCCAGCGCCCCCGAGGGGGAGGTGGTCTTCTCCCGATGGGGGCGCGCGGGAGTGCGGCACTTCGAGGGGCTGGGGCTTCCGACCCGCGCCCTGCCGGTACGCGCTCGCGAGGATGCCCAGCGCCGCGAGATCGCGGACGCGGTGGCCCGCTGCAGCCTGGTCTTCTTCTCGGGCGGAGACCCGGGTCACCTGAGTCGAACTCTCGCCGGGAGCCTGTTGCTCTCCGCCATCAGCGATCTGCTGGAGGCTGGCGGGGTGTACGGCGGCTGCAGCGCGGGTGCCATGGTGGTCGGCGAGCCAGGGCAGCCCGGCGGGCGCTTCTCGTTCGGTTCGGGGCTCGGCCTGCTCCGGCGGGAAGTCTTCGGAGTCCATTGGGACGCCACCTTCGCCGCGGCCTGGAGAGCGGTCTTGAGATCACGGATCCCCTCGGGCTGCCGGCTGATCGGGATCGCCGAGCGCAGCGCCGTGCTCGGCGGAGCCGACGGCTGGTCGGTTCACGGGAGCGGGCGGGTCGAGGTTCGGGACGAGGCGGGGGCGAAGTGGTTCTCTGCGGGGGAGGAGATCCCCGGCCGCCCGGGCTGAGCCCGCGGTGTTTCACGTGAAACAGACCCCCGCCTATACTGCCCCCATGTCCCGCCCTCGGATCATCACCGTGTGCAACCAGAAGGGTGGGGTGGGGAAGACCACCACCGCCATCAACCTGGGGGCAGCCCTGGCGGAGAGGGGAATGCGAGTCATGCTGGTGGACAGCGACCCCCAGGCCAACGCCACCTCGGGCCTGGGGGTGAGCCCGAGTTCACTCTCGGCGTCCGTGTACGACGTGGTGGTGATGGGCCGGCCGCTGAGGGAGGTGGCCGTCCCCCTGGAGCATGTTCCGGGCATGACCCTGGTGCCGGCCTCGGTGGAGCTGGCCGGGGCGGAGCTGGAGCTGGCGGATCTCCCACTTCGCGAGTCCCGTCTCCGCCTCGCTCTAGACGGGCTGGATGAGTTCGACTATGTCCTGGTCGACACCCCGCCATCGCTCGGGCTGCTCACTGTGAACTGCCTGGTGGCCGCCGATCGGATGCTGATCCCGCTGCAGTGCGAGTACTTCGCGCTCGAGGGGCTCACCCTCTTGACTCGTACGCAGGCCATGGTGCGGCAGTCGCTCAATCCCGCCCTCTCCCTCGCCGGAATCGTGCTCACCCTCTTCGACCCCCGCACCGTACTCAGTGCCCAGGTGGTGGCCGAAGTGCGCCGGCAGTTCGGGGACCAGGCGTTCGCGACGGTGATCCCCAGGTCGGTCCGGCTCTCCGAGGCCCCCAGCCATGGGCTGCCGATCACCCAGTACGAGCCGTCGGGACGAGGCGCCACCGCCTACCGCGCCCTGGCGGAGGAGCTGGTAATGCGAAGCAGCCGGGTGGCGGCGTGAGCAAGCGGCGCGGACTCGGCCGGGGGCTGGAGCAGCTGATTCCCACCGGCTCACCCGGGCTTGGAGGGGGCGGCGCCTCCTCCCCCACCAGGGAGATACCCATCTCCGAGATCGCGCCCAACCCCCTCCAGCCGCGCAGCACCTTCGACCCCGCGACCCTGGAGGTGCTGGCGGAGTCCATCCGCGAATACGGCGTCCTCCAGCCGCTGGTGGTGGAAGCGGCGGATGGAGCCTACCGGCTGGTCGCCGGTGAGCGACGCCTCCGGGCGTCCCAGCTCGCCGGACTACAGACGGTCCCGGTGGTCGTGCGTCCTGTGGGGCCAGAGCGCTCCCGGCTGGAGATGGCGCTGGTCGAGAACCTGCAGCGCAGCGACATCTCCGCCCTGGATGAGGCTCGGGCGTTCACCCGCCTCTGCGACGAGTTCGGCCTCACCCAGGAGGACGTGGCCCAGCGGCTGGGCCGGAGCCGGTCCGCGGTGGCCAACACCATGCGCCTGCTCCAGGCCAGCCCCGAGGTGCAGCGCGCGCTGGAGCGGGAGCAGATCTCGCCCGCCCACGCCCGCGCGCTGCTGGCGGTCACCGACCCGGCTCTGCAGGCCAAGACCCTGCTCCACGTCATCGCCCGCCGGCTCTCGGTCCGGGAGACGGAGAGGCTGGTGGGACGGCTCGGCCAGCGGCGCGACCCGCCGCAGAAGCCGGGGAAGGCGGCGCAGGAGTCCGAGCTCCGCGCCCTCGAGACCGCCATCGCCCGGAGGTTGGGAACCCGGGTGCGCCTCACACAGGGAGCGCGCGGCCGTGGCCGGATCCTGATCGAGTACTTCTCCCCCGAGGAGCTATCCGGCATATGCGAGGCGCTGGGGGTAGAGCTCTAGCCCCGCAGAACAAACGTTTGTTCGCTAGGCCTCCTCCGTTCCTCGCGGCCCCCTCCTACCCCTCCATGCCGTGAGGGCCGACCACCGCGCGGGCTCTGCCTAAGGGTCCCGCGGCATCGGACGTACGAGCCTCGGGAGGGGGGTTGGAACCAGAGGACCCTCTTCCCCGCCCGAGATCAATCCGGCGGCCGCGAGGGCGGTTCGTATACTGCCGGGGTGCTTCAGGGACCCGGCAACACGCCCACGCCGGTCCCCGCCCAGGCCCCCTCCCGGGGCCGGGGATCCCTGCTTCGGGACCTTATCGAAGTGGTGGCGCTGGCGGCGGTCATCTACCTCCTGATCGCCTTTGCCGTCCGCCCGGTCCATGTCGAGGGAACCAGCATGTACCCGGGGCTGCACAACAACGACCTCCTCCTCACCGAAGAGATCTCGCTTTACTTCAGCGGCCCAAGTCGGGGCCAGGTGGTGATCATCAACCCCCCCATCGCCTCATCCAACGACTTCATCAAGCGGGTCATCGGTCTGCCTGGGCAGTGGATTCGGATCGCCCCCGACAGCCAGGGTGTGGGGCATGTCTACATCTCCAACTCCCGACCCACGTCGCCCGGAGGCGGGACCCAACTGGTCGAGCCCTACATCAACGGCGTGTGGACCCAGGAGGTGCTCTGCTGCACCAACCAGGGAACGGCCTCGCCCCTGCTGCCCCCGACCGGGAGGTGGGCCCACATCCCGGCCCACGACTACTTCGTGATGGGTGACAACCGCAACGTGTCCGAGGACTCCCGAACCTTCGGCTGGGAGCCTCGGTCCGGCATTCAGGGGATCGCCGTCCTCCGCTTCTGGCCGCTCACCCGCCTGGGTGGCATCCCGGCTCAGGAGCCCACGCTAGCCGCCGTTCTGACCCTCGGGGCCATGGCGCCGGTGGGGGCCCGCAGGCGGCTCAGGGATAGATCCAGGTGCCGCCCGCGCGCTCCCAGCTGACCAGCTCAGAGGGCTGGAAGAAGAGCGACACCTCCACCTCCGCGCGGGCCGGGCTGTCCGACCCGTGGACCACGTTCTGTCCGATGTCCACTCCCAGGTCTCCACGGATGGTTCCTGGGGCCGCGGTCGCCGGATTGGTCGGGCCCATCATCGAGCGCACCAGGCTCACCACATTGGGCCCCTCCCAGACCATGGCCACCACGGGGGACGAGGAGATGAAATCGATCACCGCCCCGAAGAAGGGACGCTCGCGATGCTCGGCGTAGTGGCGCTCCGCCAGCTCCCGCTCCACAGCCATCAGCTTCAGCCCCACCAGATGCAGGCCGCGGCGCTCCAGCCTCCCGATCACCTCACCCACCAGCCCGCGCTGCACCCCGTCCGGCTTGATCAGCACCAGCGTCCGTTCCACCTCATCTCCTCCTGAACTCGTGATCATTCCTGCACCGCCGCCGCGAGGCCCTCGCGATCTCGGATCGGACCCACCGCCGCCAGGCGCCAGCTGGAGTGCGTGGGCAACAGCTCTCGCGCCAGCCCCAACACCTGATCCTCCCCCACGTCGCGGAGCCGTTCCACGACCTCCTCGGGGCTGAGGAGGCCGCCCGTGAGCAGGGCCTCGTGCCCCAGGAACTCGCTGAGCCCGCCCGAGCCCTCGGTCTGAAGGGCGAGCCGCCCTTCCATCTGAGCCTTGGCCCGATCCAGCTCGTGGGGCTCGAGCCCGCGGTCCGCCAGCCGCCGCAGCTCGGTCAGCGCCGCCCGGGCCCCGGTCGCGGCCTGGTCGGGACGGGTGGCCAGGTAGATCGCGAAGGCCCCGGAGTCCCGATGCCTGGCGGTGAAGGAGTGGACGTCATAGGCCAGCCCCTGGTTCTCCCTGAGCTCGAGGAAGAGGCGGCTGCTCATTCCCTCTCCGAGGACGGTGTTGAGCAGGTCCAGCGCCCAGCGGTCCGGGGCCGCATACGGCGAGCAGCGGGTCCCGAGGAGCAGATGCACCTGCTCGCCGTGGCGCGCGATCAGGCGGGACTGAGAGGGCCAGCCCAGCGGTGGGGGCGGCCCCCCGTCCCAGCCTGAATTATCGGGCTCATCCGCCGGCCGGGGAAGCCTGGACTCCAAGCGCCGAAGCACCTCCCGGCGCGCCCGGGCCGGGGAGATGGCCCCGGCGATCACGACCACCAGCCTGACCGGGCGATAGTTGGCGGCCCGGTAGCCCTCCAGCTCCGGGGCGGCGATCCGCCGCAGGGAGCGGCGGTTGCCGGCGGGATCCCGGGCCAGAGGGTGGCCCTCCCAGATCGCCTCGTCGAAGGCCATCTGCACCAGGTCCGCCGGCTGGTCCAGATACATCTTCAGCTCCTCGAAGACCACCTCGCGCTCTCGCTCCACCTCCGCGGGATCGATCCGGGGGGCCAGCGCCAGCTCGGAGAGCACGTCCAGGGCGGTTGACAGGTGGCGCCCCGCCACCCTGGCCCAGAAGACCGTCATCTCCTTCTCCGTGCTGGCGTTCATCACCCCGCCCAGCCCCTCTATGGCCGAGGAGACCGCCCGGCTGTCCCGGTAGCGGGCGGTTCCCTTGAAGACGATGTGCTCCAGGAAGTGGGAAACGCCGGCCAGCCGGAGGGGCTCGAAGCGCGACCCCACCCCGAAGAGAAGGGAAACGGAGACCGAGCTCCTGCCGGGGAGCGGGGCCAGGATCAGCCGCGCCCCGCTGGGCAGCGTCTCCTCCTCCACCCGCAGGGCCTGGGGTGCCAACTCAGCTGGCCCTCAGCCGTCGCTCGGCGATCTGCGCCAGCTGGACCGCGTACTGCACGTCCATGGTGGCGGCGTTGCCGGCTGCCAGCACCACGCCCACGGCGTTGTCCTGGCGCCAGAGAACCACGAAGGAGTCGTACGCCACCCCGTTGAGCTGCTTCTGGATCACGTATCCCAGCACCTCCTGGCCCACCTGGCCCGTGGAGATGGGGGTCCCGCCGGCGCGGACCAGCCCCTGCCCGAGGAGAGCTAGGCCATCAGCGGCGCCGGTGGCGGTTCGGAAGAGGGAGGCGGAGCTCTCGATGACCACTGGCCCCACCGCCTGGACCGGGCTGGCTGCCCGGGAGAAGTCCCGCTCGTACCCGCTGAGGCGGCCGGCTCGGTGGAGGGCGGAAAGGGTGGCGGCGTCCCCGGCCGCGAGGCGGGAGTTGCTGTAGTAACCGGCCGACGGCGAGTTGGCCTCGACCTCGAAACCCGGGAAGGGGATCTCCTGCACCGTGAGGGGCAGGTCCTCCACCGGGGTGCGGATCATCGCCGGAGCCGCTGCGCAGCCCGCCACCGCGCCTGCGGCCAGGCAGCCCAGGAGGGCGAGCACCGCCGCCCGGAGGGGGAGTTGGCCCCTCAGCTCCACCCGCCCTCGGTGGGCTCTGCCCCTTCGCGGGGGACGGGCCGGATCACCACGTGGCGCTCGCCGTCCGCACCTTCGCTCTCCGTCGCCACCCCAGGCAGGCCCGCCAGCGCCAGGTGCACCGCCCGTCGCTCGTATGGGGGCATGGGGTTTAGGCGTTGAGCCCGTCCGGTGCGCACCACGGTCTCGGCGACCCGCTCCGCCATCCGGCTCACCACCTGCTCCCGCCTCTCCCGGTAGTGGGCGATGTCCACGATCACCCGCGAGCGACCCGGCTCCGCTCCCAGCATCAGGTTGAGCACCGTCTGCAGCGCCCGCAGCGACTCCCCCCTCCAGCCGATGAGCACCCCCAGGTCGTCACCCTCCACCTCGAGCACGGTGGGTGGGAGCTCACCGTCCTCGCCGGCGGCCCGCGCCAGTCGAGCCTCGACCCGGGCCTCGATCCCCATGAGCTCGAGGAGCCGCTGGAGCTTCTCGCGGGCCCCTCGCGCCTCCTGGGGCAGGGGAGTCACCCTCACCCGGGCCATCGCCCCGGTGAGCCGCTCCCCGGCAATCACCGGGGCCCCCGCGCTCACCACCTCGACCGCCGCCTCGTCCTCCTGGAGCCCGGCCTCGGCAAGTGCGCGGGCCAGCGCCTCCTCCACGGTGGCGCCGCTGGCCTCATGGGTGGGCTGGTTCATCGGCGCCCCACCCGCCGGGCCGGGCGCCCTGACCTGCTGGTCCCAGCCGAGGGACGACGCACCGCCGCTCCCCCGGACGGCTGCTCTGGCTTCCGGGGGCGGCGGGCCAGGGCGCCGCCGCTCGCACCCGCGTCCCCGGGCCCTCCGCCCCGAGGCAGCTCTCCGAATTCCGCGGCCAGCTTGGCCCTTGGAGAGTTCGCGGGGTACCAGCCGGCGCCCGGGACCCAGGAGGGCACCTTGAGCCCTCCCCATCCCATCATGGTGAACACCTGCAGAACCATCACCAGGCTCTGGGTGATCCAGTAAAGGCCAATGCCCTGGTAGAAGTTGAGGGCGAAGAAGGCGATCATCACCGGCATGAGGTAGGTGGTCTGGGACATCACCCGGTACATCTGCCGTTCCGACTCGCTCATGTCCGGGCGCGCCGGCTGCATCATCATCTTGGACTGCATGTAGGTGAGGATCCCGGCCAGCACCGGGACCACCAGCAGCAGGGGGTCGCCCATGATCCCGCCCTTCACCTTGAGGGCCACGTCGTTGAGGTTGGAGATCCAGAGGAAGCTGGCGGCGTGGCCGTGCAGCCCCTTGGAGAGCTTCTCGATGACCAGGTAGAGGGCGTAGATGAACGGCATCTGGATGAGGAGGGGCAGGCAGCCGGAGAGCTGGCTGAAGGGGCTGAGGCCATGGCGGCGGTACAGCGCCATGGTCTCCTCGTTGAGCCGCTGACGGTCCTTCTTGTACTTCTGCTGCAGCTCCTTGAGCTCGGGCCCCAGCCGCCGCTGGTCCGCTTGGATCTTCCACTGGGTGCCGATCTGCCAGCGGAAGAGCGGGAAGAGAGCGCCCCGGATGATCAGGGTGAGGGCGATGATGGCCAGCCCGAACGCCCCCACAGCATTGGTGGGGCCGAAGTTGCGGAAGCCCTGGTCGAGGAGGTAGAGGATGAAGCCGACCGGGGTCAGGAGGACGTAGAAGAGCACCGCCAGGAAGGGGTTGGTGGGCGGCGGCGACATCGGGTTGATGAGGGCGACCATCTCAGGTGCCATGGGGCACCTCCTCCTGGGGCAGGGGCACCGGGTCGTAGCCCCCGGCGTGGAAGGGGTTGCAGCGCAGAATCCGCCGCACCCCCATCAGCCAGCCCCGTCCGAAGCCGTACAGCTGAATGGCCTCATACGTGTAGTGGGAGCAGGTCGGCTCGTACCGGCAGCCCCCCACCAACCCGAGCAGCGGGCTCAGCGAGACCTGGTAGAAGGTGATCAGCCAGAGGGACAGCTTCTTCAAAGCGCTCCTGCCCGGGCCAGCACCCGGTGCAACGCCTCCCGGAGCTCCGGGAAGGTTGCGGGGAGCGCCGCCGCGGTGGGGATCACCACCACATCCACCGGCCCCATGGAGGGGAGCTCCCGATCACAGAGGGCGCGCAGCCGGCGGCGGGTCCGGTTGCGGGCCACGGCTCCCCCAAGGCGCCGGGAGACGGCGAATCCGATCCTGGGGTTGCCGTCCGGGCGCGGGCGCACCTGAACGCGAACGAGAGGGTCCCCGGCGCCGCGCCGCTCAGCCCGCACTGCCGCGAAATCCCTGGAGCTGCGGAGGCGGTTACGCCTTCTCACCGCACCCGGGCGGGCGTCAGCCGGCGCCGGCCCTTGAGGCGCCGCCGCTTGAGGACGCGCACTCCCCCCGGGGTCGACATCCGGGCGCGAAACCCGTGCACCTTCCTCCGATACCGCTTCTTGGGCTGGTAGGTTCGCTTGATGACCGGTCTCCTCTAGGCCGCCAGCCCCCGCGGGGCACGGCACCCTTCCACCTCGCACTGGGCGCGGACGTGAGGAAGGATACCAGAGGCTGTAGAGACCCTCCCCTGGGGATTCGAGGCCGCGTGAACTAGGGGCAGCTCCAGCTGCCCTCGACCGAGCCGGAGTTGGTCCCAAACGTGGTGGTGTTCCCCGAGGACTGGACCGAGGGCTCCTGCCCCACGGGGGGGCCGAACTGGATGCTCACCGTCCCACTTCGCCCGCTCCGCCCCACCTTGAGGGTCCCGACCCCCTCATAATTGCCGTCCTGGAACCCGGCTTCGTACTCCGTCGGGGACAGGCTCCCCGAGGCGCGCACGGTCATGGTCACTGAGTCGGAGAAACCTCCCTCAAGGGGGGGGTCGTAGAGGTTCTGCCCCGGCTGAAGATGGGTGAGCGCGACGACGACCGTCTTCCCCTGGACCTGGCCACTAACCCGCACCGTACTTCCACCGGCGGAGCAGGAGACCTGGGCACCGCGAGCGGGGAGGATCCCAAAGAGGTTCTCGCCCTGGATCAGGAAGGAGTTGGCCGCCAGGCCGTTCCCGCTGGGGCTTGGACTGGGTCGCTGGCGGACCTGGAGGCTCCCGGAGGGGCCCAAGCCGCAGCCACCAAGGAAGAGCGCCACCGCCAGGGCGGCCGGCGACCTCGCTGCCCACGACCACATCCAGTGGAATCGTAGCGCCACCCCCGCCGCCCCGGAGGCCAACGCTCCCCGGGCCCGCGCCGGTCGAGAGTTGGGGCGCCCCGACCTGGCCCCCGGGGCAGTCCCTGGGCGTCGGCGGAGGGCTGGCGAGGTGCGCGCCTCCCTGGAGGCCCGTGACCTGGAGGGGTTCGGGCGCTGCTGGCCGAAGACGTCCGGTGGGGGGACGACATTGTGCCCAATCGCTGCCGAAACCGCTCCCAGGTTATCAACACCTTTCGCCGCCAGCTCGCGGGCGGCTTGGAGGGCAGGGTCTCCTCTCTGGAGATCGGACCGGCAGGCATCCTCTGCCGACTCACCGTGCCTTTCCCGGCGGAGAAGGACGGAGCCCGAACCAGGGAGCTGTTCCACCTCTACCGCGTGAGCGGGGAGAGGATCACCGAGATCGAGCCGTTCGTGGATCGGCGCCCGGCGCTCGCGGCGCTGGGCTCCGGGCCGGCAGCCTGACCGGCCCGCGTCAGACCAAGCGGATCTCCGGTCCGACCGCCCTGAGCCTGACCGCATCCGGGCCCAGGTTCAGGAAGACGTCCACCACCACCTGGTACATCCCCAGTGGGAGCACCCGCCCGGGCACGATCGGGGTGGTGCCAACGATGGCGATGATCGAGATGGGCTGTTCGGGGGCAAGGATTGCCCGCCGCCCCACGCCCGCGACGCGGCCCGAGAACCACCCACTGGGGTCCACAGCCCCAGGCTGGCGGATTCCCCCCGTAACGGGCGCTCCCCACTCGGCCTTTCGTGGGCTGCTGCCCGCCGCGGCTCGCACCACCACGGTTGCCGGCACCAAGTCCCCCCTGGCCACCTCGGCGGCTACCAGGTGGACCACGGCCCGCAGCCCGAGTCGCTCCTCCTCTCCCCGCTCCACGGGCCCGCTCATCGTCCGGCCCGGTGGCACAGGCCCCTCCGGGGTTCCGCGCCCCGCCCTTGGCAGGCGCCCCGGAAGGCTTGAGCCTTGTGGGCGTGCTTTGCAGCAAGAGGAAAGCCCGTGAGTGAGGGCGGTGCGGGCGGAGGCGCACTGCTCAGCCCCCATCGGCTGGAGGCCTTCAGCGACGGAGTCATGGCGGTGATCATCACCGTCATGGCCCTCAGCCTGCAGATGCCCAGCTCCGCGACCTGGGCGGCGGCCGAGCACCGGCTGCCGGAGGTGCTCACCTTCGCCCTCAGCTTCACCTTCATCGCCATCTACTGGAACAACCACCATCACCTGCTGCGCGCCACCCGGACGATCAGCGGAGGCGTGATGTGGGCCAACATGCTGCTCCTCTTCTGGCTGGCGCTGATCCCCGTCCTCACCGCCTGGATCGCCCGGGCGCCGGGCCAGAGTGTGCCCGCCGCCTTCTACGGCGTCGACGCGGCGGCCGCCGCCACCTCCTACGCGATCCTGGTACGGGTCATCATCCGCGCCAACTCCAGCTCTTCGGAGATAGCGCGAGCGATCGGAAGCGACTTCAAGGGCACGGTATCGGTGGTCGCCTACCTGGTCGCCGTCGGGCTGGCGCTGCTCTCCCCCTTCCTCGCCTATGCCACCTACTCCGGGGTGGCAATCATGTGGATGGTTCCTGATCGCCGGCTGTACAGCCCTCTGTCGGCACCTCCTCGGGCAAGTCCTGACAGGCCGCTGCCTTAGGTGGCGCGGACCCCCTCGTGCCGGGGTGGCACTCGTCGGCGTGGGCTCCCTGGGAATGATTCAGGATCCCTCCCACAAGATGCCCGGTGCCGCGCAGGTCGCTCCCTGACCACTCCCCCGTGTTAGGGCTGCCGGTGGGTGCCGGCGCACCGTCCGTGGGGTGCCGCTCCCCTCTCTTGACCGCACCCCAGTTCGCGGGTCGAAACCGGGGATGCGTTCCCCAGGGGCGGCTGATTGCACCCTTCCCGCACCGGTGGTACCATCGCCCCGCGACTGCGGGGGTGGGCCGGACCCGGTCCAAGCTTTCTGTCAACCCAGGGTGCATCTCCCCCTCCGGTGGATTTTCCACTCCTGTGCAGAAGGTGTGAATTGCGCGGTCCTCTCTCGCCCTCCCCGGGACCGGGAAACTGGAGTTGAGCCTCTCCCCGGACCAGCTCTGGTCCGCGGCCCAGGAGGAACTCCGGTTCCAGGTGAGCCGCCCGGGCTACGAGGCCTGGCTGAAGAATGCCCGGCTGCTCCATTTCGATGAGGGTGGCGCCAAAGCGGTGATCGGGGTCTCGACCCCGCTGGCCCGGGACTGGGTCAGCGACCGCTACGGGGCGGTGATCCGGGAGACCCTCTCGGCGATCCTGAACCAGGACGTCACCGTCGAGTTCACCGTCCAGGGACCGCCGGGAGCCGAGCCGCTGCCGCAGGGCCAGCTCCCGGTTCCCCCTCCCGATCCTGGCGCGGACGGTGCGGGCGAGACGGTCCCCGGGCTGAATCCCCGCTACACCTTCAACACCTTCGTGGTGGGGAACACCTCCCTCCTGGCCCACGCCGCCTGCCGTGCAGTGGCGGACTCGCCCAGCCGGGCCTACAACCCCCTCTTCCTGTACGGTGGGGTGGGGTTGGGCAAGACCCACCTCATGCATGCCGTGGGCCATGCGGTCTGGCAGAGCCACCGCCAGCGGGTGGCCTACGTGACCTCCGAGAGCTTCATGAACCAGATGATCACCTCCATCCAGGAGAACCGGACCGCCGAGTTCCGCACCCGCTACCGGACGGTGGACGTACTGCTGGTCGACGACATCCAGTTCCTAGCCGGCAAGGACCGCACCCAGGAGGAGTTCTTCCACACCTTCAATGCCCTCCAGGAGGTGAACCGGCAGATCGTCATCACCTCCGACCGCCCTCCCCGGGAGATCCCCACCCTGGAGGAGCGCCTCAGGACCAGGTTCGAGGGCGGTCTCATGGTGGACATCCAACCTCCGGACTTCGAGACCCGGCTGGCCATCCTGCGCAGCAAGCTGAGCCCCGCCCAGGGCTGGCTGAGCGAGGAGGTCCTCTCCTTCATCGCCCACAACATCAAGAAGAACATCCGGGAGCTGGAGGGCGCCCTGACCCGGGTTCTGGCCCATGCCTCCATCACCGGGCGGGGCAACCCCACGATGGAGGAGGTGGCGGAGATCCTGCGGGACATCATTCCCACCGCGGACTCCCGCCCCCTCACCGTGGAGGGGGTCCAGGCGGTGGTGGCCGACTACTACGGAATCTCCGTCGCGGAGATGACCAGCAAGCGCCGGGACAAGCACATCGTCTTTCCCCGCCAGATCGCCATGTACCTGATCCGCGAGGAGATCGCCATGAGCCTGCCGGCGATCGGCCAGGCTTTTGGCGGCCGGGACCACACCACCGTCCTCCACTCCTACGAGAAGATCTCCAATGACGTCAAGGAGGATCCCAAGGTGCTGGAGGACCTCTCCCGCCTTCGCGACCTCCTCCGAGGCGGCTGATGCGAAGGGCACAGCTTTTCCAGACCCCCTGGGGAGCCGCATGGTCTGCCGGTGGAGACATCCGGAGGCGCCCTGGAGCGGTGGAAAGCAGGGCCGCTGCAAGCTGGTTCTGCACCGCTTATGCACAGGTCCACCGAAGTCAGCCGAGAGGGGTTTCCCCAGGCTCAACTCCCCTACTATGGCTACGTTCCCATAAGCGTGTTTCCCCGTCCGTCCGGGGCTGTGGAGACCCCGGCCCAGAATCCCGATCAAGGAGGAATCCAAGTTGAAGTGCACGATCTCGCCCCAGCAGCTGGGCGCGGGGCTGTCGGCGGTCACCCGGGCCATCTCCAGCCGCAACACCCTGCCCATCCTCAGCAACGTGCTGGTCCAGGCGCGCGAGGGTGCGATCGAGCTCACCGCCACCAACATCGACCTGACCATCCGCCACACCATGCCCGCCGAGGTCCTGGAGGAGGGAGCGATCACGATTCCCGCGCGGATCCTCTCGGAGTTCGTCAGCTCCCTGCCCGAGGCTCCCCTCAGCTGGGAGCTGGATCCGGTGCACCAGACGGTGCGGCTGCAGTCGGGCCGCTTCGACGCCCACATCCGCGGGGTGGACGCGGCGGAGTTTCCGCCCCTTCCCGAGGTGTCCGACGGGCAGACCGTCGAGCTCGACCCTCAGGTGCTGTTGTCGGCCATCGAGCAGACGGTGGTGGCCGCCAGCGGGGATGAGGGCAGGCCGGTGTACACCGGGGTGCTGGCCGAGATCTCCGGAGCGGATATCACCCTGGTGGCCACCGACGGCCACCGGCTGGCGGTGCGCCAGCTGAGGACTGCAGATGGGGCCCTCCCGCTGGGAGACCGGCTCTCGGTGATCATCCCGGCCCGCGCCCTCTCGGAGCTGGCGCGCCTGCTCAAGCCCATCCTCTCCAGCCCGGGCGCTGTCACCCTGGCGGTGGGTGGCACCCGCTCCCAGGTGCGCTTCGAACTGCCCGGGTACTCGCTCACCAGTCGGCTGATCGACGGGGTCTACCCCAACTACCAGAAGGTGGTCCCGGAGGGGGCACAGACCGTGGCCCGGGCCTCCACGGACGAGCTGCGCCGGACCACCAGGGTGGTGTCACTCTTCGCCCGGGACGCCGCCAACGTGCTCAAGATCCGCTGCGAGAGCTCCCAGCTGGTGCTCTCCGCCAACACCAACGAGGTGGGGGACAACGTGGCCTCGGTGGACGCCTCCATCGAGGGGGAGAACGTCGGTATCGCCTTCAACGCGCGCTATGTGAGCGACGTTCTGGCCCTGCTGGACTCCCCCGAGGTGGAGCTGGTGCTCAACGGGACGCTGGCCCCGGGGATGGTCAGGGCGGCAGGGGACGACACCTACCGCTACGTGATCATGCCGGTGCGGGTGGCGATCTAGGGCCGAACCTCCCCTTGAGGGTCGCCGAACTCCGGCTCCTCAACTTCCGGGCCTATCCCGGGGCCCAGGTTTTCCTGCGCCCCGGGTTCAACCTCCTCATCGGTGACAACGGGGCGGGGAAGACCAGCCTCCTTGAGGCCCTGGCCACCCTGGCCCTGGCTCGAGCAGCCAGGGGGGGGCTGAGCACGGAGCTGGTCCGCTGGGGAGCTTCCGAGATGGGAGTTGCCGCCACCACCTGGAGGGGAGAGGTGGAGGGGAGGCTGGAGATGCGCTGGCGAGCCCAACCCCCCGCCGGCCGCTGGAGCAGGACGCTGCGCGCCGAGGGGGCGCCGGTGACGCCCGCGGCCTACCTCGGCAGATTGAGGGTGGTGTCCTTCTGGCCCGAGGACCTGGGGCTGGTGAAGGCCGGCCCGGAGCCACGGCGGAGGATGCTGGACGTGGTGCTCTGCCAGCTCTATCCGCAGTACGCGCAGGCCCTCTCCCTGTACCGGAGGGCCCTGGACCAGCGGAACTCCTCGCTCCGGGCCATCCGGGAGGGGAGGGCTGACCCGGCGGAGCTGAGTCCCTGGCTGGAGCCGCTGGCGCAGTACGGCGCCCTGGTCATGTCCCACCGGGAGCGTTACCTCAAGGAGGCCGGCCCGCTGGCCCAGCGGGCGGCGGGCCGGATTGGGGAGAGAACCCCACTTGAGCTCCGCTACCTGCCCGGCACCAGGGGAGCATCTGGTGAAGGATGGAGGGATAGGCTTCTGGGGGCACTCCGGGATGCGGAGGAGGAGGAGGTGGCGCGGGGGCAGACCGTGGTGGGACCCCAGCGGGACGACTTCGAGATCGCATACGCGGACCGTCCGGCCCGGCAGTACGCCAGCCAGGGGCAGCAGAGGACCGCGGTGCTGGCGGTCAAGGCCGCCGAGGTGAGCCAGCATCTGGCCGAGGGCGGACAGTCACCGGTGGTGCTGCTGGACGATGTCCTCTCCGAGCTGGACCGGGACCACCGCCGGGGCCTTCTGGAGGTCCTGGGAGAGGGGATGGGGGTGGAGCAGGCGCTGGTGACCGCCACCGAGGATTCAGGGCTCGAGGAGGCGATAGGCCCGTCCCAGGTCCTCCTGGTGAGCGGCGGAGAGGTGCGGGGAGGGCCGGGAAGCTAGTGGAGGGGATCGGGGAGATACTCCCTCGGGTCGTGCGCCGCATGGGGGTGCAGCGGCAGGTGCGCCTGGCCCGGGCTCAGGCGGCCTTCTCGGAGTCCTGCGGGGAGTACCTGAGAGCCCACGTCCGGGTGGTGGCGGTGGAGGGTTCCGTGCTGGTGGTGGCCTGCGCCCATCCGGCCATCGCCCACCAGCTGCAGATGGAGTCGGTGGCGCTGCTGGAGGCGGTGAACCGGGCGGCGGGACCGCCGCTCCTCCGGCGGATGCGCTTTGTCAGCGAGGCGTGAGCCCGCCCAATTCCAAGATGCGCAGGGCGGCCCGGTGGGCGGCCCCGGGCGGCATCTCCCGGCGGGCGGCGAGCCGGAGCCTCTCCAGAAGGGCGCGGTCCTCCCCCAGCACCTCCGGGAGGATCCTGGCCACCTCCCCGGGAAGGACCGCCGCCAGGGCCATTCCCCGGCCAACGGCCCAGTCCAGATTGGCCTGCTCCTGGCCCGGCAGGGCGGAGGTGAGGATCATCCCCAGGCCCGCCGAGGCAGCCTCCCCGACGGCGGTGGGGCCGGCCTTGCCAAGATAAAGGTCGGCGGAGAGGATTAGCGAACCAGGGTCCTCCAGGAACGAGAAGGCGTGCACCGGCAGCCGCCACCTCCGCCCGGTCGCCCAGCGGAGAAGCCGCTGGTTCCGACCGCAGAGGAGGGCCACCTGGCAAGGAACTCGGGATTCCTCCACCTCCAGCAGCACCCTCTCCACCCCGCCGGCACCCTCCGCCCCCCCCGAGACGAGCAGGCAGGGGAGGTCTGGGTCCAGGCCCAGCTCCTGGCGGAGCGCGGGTCGAGGAACAGCCCGCTCAAGCCCGGGATCCAGGGGCAACCCGGTGGTCTCCACCAGCTCGGGCGGCACCCCCTGACCGAGGCAGGAGGAGGTGGCCTGTTGGGAGGGAGTGAGGAGGTGGACGCCCCGCGGCGACAGCCACCCGGGGTGAACCAGGGTGAGGTCGGTCACCAGGGTGATCAGGGAGGCACCCACCGCCCGGGCGGCGGCCAGCGCCCCCGGCCCGAGCAGGGGGTGCAGGTTAACCACCACGCGCGGCCGGGTGCGCCGGGCCCGGCGCACCATCGCCGTCCGCAGGCCGGAGAGGAGGAACCACTCCAGCACGGTCCCGGCCGTGGGTTGGGAGAAGGCGGCGAAGAGCGGCCCCCAGGCGGCGGGAGCGCGGCGCACCAGCGGGCCGTATCCTCGCAGCACCAGGCTGGCCTGGGGCAGCGCCCCGGAGCGGAGGGGGTCGGCGATCTCCACCCGGAGGCCCGGTCCCGCCTCGGATTGCAATGCCTCTTGGAGGGCTGCGGCCACCCGCATGTGCCCGCCTCCCGTGGTCGTCGCCCAGAGCTGGACGTCTGCCAGGGGACGGGTTGGCCCGGTGATTCCCTACCTCCTCGGGTGGATTTTGGCCGGCGATGCTAAAGTGAGCCCAGGACGCGGTGGGAAGGGCCGCGGTCTCTGTGCCAAACATCCGGGGTGTAACAGAAATCGGGGCCTCATGTACCGCGCCCACGGGGGTGAGCGCTGATCCGGAGTCGGGCGGCGCGGGCCTGAGCTGCCAGGTGGTGGACACCACCGCCGGATTGGCAGGCCTGCGCCGGGTCTGGGAGCAGATCGCATCTTCTTCCGAGGCTCCGGCCCCCTTCCTAACCTGGGAGTGGCAGGAGAGCTGGTGGGCGGTGTTCTCCGCCAGCTACCGGCCCAGGACGCTGGTGTTCTCCCAGCAGGGGCAGGTGGTGGGCATAGCCCCGCTCTGCAGCCACCTGGAGCGCGAGGGAACCCTGCAGTTCGCCGGCGGTGAGGACCTCTCGGATCAGCTCGGCCTGCTCGCCCTCCCGGGGTTCGAAGAGCAGGTCGCCGAGGCCGTGGTGGGATGGGCCAGGGGATCCGGGGCCATGGAGATGGACCTCCACTTCCTCCGCGACTGGGGGTGGGAGTTGCCGGCTCTGGAGCGCGCCGTGGAGCGGCAGGGACTCCGGGGCGAGGTGCATCCGGAGGAGGTCAGCCCCGCGATCGACCTGCCCACCTCCTTCGATGAGTACCTGTCCCTGCGGCTGGGCAAGAAGGACCGCCACGAGCTGCGCCGGAAGATGCGGCGGCTAGAGCAGGAGCGTCCGGGATGGCGGCTGGTGGGCCCGGACCAGCTCGGGTTGGAGGCCGCGTTGACTGAGTTCCTCCGCCTCCTCCGCGCCAGCCGTGAGGCCAAGGACCAGTTCCTCACCCCACCGGTGGAGCGCTTCTTCCGGGAGGTGGCGGAGCGCTTCCAGCGGCGCGGCTGGCTGCGGCTGGCGCTGCTCCAGGAGGGTGGAGAGCTCGCCGCCGGGACCTTCGGGTTCTGCCTGGGCCGGATCTGGTACCTCTACAACTCGGGGTACGACCCGGCCCAGGCCCACCTCTCCCCCGGGCTCCTGTGTGTGGCCGAGGGGCTGCGGGGGGCGATCGAGGCGGGCTGCCACCAGGCCGACCTGCTGCGGGGGAATGAGGGCTACAAGTACCGGCTCGGGGCCCAGGACCAGTTCCTGGTCAATCTCCGGATTTCACTCACCCATGAGGCCAGATGACCCCGCCCGGCGGAGGTGAGCGGACCATCGCCTTCATCTCCCTGCACGCCTCGCCGCTGGCGCGGCTGGGGAAGCGCGAGAACGGCGGCCTCAACGTCTACGTGCGGGCGGTCTGCGAGGAGCTGGGGGCGCGTGGGGTTCACACCGACGTCTTCGTCCGCCGGAGCGACCCGGACCAGCCGCGGGAGCAGGCCATGGGGCCGCGCAGCCGGGTCATCGCCGTGGATGCCGGTCCGGCTCGGCCGCTGGCCAAGCACCAGCTTCCCCAGACCCGGGCCGACTATCTGGAGGCGGTGCGCGAGTTCACCAGCACCGCCCGCCGCCGCTACATCGCGGTCCACAGCCACTACTGGCTGAGTGGGGAGCCGGGCGCCGCCCTGGCCCGTGACCTGGACATACCCTGGCTGCACACCGCCCACACCCTGGCCGCGGTCAAGGGAGAGGCCGGGTTCGACAGTGACCTTCCGGAGCGGCTGCTGGAGGAGCGCCGGACCGTGGCCGCAGGCGCCCGGCTGGTGGTGAACACAGCGGGCGAGGCCCATGCCCTGCGCCACCACTACGCGGCTCGTCCCGGGCAGTGCGTGGTGGCCCCTCCGGGAGTGGACCTGGTGCGCTTCCAGCCGCGCGAGGTGGAGCGGCTGAGGCGGCGGATGGGGTTGGAGGGCATGAGGGTGATCCTCTTCGCCGGCCGCCTGGAGCCGCTCAAGGGGCCGGACACCCTGGTGGATGCCTTCGCCCTGGTGCGGGAGGATCCCCGGCTCCGCGACCGAGTCCGCCTGCTCTTCGTGGGCGAGCTGAGCAGCGAGGGCGAGCGGGTCGGCCAGAGGAAGGAGATGCGCCAGCGGGTGGCGGAGCTGGGGCTGGCCGGAGAGGTGGCCTTCCTCGGAGCCCAGCCACAGGAGCGGCTGGCGCTGCTCTACTGCCTCGCCGACCTGGTGGTGGTCCCCTCCCACTCCGAGTCCTTCGGCCTGGTGGCGCTGGAGGCCCAGGCGTGCGGCACCCCGGTGGTGGCCGCCGCGGTGGGCGGCCTGAGGGAGGTGGTGGCGGACGGCCGGACGGGCCGGCTGGTGGAGGGCCGGGACCCTCGGCAGTACGCCGCCGCCATCGCCGAGATCCTGGCCGCGGACCCCGCCTCCCACCGCGAGATGCGCCGGGCCGCCCGGCGCCGGGCCGAGCGCTTCACCTGGGAGAGGACCGTCGACATCCTGCTGCCCGAGTACGGGTTGGCCCCCGCCCTGGCCGCCGCCTGCAGGGAGGCCTGACCCGGCCCCATCCCAGGTGTGCCGCCAGGGACCGGCCCGCGCCCATCGCTTCCCTCAGGGGGTGGCTGCCGGCTCCCGGTGCTGGGTGAGCCATTCCGACTCGAGGAGGGCGAAGTCGATCTCGTCGCTCCACCCTCCCTTGAACCACTCGTTCTCCAGCAGAAGGGCCTCCCGGCGCATCCCCAGTCGCTGGGCCAGCCGGACGGAGGCCAGGTTGCGCGCGTCCACGCGGGCGATCACCCGGTGCACCTTAAGGTCATCGAAGGCGAGGTGGAGGATGGCGTGGGCGGCCTCGGTGGCATAGCCGTGCCCGGAGTGATGGGGGCTCAAGACCCAGCCTACCTCGGCAGAGCGATGCTCTTGACTGTGCAGAAATAGATTCACGTCGCCGACCAGCCGGCCGGTCTCCGCCAGCTGCACTCCGAGGATCAGCCCCTGGCCCTCGCCCGTGATCTCGGTGCGAGCCCAGGCGTCCGCCAGCCTCCGGGCGACAGCCGCGCGGTCCATGGGCAGGAAGGGGACGTAGCGACAGACCTCCGGCAGCGAGCGGTACTCGAGGAGCTCGTCGGTGTCGGCAGCGGTGAGGGGGCGCAGCAGCAGCCGGGCGGTGCGGATGGGAAAGGTGGGGCGGAGCAGCAGCGGTGGCCCCGGGGCAACCGCTGCTGCTCCGCCACCCTCGCAGCCGGGAGTTCCGTCCTCGACTCGCTCCTCAACGGGGGGGATGTCGGGGGGCATGCAGAAGTCTCCTACGCCGATGGCACCGGTCGGCCACTGGCCCTTCCCTCCCGGCTCAGATCGAGGATGGTAACAGCGCCCGCGGCTCGGGGAGCGCGGGGGGGCTGGGGCGAGCCGGCCCCCGGATGGCATCATCTCCACCCAATGGACGGACAGGTGGTTAGCGGGGATGGAGCGCCGGTGGAAGGGGTCCAAGGGCCCCTGGTCGCCGCCTTCCGCGAAGCGCAGCGCCGGAGCGCGCCCCAGTTCACGATCCCCGGCCACAAGGGGCGGATCGGGGAGATCGATCCGGAACTCGTGGGACCGCTGGCCGCGGACCAGCCCCTGCACGGCGGGCTGGACACGCCCAAGCTGGCCCGGGGAGCCCTGCAGACGTCTGAGCGGATGGCGGCCCGCCACTTCGGAGCCGACTGGTGCCGCTTCGGCGTGGGGGGTTCGACCCAGACCAACCTGGCGCTCTGCCTCGCCCTCGGACGGCCCGGGGACCAGGTGATCGTGGGCCGGGCGCTGCATCGCTCCCTCTTCTCCGGGCTCGTCCTCTCCGGGCTGGAGCCGGTCTGGATCCTGGCCAGCGCCCACCGGGAAACCGGCCTCCCCCTCGGCATCACACCTTCGGCCCTGCGCCGCGCCGTAGCCCTGGCGCCGGAGGCACGGGCGGTGATCCTCACCGACCCCGGCTACCTGGGAACCCTCTCGCCCATCTCCGAGCTGGCCCGCGTTGCCCACGGCGCGGGGATGGCGCTGGTGGTGGACCAGGCCTGGGGGGCTCACTTCGGCTTCCACCCGGGGCTCCCCCGGCATGCCCTTGCACTCGGTGCCGACGCCCTGGTCACCAGCGTGCACAAGACCGGGCTCGGTCACACCCAGGCCAGCCTGGCCTGCGCCCGGACGGGCCGGCTGGAGCTGGCCCGGTTGGAGCGGGGCTTCGACGCCACCCACACCACCAGCCCGGCGGGATCCATCCTAGCCAGCATCGAGGGGTCGCTGGAGCTGATGTCGGCCCGTGGGGAGGAGCTCCTGGGTCGGGCCATGGAGCTGGTCCACGCCGCCCGGCGGCAGCTTCGGGAGGCGCTCCCTGGGGTGGGAGTACCGGATGAGAGCCAGTTCCCCGGCAGGGACGGGCCTCTTTTCGACCCCCTGCGCCTGGTGGTCCAGCTCGCTCCCCTGGGCGCTGACGGGAGAGCCGTGGAGGTGGAGATGCTGCGCCGCGGGGTGGCCCTGGAGTATGCCGACCGCGACCTCCTGGCACCGGTGGTCACCCTGGCCGACGACTGCGGCACGGTGCGGAGGCTGGTCTCGGAGATCGTCCGGGCCGTGGGAGCCACCGGCCGGGGCTCGGACAGGCCGCTCCGTCCCCCCCTCTCCTGGAGGGTGCGCCCCAAGGTGGCCCTGAGCCCGCGGGAGGCCTTCTTCGCCGGCCACGAGCGAGTTGCCTGGCAGCTGGCGGCCGGGAGGGTGTCTGCCGAACTGGTGGCCCCCTATCCCCCGGGAATCCCCGTCCTGGCTCCCGGAGAGGTCGTCGCCGCCCACCACCTCCGCGTCCTCAGGGCTGCGGCCCGCGGAGGGGCGCGCATCGCCTACGCCAGCGATCCCTCCCTGGGCTGGCTGGACGTGGTCTCGGAGTGATCCCGGAGCCGGCTCCAGGATGCAAGCGAGTCCCTTCCGGCACAGCCACAAGCTCCCCGCCGCCGCGGCCCGGCCCTCAGCCCATCCAGATCCCCACGGCCAGCAACGACGAGGAGAGGAGGAGGACCAGCGCCGTCTGCTTGAGGGCGGATACGAGGTCCGCCGGGTCCTGGGAGCCGGACTTGCGCACCGGGCCCTCCAGCAGGGGCACGACCACCCAGGCCAGCAGCACCTCGGCGTGGGTCACGGCGGGGATGGCGAGGATGAGCGGGACGGCGAGAGCGAGGGCCAGAAGGCCGAGGTACAGCCGCCGGGCACGGGCCGCCCCCAGGGCGACGGCCAGCGTGCGCTTGCCCGCCTCCCGGTCCGTCTTTATGTCGCGGATGTTGTTGATGAGCAGCAGGGCGGCGGCCAGGGCCCCGGGGAGGATGGCGGCCAGGGGAGCCGCCAGGGGGATGGAGCGCATCTCCACGAAGGCGGTGCCACAGGTGGCCACCTCCCCGAAGAAAAGGAAGACCGCCACCTCGCCATACCCGTGATACCCGTAGGGGAAGGGGCCACCGGTGTACAGGGCGGCGGCGAGGATGCAGCCCGCCCCCACCGCCAGTAGCCACCAGGTCGTGATCGCGGCCAGCCAGAGGCCGAGGACCGCCGCCGCCGCGAACGCCACCACGGCGGCCGCCAGCACCGCGCGCGGTGGCACCACCCCGGAGCTGGCGGCGCGCGGCGGCCCGACCCGAGTCCGGTCGGCACCGCGCCGATGGTCGGAGTAGTCGTTGGCGTAGTTCACCCCGACCTGCAGCGCGACGGCCACCCCCAGCGCCCCGAGGCTCGGGGCCAGATGGGCCTCGCCAGCGCGGGCCGCGATGCCGATGCCGATCAGGACCGGTGAGACGGAGGCGGCCAGGGTGGCGGGGCGGGTGGCATGCCACCAGAGGCGGGCTGGGGTGAGGGGCGCCGCCGCCACGCTCATCCGGGCTCTCCCACAAAGACGGGTGGTCCGGCGTTGAGGGGGATGGCGCTGTCGAAGGCGGTCAGCCGGTCCTGGGTGGTGGCCCCGTCGTTGGCGAGGTAGAGCTGCAGGTAGTGGCCCTCGAGCCGGGTGAAGGCCAGCTGCCGCCCGGTAGCGGTCGAGGTGACCGCCTGCGGATACTGCCCGGACACCGGCCCCACCAGCGAGGAGACCGGCCCGCCGGCGGTGGAGACAGTGGCCAGGGCGCCGCTCGGCTCGCGCAGCAGCACGACCGAGCTGCTGAGGAAGGCCACCGGCAGGCCGGCGGCCAGCTGCCGGAAGGGGTTGGACCCCACCCCCGGCGCGTACAGCCAGGTGGAGGGGTCGGCAGGCTGGCCCAGCGCGAAGGCCAGCGCATCACCCTGGGGGCTCCAGACCGGGCTCTGCGCCGGGAGCGCGGTCCCCGGCGGAGAGAGGTAGGTGACGGCGCTCAGGCTCGGGCTCAGCAGGGCCACCCGGTCGGCCAGCCCCTGAGAGCTGGCCACCGCCGCCAGGACCTCCCCATCGGCTCTCCACCCCAGTGGTCCGGCGAACGACGAGGTGGCGGAGAGGGTCACCGTCTGGGAGCTGGCCAGGGTGTACACCCGGAGCGCCCCTCCGGAGATGAAGGCCAGCTGCTCGCTGGTGGGGGCCCAGGCGACCATGGTGCTGGAGCTGCTCCCCAGGACTGAAGTCGACTTCCCGGTGGCCAGGTTGAGCACCTCCAGCCCATGCCCCCCCGCCAGCTCGGTGGCCAGATACTGCCCGTCCGGAGCCGCCACCGCCAGGCTGTAGGTGCTGCCCGACGGAGGCGAGGCCAGGAGGCGAAGTCCGGGGGGGTCGCCGACCTGCTCCGGGGTGGCCGTGGCCAGGACCTCCGTGTACTGCCCCACCGCCGGCCCGGCGGGGAAGATCAGGGAGGGGCTGGAGCCGTACCCGGTGACCTTGAACTTGAACCGTGCACCCGCCTGGAGGTGGTTCCCGTCCACGTCGAGGGCGGCGCGGGTGACCGTCACCTGGTAGGTCTGGCCGGGCAGCAGCGGCCGAGCCGGCTCGACCAGGAAGCGCCCGGCCACCAGGGGGTTGGGGAGGACCTGATAGCCGCCCGGCGGGTCGGGGGAGAGGGAGACCGCGGCGGCGACGGCCTTGGGATTCATCGCCCGGTCGAAGACGAGGGCGGGAGCCTGGTAGGGCCCCAGGCTTCCGCCATTGCCCGGGAAGGTCGAGGTGAGGGATGGCCCTCCCTCGGTGGAGAACCCCCAGGAGTGAGCCAGATCGTTGACGGCGCCCGAGGCCGCTCGGATGCCGCCGGCCACGTTGATCCGGTAGGTGGTGACCACCGCCAGGGGATGGTTGGGGTGCAGGAGGCGCATGACCCGGTCACCGTCCGACCACCTGAAGTAGCAGCCCGTGCGCCGCCCCTCGGCCGCCAGCCTGATGTCGCAGCCCGGGGTCGGCTTGCCTCGGCGGGTCTTGATCGTGAGCCGCGTCTCCACCGAATGCGGGTCCATGGGCACGCTGAAGACGATGGTGAAGACGATGTTGGTGTGGGTCCCGCCCTGGCTGGGCGCGGGGGCCACCGCGGTGATCTCCGGGGGGGTCACCGGCCCGCACGCCGACAGAACCGGCAGAAGGGCCAGGAGCCCAGGAAGCAGGAGGAGAAGCCAGAGGGCCCGCCTGGACCCGGCCATCCCTGCCGCTGCGGTCAGCCGATCTCCGCCAGGTCGATCGCCGGCACGGGCTGTGGCGGCGAGGCCACGACGTCGATCCGCGCCTCCCGCTCCCCGCAGGCCGCCGCCGCCACCTGCGGCCCCTCGGCCAGCTCGGGAGCCTGGGTGCTGTAGCTGCCGCTGGGGGTTCCCTCCCCCAGCAGGGCCACCGCCACCTGCTCGCCGTGGCTGACCAGGATGCCGCCACTCACGCGCTGGTCAGCGATGAACTCGATGAGCGACTGGAAGTCCACGATCCGGGCCGGCAGGTTGATGAACACCGTCGTGGCCACGATCAGCGGAGCCACGGCGGCCACCAGCTCCGAGGGAAGTTCCACGGCGTCGATCAGGCCCTGGCCACGCCCCACATGAGCCACCAGCTCCTGGATCGCCTGCTTTCCCCTCCGGTAGTTGCCCTCCCCCCGCTGCTGGCTCTGGAGGATCTCCCCATCCTTGAACAGGATGTCGCCGCGCCGCTGCCGGTCGGTCTCGCCGGTCACCGAGACGTAGCCCGAGAAACCGTCCTGGCTGAGGGTCTTCAGCAGCATCGGGAAGTTGAGGAAGGAGGCCTTGAGGCCGGCATGAAGCGGCGGCCCACTGGGCATCGGCACCATGACCGAGAGTTGGGCCCTGGTGGCTCCCGCCGGGGGGCGGGCGGCCGGAACCGGCGGAGTCGGGACGGGGACCTTCCGCGGCGGGGCGGCGGCCGTAGGAGCCGCCGCCCGAACCGGGGCGGGAGCCGGTGGCGGCTGCATCTGCCGGGGAGGCGGCGCGTACTGCGTGGGAGGCGGTGGGGCGGCGAAGGGCTGGATGTCAGCCACCTCCACCTCGTCCACCTCCGCCTGCTCCGGCCACCCTCCGGTGGACCCCGCTGCTACCGGCTCGGGAACCGCGGCCTCCAGGTCCTCCGCCATGAGGGCCTTGGCGTCCTGGCGCTCCCACTGGCGGAGCAGGTCGTCGGTGGAGCTGTTGATGGTCTCCTCCGGCGGCAGCTTGGCCCTGGGGTTGAAGGTGTAGGCGCCGCTGCTCCACCCCAGGGCGGTCATCACGGCGCCCTCTCCCTCTCCCCCCTCGCCGGTGGCGTGGAAGAGGTGTCCGAAGAGGAAATGGAGAGAGCACTGGCTTGAGCCGTTCTCCAGCAGGAGCGTGCCGGTGGCCCGGTCCTGCTGCATCGTCTGGAGAAGCTCGGCCACCGTGGCTGGCCCGATGCTGCCCTGGTTCTGCAAGTTTGTGGATCTCTCCTGAGGGTCCGCCGCGGCGGACCAACCCTCCCCGGTCGGTCGGCGCGATACTAGCACAGGCGGGGCCGATCTCCGGGGAGCGCCTCCGGCGGTGCCGGCCCCCGGTATTGTCGCCCCTTATGGAAGCGAGCCCTGGAGCCGCCGACTGGGACAGGCTGCTGGCCGGCTGGCCGGCCCCGTCGCTGCTGCAGTCGCATGGCTGGGGCGAAGTCCAGGCGAGGGCAGGCTGGCGCCTGCGGCGGTTGGTGGTGGACGTTCCCGGCGGTCCCCTGCCGCTCTCGGTTCAGGTGGGGCCGCTCGGCCCTCCGCGGGCGCTTCGCCTCTACCTGCCGCGCGGGCCGGCCTGCGCTCCCGAGGACGATGCCACGTTCCTCGCCGTGGAGCGGGAGCTGGTGCGGCTCGGCCGGCAGGAGAGGGCGCTGGCGATCGAGGTGGAGCCCAACTGGGAGGCGGAGGCGGTCCCGGCGGGGCACCCGATCGGCGCCTGGGCGCCCTGCCCCTCCCGGCAGCCCGTGGCGACCACCATCGTGGACCTCCGACCCGAGCCCGACGCCATCCTGGCCTCCTTCCACTCCAAGACCCGATACAACGTGCGCCTGGCCGAGCGCCGGGGGGTCCGAGTCCGGGAGGGAGGGTTGGACGAGCTCGACCGCTGCCTCAGGGCCACCGAGGGCCGCCAGGGGGTGAGGCTGCCACCGCGCAGCCACCTCTCCCTGGTGCTGGAGCAGCTGGGGCCGCTGGCCCGGGTGCGGGTGGCCGAGGTCCGGGGAACCACCGCGGCGGCCATTCTCCTGGCCCGCCGCGGACGGGAGCTGGTGTACCTCTACGGTGGGGCCACCGGCGACCACCGCGAGGACATGCCCAACCACCTCCTGCACTGGCGCGCGATGATGGAGGGGCGCGAGGAGGGCTGCACCGACTATGACCTCTGGGGAGTTCCTGAGGACGACCGTCCCGACCACCCTTGGCACGGGCTGGCCCAGTTCAAGCTCGGGTTCGCCGGGCGCAGCGTCCGCTACCTCGGGGGCCGCCGTCTCCCGCTGGTCCCCGGAGGGGTGCCGCTCTTGAGGGCCCTCGACTGGATCCGTCTCACCGGCCGGAATCGGAGAGCGCGGTGAGCGGCGAGCTGCCCGAGGAGGACGGCTACTACTTCCCGGTGTACGAGGAGCTGGCCTCCGATCTCCTGGAGGGGCTGGATCGGACGGGCCTGGTGGTGGAGGACATCGGCCACGAGATGGAGCCGAGCACCGGGGACCGCACCTTCCGCTGCGCCGCCCACGTCGGGGGCTCGGAGGCGGCCCCGCGCTATCAGGCCTCGCTGCATTTCCACTGGGACGCCCTGCTCACCTACCTCGGGACCTACGGGCCGGGCAGCGAGTGCGACCTGTACCACGAGCCGGGCGAGACGTGCAGCCACCGCGCCCAGCGGCCCCATCCCGGCGTGGACCTGGTCGTGGAGTACGACCTCGGGGACAGCGGATACCAGCTGTCCGACCTGGGCGAGGTGCAAGCCTGGATCTCGACCGTGGAGTCGCTGCTGTCCCGGGTGCTTCCCGACGACGATGGCCGGGTGGTGCACCTCAACCTCGCCTTCCGCGAAGGCGCTGTGTGGGTGGAGCGCTTCACCGCCGAGCAGAGCTGGTACCTGGACCTCAGCGAGCCGCGCGATCTCTCCCCCATCTGCGAGATGGTGGCTGCCACCCTGAGGGCCACCCCGACCCTGGCCGATCGCCTGCCGCTCTAGGCTGCTCGCCGCGGCCCTCAGCCGGTGGGATGGGGCGGGGCCGGTAGCCCTGGCCCTCCAGGCGGCGCCGGGCGTTCCCATCGGTCGCTGGCCCCGCGCCCGCTGACCTCCTCCGCTTCCGCCCCTCCCCTCTCCCGATCCTCGGAACCGGTTGCCCCGCGCTCGGCGGAAATCGCGGCGGGGGCGCCCAGGACCGCGTCGATGAGCCGGTGGATCACGGGGAGGGCCTCGGAGCAACTCTCCGTCGGACCCGCGAGGGCATCGAAGGTCTCGAAGCTGGTGGGGGCGATCAGGGCCGTGACCGTGCCCGGGGAGTCGTCCGCTGCGGGGGCCCGGGGGCGGTCTCGCAGCCGGCCGAGCAGAACGGTGAGGCCCTGTCGCCGGCGGTCATCGCGAGCGCTGATCACCGCCTTCACGTCGGGGTCGAGGTGGGCGAGAGCCCGCAGGAGGCGGCGCCGCAGGGCCATTGCGCGCCGGCGGGATCCCGCCTACAACGCCAGCCCTGCCCGCCCGACAATGGATCAGCGCCGGCCTCTCCGGCGCGACCGAGCGGGGCCACAGCCGCCAGAGGAGGCCGCGATTGATCTCCAAGCCCGACTACCTGCGCTTTGTCGACGAGCAGCTGGAAGCGATGATCCGGATGGTCCAAGAGCTGGGTGACGATCTGGTCAACCGGCGGCTCAAGGCGCCGGGGTCCAACTCTCCCTTCGTGATCCTCACCCACTGCCTCGGCGTCATGGAGTACTGGGGAGGGCACGTGGTGGCGGGCCGGTCGTCCGAGCGGCACCGCGCCAGCGAATTCGCCGCCGAGGGCGAGGTCAGGGAGCTGGTCCAGCGCGCCAGGGCCGCCCGCGACCGGCTCGTCCGGGACGTGGAAGGCGCAGAACCGGAGTCCGCCCCCCGAAGTGCTGTGGACTCCGACCCGGACATGCCCCAGATCACCCGAACTCAGGGGGGCGCACTGCTGCACATCTACGAGGAGCTGGCCCGTCATCGGGGGCAGATGGACATAACCCATGACGTGCTGCAGTCCGCAGGGAACTGAAGCCTACTGCCTTTGCTGCGTGCCGAACCGGGACACTGCCTGACCGGGCAGAGTTAGGATCCGCCCCATGACCCGCTTCGTAATCGATCCTGGGACGCTGGTGGAGATCGCCAGTGGCTCCCGGCCGGTGAACCCGCGCCACCAACTCGTGGCCCCGAATTCGATCCGCTCTGAGGCCCTCAATCTGCTGCTGACCCGGGTGCGGGCAGGCGAGCTGACGGAGGAGGCCGCCCTTCGACTGCTGGAGCGCCTCACCGAGGTCAAGATGCGACTCCTTGGGGACCGGGTCTCGCGGAGATCCGCTTGGGAGATCGCGCGGGAGCGGGGCTGGGCCACGGTTGACTCCGCCGAGTACGTCGCGGTGGCGAGGCTCCAAGCCGACGCGCTGATAGCCAGCGATCCGGATCTCGCAGCCAAGGCTGCCGGGCTCGTGGCGCTGGCGCCGCTGTCGGCGCTGTCCGCCGACTGACCGGGGCCGGACGCGACCCCGGTTTGCGGGCATCCGTAACGCTGACCGGCAGCGCCGGGGCGCTCCAGCTGGGCCCGCGTCTCTACCACCCAGCGAGCCAGTGGGCCTGATTCGAGGGAATCCGACTTCCCCAGCGAGGCCGGGTGGTCAGAGAGCCGGCCCGGCCCGCTGGCTCCCCCGCGTCGGGACCGGCGGCAGCTGGTTTGGGAGATCCAGCCGCCAGCCCGGCGGCAGGGTCTCTCGCGCCACCTCCAGGGTCCCGGGACCGCTCCTCCCCACCGGCCAGCGGGGCACCAGCAGGGCCGCACCCAAGAGCAGGTAGGGCCGCTCCAGAAGCGCGGGGTGAGGGAGGCGGAGGCGGGGGTCCGAGCTCTCCTCCCCCTCGACCAGGATCACGTCCACATCCAGCCGTCGGGGCCCCTTGGCGATGAGCCGGCGGCGCTCCCCCTCAGCCTCCTGGGCCGTGACCAGCCATCCCCAAGGGTCCAGTCGGCCCTCGGCGAGAAGCAGTTGGTTGAGGTAGTCCGGCTGCGGCGGGGCCCCGATGGGTTCGGTGTTCCACCGCGGTGTGGCGGCCAGGACCCGCACCCCCGCGTCGGCCAGATGGACCCAGGCGGCATCGAGGTTGCGCTCACGAGGGCCGAGGTTGGAGCCCAGTGCCAGCAGCGCCCGGCCGGCCACGGCTATGCGCCGGCCCCCGTCTCACCCTTGCCCAGCCGGTCCACCACCTGGAGCACGTCGCGGATCTCGGCCACGTCGTGAACCCGGACGATGTCGGCTCCGGCGGAGGCGGCCCAGGCCACGGTAGCGGCGGTGCCCATGAGCCTCTCGCCGACGGGGCGGTCGCCCAGGAGCCAGCCGACCAGCGACTTGCGGGAGGTCCCGACCAGAAGCGGGAAGCCCAGGAGCTTCAAGAGCGGCACGAGGCGAAGCGCGGAAAGGCTCTGGGCCGGGGTCTTGCCGAACCCGATCCCGGGGTCCAGCACCACCTGGGAGGGCGGGAGCCCGGCCGTAAGGGCCAGCTCCGCCGACGCCTGCAGGGAGGTAGCGAGGTCCGCACCGAGGTCGGCGTACTCGACGCCCTCCTGGTTGTGCATGCAGACCACCGCCGCCCCGGCGGCGGCGGCCACGCCGGCCATCCGGGGATCGCGGCGGAGCCCCCAGATGTCGTTGACGGCGCAGGCGCCCGCCGCCAGGGCCGCCGCCGCCACCTCCGACTTCCAGGTGTCGACGAAAAGCGGGACGCCGAGCTCCCCGGCCAGCGCGGCCACCGCCGGACGCACCCTCCTCAGCTCCTCTTCCGCAGAGACCGGCTGGTGGCCGGGGCGGCTGCTCTCTCCGCCCACATCCAGGGCGTCCGCCCCCTCGGCCACCAGCTGCCGCCCGCGCGCCAGCGCCGCCTCCACGGAGTCGCCCACACCATCTCCGCTGAAGGAGTCCGGGGTGACGTTCACCACCCCCAGGATGTAGGTGCGCGCCCCGAATCGCCACGACCGGCCGCCAAGGCGCAGCGCTCGCGGGGGCCCCTCCAGCGCCGCAGCCACCCGGAGGAGGCTGGAGCGCAGGGCGCCGGCCTCCAGACCGCGCGCCAGGGCGCGCAGCGCCGCCGATCCGGCGGTCACCGAGAGCCCATCCTCCAGCGCCTCGACCCGGCACCCCTGGGGTACCGGGGCCGGGAGCGGCTGGCCGGTCAGGGCAAGCCTCACCCACGGCCCCTCGGGGCCGAGGCCGCGGGCCAGCGGTACCAGGGTCGTGGTCTGCGCCATGGCGCCAGTTTGACCGACCGGGCCCCCCGGCTCGTCCCGGCCGAGGTCACCTCAACCCGCCCGGGGCCAACGGCGCCTGGCCTGTCCTCCCTAGAATCGACGGAGCATGGCGGAGGAAGGGGAACGGCCCATGCTCAACCTGGCGATCCTGGGCCACAGCCACGACGGGAAGACCACCCTGGCGGAGGCGCTCCTGTTCGCCGCCGGGGCCATCCCCCGCATGGGCTCGACCGACCAGGGCAGCGCCATCCTCGACTTCGAGCCCGAGGAGCAGCGACGCCACATCTCGGTGCAGCTGGCCCTGGCCACCCTGACCTGGGCGGGGCGCCGGGTCACCTTGCTCGACACCCCGGGGTTCCAGGACTACGAGGGCGAGGTGCTGGAGGCGCTGGCGGTCGCCGACGCGGCGCTGGTGACGGTGGGTGCCAGCTCGGGGAGCCACCTGGCGGTCGGGACCGAGTCCGCCTGGACGCATCTCGCCGAGCGCCGGCTGCCCCGGATCGTGGTCATGACCAAGCTCGACAAGGAGCACTCCGACTTCCGGGGCACCCTGGCCGGCCTGCAGCGGCTCAGCCCCCGGCCGGTGGCCGCCCAGCTGCCCATCGGCGAGGAGCACGACTTCCGGGGGGCGGTGGACCTCATCACCGGGAGGGCCCTCATCCTCGACGAGCGCGGCGGTCAGCGGGAGGAGGATCCGCCCGCGGAGCTCCTGGGAGCGGTCCAGGAGCTGCGCCAGCAGCTGGTGGAGGCGGTCTGCGAGACCGACGACCGGCTCCTGGAGCGCTACCTGGAGGGGGAGGAGCCGGCCCCGGAGGAACTGCGCTCGGCACTCCGCCAGGCGACCGCCTCGGCCAGCATCGCCCCCCTGTTGGTGGCGGCGCCGGCCCGGGCCATGGGGGCGGGCGCCATCCTCGACCACCTCGCCAGCTGCCTGGCTCCGGAGGGGCCGCTGGTTGCCGACGGCCCCCCGGTCCTCCAGGTCTTCAAGACCATGGCGGACCCCTTCGGTCGGGTCACCTACTACAAGGTGATCAGCGGCACCCTCCTACCGGACGCCCACCTGGTGAACGCCGGCAGCGGGCAGGAGGAGCGGTTGGCACGCCCGCTCCGGCCCAAGGGCAAGGCGCTTGAGCCTCAGGAGCGGCTCGCCGCCGGGGAGCTGGGGGCGGCGACCAAGCTGCTGCACACCAACACCGGGGACACCCTGGGTCCCCGGGGGACCGCTCCCCTGCCCGCGATCGAGTTCCCCGCCCCCTCCTACACCATGGCCATCCGGCCCAAGAGCAAGGGGGATGAGGAGAAGATCCAGGCCGGCCTGGCCCACGTCCTGGAGGAGGACCGGACGCTGCGCCTGGAGCGGGAGCCCTCCACCAAGGAGACTCTGCTCCACGGCCTGGGCGACGTGCACCTGGAGGTGACCCTGGAGAAGCTGCGCCGGAAGTACCAGGTGGATGCCGTCCTGGCCACCCCCAAGGTGCCCTACCGCGAGACCATCCGGGGCACGGCCCGCCAGCAGCACCGCTACAAGAAGCAGTCCGGCGGGGCCGGGCTGTACGGCGACTGCACCCTGGAGCTGGAGCCGCTTCCCCGGGGCTCGGGTTTCGTCTTCGAGGACAAGATCTTCGGGGGCTCCATCCCCCAGCAGTTCCGGCCGTCGGTGGAGAAGGGGGTGCAGCAGAGCCTCACCGAGGGGGTGCTGGCCGGATACCCGCTGGTGGACCTCAAGGTCCGGCTGGTGGATGGCTCCACCCACCCCGTGGACGGGAAGGACATCGCCTTCCAGCTGGCCGGGGCCATGGCCCTCCGGGAGGGGGCCGAGAAGGCCGGGCTCTACCTCCTGGAGCCGGTGATGGAGGTGGAGGTGATCGTCCCCGAGGAGACCATGGGGGACGTGATCGGCCACCTCAACTCCCGTCGGGGTCGGATCGGGGGGATGCTCCCGGCCGGGGACGGGTTGGAGCGGGTCTCCGCCCAGGTCCCACTGGCTGAGATGTACCACTTCCCCATCGAGCTGCGGGCCATGACCCAGGGGAGGGGGCGCTACCAGATGCAGTTCCATCACTACGAGGAGGTGCCCCCGCAGGTGGCCCAGCCGATCATCGAGGCCAGCCGGGCCGGCCACACCCGGGAGGCGGCCGCCTCCTGAGCAGGCCGGGGCCCTCCGGAGTATAGTTGTCTATGCAAGTATCTGCCGCCTGACCTGGAGCGTCCCATGCCCGCCATTTCCGCCGACCCCATCGCTCTGCCCCGCCTCCCCCGGGGCGAGGGGCAAGAACGCTCCGTGATCTCGGTGACCACCGCCCCCACCGGGCTGGAGGGGGAGGGGTTCCCGGTCCGGCGTGCCTTCGCTGGGGTGCCCCAGAGCCACCTCGACCCCTTCGTCCACATGGACCAGATGGGTGAGGTGGAGTACCAGCCGGGGGAGCCCAAGGGGACCCCCTGGCATCCTCACCGGGGGTTCGAGACCGTCACCTACATGATCGACGGCACCTTCCAGCACCAGGACTCCAACGGGGGCGGGGGCCTGATCACCAACGGCGACACCCAGTGGATGACCGCCGGCGCCGGCATCCTCCACATCGAGCGGCCCCCGGAGCCGCTGATCGCCAGCGGAGGGCTGTTCCACGGAATCCAGCTGTGGGTGAACCTGCCCAGCCGGCTCAAGTGGAGCCCGCCTCGCTACCAGGACATCCGCGGTGGCCAGGTCCGGCTTCTGGGATCCTCCGACGGCGCCTCCCTGGTGCGGCTGATCGCCGGCCAGCTGGGAGGGCAGGACGGCCCGGGGGTCACCCACACCCCGATCGTGATGGTGCACGCCACCATCACCCCCGGCTCCACCCTGGTCCTTCCCTGGCGCCGCGACTTCAACGCCCTGGCCTACGTGCTCGCGGGGAGCGGGGTGGCGGGGGGCGCCCACCCGGTGCGCTCCGGGCAGCTGGCGGTCTTCGGCGAGGGGGACGGCCTGCGGCTGGCGGCGGATGTGCACCAGGAGAGCCGTCACCCGGCGCTGGAGGTGCTGGTGCTCGGCGGCCAGCCGATCCGGGAGCCGGTCGCCTGGTACGGACCGTTCGTGATGAACACCGAGGAGGAGCTCCGCCAGGCCTTCGCCGACTACCGCGCAGGCAGGCTGGGGCAGATCCCCGCAGCCCACCTGGACCTGGGCACGCCGCTGGCGCCCTGACGGTACCTTCAGCTCGCTCCTCGGACCCAAGGCAGGTCCTGGGCGGGTTCGATCTCGGCCCAGGAGCCGGCTCAGGCGCGAAGGTGTATCGTATTTGATACGGATCTTCCCGGTGGAGCGAGGAGTCCACAGAGTGAGCGAGCAAGGGGACAGCGCCCCGGAGATTGCACGACCTGACCTCTTGAAGGTGCTCGAGTCGGCGGCGCGCCTTCAGGTGGCCGTGCCCGACGCGGTCCTGGTCGGCGGCACGGCCGCGGCGCTCTGGGCTGGTCATCGGATCTCCACCGACCATGACCACGTGCTGCTGGATCTCCGAGATCGCTTCAGCACCGTCCTCGAGGCGATCGAGGCAACCGACGGATGGGTCACCAACAGGATCGTCCCGGGCAAGGTCATTCTCGGGGAGCTGGGTGGAATTGAGTCCGGGGTCCGGCAGCTGCTCCGGACCCGTCCGCTCGAGTTCACCAGGATGGCGCTGCCTTCCGGACACAGCGTCAACGTGCCCACCTGTGAGGAGACCTTGCGAATCAAGGCGTACCTCATCGTCCGTCGGAACCAGGTCCGGGACTACCTTGATGTGGCCGCCCTCACCGAGCGTTTCGGCGTCTCCCCGTCGGCCCGCGTCCTGGAGCAGATCGACCAGTACTACAACGATCAGCGGGGTCCGGACCCCCAGGGGGTGGCCACCCAGCTGGCTCGGCAGCTGGCCGATCCGCAACCGGTGGACCGTTGGAGCACCCGCCAGCTGGCCAGTTACAAGGACGTAGACGAACGCTGGAGCAGCTGGCAGGCCATCAAGGGCGTCTGCCGGTCGCTGGCTGTGGAGATGGCGCGGTGAGCTCCCTGAAGTTCCGCAACATCGCGGCCTCGGTGGACGACCCCGTCGAGACCTGGCCCTTCGAGGGCATCCTGGCTGCCCTGGAGCGCGGCACCCTTCCCGACTGGAGGCGGCTGGCCGCCGCCATCCGGGAGGACCCCTTCGGCCCGGTCGCCCAACAGGTCGTTGCGGCGCTGCGGCTGTCTCGGCCGTACGGCACCACCGAACTCTTCGAGAGCATCATCGAAGGTGCCCGCGGGGACTTGGCCGCCGCCGAGCGGGAGCTGGTGGCAACCCAGGTCCGGCAGCTGGTCAACCAGTCCGGGCTCGCCCGTGAGGAGTTTGCCCGAAGAGTTGGCACCTCACGCCCGCGCCTGTCCACCTACATCTCCGGCAAGGTGATCCCCTCGGCTGCCCTCATGGTCCGGATGAGGGAGCTCACCGATAGAGCGACGGCAGCGGCTGACGGCGCCACCCCCGGAGGTGCTCCGGCCCCGGACAGCGCCCACCGCTCCTGAGGCCGGGACCTCTCCCTGTGCCTGGCATACTTCCGGGGTGGCTGAAGGTGGGGTCCCATCCGAGCAGGACGGCCCGAGGGGGCTTCCTGAGCGCAAGTTCGGCTCGGGCCAGATGTTCGTCACCCCGGAGGACGACCCGCGCAGCCCGGGCGGGTTCCGGGATGAGCGCTCCCTGCTGGTGGGGTACCTGCGCGACTACCGGCTCACGATCGAGCTCAAGTGCTCGGGGCTGGACGCCGCGGAACTGGCCCGGCGCTCCGTGCCGCCCTCCAACCTCTCTCTCCTCGGGCTGGTCCGGCACCTCGCTGAGGCGGAGAGCTTCTGGTTCCGGGAGGTGCTGAGTGGTGAGGCGCCCCACCCGCGCTATCGGCGCCCGGACGACCGGGACGCCGCCTTCAACGATGCCGCCCCGGACCCGGGCCAGGTGGAAGAGGCCTGGGCGGCCTGGCGGGAGGAGGTCCAGTTCTCAGAGGGCTTCGTGGACGCCGCCCCCAGTTTCGAGGTCACCGGCACCACCCCGGACGGGCTGGTCCTGAACTTGCGGGAGGTGCTGGTGCACATGATCGAGGAGTACGCCCGGCACGCCGGCCACGCCGACTTCCTGCGCGAGCGGATAGACGGCCGGGTGGGTATATAGCCGAGGCGCCGGTCGGCTGAGGCAGGCCCCGACCGTCAGTCCTTCCTTACCGCAGCTGCGACATCTCCGCAGCTCGCCCCTTGAGCGCCGCCCAGCCCGGGAATCATCCGGGGCAGGCCTCCCGGCTGCCGTCAGCGCTGGTGAAGGGAGATCCAGAGGTCGGGCTTGAAGAGGGAGGCCAGCGCCAGGGGCCAGTACCTCGGGCCGTGGCCGGTGAATTCGGCGGTCTCGCCCTCGGCCACCTCGAAATTGCGCTCCGGGCTGCAGTAGCGGCCGGAGCGGAGCCGGACCGTGTGGTGGCCGGGAGGAACCGCCACCTCCACCACCTCGCGGTTGGCCAGGGTCCCGATCTGCTGCCCGTCCACCTCGATCTGCCAGCCCTCGTGCTGTGCGCCGAAACCCATCCCGCCCCAGACCCGCTCGAGCCTCAGCGTTCCCTCACTCATGGTCACCTTCCTGCACCATCTGGATCCGGCGCACGGTGCCCGGTGGCCTCCCGCCGCCTCCGCCACCTCCCGCCGCCAGGGCCCGGGCCCCGGTGATCAGCCGTTCCCGGTCGAACATCGCCGCCACCACCCGCCACATGGCGATGTCGATCACCAGGAAGCCGAGACCGAACCCCACCGCCACCGGGACGCTGGGGGTGAGCACCTGGAAGGAGACCAGGGCGGTGACCGCCAGCGGCGGCAGGCTGGCCAGCGTCCCCAGCTGCTGGGCGATCCGCACGTCGCTGGCCCGGGCCGAGATGCCGGTGCCCACGGCGATCGACCAGCCGGACAGGAGGGGCGCGAACAGCACCTCGGCGAGGATCTCCGGCCCGTTGGAGAGGGTCGCCACCACGGTCTGGTTGGCGGCGAACAGGTGGGCGCAGAGGAGAACCACCCCGAAGATGACGTAGGAGACCAGTACCGAGGGGATCATCGCCGCCAGCGCCTTGCCCAAGAGCAGCTCGGAGCGGCGCACCGGGGTGGTGAGCAGGGGCTCCAACGTGCCCTGGTCACGTTCCCCGATCACCGAGTAGGCGGCGATGGTCGAGGGGAGGACCGCGGGGACGATCAGCATCAGAAGGAAGGTCACGCCGACTACCTTCTGGACGGCGCTGGCGGGGGTCGAGCTGCCCAGCCGGAAGATGTCGATCAGCGGTTCGATGATGAAGATCACCGGGAGGACCACCATGGCGCCCAGGATGAAGGGGGTGCGGCGGAACTCCCGGGCCTCCTTCCGGGTCATGGCCAGCAGGCGGCCGAGGTCCGGCCCGCTCACCGCGGCGCCGACCCGTCGTCGTCGATCAGCTGCAGATACACGTCCTCCAGGGAGTGCTGGGACTCAGCCAGGGAGATCAGGTCGGCTCCAGCGGCCACCACCGCACGGGCCACTTGGGGCGCCGCCTGGCGCGGGTCGGCGACGCTGAGCAGGTAGGTACCGTTACCCCCCTCAGTCCACTCCATGACCGCCGCCACGCCGGCGAACACCGCCCGGGGGTCGGGCAGGGGCGTGGCCGTCTCCACCACCAGCGAGCCGCCGAAGAGGCTCGCCCGCAGGTCCTTGGGGCTTCCCACGCTCCTCAGGCGGGTGTTGAGGATCGCCACCCGGTCGCAGAGCCGCTCCGCCTCCGCCAGCCGGTGGGTGGTGAGGAAGACGGTGACCCCGCGCTGGCGCCACCCGTTGATCAGGTCATGCACCTCCCCGGCCGCCACCGGGTCCAGCCCGGAGGTGGGCTCGTCAAGGAAGATGACCTCAGGATCGTTGAGAAGGGCGCGGGCCAGCCCGACCCGCTGCCGCAGCCCCTTGGAGAGCCGCCCGCAGCGGTCCTCGGAGCGGTCCGCCAGCCGGACCGCGTCCAGCGCCCCGGCGATGCGCTCGCCCGGGGAGCGCAGGCCGTACAGGGAGGCGAACAGCTCCAGGTTCTCCCTAACGGTGAGCCGGGAGTAGAGCCCGGGGTTCTCGGGCATCACCGAGATCCGCCGCCGGATCGCCTCGCCGTTCTGGGGGGAGAGGGGTAGGCCGGCCACCTCCGCCGACCCCGAGGTGGGGGCGATCAGGGTGCCCAGCGTCCGGACGGTGGTGGTCTTGCCGGCCCCATTGGGCCCGAGGAAGCCGAAGACCTCGCCCCGGGCGACCTCGAAGGAGACGTCCTCGAAGGCCGCCCGATCCCCAAAGCGCTTGGTGAGCCCCGATACCCGGAGCGCAGGCCCGTCCCGGGCCGGCAGCGCCGCTCCCTCTCCCCCCGGGCCCGGAGCCGGTTGGACCATGGCGGCAGGATACCGTCCCCAGTGGGCAGGTCGGGACGGGCGCAGGGCGCCGGGTGCGCCGTCCGCCCGGCTGGGTCCGGCAGGCACCAGAGTCTCCGGGTCAAGGGCGTCTGGGTGGCCGTACCTCCCATCCGGACCATCTCGGGACCGAGCACCGCCGGCCCGGTGGCCGACCTGGGCTAGGGAGCCCTCCTTCCGGACCAGGGCATTGCCGACTCCAGCTGGGCCGCCACCCGCAGAAGGCCGGCGTCGTCGAAGGGCCGCCCCACCAGCTGGACCCCCACCGGGAGACCCTGCCCCGTCTGCCCCAGGGGCAGGGAGATGGCGGGCTGGCCGGTTATGTTGAAGATGGAGGTGAGCAGGGCCATCTGCAGGACCGGGAGGGCCGGCCCCGGTCCAGCCTCGTGCGCGGCGGCCATGACCTCGCCCACCGGCGGTGGCTCGATGGTCATGGTGGGGGTCACCAGCAGGTCGAACTCCGAGCCCCATCTCGCCACCAGCCGCCGGGAGAAGCGCTGCAGGGTGTGGGTGGCGGCGGTGTACTCCAGGCTGGTCACGGCCTGTGCCCCGGCGTAGGCGGCCTGGACGTGAGGCTCGGTCTCCTCCCAGGCGACCCCGGGGAAGTCCGCCAGCCCGGCTCCGGTGACCTGCATGAAGGCCGAGACCTCCTCGGGGGTGAGCTCCACCCGGGCCTCGATCGGGATGTGGCCCAGCGCCTCCAGCCCTCGCGCCGTCGCCTCGGCCGCCTCCCGGCAGGGATCGGCCACCGGCATCCCAAGAGGTGCCTCGGTCACCACCCCCACCCGCAGCCGGCCCGGATCCCGGCCCACCTCCTCCAGGAACGGGCGGGCCGGAGGGGGGGCGTTGTACCAGCAGAGTGGATCGGGGCCGCAGATCACATCCAGGACCGCGGCCGTGTCGGCCACGGTGCGGGTCAGGACCCCCTCCACCGCGGCGCCGTCCCAGTAGGTCACCAGGGTGGGAACCCGCCCGCGGCTGACCTTGAGGCCCACCAGCCCGCAGCAGGAGGCGGGGATCCGGATCGAGCCGCCGCCGTCGTTGCCGTGGGCCAGGGGGAACAAGCCCGCGGCCACCGCCGCCGCCGCGCCTCCGCTGGAGCCCCCCGGAGTCCTGGTGCGGTCCCAGGGATTGCGCGTGGGCGGGTAGCGGAGGTTCTCGGCGGCCGTGATCAGCCCGAACTCGGGGGTGTTGGTGCGGCAGGCCAGGGTGAAGCCGGCCCGGCGGAGGGCTCCCACCACCAGCTCATCTCGGTCGGACAGCGAAAGAGGGGCGCCGCGAGACCCGAAGGTGGCCGGCCAGCCCTCGACCAAGGTCAGGTCCTTCACCGGGATCGGCACCCCCATGAAGGGAGGGAGTTCCTCCGGGCGGCTGTGGGCCACCTGCTGGTCCGCCCGCCGGGCGGCGCTCAGCGCCTCCTCGTCGTCGCGCCAGACGATGGCGCCCAGCTCCCCGTCCCGCTCGTCCACCCGGCTCAGGGAGGACTCCAGCGCCTCCACGCAGCTGATCTCGTGCCGCCGGATCGCGCTGGCGAGATCCAGCGCCGAAAGGTCGGCGGGCTCACGGGGGCCGCTCATGGCACGGCCACCTTACCGCGCCGAGCTGCCGGAGCGCGGCTCATCCGGCGGGGAGGAAGGTGAGCCTCACCCGACGCCGGTTGTTCTCCAGATTGGTGTCCAGGAGGAGCAGGGATTGCCAGGTCCCGAGGAGGGGCTGGCCACCCAGGACGGGAATCGAGACCGAGGCGCCGAGCAGGGCCGGCAGGAGGTGGTCGGCGCCGTGGCCCGGGGACCCGTGCTGGTGGCGATAGCACCTGTCCCGGGGCAGGTGGGCCTGAAGCCAGTCCAGAAGGTCCAGGTCGCTCCCGGCGCCCGTCTCCATGAGCACCAGGGCGGCGGTTGCGTGGGGACAGAAGGCGTTCACCAGACCATCCCGCCGTCCCCGGCAGAAGCTTCGCAGCTCCGAGGTGAGGTCGGATATGCTGCGGCCACTCGTGTCCAGCACCAGCTCCACCGTGTCCACCGCCTCTCCTCCCCATCCCAGCCCCACCGCCGGGCGCATCCGTTGACCGGTCCCCGGTCCGGCAAGAGCGTACCGGCCCCGGGCGACCGGCGCCCCCTGTTCGTGGCGATGCTGCGGGCGGTCAACTTGGGAGCTCACAACCGCATCTCCATGCGCCAGCTGGCGGATCTCGCCGCCGATCTCGGCCACACCGAGGTGGTGACCCACCTCCAGAGCGGCAACCTGGTCTTCCTCCCGGCCATCCCGCGCGAGGAAGAGGTCTCCCGGGGGCTGGCCGCCAAGCTGGCGGAGCTGGGGCTGGACCAGGTGGACGTGCTGGTGCGGTCGGCCGACCAGATGGCGACCGTGGCTCGCACCAACCCACTGGGAGGAGACCCCGGGGGCTGGCACGTGAGCTTCCTGACGACCCCGCCCGACGCCGCCCGCCTCTCGGCCCTCGACCCCGCCTCCGGGGAGCCGGACCGGTTCCTGGTGGTCGGAAGGGAGGTGTACCTCCGGTGCTCCGGGCGGTACAGCGACAGCAAGCTGACCAACTCCTTCCTCGAACGCAAGCTGGGAGTCCGTGCCACCACCCGCAACTGGGCCACCGTCACCCGCCTGGCTGAGATGGCCCAGCCGGCGGCGGAGGCCTAGGCGAGGAGGGGATGGGGAGACCTCCGTGGCACCGCCTTCCCGACCGCCGTGTTCTGGTCTCTCCGGCTGCGGCGGAGCCACACCGCCGATCACCAGGGCCGCTTTCTCGGTCTCGCGCCCCTTCGAAGTTCGAGGCCGGCGGGGCGGCGGAGGGGCCTGCGCCCGGCCAGGTCAGCTGGAGATGGCCCGGAGCAGCGCCGCCTCCGCCTCGCGGTCGAAGGCGACCAGGATGACCCGCTGCACCGGCTCCGGTGCCGCCCCCGCGGCCGCCACGGCGACGGCGGCCGCCTCCACCAGCGGGTACCCGTACACCCCGGTGCTGATCAAGGGCGCGGCCACCACCCGGCATCCCGCCCCCGCGGCCAGGGCCAGAGCGGTTCGGTAGGCGGACGCCAGCTGCTGGGGCTCTCCTCCATCCCCACCGCGCCACACCGGGCCGACCGCGTGCACCAAGTAGCGGCAGGGGAGCAGGTGCCCGGAGGTGAGCACCGCGGACCCGGTGGGACACCCCCTCGGGTACCGGGAGCTCAGCTCCGCCTGCAGGCCCGGACCGGCCCCCCGGTGGATGGCCCCGTCCACGCCGCCACCGCGGTGGAGCTGGGAGTTGGCGGCGTTGACCATGGCGTCGCACTCCACCTGGGTTACGTCGCCGACGAGGACCTCGACCTTGGCCACGCCGGCTACCCGGCGGCCGGCACCAGCCGCAGGATCCCGGCCAGGGCCAGGCCCGCCAGCGTCTTGGCGTCCCGCAGCTGCCCCTGGTAGGCGAGCTCCAGGAGCTCCTCGGTCGTGAACAGCCGGGCCTCCAACACCTCGTCCGGGTCGGGATGGGGCTCCTCGACCTGGCTCAGCGCGCTGGCCCGGAAATACCAGAGCAGCTCGGTGCTGTAACCCGGGGCCAGGTAGGTCGCCCCCAGCCCCAGCCAGGACTCCGCCCCGTACCCGGTCTCCTCGGCCAGCTCCCGGCGGGCCGTCTCCAGGACCGACTCTCCCTCCTCCCTCCCCCCGGCGGGGATCTCCCAGAGGTGCTCGCCGGCGGCGTGGCGGTACTGGCGGACCAGGAGCACCCGCCCATCGTCCGTGACCGCCACCACCCCGACCCCTCCGGGGTGGTGGACCACCTCGCGCTGTGCGCGCCTCCCGGTGCTCACCTCGATCACGTCCACGGTGAGTCGCAAAAGGCGCCCCCGGAACCGCTCCTCGCTGCCCAGCAGCTGGTCCCGGCCCCCGGTGTTCTCGTCTGCCATCTCCACCCCTACGATAGGGCCGCCGGCAGCCGTGCGTATGATGGCCGCCATGTCGGCCGTCCCCGCCTCCACCAGCCAGTTCGAGCGCACGGCGCTGGAGATCGCCGCGGCCGCCGCCCAGTCCGCCTTTCGTGCCGGGCACCGCCAGCGGCTGCGGGAGAGGATCCGGGCGACCGACCGGCTCCTGGACGAGGTGGAGCGGACCCGCCTCTTGGAGCTCACCCTGGTCCCCACCTCCACCTGGGCCGGCGCCGTCCACCTGGCGCGGGAGGTGGCGCCGGCGCTGCTCCCCCGCCTGCGCCGCGAGCGCCACCCGGATTCCGTGGGGAGCTGCCTCTTCGCGATCCAGGAGCAGCTTCTGCGCGAGTCCCAGGGGGGAAGGCCATCCGGGTTGGCCCCGGTGATACCGCTCTTCCCCGCCACCTGAGGACGGCGGGCACGGCCCCTCCCTGGGAGGTCACCGCCGGGGGCACTTTGGGTCGCGACGAGCTGCAGACCCCGGCCGGCCGGGCCTTCGTGCCGGGCGGTTCGCTCCTCTACTTCGGCCTGGCGGCCGCTCCGCTATGCACCGTGCATGCGGTGGGGGCGGTCGGTCCGGACGGGGCCGAGCTGGCGGATCCCCTGGCCGGGGCCGGGGTGGACGTGTCGGGGGTGGAGCTCCTTCCCGGCCGGAGCTATCGCTGGCGGGCCCAGCACGGCCCGGCCGGTGGCGCGCCCCTGGAGGAGCGCCAGCAGCTGGGGGTCTACTCCCGCTGGAGGCCGAGCCCCCCGCGATCAGCGCGGCAGAGCGAGATCGTCTTCCTGGGCTCCATGCCGCCCCGCTGCCAGCTGGCGCTCCTGGAAGCGATGGCAAGTCCGCGGCTGGTCGCCCTGGACACCATGCGCGACTTCATCCAGGGACACCGGCGCCGCCTGGAGGCGGTCATCCGGCGGGTCGACCTGCTCTTCGTCAACCGCCCGGAGCTGGAGGCGCTGGCCCCCGGGGGCGTGGGCAGCCTTCTCCGAGGCGGCCGGCCCAGGGCCGTGGTCCTGAAGGACTCGGCCCGCGGTGCCCGGCTGATCACTGCCCACGGGGAGTGGCTGGTGCCGGCGGCGCCCGTGGAGCTGGTGGCGGACCCGACCGGTGCCGGCGACGCCCTCGCCGGCGGCATGCTGGGCCGCCTGGCGCAGCTGGGGCGCCTGGACCAGCCGGCGTTCATGGAGGCGCTGGTGGAGGGGACCAGGTGGGCCGCCCGGGCGATCACCCACTTCGGGCCCGAGGGTCTGCTGCGGGCCTCGCGGACCGGGAGCTGAGCGCGGACCGAACCGGGCCGGCCGCTCAGCCCCGCTCGAGTCGGGCCTGGTGGGCGCTGTAGTCGGGGACCAGCCGGCGGTAGCTGGAACGCATCAGCGGCGAGGAGATGATGAAGTCCGCCGAGGCGCGGTTGGTCGCCACCGGGATGTTCCAGACGGCGGCGATCCGCAGCAGGGCGCGGACGTCCGGATCGTGGGGCTGGGGCTCCAGCGGGTCCCAGAAGAAGATGAGGAGGTCGATGGTGCCGTCGGCGATCAGGCTGCCCATCTGCTGGTCACCTCCCAGGGGACCGCTGAGGAGGCACTGCACCGGAAGTCCCAGCTCCTCCTCCAGCAGCCGGCCGGTGGTACCGGTGGCGTAGAGCCGGTGGGGGCTGAGGCTCCCCCGGTTGAACCGGCCCCACTCGACCAGATCCTGCTTCTTGTGATCGTGGGCCACCAGCCCCACCGCCAGAACCCGCGCCTCCTTCTCCTGGGCACCCCCGCCGGCCGGGATGCGCAGCGGAGGCGAGCTGTTCTCCGCGGGAGGATCCGCCTGGTGGCCCCCCTCCCCGCTCATTGGGTGAAGGGGTGTACCGGATCCAGGGTGCGCACCTCCACCGGGGCCGCCTTGGTCCGGAAGGTCTCGGCGTCCTCCCGGCTGCCGACCACGAAGCCGTAGTGCATGGGCACCGCCAGGCGCGGGGCCATGGCCCGGGCCAGCCCGGCGGCCTCGTCCACGTCCATGGTGTATGTGCCCCCGATGGGCAGGAAGGCCACCTCGGTGCGCAGCCGTTCCAGCTCCGGCAGCCGGTCGGTGTCCCCGGCGTGGTAGTAGGTGTGCCCGCCCAGGGTGAGGAGATACCCCACCCAGCCGTTGGCCTTGGGATGGGCCTCCAGCCGCTCCTCTACCACGTTGTAGGCGGGGACGGTCTCGAGGTGGACCCCGGCGGCCTCCAGAACCTCACCGGGGACCACGGCGGTGACGTTGCCGGACAGCTCCTTGGCGACGTCGTGGGGCGCCACCACCACCGTCCGCGGCCCGCTCACCTTCTCGATGTCCGGGGGCGAGAAGTGGTCGAAGTGGGCGTGGGTGATGACGATCAGATCGGCCACGTCCGCGGTCGTCACCTCCCACGGGTCGATGTAGACCGTGAGCCCGTCACCCTGCCAGCGGTACGCCGACTGCTTGAACCAGGTGAAGCCTTCCAGCATCGCGTTCCCCCTATGAAGCGGCCCTGGCTCCAGGATACCGCCGGCCGGAGGTCAGCCTCGGGCTCTGCGGGCAGCCTCCGAGATCTCCTGGGCCGCGGTGGCGGGGTCGGCCACGTCGATTATCAGCTGCTTGTAGTGCTCGTGCTCCAGGGAGATGACGATGGCGTGCCCGGGGCGGTGCACATCCCAGAACACCATCCCCTCGCTGCTCATGAATGTCCCCGCCTGGAGAACTCCCGGGATCCGCGCACCTCCCACCTTGATCCCCGTGAGCGCGCCCGCGCCCCGTTCCGGGTCGGCCCTCACGTCGGTGATGTCGCTGAGGGGGATGGAGAGGTGGCTGCGCAGCGACCACAGCTTGTCCATCCCCTCCACCGTCAGCTTGAGAGTGTCGCCCTCGATCTCATATTCGGTCATGAGGGGACCATACACCTAGCACCGGACTTTGTCAACCAATAGTTGACAAGCCGCCTGTGCGGGGTAGGATCGGCTGGTGGAGCAGAGTCCGCTCGACCCCGAGGTGCTGGCGGGGATCCTGGAGGAGAACGCCGCGGTGGTGGCAAGGGCCCTGCGCCAGGGACCTGGGGGCCCGGCGCTGGGGGCGCTCACCGCCTCCCTGAGCCTGGAAGGACTCGCCGCCGACGCCACCCGTGGCCTGGTCGCCGCGGCCCGGGCCGACGGGCACACCTGGTCGGAGATCGGCCAGGTGCTGCGCATCACGAGACAGGGGGCCCAGAAACGGTTCCGCAGGGAGATGGCCATGGAGGAGCAGGAGGTCGCCGGTCGGGCGGCCGACGGCCTGGAGGTGCTGCGGCTCTGGTCGTCGGGGGAGGGGCAGCAGCTGGTCGGGCGCTTCGACCAGCCCATGAAGGAGCGGCTGGACGCCGAGGGGCTGGCCTCGGCCTGGGGCAAGGTTGAGGAGCTGTCCGGCCGGCTGCTCACCATGGGCAAGCCCAGAGTGGAGCAGCGGGGCGCCCACCAGGTGGTGGACGTCCCGCTGGCCTTCGAGCGCGGCCCCATGAAGGGCCGGGTGGCGTTCGACCCCGAGGGCCGGGTGAGCGGGCTCTTCGTGCTCTACCCGGAAGTTCCCTGAGGGGCGGGCGTCCCCCGCAACGGTGACACCCACCCGATGCCGGCCACACGATACACTGCAGGCGCGAGATCGATATGCCAACTGAGTCATTAGCAGATACCGTATACGCGGAGATCCGTTCGCGGATCACGAGGTTGGAGATCGCCCCCGGGAGCAGCTTCACCGAGGCCCAGCTCGCCCTGCAGTTGGGGCTCAGCAAGACGCCGGTACGCGAGGCGCTGTCCCGGCTGCGCCAGGAGGGGTTCGTCCACCTCGCGCCGGGGGCGGGATACCGCGCCTCGGACGTGACCATCAAGGACACCCGCGAGCTCTTCGCCCTCCGGGTTTTGCTGGAGGGGGAGGCGGCGGCCCTGGCCGCTGCCCAGGCGGTGGGCCTCTCCGACCTGCGGGCGCTGGAGGAGCTCTGCACCAGCACCTACTCACCCGACGACACCGGGAGCGTGGACCGCTTCCTGGAGGCCAACACGCAGTTCCACCTGATGGTGGGAAGGGCCTCAGGGAACGTCCGGTTGACCACCATCCTGGAGGTGATGCTGGTGCAGATGGAGCGGCTGTTCCGGATCGGGCTCCTCCTCAGTTCTCGGGCCGACGAGATCGTTCACGAGCATCGCGACCTGCTCCAGGCGATCCTCGCCGGAGACGCCGAGGCGGCCCGCAAGGTGGCCGTGGCCCAGGTGAGAGCCTCCCAGCGGATGGTGATCGACGCCCTGGTGTCCAGCGACGACATCACCACCCGGCCCATCGCGTTGCCTCGCGGGGAGGTGGCCGGCCTTGGGTGAAGGTGGATCGGTTCCGGTGAGGCCAGGGCTGTGCGGCGCCGGGGTTTCGGCACCGCTCCTGACCGGTGGCGAGCGCCCCTACGTGAACCTGGACTATGCCGCCAGCACTCCCGCACTTTGCCGGGTGGCCAGCGCCGTGGAACGGATGCTGCCCTACTACAGCAGCGTCCACCGGGGCGCCGGCTTCAAGTCCCAGGTCTCCACCGCGGCCTACGAAGCGGCCCGCGAGCGCCTGCTGAGCTTCTTCGGCGCTCGCGAGGAGGACGTGGCTGTCTTCACCCGGAACACCACCGACTCGATGAACCTCCTGGCCTCGGCGCTGCCGCCGGGGAGCTCCGTTCTGACCTTCTGCTCGGAGCACCACGCCGACCTCCTGCCCTGGCGCCGCGAGGGACTGCGGGCGGTCTGTCTCCCCATCCCGGAGAGTCCCGAGGCGGCCATCTCCGCGCTCTCCACGGAGCTCGAGAGGGGGGAGCCGGTTGACCTCGTGGCGGTGACCGGGGCCTCCAACGTGACCGGAGAGCTCTGGCCCCTCGACGAACTGGTGGAGGTCGCCCACCGCTTTGGGGCCCGGGTGCTGGTGGACGCGGCCCAGATCGCACCCCACCTGCCCATCAACCTCACCCGCCTCGACGCCGACTATCTCGCGGCGTCCGGGCACAAGATGTACGCACCGTACGGTGCCGGGATACTGATCGGTCGCCCGGACTGGCTGGCCCGGCGCGAACCGTACTTGCGGGGTGGGGGCGCGGTTGACTTCGTCACCCGGGACTCCGTGCAGTGGGCCGAGCTGCCGGCACGCCAGGAGGCCGGCTCCCCCAACGTACTCGGGGCGGTCGCCATGGCGGTGGCTGCCGCCGAGCTGGACCGGTACGGGATGGACCGGGTGTGGGCTGAGGAGTCTGCGCTCGGTGCCGAGGTCCGCTCCGGGCTACAAGCCATCCCGGGGGTGCGAGTCTACGCGATCTGGCCCGGGGCCAAGGAGCGCACCGGTGTCATCTCCTTCAACCTCGAGGGTCAGGAGCACAGCCTGGTGGCCGCGGCGCTGAGCGCCGAGTACGGCATCGGGGTGCGCCACGGCTGCTTCTGCGCCCATCCCTTGATGCTCCACCTCCTGTCGGTGCCCGAGCAGGGCGCGGAGGAGATCCGGACGCGACTGGCTCAGGGCGACCATTCGGCGGTTCCGGGAGCGGTTCGCGCCAGCCTGGGGCTGGGGACGACGCGCCAGGAGGTGGAGTACTTCCTCTCCGCGGCGGCGGAACTGGCGGCGCGCGGCCCCCGGCTAGACTACGAGGTGGATCCGGGGACGGGAGACTTTGTGCCGACGCTGCAGCCGACCTGGGCCTTGGAGCGCGCCCGGGAGTTGGTCTCGGCGGGGGAGACATTGGGCTGATTCGGCGGCGGACTGAAGGGGGCGCAGCGCCCTGCCCGCGTGCCCGGCGATCACGGTGGATGAAGGAATCAGGGAGGCCGAGATGAGGTTGAGGTCCTGGGTCACGCCGGCGCGGACGCTGACGGCCGTCGTGCTGGGGGGCATGCTGCTCGCCGCCTGCAGCGGCGGCTCGGCTCATCCCTCGGCGAGCAAGGGGGTCGTCACCTTCGCTGAGGCCCCCAGCTCCCCACCCAACTACATCATGCCCATGGCCAGCGGCGCCTTCTTCAGCTACGCCAACATCCCCGACCTCTCCGAGATCCTCTTCCCGCCGCTCTACGTGTTCGGGGTGAACGGGCAGCCGGTCCTCAACCGCGCCCTGAGCTCGGCACTTCCCCCGGTGTTCTCCGATGGCAACACCACGGTGACGGTCACCCTGAAGCACTGGCAGTGGTCCGACGGGCACCCCATCACCGCCCGGGACGTGATCTTCTGGATGAACCTCCTCAGCGCCGCCACCGATCCCAAGGCACCCACCATCGGGAGCAGCAACTCTCCCGGCCCCGGCTGGGGAGGCGCCGTCCCAGGAGGGTTCCCGGAGAACGTCACCAGCTACCAGCAGACCGGCACCTACACCGTGGTCTTCCACCTCAACCACTCCTACAACCCGACCTGGTTCGGCTACAACGAGCTGAGCCAGATCTCCCCCATCCCCCAGGCGGCCTGGGACAAGCTGTCCAGCGCCGGGCCGGTGGGCAACTACGACGCCAGCGCTGAGTCCCGGGTGTCGATCCCGGGCACCAGCCCTCTGCAGTACGTGCCCGCCGACCCCGGGACGGCGACGTCGGGGGCTCTGGGGGTGGCCCAGTTCCTCAACCTGCAGTCGCAGTCCCTCGGCACCTACGCCACCAACCCCCTCTGGAAGGTGGTGGACGGGCCCTTCAAGCTGACCCAGTTCACGACCGCGGGCTTCGTCAAGATGGTGCCCAACCCGGCCTACTCCGGGTCGCCCAAGCCGCGGATCTCGGCCTTCGAGGAGCTGCCCTTCGCCTCGGACACCGCGGAGTTCAACGCCCTGCGCTCCGGGGCGGTGACCGTGGGCTACCTCCCGGTCCAGGATCTGGGCCAGAAGTCCTTCCTCGAGACCCAGCGCGGCTACCGCTACAACCCCTGGTATGCCTTCGGCTTCAACTACTTCGCCTACAACTTCACCAGCCCGACGGTGGGACCGCTGCTGCAGAAGCTCTACTTCCGGCAGGCCTTCCAGTCGCTGGTCAACCAGCCCCAGTACATCCACGACTTCATGGCGGGGATCGGGACCCCGACGGTGGGACCTGTCCCCACCTTCCCCGCCCACAACCCGTACGTCAGCCCGCTGGAGGCCAAGGGTGAGGTTTACCCCTTCGACCCATCCAAGGCGGTTGCCCTGCTTCGGCAAAACGGCTGGACCGTGCACCCCGGAGGGGTCAGCGTCTGCGCCCACCCCGGCACCTCCGCCGGCGATTGCGGCAGCGGCGTCGCGGCGGGCCAGGCGGCCAGCCTCTCTCTGCTGTACGCCAGCGGCTCCACGGTCCTCACCAACGAGATGGAGACGCTGCAGTCGACCGCCAAGAGCGCGGCCGGCATTCAGATCAACCTCTCGGAATCCTCGTCCACCCAGATCACGGCCACCGTCTTCAACGGGTGCTCCCCGTCCACCCCCTGCAGCAACTGGGAGCTGGCGGACTGGGGCGGACCGGGGTGGACCTACCTCCTGGACTACCTGCCGACCGGGGGGAACCTCTTCCAGACCGGGGCCGGCAGCAACGCCGGGGACTACTCGGACCCCACCACCGACGCCAACATCCTGGCCACCCACACCGCCCCCACCTACTCGGCGGAGATCGCCGCCCTCTACCAGTACGAGGACTACATCGCGCGGCAGCTGCCGGTGGTGTGGATGCCCGAGGGACCGACCCAGCTCACCATGTACAAGAGCAACCTCTCCGGCCTGGTCCCCCAGGGGATCTTCAATGAGCTCTACCCGCAGCAGTACTCCCTGGGCAAGGGTTAGGCATGGGGGAGACCGAGGTAACGGTGGAGTCCGTCCCTGGAGGGGGCTTCCGGGCGGTGTCTCCGCGCGGGGCCACCCTCTCCATGGGGGCTGCGCCGGGTGAGGGTGGGGCAGCCGGATGGCAGCCCTTGGAGCTGCTGATGGCCGCGCTGGCGGGCTGCATGGCGATGGACGTGCAGACAATCCTCGAGCGATCACGGGCTGAGCCGACGGCGGGTCGGATCTCCGTGCGGGCCACGGAGCGCTCGGACGACGTACCCGGCCGCCCCGCTCAGGGCTTCGAGCTGACCCACGAGTGGGACACCACCGGGGGGACGGAGGCAGTGCAGCGGGCGATCCGGCTGGCGGCCGAGCGGTATTGCACCGTGCAGTTGACGGTGGAGCGGGGCCCCAGCATCTCCCATCTGGTCCAGGAGCCCCACCCGACCGGCTGAGCCCCGCCATCAGAACCCAGCCGCACCAACGGTGCGGATCACGTCGGCAGCGGAGAGGCTGTCCACCCGGCGGCGGGTGCCGTGATCGAGGGGGCCTGGCTCCCGCGCCCCGGGGCCCCGGCGCGAAGGTAGCCCGCCGGTCCCTCGATGGTGTGGTGCCCTCGGTCCCTGAAGGGGAGCGCGACCGGCACTGACCCGCCTGGTGGTCGACCAGCTCCGTTCCGGGGCGCTGGTAATCCGTCCGGGAGTACCCCCGACAGGGGTTTGTCGACGAGGCTCTCCTCACCCAAGGCGCACAGCGGAATGGCCGCCCGCCCACCCGGGACCTCGCGGCCGGTGGGCCGGATCGGGGCTTGCCACCGCTGCCGGGCGGGCGAAGTGGGCTACCGGCTGCCGGGAGCAACGGTCTGTTGGCCCGGGCGGCTGCCCGAGAACGACGCGCGGCCAGCGGCTTTCAAATGCTAGGTGGCGAAGCCGCCGCAGGGCGCCCTCCTTGACAATTCGGCGGTTCCGGTGCCAATGATTCCTGTCGGATGACCACCTTGGCGGCAGCGCTCCCCCGGGCCACAGCGGGGACGTGCCGCCGTCGACGGTTCCCCAGGGAATGCCCAGCTGGTCCAATCCGCTCCAGCGCCCCCTTTCTAGTCAGCGACGCGATCCGTCTGGGGCGGGCTTGACGTCTCCTGGCCCTGATACCCGTCGGCCGGCGTCGCCTCGGTGGACGGCGGGGGCGGCCTCAGTGGCCTTCGGGGTGGTCCTGGGGACGCTGGTCACCCTGGGGGGTGGGGCGCCGGTCGCCGTGGTCAAGGCGGCGTCGGAGCAGGGGAACGTCTACACCGCCCTGAGGCCACGGCGCCTCCTGGACACCCGACTCACCGGCAACGCCCTCGAGTCCGGGGCGACGCTGAACCTCCAAGTCGCCGGCGTGGCCGGGGTGCCGCTGACCGCGACCGCCGTGGTCCTCAACCTCACGGTGACGGACACCACCGAGCCCAGCTTCCTCACCGCGTTTCCCGAGGGCGCGGCCCCTCCGCTGGCATCCAACCTGAACTGGGTCGCCGGGGAGACTTTGGCAAACCTGGCGGTCGTGGAGGTGGGGCGTGGGGGTGGTGTCTCCTTCTACAACGACTCCGGGCACACCGACCTGGTGGTGGACCTGGAGGGTTACTTCGCCCCGGCCGCAGACTCCGGGACAGGCGAGTACGTCGCTCTGAGTCCCCAGCGCATCACCGATACCCGCCTGGGAAGTGGAGAGCCGTATGCCGGGGACACCCTGTCCCCGGGGTCGGCACTGTCCATCCAGGTGGCCGGTGTCGGCGGGGTCCCAGCCACGGGCGCCGCGGCCGCCGTTCTGAACGTCACCGCCACCAACACCACTGCGCCCAGCTACCTCTCGGTGTACCCGGCGGGGGAGGCCAACCCCGGCACCTCGAACCTCAACTGGCCCCAGGGCGCCACGGTCGCCAACCGGGTGCTGATGCCCCTGGGAACCGGGGGCCAGGTCACGGTGTACAACGACCAGGGGAGGGCGGATGTGGTGGTGGACGTGGAGGGCTACATCACCTCGGGTGGGGCCGCTCCCGCCTCGGCCGGCCTGTTCTACCCACTCAGCCCCACCCGGGTCCTGGACACCCGGGTCGATGCCGGCACCCTCGGCCAGGGAGGGTACCTGTCGGAAGAGCTGGCGGGCCTCTCGGGAGTGGCCGCGGACGCCACCTCAGCGGTCGTCAACCTGACCGCCACGAACACCACCCAGGCCAGCTATTTCACCCTCGCCCCCGTCCCCGGGCCGCTGACCACCTCGGACCTCAACTGGTCCCAGGGCGCCACGGTCGCCAACCTGGACTTCGCCCCTCTCAGCTCCGGCGGCGCATTCAGCCTCTACAACCACCTCGGGACCGCCGACGCCGTGGTCGATGTCTTCGCCTACTTCGCGCCCGCGTCCGCGACCGTGGCGCCGGGCCCCGACCCGTGCTCCCAGGTCACACTTGACGCCCCGTCGGTCGTCTCCATCGGCAGTCACCTCACGCTGACCCCCGGGGCCAGCTGCCCCGCAGGGACGGTTGGCCAGTTCACCTACTGGGTACGGGGCCCCGGTGCAACCAGCTTCACCATGGTGGAGGCCGAGTCGGAGCTGCCCACCTTCGTGGTGTACACCCAGGGGATGGCGCCTGGGTATTACCAGTACTTGATCTGGGGCTCATCCCAGGGGGACGTGTACCAGCAGGCGCTGGCCCAGGTCAGCGTCCTTTTGGAGCCCCCGCCCTGCACCTCGGTGTCGCTAACCGCCTCCCCAACTCCGGGGCTGGTGTCGGCGCCGGTGGTGCTCAGCGCCTCGCCCCAGTGCCCGGGGGGCGATACCCCCTGGATGGAGTACTTCTACACCCCGGTGGGCTCCACCTCGGCCCCGGTGATGGTCTCGGCAGGGTGGACGACGGCCACGACCCTGGTGGTTCCGACCACCGGGTGGGCCGCCGGCGCCTACACCTTCTCGGTGGGGCTGAGCAGCATAGACCTGGGCGGCCCCCAGCAGGGGGCCCAGGCCACGGACACCCTGGAGGCGAGCGGCAGCATCGTGGTGCCCAACGTCCCCTACTCCCCCCAGTACTACCGGGAGGACTGCGAGGAGGCGGTGCTGGAGATGGAGCTGGCGCACGAGGGGGTCATGCTCCAGGGAAACAACGTCCAGAGCCAGAACGACATCCTGGGGGCGGAGGGGGTGGACCAGAGCGTCCCCGGCATCGGCCCGGCCTACACCAGCGGGGATCCCATGACGAACTTCATCGGGCCCCCCAACGGACTTCAATCCAGCTCCTACGAGCCTGGCGCCTACTTCGGAGCGGTGGCCAAGGCGGCGCAACACTTCGGGGCCACCGTCCTGGCCGCCGGCGAGAACATCAGCCCACAGCAGCTCTACGCCTACGTGGAGGAGGGCCATCCGGTGCAGGCCTGGGTGACCTTCGATTTCCAACCGTATGCGCCGGTGACCCTCAGCAACGGCCGAGACTCCTGGCCGTGGGCCGGCCCGCACGAGCACTCGGTTCTGGTGCTCGGGGTGGGGGTGAACTCGGTGCTGATCGACAATCCCTGGAACAACTCCAACTTCGGAGCCCAGTACCCGGGCGCCGACCAGTGGGTGCCCATGTCCGTGTTCCAGGCCGCCTACGCCACCTACTTCGACATGGCGGTGGTGATCGGCTGAGGCCGGCGGGCGCTCACCCAGCCGGGATGGCGCCCCACCACGAGCCCGGCAGACCTGGCTCCCCCGGTCCGAGTTGCCCAGCAGGGTGAAGTTGATGCACGCGGGAGCGCCCAACTTTGCTGTGGTCCCGCGCGGGAGGGGCCGTACCCCTCCCGGGTGGCCTCCGGCCTCGTTTCCTCTTGGGTACCGGTCAGCCGGTGACGACCTGCAGCTCGGAGCACTCCGCCAGGGCGTCGAAGTCCGAGTCGGCATGCAGGAGGGGGACCTGGGAGCGGATGGCGTGGGCGGCGATGAGGCAGTCGAGGAGCCGGCGGACCGTCCTGCCCCGCTGGCGGCAGAGTCGGTACAGCGCGGCCGCGTCCTCGAAGTCCGAGGGCAACGTGGGCACGATTGTCGCCCGGCCGAGCAGGCGGCGCAGCTGCTGCAGGTGGCGCGGGTCCCGCGCTCCGGCGAGCACCTCCATCCGCACCGGGTGGCAGGTGGCGATCTCCCCACCCAGCAGCCGGTCCACCCCCTCGCACGCCGGGCTCCCGGTGTCGCGCAGGAACTCCACCCAGGCCGAGGTGTCGATGAGAATCACAAGCCCCGCCCGAGGCGCATCTCGTCGAGGTCGCCCTCCCAGCCCGTACCTCGCATTCGGCGGGCCTCGTCCAACTCCAGCATCTCCGCCGCCAGCGTGCGCAGGGCGAAGTTGACCGCATCCCTCTTGGTCCGAATCTGGTAGCGACGCATCACGGAGAGGCAGGCCTCCTCGTCCACGTCGATGTTGGTGCGTGACATGCACAAACGATACACCTGAGCATGGAAGGAGATGGGCTCCACCTTCCCACTGTCCGGCTGGCGCCTTCGGAACGGCCCAACATCGATCGGGTGTGGTGGTGGCAGGCAGGCCGCAGCCTGACCGAGGAGGGGTGCTGCCCGGGACCCCCGCCGCTGTCCAGCCTCCCGGCGCGGCGGATGCTTGGGGCCGCCGGTCGGTGCCCGGTGGCCCGCTGGCCGATCTTCAGCCCCAGCACCAGGTAGCCGCGCAGCCCGTACATCGCCATCTTCTGTCCCAGGGACCACCTGGGGGGCCCGAGCGTTGGGAGCGGAGGCATCCGCCACACCTGGCGGTCGCCCTCCACCTTCCGCTGGCGCTCGGCGCCCCTGGACCGGCGGCGGGAGTCCACCCCCAGGGCTCCCAGGACCAGGGCTCCCAGGACCACCGTGACCAGGGTGAAGGGCCCGAGGGGCACCTTGGGGAACACGGTGGTCACCGTGAGGATGAGGGAGAGCAGCACCAGAACCCCCACAAGGGTCTCTCGCACGCCCTCCATGGCCGCCGGCAGGTGCGGAATTTCAGTGATCAGCTCTGGTCGGTTTCCGATCATCGCTAGCAGTGGCCCTCGTCGGCTTCGGACTGTCGGCTCCAACGGGCCAGCGTGCTTGCAGCATAGTTAGTTAGTAATCGACTCGACGCATGATATTATAGGACTCAATGAAAGAAGGCAACCGACTATCAGACGCGTTGTTCGAGCCTCCCGACCTAGACGAAGTTGAGCTGAGCGTCCTAGCCGAGATCGACGGGCTGCGGACAAAGCTGCGCTGGCAGCTCAATGAACCTCGACGGTGGGTCGACTCGCTCCGGCGCATGCAATTTGCCCGGGCAGTTCAGGGTTCCAACAGCATCGAGGGATATGAGGCTGCCCTGGACGATGCCGCCGCCATTGACCTCGGCGAGGAACCGCTCGACGCTGACGAAGAGACGCGCCTAGCCCTTAAGGGGTACCGGGACGCGATGACATACGTGCTGCAGCTCGCGAGGGAAGCTGAGTTCACCTATTCCGGGCAGCTAATCAAGAGCCTGCACTTCATGATGACCAATCATGATCTCAGGAACCGGCCCGGCCTTTGGAGAGCTGGCTCGATCTACGTGAGGAACGACGAGACCGGAGAGATCGTCTACGAAGGGCCCGATGTCGACCAAGTTCCTGAGCTGATGCGGCGGTTGGTCGAGGGACTGAATGAGGGCGGTGACGCGCCGTCCTTGATCAGGGGCGGGATGGCTCATCTCAACCTGGTCATGATCCATCCCTTCCGCGACGGAAACGGGAGAATGGGGCGCTGTCTGCAGACACTAGTTCTAGCCCGGGAGAAGATCCTCTCGCCTCACTTCTGCAGTATCGAGGAATACCTGGGCCGTAATGCCGAGGACTACTACGCGGTACTGGGACGAGTAGGGGGTGGCGCCTGGCATCCCGAGCGTGACGCCCGCCCGTGGATACGGTTCATCCTGGCGGCTCATCTCCGCCAAGCTAGGACGCTGCTGCGCCGAGTGAAAGAGACCGAACAACTCTGGGACAGGCTTGAGCGCAGCGTGAAAAGGTTGGGCCTTCCAGAGCGAACCGTGCCTGTCCTTTGGGATGCCGCCATGGGCTATCGGGTGCGGAACGCTACCTACAGGGCAATGTTCAATGAGTCACCAGATGAGGCGATCAGCGAGGCCGTGGCCAGCCGAGATCTGCGCCAGCTTGTCGAGTTGGGGCTACTCGTACCCAGGGGCGAGAAGAGGGGACGCTTCTACCTCCGGAGCAGAGAGCTGTGGGACATGCGCCAAGAGATCATCAAGGCGCGCGACAGGCGCGACGATTCGGATCCTTTCGAGCTGTTAGCGGCGGCGCTAAATGGAGCTGTAGCGGCGGAAGTGTGTGGTGATGCGGCCGTAGTGGAGTCTGGCGGGGGTGCGGGGGTTAGTCGCGGGTGAGTTCAGCGACCGCTTTCTTGGCGCAGGCG
>JAKATL010000009.1 GCA_021827985.1 bacterium
CATCGGGATTCCCGTCGCCGCTGGGATTCTTTACCCGTTTTTCGGGATCCTGCTGTCGCCCATGATCGCCGCTGCGGCCATGGCACTCTCCTCCCTCTCGGTGGTGAGCAACGCCAGCCGGTTGCGCACGTGGCGGGCCCCGCAGGTCGCCACCATTCCGCCCGTCTCTGTGCCAATGCTCTAGGCTGCCAGCGCGTCGCAGCAGGCAGCAGCACAAAGGAGCCCTCGAGATGGCCCGCTTCCTGGCTGCGCACTGGAGCTGGACCTTCCTCGTCAGCGGGGTGCTCCCATCCTCCACCACGATCGCCGCGGTGGCCGTAATGTAGCTGCGGCGGGCCCATGGGTCCCGCCGTCCATCGCGGTATAAGGACTGCTCGGACCAGGGGGCCCAGTCCCGAGCCTTTCAGACCTGCGTTGGAAGGTGGCGTTGGGGGCGTGGACCACCGAGCGACCGTCTGCCAGGAGCACCCTGCAAATGGTCCGGGCCTACCTTCTGGTGCAGAGGCAGATGCGGCCGGCGTTCAAACGCAGCCTGGAGCTGGCCCGGCGCAGGAGCTCGGGCGAGGGAAGCGGGCAGTGCGGGTGGCTCTGGACACCCCAACCCTCGGGACCCGGGAGGTGCTGGACACCTACAACCTGATCTTGGCGACGATCCGCCAACTGGCGCTGGGTCTGGCCCGGGCCGAACGGCAGCCCCAACTCCGATACGCCCAGGAGCCGCGTTAGGAGTGGCACCTGTGGAACCCGATCGAGGGTGGCCGCGAGGTGGACTGGGAACGGCAGGAGTCACGGGAGCGGTCCCTTGTGGAGCTGGTTGCCGACGCCCGGCGGGAGCTGGAGCTGGCCAGGGCGGTGCGGGGGAGATCGCAGCGTGGGAGTCGGCGGGTTCAAGAGCTGCCCGCAGCCAGCGACCTACTGGAAGTGATCCTCCTCTAGTAAGTGGAGGTCAAGCAGGAGGAGGAGAGGGGCCATCCCCGTGCCCAGATCGAGCAGGAGACCGTCTGGCACCGCATCTGCAGCGTGGACGATCCGGAGATCCGCCACGGGCGCAATAGCTCGAGCAAGCGCTTCGATGGCTGCGAGCCGAGCCTGGCGACCGACGTGCAGACCCAGCCGATCACCGCGGTACCGGTGCTGCCGGGGTCGGCACCTGATGACCAGGGGGCGTTGGAGATGGCGCGAGCCTGAGAGGTGCCGGTCGAGACCCCGGCGGAGGCGGCGCCGGGCGACCGGGCATGTGGGGATGGGGCGGTCCGGGCGCGCTCACAGGAGGCGGGTTTCGAGTTGGTGGCGAAGGTGCCAGTGCAGCCGGAGCCGGAGGGACGCTTTCCCAAGCGCCAGTTCAACGTCGACCTCGCCGCCAACAGCTGGACCGGCCCGGCCGGGCACTCCACTTTCGAGGTCCGCCCGGTTGGCTGGCGGTAGGGTGCCGGGAGGCCCAAGGCACAGCAGGCGGCTTACGTCTTCCCCAGGGCGGTGTGTGCGGTCGCCCGCTGCATCTGCGCTGCTACGAGCGCACCCCCGGTTCCGGCCGGGGATGGATGATCCTGCGCCAACCTGAGGATGCCCTCCGGCGGGCGGCTCGGGATTGTCGACAGGGGCCCGCATTCGAGCGGGTCCGCAAGCCCTGGCAGGTGGTCGGGCACCGGGTTGCCCGGCTGGTGCAGCGGGGGCTGCGCTGGGCGCGCCGCCGCGGCCGGCACAGGACAAACTTCCAAGTGCTGATTGCGGCGGCAGTGGCCGACCTCCTGGCCGGGCAGCCTGACCCGGCCGCCCCTCACCCCGGCCGCGTGGAAGCGGCCGAGAACACCCCGCCACTGCCCTGTTGGGGGTCCACGGGCCGACCTCGACCTCCCTGGCGTTGCTTGTCGCCATCGGGAACCAGTTCCGCCGCTCGCCTACCGCGACGCTGGCCCATCACCCGGCTAGCCTTCGCTACAGTCACATCTCGGCCACGCTGCTGGGCCGCTCAAGTGGGTACCCTGATGGCCTGTAACATCGTCCAGGGAGTGCATGGGTCCAGGTGGGCCCCTCGATCTTCAAAATCGATGGGGGGCGCCTAAGGCGTCCCCGGAGGGATCGTTCCCCTCGCCTCCCGCCACTTCAAATTTGCCTGATTCGGCGCCTCGAGCGCTGTCTTCGCCTGCTCGCGGAAGGGGAGGTGACGGCAACGCTGACGGCAACGGGAGTCGGCGCCGCCAGAGCATGCCCCGGCTTCTCCCGGAAGTGAGGTGCGGTCGCTGAGGAAGGCCATCCAACGGCCCTGGGCCCGAGCCGACCAGCCCCCACTGTCCGGAGGTTCACACCCCAGTTGACATGGGCGATCCCATCGCTTGAGGCCCGTCGGGACGCCCACCTACACAGCGTGAGGTGTTGTTCGCCCCCAGCCCGGGGACGAGTCCGTAGGTCCCATCGGACTCCGTCGGGGGGAGCCCCGTGGGACGAACCGACGGACTTGCCGTGCGTCTCAGCGAGCCCGCGTGGCTGTTTGCCTCAATCCGGCCTTCCCAGGGGCCCCGGAACCAGCGCGAAGGTCACGATCACGCGCGCTTCCAGCAGGACGCTGCCAGACTCGACCTCGACCTCGCTGGGGCCAGCCGCCGCCCGAGCCGGCGGCAGTGCGCCCATCATGGCCATATTGACCTGATGCCGGGGCCGACTTCCGCCCTCTTCGTGGACCCGGATTGGTCGTCCCAACGCCAGCCCCAGAGCGTCCGCACAGACCTCGGCCCGTTGCCGAGCGTCTGTAGCGGCGCGCCGCACGACCTCCATGTGCTGAGGGTTGCGGCCGCCGACCGACCAGTAGGGACCGCCGACATTGGCTTCGGCTTCGTCGACCGCTCGACTGATCAGGCTGCTCAGAGGCCCGTCCGCGTCCATGCGGACCCGGACTGTAGCCTGGGCGCGGTAGCCGGCCTGCGGGCCGCGCTCGTCGTACCGTCGCGCCACCTGGACCCCAGTCGTGACTCGGCGCCGCCCCGGGATCTCAAGGTCGTCGAGGAGCTCGACCAAGCGCTTGGAGTGCCGGGCGGCCTTCTCATAGGCTCTGCCCTTGTCGCGGTCCTCACCAACCACCTGCAACCAGATCTCCACCCGGTCGGGAGGGACGCGGGCCGTGCCTTGTCCGCTCATGGTGATCGTGTCGAGGCCTTCCCGGGACGATTGGGCGTCTTCCACTGCACTCCCTCTGGTCAATCGTCGGCTGACCGGATGTGATCCGCGACGGCTCGACGAATCTTCTCTCCAGGGACCTCAGCGCGCAACCGGGGCGCGAGGGCGACTCCACATCCTCGACCTCTGGCCGCGAACCAACCGCACGATCTCGAACCATGGGCGCCGGCGGGTGGCGACGACAGCAGCGAGAGCTGGTTACACCGGCCGTCTCAAGCAGGGCCGGCGTCATCGTCAAGACCTTCCGATCACCGCGTCCATCCGCTGCACCGCGGCTTGCTGCATGTCTGGGGTGACGTGGGAGTAGCGGTCCAGGGTCATCGCGATCGTGGAGTGTCCGAGCATCTCGGAGACCACCTTCGGATGGACTCCTTCCCTCAGCAGAAGGGTAGCCGCGGTATGTCTCAAGTCATGAAAGCGGATCTGTTGCAGCCCAGCCTGGGTCAGCAGCGGCCAGAACTCGCGACGAAGAACGTGCTCCCCCGAGAGGGGCTGGCCCGTAGGGCCGGTGAACACGAAGTCGTCATCCTTCCACTCAGCACCCACCGCTTCGCGCTCCCCCTCCTGCGAGATCCGCCGCTGCTGCAGGGCCTCTATCGCCCTCATCGTGAGAGCGATCTGGCGCCTTCCCCTTGCCGTCTTGGGCTCGCTCAGAGTCCATTCGCCTCCAGGCTTGGGGACCAGGGTCGCCACCACGCGCAGATTCCTGCGGTCGAAGTCGACAGCACTCCACTGCAGCCCGAGCACCTCCCCGAGTCTCATTCCTGTGCTCACTGCCACCACGAAGAGGGCTTCGAGCCGATGCCCCCGCGCCGCGTCGAGAAATGTGAGAACCTCCTCCGGGCCCAGGGTTGTCATGTGAGATGGACTCATCCGAGGAGGCCGAACCAGTTCAGCCACGTCCCGGGAGAGGCGACCCCAGCGCATGGCATCAGCCAGCGCCTGGTGGAGCACCGAGTGGGCCTGGTGAACTGAAGTCGGACTCAGCCCCTTGGCAAGGAGACGGTCTTGCAACCGCTGGACGTGATCGGGCCCGAGCTTGGACAGCTGCACTGCACCCAACTCCGGAGCCAGGTGCAGGCGCACGTATTCCTCGTAGCGGCGCCAACTGCCGGCCCTGATCTGCGACCGGACGGTCGGTATCCAAGCGGTCAAGAACTGCCCCACGGTCTCACTCTGATGGGCAGCCGGTAACCCGGAGTCACGAGCCTGGAGAGCCACGCGGAGGCGGGCGGCCACGGCGCCGCGCGTCTTGCCGCAAAACCGCTGACGGACGCCATCGACAACAAGAGCGGCTTCCCAGCGACCGTCCGCTCGGTGGTAAATAGTGCCCTCTCCGTTGCTCCGCCATCCCACCGAGCTACCCACCTACGACGCTGGTGGGGACTGCCACCAGCCACGCAGAGAAGTCGGAGGCGGGTACCGCGATGGACCAGAGGACGACCACTGCCCTCAGCACCGCGTGATTTGGCAGCGCTCCCGGTAGAACCTCAAACTGCACCATCCCCAGAGACGTCCGCCGAGACCAGGCTAGTTGGCCGATGACGGACGCCTGGATGTGGCCTGGGGACCGGGAGACCAGGACAAGCGTTGGCTGAGACGAGCCCAGATCGCGGACATGTATTTTGACCCCACGGTGTTACAGGCACTCGTGGGGTCACGGGGGCTCGCCGGTGGCCCGCATCCGAAATGCTCACGGCGAACAGCTGCGCGATTCCACCCGCTCCCCGGCGTGTGCACGCGAAGCTGGGCCGCCGTGTCGGCACGGCCCGCCTTATCGGTCGCGCCGGTCCACTCCGTCCCTGGCAGTCGCGACGGGCCGGTCTTGGTACGCCTTGGTGGCGTCCCGCGACCGGCCTATCACTACCCCCGCTCGGTAGGCAACGGCGGAACGTCTGGCGACCTTGGCGCTGGCCCTGAGTCGCCGACCCTGGGCACGTAGCTCTGGGCGGCCAGCGGCGAGCACTTTTACCGGCGGCCCCGAAAGACCCTCAGTGAGCCAGCGGCACCGCAACGATGAGCTGGGTAGACTGTGGGCATCCAGTATGCGTATCGTGTCGTTTATTGATAGAATGCGCATATGGCGCTGCGCATCGCCGATCTCCCCGACGCCCTGCTGGCAGACGGCCAACCGTGGTTCACCACCCAAGAAGCAGCAGCTCGTACGCGGCGCGGACTAGGTGCGGTGCATCTTGGGCTTTCGCGTCTGAGGCGCGCCGGACGCGTCTTCTCCCCAGCCGAAGGCTTTTACGTGGTCGTACCGCCGGACTTTCGGTCTTGGGGAGTGGTTCCTGGCGAGTGGTTCATTGATGGCATGATGCAGCACCTCCATCGCGACTATTACGTCGGGCTGCTCAGTGCGGCCGAGATGCATGGCGCAGCTCACCAGGCACCCCAGGCGTTCCAGGTGATGGTCGACCGACAGCTTCGGGATCGCGACTGCGGGCGGGTCCACATGCGCTTTGTCACCAGCCGCCTCGTCGGACATGTGCCGACCGTGGGGAGGGCGGTTCACACCGGCTACGTCACAGTCGCAGCCCCTGAGACCCTGGCCGTGGACCTCTCGACCTTCCCGGAGCGGGCTGGGTACTGGAGCAACGTCGCCACGGTCTTGCGAGAGCTTGGGCCATTGGATGGCGCGGCTGTGGCTCGGATCGCGGCGCAGCAGCCCGTCCCTGTGGCTCAGCGTCTCGGGTGGCTGGCGGAGACCTTTCATGGCCAGGTGGATCTTGGTCCACTCGCCGAGTTGGTTCGCGGCGCCCGCACCGTCCTGCTCGAGCCTGGGAGTCGGACGCCGATCCTGACGACAGACAGGACTTGGCATCTGAGGGTGAACGCAGTTGTGGAACCGGACGCGCAGATGATCCCCGACGTTTATCTGCCTCAGTGATCTGCGCGGGAGGGTGGAGCCTCACGACCAAGGAATTGGCCGCTGGCATGCCGGTCAGGGTGCTGTCCCACGGCCTCGACACCGCAAACGTGGCCAGCGCGGTAGTCGCCCACTCGTGCGGAGTCTGGATACGGCCGCCCGCGGACACCCCAGCCCACTTGGCTGCGGCGATCAGGACGCTACTTCGAGAGCCGGCGATAAGAGGGGGTGCTGTCGGGATGGCCGAGCCGGACGCTCCAGTAGCGGCTGCGCGCAGGGCCGTGGCAGCAATTGAGGCTGCGCTCGAATGACGGGCCTGCCGCTATCGACCGCGGAGCCCGAAACTCACCCGGACGGATCGGGTCCAGACGCTCCGTCTCAGGGACGGAGCGCCCAGATCACCGAGTGAACTCCAAGTCCCTCCCGGATGCTGCCTTCAGAGGTGATCTCCAGTCCCGCCGCACCGAGCCAGCCGCGATAGGTCGCTCGGTCGGCGTGGCTCCACCACATCTGCGCGTCCCCACCCAGCCAACCGTCCTCCGCCCCTGTCCAGGCCGTGTCTCCCGCAGTCAGCAGCAGTCGCCCTCCGGGCCTGAGCCAGCCCGCGATGTTGCCGATCAACGGGGCCTGCGCCTCAAGTGGGAGGTGGATGATCGCGTACAGGCACACCACCGCGTCGAAGGCCGCTGCGCCGAATTCAAGGGCCGTGATGTCGGCCTTGACGAAGTCCGCTGTCGGGACCAGTTGCTTGGCGCGAGCGATCTGCACGTCGCTGAAGTCCACCCCTGTCACGTGGTGCCCAGCCCCAGTCAGGTCTCGGGCCACAGGGATTCCACAGCCGCAGCCCAAGTCCAGAACCTCAGCCTTTTCACCGAGGTGGTCCAGGAGCTCACGAATCCACAGCCGGTGCTCGGGGGGAGTCTCGCTGTCGCCGCGATACGTGGTGGAAACCCGGTTATACCCCTCCCGGACGACGGCTCGACGATCGCGCGAGTCAACGGTCGAAATTCCAAGCTCCTTCAGGAGCGTGGCCAAGCCATCTGGATACACCGTCTCCTTGGTGCTCCTCAGTGCTTCACAGGACCACCAGCCACACGCCTCGACAACTCGACGTTCTCCGTCTGTCCAGCCAGAGTCGCTGATGTCGAAGTGCTCGCAGCGAACCAGGAAGTAGTCTTCTGCCTGAGAGAACTGCGTGCCCTCGAACTCGTACTCGACCTGGCGGCATAGGACGACGGGACCAAGGTCGGTCACCTCGAGTCCCGTCTCCTCTCGCACCTCGCGTTTCGCCGCCGTTTCCGCCAGCTCCCCAGACTCGACTGCTCCCCCAGGGGTGAACCACCACGTGCCGGCGGCAGGCCGGGCGGGATCTCCACCGCGAAAGAGCAGAACCGCTCCGGACTCGTCCACCAGGATGACCCGGGCCGCTCGGCGTCTTTGCATGCTCACTCCCGCATCCTAGAGGGTGCCGAACCTGGCGCCCGGTGCTTCGTGGAAAGCACACCTCGTTGGCGGCATGTGGTCTCTCTCGTGTCACCATCCATCCACGGCGCCGGTGAAACAGTAGCGACCTTGCCCAGAGGGCTCCCCATGTGCTGGCCGCTCTGCGTCGTGCTTGGCGTTCCCGCGTCGGGCCTGCTGCTGCCACTCTCGTCGTCCACAGGCCCGCCTGTTGGCCCCCGCGAAGCTCCGCGCGGCCTAGCGATTTTGGGACCAGTCAGCCTTCTTGGGCCCGACAATCTTCTCCGCAGCGGCCACGATGTCCCCGGCAGCGGCGAGGTCCTCCTCCAGCTCAGCGGGATCGACCGGATAGCCGTGGTACTCAGCGAGATTGCGCGTACGGCGCATCCGGTCCAACTGCTCAAGGGCCCGGGCGCCCGGGGCGGGACCATAAAGCTCTTGCATGATGAGGATCAGGTTAGCATGCGCTCCTTGACCCCGAACCCTCAGACCGCGCGCCGCCAGAGTAGCAGTGCAAGCCTTGCGGGCAGCATCGTAGGCCAGTTGATATGCGCCGGCCAAGTCCGACTCGCGGACGGCCAGCCGGGCGGTCCTAAGGTGCCCGCGTGCATCATCGAGGAGCCGGGCGGTGGCGGCGGGATCCGGTGCTATGTCCTGGAGCAGGCCTTGGCGACGCAGGTCCTCCAGGCGGGTCACGGCTTCTCGGCCAAGGGGACGGGAACCAGCGCCCCACTCCGAACCGCGATCAAGAAGCCCTCCTCAGGCCTGGCCCACGCCTCAGGGGAGCGGACCAGGGCGTTGACATCAAGACCGAGCCGCTCCTCGGCTGCGCGGGCGGCCCGGTGAACCGCGTTCCGATCAGGCAAGCCAATGACCAGGACATCGAGGTCCTGAGGGGGTGGCCCCTGCTGCCCGGCCGCGCGCTCCGCCCAAGAGCCATAGATCCATGCCGCCTGGATGCCTGGGACTCGGTTCAATTCTTGGGCGACAATGTGGGCGGGGCCAACCGCCTTCAAGACCAACGCCTTGACCTCTGGCAGGATGGGAGATTCGGGGTTGGCTTGAACGAGACGGAGGTTGCCGACCCGCCGACTGCGGAGCAGGCCGGCTGACTCCAGCCGGTCGACCTCCCGGTTCACCGTGGCGTGATGTACGCCCAAGCGGCGGGCGAGATCCGAGAGGGAATGCTCGGTGTCCGGGTTGATCAGCACCAAAGCCAGTAGCTCTGCTTGGTGGGCTGAGCGGAAGAGCGGAAGGAGAGGAGGCGCCGGTGTGTGCACGACGCGCACTATTCTAGGCGCTATGCGCACACACGCGCACCGGTCACGGCCCTGACCGGCACTGGCTGGAGTTGGCGGGCCGGGGCCAGGCTTGGCCGCTGTACGCTGCCACAAGGGCGCGGGATTGGCCAGGGCGCCAAAGGGGTGGTCGCTCACAACTGGGCAGCCCCCCGTGTCACTGGGAGCGGACCGCGACCCATGTGGCAATCGAATGGAGACGGCGCCGAAGTGCCCGACGGGCAAGACGACGCAGCGATCAAGGGCCGTGGGATTCTGATAGCGACGTGCCCAGGGGCCCGGGACTTGTTGGATCTGCCTGGGAATGGCGGTGGGGCCCGGGACCATGCTGACGGCAACGCTGACGGCAACGGCGCCGGACGTAGGCGAACCACGGCGGACCTTGACGTACTCAGGTCCCGGAAACCGACTTCGTGGCGCATGCCTGCGCACGTCGGCGGACAGCCTTGGGGGAGCTTCAAAATCGATGGGGGGCGCCTCAGGCGTCCTCGGAGGGATCGTTCTCCTCGCCTCCCGCCACTTCAACTAAGGCAGCTGTCGTCCGCGGACTGCGTTCACCTTGCTGATCGGTAGCCGGTGGCGCCGGCGCCGGGCCGGCGCCGAACAGCGAGCCTCGCGTCGGACGGGGAGTAGGATCGCTGCAGGGCTCGGCACCCGGTCGGTGCCGCCGGTGAAGTTGAGTCCCAATTCGGGCTGCTGCCAGGTGAGATCAAGGTGCGCTCGCAATCGGACGTAGTGGGGACCGGGGGTCCCCGTCCTCCCGCCGTCGGACGGCTGCTCCAGCAACCGGACGTCGCGGCCCTCGCCGCGCGCCATGGGAGGATGGCCACGACCGCCGCGGTCCAGACCGCGGTAGCGGAGGCCCGGGCGGGGCGGCTCGTCCCCGGTGACGAGCCGGGGCTGGCGGCGCGCGTCGCCCAGCTTCTGGACGGCTCCCCGCACCAGCTCCGGAGGGTCATCAACGGGACCGGGGTTGTCATCCACACCAACTTGGGGCGTGCCCCGCTGGCCGCCCGGGCGGCCGCTCGCGCGGCCGAGCTGGCCGCGGGGTACACCAACCTGGAGCTGGACCTGCGAACCGGTCGGCGCGGTGACCGCCACTCTCTCCTTGCCGACCTCCTACGCCGGCTGGTGGGGGTGGAGGAGGCCATGGTGGTCAACAACGGGGCCGCGGCGGTGCTCCTGGGACTGACCGCGCTCTGTCGCGGGCGGGAGGTCCTGGTCTCTCGAGGCGAGGCCATCGAGATCGGTGGGGGCTTCCGGATTCCCGACATCCTCCGCCTCTCCGGCGCCAAGTTGGTGGAGGTGGGGACCACCAACCGCACTCGGGTGTCGGACTATGAGCAGGCCTGCACCCCCCGGACCGCGGCCTTCCTCCGGGTCCATCAGTCCAACTTCCGGATCACCGGGTTCACCGCCCGCCCGCGCCTCCCCGAGCTGGCGGCCGCGGCCCACCGGAGGAATCTGCACTTCCTGGAGGACGTCGGCAGTGGACTCCTGCCCCCTGCCCCTTCCGGGGCCGCGAACGAGGCTCGGCTGGGCCGGAGCTGGGCAAACGGGGCGGACCTCATCTTCTGCAGCGGCGACAAGCTCCTAGGAGCAAGCCAGGCGGGGCTGGTGCTGGGACGGGCGCAGCTGGTGGAGACGCTGCGCCGACACCCCTTGGCGCGCGCTCTCCGCCCCGACAAACTCCAGCTGGCGGCGCTCGAGGAGACCCTGCGCTGCATCGAGGCGCCCGGCGGGCTGGAGCAGGTGCCGGTGTGGGCGATGCTCCGTGCGGATCCGCGGCGGCTCCGGCAGAGGTCCGAGCGGTGGGCCGAGCAGCTCCGCGGGATTGGCGTTCCGGCCGAGGTGACGGCCACCGAGGGCGCCGTAGGGGGAGGCATCACCCCGGGGGACCCGCTTCCGTCCTTCGGCATCCACATCGCCTGCCCCCGGCCCGGGGCGGTCCGGCGGCGGCTTCTGGCGGCCGAGACCGCAGTGCTCTGCCTGGAGCGCCCCGGCGGGATCGTCGTCGATGCGCGCTGCGTCCTCCCCGGGGAGGATCAGCCGCTCATCGCTGCCTTGGCGGCGGTCCTGGGGGCCGCCGCGTGACCGAGCTGACCGTGGGGACCGCCGGTCACATCGACCACGGCAAGACCGCGCTGGTCCGGGCGCTCACCGGTGTGGACTGCGATCGGCTTCCTGAGGAGAGGGCTCGGGGGATGACCATCGAGCTGGGGTTCGCCCCCCTTCGCCTCCCCTCTGGCCGGGAGGTCTCCGTTGTGGATGTGCCTGGCCATGAGCGGTTCCTACGCACCATGGCCGTGGGCGCCCGGTCCATCGATCTTGCGCTGCTGTGCGTGGCGGCGGACGACGGGGTGATGCCCCAGACCCGGGAGCACGCGGCGGTGCTCCGCCTGTTGCGGGTCCGCTCCGCCCTGGTCGCGGTAACCAAGCAGGACACCGCCCCCGAGGGCGCCGAGGCTGTGGGCCGAAGCGCCTTCGAGCTGCTGCGTCAGGCCGGGGTTGCCGCGACCCGGGTGGTGGTGACCAGCTCGGTGACCGGCATGGGGCTCCCCGACCTCGCCGCTGCCATCGACGCCGAGCTGGCGGCGATCGCCGCCCCCCAAGACCGGGGCATCCCTCGGCTCCACGTCGATCGGGGCTTCTCCCGCACGGGGGTGGGCACCGTCGTGACAGGGGTCCTCATGGACGGTCGGCTCACAGTCGGCCAGCAGGTGGAGGTCTTCCCCTCCGGGGCTCGGGGCCGGATCCTGGAGCTGCAGCGCCGGGGCCGGGCGGTGGAGGCGGTGGAGCCGGGAGGACGGCTGGCTGCCTCCCTGCGGGGGGTGCCGGCGGAGTCGGCCCCTCGCGGGAGCGTGCTCGGCCGTCCCGGGGACGCCAGCGGCACAGCCCTTGTGGACTGCCTCCTCGAGGCCCCCGAGGTGGGGGCTTCCGGGCTGCGCCAGGGGGTCCAGGTAGAGGTCCTCTGCGGCACTGCCACCAGCCGCGGGAGGGTCTGGCTGGCCGGGGAGGAACGACTGACGACGGGCAGCCGGGGCTTCGCACAGCTCTCGCTCGAGGCCCCCATCTGGGCGATCCCCGGTGACCGGATCATCCTGAGGGGGCAGGGACCGCTGTCGGTGCTCGCGGGCGGCGTGGTCCTGGACGCTCACCCGCGTCGGCACCGGCGCTGGGTAGATGCCCCGTTGGACCAGTGGACTGCCCGGGAGAGGGCGCTCCGGCGGCAGCCGGATCTCGGCACGCTCGCCGTCCTGGAGGCCGGCTGGGCCCCGGCGGGGCTGTCCGCCGCCGAGGTCGGCAGACGGGTGGGCTGCTCCCCGGACCTCATCTCAGCTGCGCTGCAGGCAGCCGAGGAGGGCGGGCGGTTGGCCCGGTTGGGGTCGGTCCACATCGACTCGGGTAGGTTGGCCGAGCTCCGCTCGCAGGCGGTGGCCCGGGTGGTCTCCTACCAGCGGCTCCACCCACTGGAGCCGGGGATGCCCCGGCGCCAGCTCCTGGCCGAGCTCGGCTTGCAGCGCCCGGCGGTGGGGGACTCCCTGCTGTCCGAGCTCGCCGCAGAGGGTCTTCTGGAGCAGCGCGGAGGAACGGTGGCCGAGGCGGGGAGCCTCCCTCCGGGCCGGACCCCCCAGGTGGAGAGGGTGTCCCAGCTGCTGCGGTCCGCGGGCAGGCTGCCCCCGGGGCCGGGGGAGCTTCGTGCCGCCGGGCTCACCCGCCCGGTCGAGGGTTATCTGGTGCAGAGCGGCGAGGCGGCTCGGCTACCGGGAGGCGGGCTGATCTCCGCATCTGCTCTGGAGCAGATGGAGTCGGAGATCGAGGCCGAGCTGCGCCGCTCTCCCGCTGGTCTCACCGTCGCCCAGCTCCGGGACCGGGTCGGCACCAGCCGCAGGATCCTGCTCCCGGTCTTGGAGCGCATGGAGGCCGGAGGGGAGTTCTCCCGCAGCGGGGACCTGCACCTCTGGCGCCCGGAGCGCTCCCGGGAGCTGCAGTGCGGCTGACCGAGCTCAGTGGCCAGGGGGGGTGCTCCGCCAAGATCGGGCAGGCGGATCTGGCGGCGGTGTTCTCCCGACTTTTGACCCCGCCGGCAGGACCCCTCTTGGTGTCCGCGGAGGGCCTGGACGACGCCGCTGTCTACCAGGTGAGCCAGGAGCTGGCCCTCGTGGCGACCACCGACTTCTTCCCGCCCCCGGTAGACGACCCCCGGGACTACGGGGCCATCGCCACCGCCAACGCGCTCTCCGACGTGTACGCCATGGGGGGGAGCCCTCTGTTGCTTCTCAACCTGGTGGGCTTCGACCTGGCCGCCCTGGGCGGAGAAACGCTCCGGGAGATTCTGGAAGGTGGAGCGGAGGTCGCCCGCGAAGCGGGCTGCGCCGTGGCCGGCGGCCATTCGATCCGCACCTCCGAGCCGATCTTCGGGTGTGCCGTGGTGGGCGCGGTGCATCCCGGCAGGGTGGTCACCAATTCATCGGCTCGCCCCGGGGACCGGCTGCTTTTGACCAAGCCCCTCGGTACGGGGGTGGTGCTGAGCGCCCACAAGCAGCAGCGCGTCACGGCTGAGACGCTGGCGGAGGCGGTCTCGGTGATGCGCCGGCTGAATCGGAGCGCGGCCGCGGCGATGCTGGTGGGCGGGGCCAGCGCGGCCACCGACGTCACCGGGTTCGGCCTCCTGGGGCACGCCCACAACCTGGCCACGGCCTCCGGGGTGGTGGTGCGCCTGGTGGCGGAGAGGTTGCCGATCCTCCCCGGCGTCCCAGAGCTCATCCTCCAGGGGCTGGTGCCGGGTGGCAGTCGCCGCAATTTGGAGCTGGCCCGCTCCCGCTGCCGGATCGGGAGCGGGGTTGACCCTCTGCTCCTTCAGCTGGCCTGCGACGCTCAGACCAGCGGCGGCCTCTTGATCGCCGCCCCACCTCCCGGCGCCGACCTCATCCTCTCCGCCGGGGTGGGCGCGGTCGAGGTGGGGGAGGTGCTGCTGGTCCGGGGCGGGCAGCCGCCTGTCGAGCTGGTCTAGGCCGCGCGCCGCGAGCTGGCGCGCAGCAGCCGCAGGGTGGCCGCCGCCCGGCGGCGGTTGGCAGCAGGGGCCCCGGACCGCCAGCGAGAGCTATCCGTGACGCCGCGCAGCTCGCGGGTGCGGTCCTCGACCATGAGGCGCAACAGCAGCGGGTTCATCATCGTATCTCCTCAGAAGTATTATTGCGATTTCGCTGATATGATTATAGCATCACTTCAACACCTACGAAATGAACTTTGACAGTTACGCGGATCTTGGAGTCGCGGCCGCGGCCGAGCTGATCAACCACCTGACCGAGGGCTGGGCCCAGGGAGCGTTGCGACGGCTGCCGCAGTCCGGGCCTCAACGGACGCGCCTGGCGGCGGCCACCGAAGCCGCCATCTGGGGCCGGGGATCGGCGCTCGGCGGCCCGGAGGCCGAGGAGCTGATCCTTCTGGCCGAGCGGCTTCGGGAGGTGTTCGCCGGCCTCGCTGCGGGTGACGCCGACGGCACCGCTCACCGGGTCAACTCACTGCTGCGGGAATATCACGCCGCCCCTCAGCTGGCGACGCACGATGGCGAGCCCTGGCACCTTCACTTCCACAGCCAGGACCGGGAGGTGGGCCGGGTGGAAGCCCGGGGCGCGACCTGCGCCGTGGCCCTGGCCACGGTGATCGGGTCTGGGTGGTCAAGCCGGCTCGGAACCTGTGCCGCGGAGCGCTGCGCCCTGGTTTTCGTGGACACCTCGCGCAACGGCAGCCGGCGGTTCTGCTCCTTGCGCTGCCTCAACCGGGACAAGGTGGCGCGCTTCCGCAGCCGCCACCCGGAGGGTGCCCTGGTCGAGGGCCCGCTACCCGGCTCCCCGCTGTCCCACTGATGGGCGCGCGGTTGACCCTGGCCCCCACAGCGGAATAGGTTGAGCCAGTGCAGTGGTCGGCGTATGGGGAGTATCTGGCGCTAGCCGTCGTCCTGGTCCTGGTCCCCGGCCCGGACTTCGCGGTGGTGACTCGGAACGCGCTGCTGGGGGGCGCCCGCCGCGGGCGCTCCGCGGCCCTGGGGATCAGCAGCGCCGATGCCATCCAGGGGACGCTGGCCGCTGCCGGGCTCAGCGTGGTGATCCTCAGGGTGCAGCCGCTCTTCCAGACTATCCGCTGGGCCGGCGTCGCCTATCTCGCCTACCTGGGGCTCCAGGCCCTGCGGGCGGCCCTGCAACCGTCGGATTCAGCCGAGGAGGGCGGGGGGACCCCCACCCGGGCGGTGCACGGCGGCTGGCGTCAGGGATTTCTCTCGAACATCACCAATCCCAAGGTGCTGGTCTTCTACCTGGCGGTGCTGCCGCAGTTCCTGCATCCGGGCTCCGGGATGGGCTGGGTGCTGGCCTTCGCCTGGAGCCACGCCCTGCTCTCGTTGGCGTACCTGCTGGCCGTCTCGACAGGGATCGCCCGCCTTCGGCCGCTGCTCCGGCGCCCGCGCATGCGCCGGGCGATGCACGCCAGCACCGGCGCCGCCCTGCTGTCCTTCAGTGCCCTCCTGGCCGCCGAGCGATTCTGAGAGGGGTGGGCCGGACGGCCACCGTCGTCCTCAGGGCCCCTGGCTCTCCACCAGATAGCTGGGATCGTCCACAGCCTGGAACCCGGCCCGGTAGACCGCCTGACGCAGGAGGGCTGAGGATCCCAGGGCGATAGCTCCGCCGAGCCGCAGCAGGAGTGGGCTCCGTCTCCCGGCGAGCACCAGCACCGCGCTCGTCCACGAGGCGAGCCTGTGGACCCGGGCGAGGCGTCCGCCCCTGCCAGTCCGGTAGGGCTCGGCGAGCGGTCCCAGGTGGGACTCCATGGCCAGGAAGGCCGCCTGCTCCAGCGCTGTCCCGACCACCACCATGCGGCGGGACACCGGCCTTCCCTCCTCCGGGCCGGCCAGACAGAGCGCCCCACCGGCGGCCGCCAGCGAGCTCCCGGAGAAGACGAAAGGCAGAAGGTGGCGTCCCGCGCGCCAGATGGGGTTGGCGGTGTCGCCTAGGAGCACCGCCGTGTAATTGGCGAGAATCGGCCCCAGGATGCCTGCCGCCCCTTCCATCGTTCCGGTCACCGCCACCGGGAGGCCGGCCAGGTCCGCCGCCTCGGCCATCCCCAGAGCGCTCCCGAAGCCGGCCAGGGTCCAGCTCCCCAGGCTCATCGGGGAGGTCGGCCGTACCACCCTCAGCATGTTCAGGAAACGCGCCGGACGCCCCAGGTCGGAGATCAGCAGCGCCGGGCTCACCAGCGCCCCCGCCAGCGCCATGCGGCGAGCGCTCCGGCCCATTCGGTGCTGGCCGGACCAGCGGGCCAGGATGGAGGTGGCGGCGAGGGCACCGGCGGTGCCTCCGGTGAAGAAGTAGAGGGGTACCTCCCAGGTCCAGGCGGGGCGCCGCACGATCGGGAGTCCGTAGTAGGAGCGGGGCCGCTCCCGCGGCACCAGCGGCCTCTCGGCCGGCTCCTCCCGCCCTCCTACCGCCGCCATCTGATCGCTCCTGCCAGGCCGCCCACCAGGAGCCAGGCCGCCACTGACGCTGCTCCCCACATGGTGACCACGTCCCGGCGCCGGTACTCCGGGCGGGGTGGGAGCCCATACACCTCGGGGCGGTCCAGCAGGAGAAAGAAGGCGCCGAAGCCGCCCACACCGTCCGACTCGTCGGCCCCGTAGAGGTGCGCCTCCTCACCTCCAGGCTGGGCTCGCACCTGCTCGAGGCGGGCGTGGGCCGTCTCGAGCAGCTCCTCCAAAGGCCCGAACTGGATGGACGCCGTCGGACAGGCCTTGGCGCAGGCGGGCTGCTCCCCGATCTTGAGACGGTCGTAGCAGAGGGTGCACTTGAAGGCCCGGCCGTCGTCCTCCCGGCGCTCGATCACCCCGAAGGGGCAGGCGACCACGCAGTAGCCGCAGCCGTTGCAGACGTCGTCCTGGACCACCACTGTCCCGAACTCGGATCGGAAGATCGCCCCAGTGGGGCAGACCTCGAGGCAGGCGGCCCGGGTGCAGTGCTTGCACACGTCGGAGCTCATGAGCCATCTCACCCCGGCAGCGTCGTCCTGGCGCACCCGCTCCACGAAGGCCACGTGGCGCCAGCTGTTGGCCCCCAGCCGGAGGGTGTTGTCGTAGGAGTTGCCGCTCCAGGCCGGTTTGGAGTCGGGCACCCCGTTCCACTCCTTGCAGGCCACCTCGCAGGCCTTGCAGCCGATGCAGACCGAGCTGTCGGTGAAGAACCCCATCCGGGTTCCGCCGGCCTGCCACAGGGGCAGGGCCAGTGTCGGCAGCCGCGGCCCGGGGGTCACGACGGCGCCTGGTCAGCCCGCCGTCCGGGCCGGACGTCGCAGGTGGCGGCCTTGACCTCCTGGATGTGGACGTTGGGGTCCAGGACCAGCGGGAAGAGGTCGTTGGCGGAGTCGCCCCGGACCAGCCCGCGGCTCCCCCAGTGGTAGGGGAGCCCGACCTGGTGCACCTGCTGACCCTGGACTCGAAGCGGTGTGAGGCGGGCAGTGACCAGGACCCTGGCCTCGATCGAGGCCCTCTCCGTGACGATGGTCGCCCATCCGCCATGCCGAAGCTGCCGGAGCTCGGCCAGCTCCGGGCTAACCTCGCAGAACATCTCCGGCTGGAGTTGGCTCAGCCGGGCCAGGAAGCGGCTCATGCCGCCGGCGGTATGGTGCTCGGTGAGCCGGTACGTGGTCATCACGAAGGGGAAGCGATCGGCGCCCTCCTCGCCCGCAGTCGGGTGGTAGGGGTTGTCGGGACGCCGGAAAAGCTGGCGAGCGGGGTTGGCCTCCTGCTCGTAGAGCGGGTTGTGCGTCGGCGACTCCTGCGGCTCGTAGTGGGTGGGCAACGGCCCATCGAGCAGCCCGCTGGGGGCGAACAGCCAGCCCCGGCCGTCCGCCTGCATGACGAAGGGGCGGTCCCCGGGGAGGGAGTTCTCGGCCGAGGCGCCCGGCGGCGGCTGGTAGGTGGGGGCGCGATCGACCGGGAAGTCGGGAACGTCCGGCCCGGTCCAGCGCCCCAGCTCAGGGTCCCAGGCCAGGTAGCGCTTGCGCTCCGACCAGGGCTGTCCGGAGGGGTCGGCGGAAGCCCGGTTGTACAGGACCCGACGGTTCATCGGCCAGGCCCAGCCCCACTCCGGCGCCACCCAGCTCTGCTCCCAATGAGGACGGCGACGAGCTGCCTGGTTCTGTCCGCCTGCGAATGCCCCGCAGTAGATCCAGGTCCCTGAACTGGTGCTGCCGTCGTCGCGGAGCGCCCCCAATCCGGGGAGCGGGCTGCCGTCGGCCGCCACACCGCTGATCTCCCGCAGGACCGCCTCGGCCCGTGGTTCCTGCTGCTCACCCTCCAAGGGGTAATCCCAGGTGAGGTCCAGGATCGGCCGGTCACGGTCCAGCCGCCGCCGCTCCAACTTCTCCCGGATGCGCCGCCCCAGCCAGTAGGCGAACCAGAGCTCAGACCGGCGGTCCCCAGCCGGGTCCACCGCCCGCTCATGCCACTGGAGAAGCCTCTGGGTGTTGGTGAAGCTGCCGTCCTTCTCCGTGTGGGCGGCCGCCGGCAGGAGGAACACCTCGGTGCCGATCTCCTCGCTCCGGACCTCACCGGCGGCCACCTCCGGCGAGTCGCGCCAGAAGCTTGCGGTCTCGATCTCATACAGGTCGCGGACCACCAGCCAGTCCAGGTTGCGCAGCCCTCTCCGGTGCAGGGTGCCGTGGGCCGAGCCCACGGCCGGGTTCTCCCCGAGGACGAAGAACCCCTTCACCGTCCCGTCCACCATACCCAGGGTGCTCTGGTAGGTCGAGTGGTCGCCGGTGAGCCGGGGGAGGTAGTTGAAGGCGAACTGGTTGTCGGCGGTGGCGGCGTCGCCCCAGTAGGCCTTGAGCAGGGAGACCAGATAGGCCTTGAGGTTGCCCCAGTAACCGCCAGCGGCACCTCCGTGAGGCCGGCAGAAGCCGTCCAGGTCGGTGGCGTCCTGGGCCATCGGCATGGGCAGGTAGCCGGGAAGAACGTCGAAGAGGGTGGCGATGTCGGTGGCCCCCTGGATGTTGGCGTGGCCCCGGAGGGCCAGGATGCCGCCCCCCGGCCTGCCCATGTTCCCCAGCAGCAGTTGCAGGATCGCCGCGGTGCGGATGTACTGCACTCCCACCGTGTGCTGGGTCCAGCCCACCGCGTACACGAAGCAGGTGGTCCGCTCCGGCCCCGAGCTATCGCAGATCAGCTCGGCCAGTCGCCGAAACTGGGCGGCGGGGACCCCACAGGTGCGCTCCACCATCTCCTCCGTATACCGCGAGAAATGGCGGCGCAGGAGCTGGAAGACGCAGTGGGGATCCTCCAGGCTGGGATCTTCGAAGGGGACCTCACCAGCCACCACGACACCTTCCCCCTGGGGCGGCGGGGCGGTCCGCTGCCCGGCCGCGGCCCAGACTGATCCCCCTCGATACTGCCAGGTGCGGTTCTCGTACATCCCTTGGTCCTGGTTCCAGCCGGAGAAGAACCCGTCCAGGTCCTCGGTGTCCAGGAAGTGCTCGTCAATGATGGTGGCGGCGTTGGTGTAGTTGACCATGTAGTCGCGGAAGTAGCGGTGGTTCTCCAGGACGTAGTGGATCAGCCCGCCCAGGAAGGCGATGTCACTCCCCGCCCGCAGGGGTATGTGCAGGTCGGCCAGGGCGCTGGTCCGGGTGAAACGCGGGTCGACGTGGACCAGCTTCCCCCCCCGCTTCTGGGACTCCACCACCCACTGGAAGGCCACCGGGTGGCACTCCGCCATGTTGGACCCCATCACCACGACGCAGTCGGAGTTCACGAGGTCGCCGGGGAAGGTGGTGGCGCCGCCCCTACCGAACGAAGCCCCCAGACCGGGGACGGTGGCCGAGTGTCATATTCGGGCCTGGTTCTCGACCTGGACCACGCCCAGGCCCACCATCAACTTGCGCCAGAGGTAGTTCTCTTCGTTGTCGATGGTGGCGCCCCCGAGGCTGGCGATCCCCATGGTGCGCCGGAGCGGCCGACCCTGCTGGTCGACCTCCTCGAAGGTGGCGTCCCGGGTGGCGATCACCCGATCGGCGATCATCTCCATGGCCGAGTCCAGGGAGATCTCCTCCCAGGAGGTGCCGTGGGGCCGACGGTACTTCACCTTCAACTCCCGCAGGGGGCTGTTGACCAGTTCCCGGCTGGCAGCGCCCTTGGGGCAGAGGCGGCCGCGCGAGAGCGGGCTGGCTGGGTCCCCCTCGATCTGGGTGACCTCCCCCTGGCGCACGTACACCAGCTGGCCGCACCCCACAGCGCAGTAGGGGCAGATCGAGGGGGCCACCCGGTCGGCGCTGGCGGTGCGCGCAGTGCGCACCTCGGTCAGGTTCGAGGTGCTGGTCCCCCCCAGGCCCAGAAGGTCCCTGCCGGTGACCTGCCGCCAGACCGGCCAGCGCCGCGCCTCAAACGGCATCTGAGATCGGTTGCCCGAGCTCGACTTGCACCCCGCCAGAATAGCTCAGCCGCCCGCCCGCCGATAGACTGACCTGCCAATGGGTACATCGCCAGGGGGGACGCACCGCCTCCACTTCACCGAGGTCGGCCCGCGTGACGGGCTACAGAACCTCGACCTCGATCTCCCCACCGAGACCAAGCTGGCCCTGGTGGAGCAGCTTCTGGACGCCGACATTGACCTGGTCGAGGCCACCTCCATGGTCTCCCCCCGCTGGGTGCCCAAGATGGCGGACGCGGAGACGCTGCTGAGCGCCCTGGTGGCCGCGCGGGGACACGGGGTCCTGCGCCGCCTGCGAGTTCTGGTCCCCAACCTGCGCGGGCTGGAGAGGGCCCTGGCGGCTGGAGCGGTTCACGTCGTCGCCAATATCGGTGCCACCGAGGGCTTCAACCAGGCCAACCTCCGCCAGGGAGTGGAGGAGACCCTGGTCGAGCTTGCGAGGATGGCCGAGCTCGCCAGGGCGCAGGGCTGCACCTTCGACGTCGGAATCAGCTGCTCCTTCGGCTGCCCGTTCGAAGGCCGGGTCGCCCCGGACCGGGTGGCCGAGCTGGCGGACCGGCTCGCCGACCTGGGGGTCTCGGAAATCGGCATCGCCGACACCATCGGGGTCGCCGATCCACGCCAGGTCAGCTCCCTGATCGAGCAGCTGGCGCGCTCGGGGGTCGGCGCCGAGCAGCTCTCCCTTCATCTCCACGACACCCGGGGGATGGGTCTCGCCAACGCCCTGGCGGCCCACGAGTCCGGGATCCGGCGCTTCGAGGGCTCGGTGGGGGGAATCGGCGGCTGCCCCTTCGCTCCCCGCTCCACCGGCAACGTCTGCAGCGAGGACCTGCTGCACATGCTGGTCCGCGTGGGGGCGGAGACCGATGTGGACCTCGAGGGGCTCTGCCAGGCGGCGACCTATCTCGAGGAGGTGCTGGACCGGCCGCTGCCCGGGCGGCTCTACCGCGCGGGGATCTGGGAGGGTGCTGCCTCCCCCGCCTGATCGGCCGCTGACTCACTGGCCGCTAGTGCCGCTGGGGCCCCGGGGGATGGGTGTTCCAGCTCGAGGACGACGCAGAAGCCCACCACCATGACCTGGGCGGCCAGGAACACGAAGGCGAGGATCAGGAAGAAGAGGGCGAAGGTGGCGCCGTAGGCGGCGAACCCGTGGGCGAGGTGGAGATAGAGGGGGAAGGCGAGCGAGAGCAACTCGAAGAGGACCGCGCCGACCAGCGCCCCGCGCAGAGTGGCCCGCATACCCGGGGCCCTCGCCGGGGCCAGCCGGTACACGAGTGAGAACAGGATCCACCCCACCACGACCGCGGCCAGGGCCTGGAGTCCGGCCGCCGCCGCTGCGCTTCGAAGGGGGGCCGGAAGGCCGGCCCCGGCGGGAAGTGCCGCCAGCAGGGTGGAGCTGAGGACCACTGGCGCCGCCAGCAGAGCCAGCGCTGCGGTGAGGGCGAGGCCGGTCAGCTTCTGGGCCAGGAACCCTCGGGTGTGGCCACCAGAGAGGCCGGAGAAAGCTGTGTCCATGGCCGAGAAGAGCGAGGTCCCGGACCACACCAGGCCGACCCCGCCGACCACCGCGGTCCATCCGACATTCCGGTGAAAAGATTGCAGGGCGGACAGCACCGCCTGATCGCGGCCCCCCGGAAGAAGCTGGGCCACCGCCCTCGCCACCCGCTCCCCGGCCCCAGGATCCCGGTAGAGCTCCCCGGCTGCCGCAACCGCCAGCAGCACCAGGGGGAAGGTGGCGAAGAGCAGATTCCAGGCGATCAGGGTCGCCTGGTTGGGGCCGTTTCGGCCGAGGTACCTGGAGGCAACCCGCAGGGGCAGGGTGCGCCGCAGCCAGTTCCAGACGACTCGCACCCAGCCAGGGTAGGACCTGCGCCGCGACCTGGCCGGTCGCGAGATCATCGATTCGGGCCACCTGCTACGCTCTGCAAACTCAGCCACCCGGGAGGACGATGAGCCAAGCCGCCCCTCTGGAGGTCTCCCAAGCACCCCTGGCCGTGCGGGTGCGCGACCTGCGCAAGTCGTACGGCGAGGTGCAGGCGGTGCGGGGCATCAGCCTGGAGATTCCCCGGGGGTGCGTGGCCGCCCTTCTCGGGCCCAACGGCGCCGGCAAGACCACGACGCTGGAGATCATCGAGGGGTTGCGGCGCGCCGACTCGGGGGAGGTGCAGGTGCTGGGGACCAGCCCGGAGCGCGCGCGCCGGCGGGTGGGTGTGCAGCTCCAGGAGTCCGCCCTCTATGAGGACCTGACCTGCAACGAGACCCTTCGCCTCTTTGGGCGCCTCTACGGGTATGAGGCGGACCCGGCGGCGCTTCTGGAGCTGGTGGAGATGGGGGAGGTCGGGGACCGGCGGGCCACCAACCTCTCGGGTGGGCAGAAGCGTCGCCTTCAGATCGCCCTTACCCTGTGCAATGACCCCGAGCTGGTGATCCTCGACGAACCGACCACCGGGCTGGATCCAATCGCCCGCCGCCAGACCTGGGCTATGATCCGGGCCCTTCACGACCAGGGGCGCACGGTGGTGCTCACCACCCACTACATCGAGGAGGCGGACCAGCTGGCGGAGATGGTCTGGATCATCGACCAGGGGCAGGTGGTGGCCCAGGGCAGCCCCTCAGAGCTGGTCGCCGAGCTGGGCGCCGCCGCCAACGTGAGTGTGGCGGCGGAGCAGCAGGCGCGGCTGGACCAGGTGGCGGGGGTGGTGCGGGGGGAGTGGCGGGAGGGCCGCTGGGAGCTGCAGACCAGGGAGGTGGGAGGGGTGCTTCGGGAGATCGCCGATCGATTCGGCGAGGGAGCCCTCCGCGACGTCTCGGTCCGCCCCCCGACTCTCGAGGACGTCTTCCTGCGGCGCACCGGGAGGCGCCTCGGCGAGGAGGGATCGTGAGCCCCAGGTCTGGATTCGCCAGGGAGCTGGGGACCTCGCCCTGGATCGGGTTCTGGGCCCTGAGTGCGGCCAACGTGCGCGTCCTCTATCGCAACCGGCAGGTCCTGGTCTTCAACGTACTGGTACCCCTGCTGCTCATCGTCATCTTTGGCGGCCTCTTCCAGCGCTCCCAGCTCAATGTGGATCTGGTGGGAGGGCAGCCCGAGCTCGCGGTCCTGAGAGCCGCCCTCCCCTCCAGCTCCTATGCCCTGCATGTGGTATCGCCGTCCACGGCGCGCAGCCAGGTGTTGAATGGGGGCGCCGAATTCGCGCTCGAGGTGGTGGGCGAGTCCCCTCCGCTCACCGTGCGGGTGCTGGAGAACTCGGCCAACGTCTCGGAGAACGGCTCCCTGACCGCCGCCGCCATGGGAGCGGTGGCCGCCCTGAACCAGGCCCTGCTGCGCCGGGAGCCGGCGGTCCGGGGGCAGGTGGTTGGCCTCCACCCCCCGGGAGGCGCCAGCTCCGGCTCCCTGGCGCGCACCAACTACATCGAATTCCTCGCTCCGGGCGTACTTGCCTACGCCGTCCTCAACGGCGGGCTCTCCGCCGGGCTCAGGCTGGTCGGGGACCGGGAGCGGGGGGTCCTCCGCCGGATCCGGGCCACCCCCCTGCCGATCTGGGCCTTCCTGCTGGCCAGCGTCGTGTCCCAGCTGGCCCTGGTGGCCATCCAGATCGCGGTCCTGCTCGGCGTGGGGCACGCCCTCTACGGGATCGGGCTCGGGCCCTCCCCAGGCCCGCTCCTCCTCCTCCTCCTGGTGGGCTCGCTCTGCTTCCTGGCCGGCGGCTTCCTGATCGCCGCCCTCTCCCGCCGGGAGCAGTCGGCGATCGTCATGTCGAACCTGGTGTCCCTGCCCCAGCTGTTCGTGGCCGGGGTCTTCTACCCGCTGGCCGGGTCCCCCCTCTGGCTGCAGAAGCTCTCGGAGGTCATGCCCCTCACCTACTTCAGCAATGGCCTGAGGGGGCTCATGGCCCAGGGCCAGGGACTCTCCGAGACCGCGGTGGACTTCTACGTCCTGGTGGGGGTGGGGGTCGTGGTCCTCTTGATCGCCGCCCGCACCTTCCGCTTCCAGCCCACCGGGGCGGGGGGCTGAGCTCAGCCGCAGGGCCCCACCACCTCCGCGTTGGCGAAGTTGCCAGTCTGCTCCAGGTCCAGGGTGAGGCTTGGGGTGAGCAGGTAGAGCCCGCTGTCGGTGGTGAGCCAGGTGCCATGGGAGTCAGTGAACGTCGAGGAGACCTCGAAAGGTTGCAGGCTGTCCAGCCCCGCGCCGGCGAGCAGGCGGGTGGCTGTAGTGGGGGAGGTTGCCACCTCCAGCGTGTTGGCCTGGGGCCCCTCCACCAACTCCACCGGCTGGCCGGCAGCGGTGACCCCGAGCAGGTTCACCGTGAGCCCGGGGGCGTACGACCAGCTGGTTACGGTTCCGGACGCCAGGTCGTAGCGCAGAACCTCGTCACCCGAGCCGCTGGAGGGTGGGTTCTGATCCTGTGGGTTGACCCCCGTGCCCCAGATCGCGCCCTGGGAGCTGAGGTACCAGGTCTCGGCGGTCGAGGGGGGCAGCGCGGTGGTGACGCCGCCACCGGCGGCAGAGAGCCGGTATAGGCCCTGTGGCTGCGCCCCGGCCGTGCTCGCGGACGTGAGGTAGATCTCCTCGTTCACCCAGCCAACCACCTGATAGCTGACGCCGGTGGACAGCACCACATCGGAGTCACTGGCCGGGGTTACCAGGTGGACGCTGCCGGTGGCCTGGTCGACGTAGGCATATTGGGTTCCGCTGGGGGATAGCTCGCCTGGGGTTGCCGGGAGCCAGCGGCCCAACGCCGGGTCCCAGCTCTCCTCGTCCTGGTCCCCCGACAGCACCGGGGGCGTGACGGTCTCCCATCCGCCACTGGGAGAGGTCGTGAGCGTGGTCGACGGTGCCAGCGCAACCTGCCCCTGGGGAAGCTGCATGAATCCCCCCTGCGGACTGCCCCCGCTGGGGTTGCTGGCCAGCCCCGAGCCGTACAGGGGGAGCCGGCAGCTCAGGCTGCCGACGGATGGGCTCGGGAGCGGCGATGGTGTGGCGGTGGCGGTGACCTGGGGGCTTGCCGTGGGCCGTGGAGACACCTTCGGGGCCGCGGCCCCACACCCTGCCAGCGCCAGGGACGCCAGACAAGCTCCTGGCAGCCATGGTCCGCGGCGCATCCGGCCTGAGACAGCCGTCTCCCTACCCGATCTCACGTCCCCAAGGATAGGCAGAGCCTGGAGGTACGCCTTCGGCGGAGACCGTGCGGCCCCCGTCCCCGGCTGTTCTTTCGTGGCTCGGGTCCAGGCGGGCGCGCCTTAGGTGTCGGGCATGGAGTCTGCGCGGGACGGCGTACCCAAGGCCCGCGATGCCCGCCCCGCGGCACACCCGTCGCTGACCGTATGGCTTCGGAGTTGCTCCGCGCGTCGCCGCCGACCCACACCGGCGCGCGGAGGCCAACCCCACGCGTTGGGCGCGGGCGCTGGCCGCATGGTTGGGCACCGCCCGACGGCCCCCCGAGGGGCGCTCACGGTCGGCACCGGGCAGAATCACCTCCCGGGCCACGCGCGGGAGGGGTCACAATCAGGAGATGGCCGCTGACGCGGCTCAGCGCTCCGGTGGACCAGGTGGAGGAGGGGACGAGGTGGTGGTGTGCGTGCCGGTGACTGAGGGAGGAGACGTCGACCACAGCTGGGGAAGGGCCCGGCGGGTGGCGGTGGCAGGAGTGGCCGATGGGCGGGTCGTCTCCTGGGAGGAGTTCGACGTGGGCTGGGACGCGCTCCACGACTCTGGCAGGGAGGGGGGGCACCACGCCCGGCTGGCCCGGTTCCTGCTGGAGCACCACGTCGAGGCGGTCGCCGCCGGCCACATGGGGGCGCCCATGGAGCACATGCTGGGCAAGATGGGGCTCTGGGTGGTCCTGGGCGCTTCCGGAGACGCCCGCCGTGCGGCCCTGGCCGCAGCCTCCAAGCCGACTCCCTAGTGACCGCCTCCGGGGTGGTCACTGTCCCAGCGTCAGTTTGGCGATGTATCCATTGGCCCGGTTCTCCAATCGTTGGTCGGCCCGCGAGTTGCAGCCGTCACTCTCATATCGAGCGGCGCTGTCAACGCAGACCATGTTCACCATGCCCAGGTCGGACCGGTAGCGGGTTCCCCTGAAGGAGTACTGGACTACCAGCCCACCCATAAGCACAGTCTCCCCCACCCGCTGGCCACTGACCGCCACGGCCAGGGTCACATCCGAGTGAGCGGGGACCACGAATCCCGCGATGGCGGCCATCGGCCAGGTCCCATCGGCTCCCGGGCCGCCAGGCGTGGTCGGCGGCCAGCCCCTGCCGTCCTCGATCTGGTCCCCGCCCACCAGCACGGCGGTGTGCACCAGCCGGGGAAAGTGATCTCCCGGCACCGCCAGCAACTTCACGGAGGCCAGTCGGACGGAGGAGCCGGTGGCGTTCTGCGCCGACAGTGAGAAGATCACCACCCCGCCTGGGGGCGCAGCCGTCCCCGCGCCGGTCAGGACCGGGGCCCGCAGCGGGCCCGAGGTCGCGTTGGTCACCTGGATGCCGCCGCAGCCGCTGAGGGTGGCCACCAGGGTGGCTACAGTTAGCGGCAATACGGCTCCCAACGGCAGCGCGCCACAGATTCGTGGGGCGTATCTCTGGAGGCCGCGCCGTGTCCCCTGTGTCCGAGTCACCAAAGGACGTCCCCCGTGGACCAACGGGCCGGTGGCGGGTGGCTCCGGAGCACGGATTCGAACCGTGAACCTTGCGGTTAACAGCCGCCTGCTCTACCGTTGAGCTACTCCGGAACGATCGCCGGTACAGTTTAGTCTGGCCGTCCCGGATGGCCGCTGCCGAGGACAGGTCCTCCGGCTCGTGGGACGTCTTTCGGCGACGACGAACTCGGTCTAGGAGGACCCCAATGGCCCAGCGACGCCAACGTGCCTCGGGATATGAGCAGGCGTTCGAGTTCTTCCGACGGGTGCTGGAGCCGGGGCTCGACCTGCCGCTGGCGGCCACGGATTTCCAGCTGGCTCCCGGTGGACGCAGCGCCCTCTGGACTGCCGAGACCCGGACCGAGCTGGGGGGCAGGATGGGGTCCCGGGTCTACCTCACCGACCTGGACGCCGGCAGCTCCAGGCCGCTGCTGGCCGACGCGCTTCCCGCCCAGCACGGGGCGCGCTGGAGCCCTGCCGGGGACCGGGTCGGCCTGATCGCCACCATCGGCTCCGGGCAGCCAGCGGTGCACGTGGTGGATGCGGAGGCACCAAGTCGGTGGTTTGAGGTCGTGGTCCTCTCCGGCTTGGTGCCGGAGGCGCTGGAATGGTCGGAGGACGGAAGGATCCTGGTCCTGGCGGCGGAGGAGGGGGCGGAGATGGGCGTCACCTCGGGCTCGGGCCAGCTTCCCTCGGCTGGAGACACTGGCGCCGGGGAGCCGTGGTGGCCAGAGGTGCGCAGCGGGGGGCTCCGGGGCTGGCGCAGCGTTTACGCCGTAACGCCCCGGGGGGGGCGTTCGGAGCGGATCCTGCCCGAGGGGACCAACTGCTGGGAGTTCGCAGCGGTGGGGGATCTCGTTCTGGCGGTGGTGTCCGACCGCCCCACCGAGGGCGACTGGACCCACTCCCGGCTCGAGCTGTTGGACCTCCAGACCGGTGAACGACGGGTGGTGTACCGGCCGCGGCGCCAGCTTCGGTCGCCGGTTATCTCCCCGGACGGGTCCCGACTGGCGGTGGTGGAGGGGCTGGCCAGCGACCGGGGCATCGTCTATGGAGACATCCGGGAGTTCCCCACCGGCGGGGGGGACGGCCGGGTCCTGCCCTGCGCCGGCACCGACGTCTCCTACCTTCGATTCCGCGATCCTTCCCACCTCCTCGCCACCGGGGTGCGCCACCAGGACACCGTGGTTGCCGAACTGGACCTCGAGCACGGGTCTGTCGAAGTCCACCTGCAGGACCTGGTGACCACCTCCGGCCGGTTCACCCCCGACGCCGCTCCCCACCCCGAAGGAGGGGCGTTGCTGGCCCTGGAGTCGTGGGGCTCTCCGCCCATCCTGGCCCGCGTGGACCGGGGTCGCGTGTCGGAGATCGCCTCCCTCTCCCACCCGGGGTTCGAGTGGCTGGCGGGCCAGATTGGCACCGTCCGGGAGGTGTCCTGGGCCGCCCCCGACGGGTTGGAGATCTCTGGCCTTCTGGTCGAGCCACGGCAGGGATCCAGGCCCTATCCCACCATCCTCACCGTCCACGGAGGACCCGTGGGCCGCTGGGAGTCGGAGTGGCCAGGGCGCGACCTGCTCCAATACGCCTACCTCTCAGCACAGGGCTTCGCCCTCTTCATGCCCAACCCCAGGGGCAGCTGCGGGCGGGGCCAGGAGTTCCTGGAGCTGGAGGTTGGCGACTATGGCGGGGCCGAGGTCCAGGATCACCTGGCCGGCCTGGATCGCCTCACAGCCGAGGGCGTCGCCGATCCTCGGCGCCTGGGCGTCCTGGGGGTGAGCCACGGTGGCTACATGGCCTGCTGGATAACCACCAGGACCGACCGGTTCGCCGCGGCGGTGGCGGGATCCCCGGTCACCGACTGGTACAGCCAGCACTTCGCCAGCAACATCCCGGACTTCGACGCCCAGTTCCTGGGCGTGGGTGGGCCGGGACCCGGGGGGCCCTACTTCGAACGCAGCCCGGTGTTCTTCGCCGAACGGTCGCGCACCCCCACCCTCCTCACCGCCGGCCAGCTGGACCGCTGCACCCCGCCCGGGCAGGCAGTGGAGTTCCATGAGGCGCTGCTCGCTGCGGGTGTCGAGACCGAGCTGGCGCTGTACCCGGAGGAGGGACATGGGGTGCGCGATACCCTGGCCAAGGCCGACTTCGCCGCCCGCACCTGCGCCTGGTTCGAGCGCTGGATGGGCTGACGGGCCCTTTCGGAGTCGGGCCGCAGCCCCTGGTGGAGATGGTTCACTCCGGGATTGCGGACCTCAGCTCCCGCTCTCGTGGTCTGCTCCACCCTTGAGCAGGGTGCGCACGGTGCCCTCCAGGGCGGACGGCAGGAGCACCGTCACGCGGTCTCCGGGCTCCAGGCGGGTGTCCCCCCGGGGAGGCGCCGAGAGCCCACCGTGCCTCACCGCCACCACCAGGGAGGCGGGGGGCCACGGCACGTCCCTCACCGCCTGGTGGGCACCCCGGTCGCCTTCGCGGACGTCCAGCGAAACCAGCGAGTAGCCCCGTAGAGGGTTGTGGGGGGCGCGCGCTGCCGCCGCCGGGGAATCGGCACCCCAGGACGCCGCCCGAGCTCCGGCCGGGGTCTGCCGCACTGTCTGCCCCAGCCGCCTCGCGAACTCCCGCAAGAGGTCGCGGCTGTCCAACCAACCCACCACCGAGTCCCCGTCCTCGCCCATCACCGGGAGCCCCTGCCGACCGTACACCAGCAGCTGGCGCAGGGCCTGCTCCAGAGTCTCGTTGGGGAACAGGGCGTGGGGACCCTGGGCATCCGAGGCGTCGACCGCTGGCGCCTCGCCCGCCGGCGGTGGCGGCAGCAGGTCGGAGAGCACGTCCTCAAGCTCCCGGCCACCCACCACCCCCTCTGGCACCGGGCGCATCACCTCGGCGACCCGCAGCTGCTGCCAGAGATTGGACGGCCGGGGCCGGTCGATATCGATCCCTCGGCGGAGGAGCTTGGTGGTGTATATGGTCCCGTAGCTGAGCTGGCGGCTTATGACGGTGGAGATGGCCACGGTGATCATCAGCGCCACCACGATGTTGTGATCCCCGGTCATCTCGAAGACCGAGGCCACGGCGGTGATCGGGGCCCGGGCCGCGGCGCCGAAGACCGCGCCCATGGCGATCATCCCGTACACCGCCGGCGGTCCCGCCACCGGGCCCACCAGAGCATGCAGCGCCACCCCGTAGGCTGTCCCCAGCGCGGCACCGATGAACAGGGATGGAGCGAACACCCCTCCGGATCCGCCGATCCCGATGGTGACACTGGCGGCCACGATCTTCCCTACCACGAGCACCACCAGGAACCAGAGCGCGTAGGGATTGGCGATCACGTGCTCGAGCACCGGATAGCCGACGCCGTACAGCTGCGGCACCGCGAGCAGGATCAGTCCCAGGGCCGCACCGAAGACCGCCGGCCGCGCCCACTCGGGACGGCCGCGCCAGAGCCGGTCGAACAGGTCCTCGGCGCGGTAGAGGACAGTCTTGAAGCCCACTCCCCCGACGGCCGCCACCACCCCGAGGACCGCACAGAATAGGTAGTCCCAGTCGTTTGCGAGGGAGAGCGCCGGCACGTTGAAGATGGGCGCCCCGCCGAAGGCCAGGCGGCTCACCACATCGGCGGCGGCGCTGGCGATCAGGACCAGGACCGTAGCCTCTAGGGAGAGTTCCTGGAGGATGAGTTCCAGGCCGAAGAAGGCCCCGGTGATAGGCGCGTTGAAGGTGCCGCTGATCCCTCCGGCGGCTCCGCAGGCGACCAGGAGGCGCATCCGGCCCTCGGACATCCGGATCAGCTGCCCGACGGTCGACCCGAAGGCCGAGCCGATCTGCACGATCGGGCCCTCCCGCCCCACCGACCCTCCACCTCCGATGCAGAGCGAGGACGCCAGCGCCTTGACCACGGTCACCTGAGGACGGATCCGGCCGCCGTTCTCGGCCACCGCGAGCATCACTTCGGGCACGCCGTGCCCGCGGGCCTCTCGAGCGAAGAAGTAGATCAAGGGGCCGAAGATGAGCCCGGCAACGATCGGGGCCAGGAGATAGAACCACATCCCCAGGAAGGGGAAGTGGGCGCTGACTATGCGCCCCTGCTGGCCGAAGTTGGGGTGGCCGGTGAAGGCCGCCGTGAAGCCGAAGATCATCAGACGGAAGACGATGGCCCCGGCCCCCGCTCCCAGGCCCACCAGCAGGGTGACCACCCCCAGACCGAGTGGCTGAGAACGCAGCCAGGCGGCCACCCGGCCGGCCCGCTCCCGCCACCGGCGCCCCCGGGACCGGTTCGCCAGCCTACTCACGGGCCAGTCCCGCCAGCAGCAGGTCCACAGCGCGGGAGATGTTCTCCCAGCGGAAGGCATTGGGATCCAGCCCGGCGTGGAGGGACAGACCGTCGCCGACGGCCAGCAGCAGAGAGGCCAGGGCGTTGGCCGGGGTGTCCGACAACTCACCCACCCGCACCCCCTCCTCGATCCAGGCCCGCAGGCGGCCCCTTCTCTCCGCCACCTTGCTGGCCAGCAACGCCCTGACCGCGGCCTGGTTCGGCATCTCCGCCCAGAGGTCGGCGCGCACCTGGGCCCTTCCCCGGTCCCGGGAGAGCATCGCCCGGGCGAAGCCCCGCAGCCGCCTCAGCGCGTTGGCCTCCGAGCCCTCCATCCGCTCCATGACCCCATCGAGCTCGGTGGCGTCCTGCTCCAAAAGGGCCAGCAGGAAGTCCTGCTTGCTCCGGAAGTGCCCGTAGAAGGCCCCCTTGCTCACTCCCGCCTCGGCGCACAGCTGGTCGACCGTCAGCTGGGGGAACGTGGTCTGGCGCAGGCAGCGCCAGCCCGCCTCAAGCAGCTCGCCGCGCCGGCTCTGCCGGGTCTGCTCCGAAACCTTGGGCACGAGACCCACGATACTTCAAAAACCGACCAGTCGGTCTTTTTAGGCCCGCCAGCCCAGGTAGTCTCTCGCGGCCCCGGGGGCTACTCCAGGTAGTCCTTGAGCTTGATGCTCCGGGACGGGTGGCGAAGCTTGCGCAGCGCCTTGGCCTCGATCTGACGGATTCGCTCCCTCGTGACCCCGAAGCGCTTGCCCACCTCCTCCAGGGTGCGCTGGTGGCCGTCGATCAGGCCGAAGCGCAGCTGCAGCACCCGCCGCTCCCTCGGGGTGAGGGTGTCGAGGATGTCCTCCACCTCAGTGTGGAGCATGGTGAGGGAGGCCGCCTCCGAGGGTGCCACCGCCTCGCTGTCGGGCACGAAGTCACCGAGGTGGGAATCCTCCTCCTCACCGATGGGGGTTTCCAGTGAGACCGGGTCCTGGGCCACCTTGATGATCTCCCGGACGCGTTCGGGAGTGATCCCCATCTCCTCCCCGATCTCGGCGTCCGAAGGCTCGCGCCCGAGCTCCTGCAGCAGGCGGCGGGAGATGCGCACCAGCTTGTTGATGGTCTCCACCATGTGCACCGGTATCCGGATCGTCCGGGCCTGGTCGGCGATGGCCCGGGTGATGGCCTGGCGGATCCACCAGGTGGCGTAGGTGGAGAACTTGAAGCCCTTCTGATAGTCGAACTTCTCCACCGCGCGGATGAGCCCCATGTTGCCCTCTTGGATCAGGTCCAGGAACGACATCCCCCGGCCGATGTACTTCTTGGCGATGGACACCACCAGTCGCAGGTTGGCCTCGGTCAGCCGGTGCTTGGCGTCCTCATCTCCCTGCTCGATCAGCTTGGCCAGGTAGACCTCGTCCTCGGCCTTGAGGAGCGACACCCTGCCGATCTCCTTGAGGTACATGCGGACCGGGTCGTCGAGGGAGACCGCGTCGGCGTCCGCCGCCAGCATCTCGTCGTCGATCTCCTCGGCCTCGAAGTCCTTGTCGCTGTCGGTGACGGCGATCCCCATCTCCCGGAAGAGGGCGAAGAGACGCTCCAGCTGATCGGGGTCGGCATCCAGCTCGGGGAATGGATCGAGGATCTCGTTGGGGGTCAGGAAACCCTGCTCCTTTCCCTTCAGGATCAGCTGCTCTGCCGCCCTGACCAGATCCTCGGTTCGGGGCGCCGCCGCCGGCGCCACCACCTTCATCGCCCTTGCCAACTCAAGCCTCCATGTCAGCGCCGGTCCTCAGCGCCAGGATTTTGCGGTCCAAAGCTTCCAACTCCTGAACCAGCGCTGGGGTATCGCCCTGGCGATGATGTCCCGCCCCGGCCAGCTTCGCTCTGAGCTCCACTCTCAATGACTCCAAGCCCTCGAGGCGGAGGGCGCGGACGCAGTCCAGGACCGCCTGCTCCAGGGCGTCGTCACCCTCCAGCAGCTCCGGTAGCTCGATCCGGGCCAGCTGGGCTCTTCGCCGCTCCAGCTCGGCGCCCAGCTGGCCCGCAGGACCTGCTGAGGCCGCCTCGGTGAGGGAACGGAAGAGCTCACGATCCACGGGATCGGGGAAGTCGCCGGGCACGATGTTGAAACGATCTCGAACCTCCGGGGCGAGGGCTGTCCTGGCACATAGGAGCGCCAGCAGATGGGCAGACGTCCCCATTCCACTCTTCCCCGCGGGCGGGGGCTCCAAACGCGCCTCCGCCGGGGGCTGTGGTCGCCGCTCCACGTCAGCCAGAATCCGCGACGGGTCGGCCCCCAGGCGCCTCCCCACCCGATCCGCATAGAGCTCCCGGATGCTGGCCTCGGGGATTCCGGCGAGCACCGGAAGCACTCGGCGCAGAGCCCGTTCCTGGCGCTCGACCTCTGAGCCTCCGGATACGTCCCCCAGGGCCTGGTCGACCAGAACTTCGTAGGCAGGCGGCGCCCCTTCGACCAGCCGCCGCAGTCCCTCGGGGTCGGAGCGGCTGAGATCGTCTGGGTCCTTCCCCTCGGGAAGCACGGCCAGCCTGCAGGTGACGCCTGCCGCAGCCAGCAACGAGACCCCGGCACGGGCCGCTCGCTGCCCCGCCGCATCTCCGTCGAAGCAGAGCACCACCTCGTCCGCCAATCGACGCAGGAGCAGAACCTGGAGCTCGGTCAGCGCGGTTCCCGAGGTGGACACCGCGGTGGCGATGCCGGCCCGGTGCGCACCCACCACGTCGAAGTAGCCCTCCATGAGCACCGCTCGCCGCCCGCGAGAGATGGCCTCCCGGGCGAGGTACAGCCCGAACAGGAGCTTCGACTTGTCGAAGAGCAGCGTTCCCCGAGTGTTCAGATACTTGGGCCGTTCATCCCCCAGGGCCCGGCCGCCGAACCCCACCCAGCGGCCCCTCTCATCGCGGAAGGGCACCACCACCCGTCGGTGGAGGAAGTCGCTCAGCCGCTGGCGGTCCCGCCGGACGAGGCCGGCGGCCACGAGCTCCTCGTCCGTGGCCCCGCGGCGGCGCAGATAGCGCACCAGGTTGTCTCCCTGGGTGCCCTCGGGAGCGTATCCGAGGTGGAAGCGCTCGATGTCCTCGGCGACCACTCCCCGCCCCGCCAGGAACCGGCGACCCACCTCGCCCACCTGGTGGTGGAGCAAGACCTCGTGGTAAAAGTCGGCGGCCAGTTGGTTGAGTCGCTGGGCGCCCTCCCGCATCTGACGGTACCGGCGCTCTTTCGGGTCCAGCCCGCGGTCCCCGTCCAGCTCCACCCCGGCCCGGCGGGCCGCCTCCTCCAGAGCCCCCCGGAAGTCGGTGTGCTCGATCAGCTCCAGGAACTTGAAGAGGTCGCCCCCCAGATGACAGCCGTGGCAGTACCAGGCCTGCTTCTCTGGATTGACGTAGAAGGAGGGCGTGCGTTCGGTGTGGAACGGGCACAGTCCTTGGTACTCAAGACCGGCGCGCTTGAGCCGGACGTAGCTCCCGACGACGTCCAGCAGGTTGAGCCGGGATCTGACCTCCTCGACGGCATCCCGGCCGGCGCTCATGAGGTCGAAGCCCGGGGCCAGGCCGGCACCGTGAAGGGTTCTGTCAGCGGCCGAAGAGTCCGCGCCGCTTCGGCACCTGCTCCAGCTCCCGCACCCGCTCGCGCAGCTGCAGCACCTCCCTTTCCCGCTCGGCCAGTTCGGCAGCCTGGCTCTTGCGGGTCTGATCCAGCTCCTGGCGCAGGTCCCGGACCTGCCGCAGCCGCTGTTCCAGCTCCGCCTCGAAACGCAGCCGCTGCTCGGCCTGGATCCGCTGCTCCAGGGCCCGCTCCCAGCGCTCGAACAACCCAGCTACCAGCTCGCGGGCGTCGATGGTGCCCATGGCGGCCGAGGCGGCCGCAGGAGAGGCGAGAAGGGTTGAGGGAGGCGCCATCTCCTGCTCGACCGGCGGGGGAGGGGCGGGCTCCGCTACTGAGAAGGGGTCCGCAGTGGCAAAGGGAACCTCCTCCGCGGCCACCGGCGTCTCCATCGCCCCGAACTGCTCGTCGGTGGCCGGCGCGAACTCCTCCTGGGCCACCTCCTGGAACTCCATTCCCGCGGGGGCAAGCTCCTGATCCTGGGCCAGGAACCCCGGCGCTGGGGGCGCGGCGTACGGCTCCTCAAGGGCGGGAGGTCGGAAGCCTGCCACCGGCTCGTCGGAGACGTTGGCCGCAGCGAAGGGGGAGACGAAGTCCGCCTCGGGGGCCGGGGCGTACGGGCTGACGTCGGGCTCCCCTCCGGCCTCCTGAGGCTCCACCATGGACTCGACCTCAGCGGCCAACTCCCCCGAGCTGGCGAGCTGCTCATCCTCCCAGGTGGCCGGGTCGGGCCGCCACACCGGCTGATCGTCCGGCTCCGGGGGGGCCGGTGTGGGTTCCGGGGCCACCTCCCAGGGGCTGGCCGCGGCGTCCTGGCTATCCGCGGGCGCCCAGAGTCCCTGAGTCCCGGACTGGGCGGGCTCCCAGCTCGGCTCGGGCGTCGGCTCGGGGGCGTAGGCGGGCGGCGCCGGCGGGGCCGAGGGCACTCCTCCCACATCCTCGGCGGCCACCCTCATCTCCAGCTTGCCGTAGCTCTCCACCCAGTGGACGGGGATGTCGCCGGACTCGATGCGGCGGCGGATCATGTCCGGGGGCAGGGCCATACGCTGGGCTACTTCGTCGATGGTCAAGAACTCGTCTGGCACCGCTGACACCTCTGAATTAAAGGCCCTTGGACGCTTCCAGGCCCGTGGGGCCGGTACTCGCAGAATTAGACACTCGAACTGCCTGAGGGCCGGTCTTGACCACCTCGTCCAAAGCCCGCTGCCAGAAGAGCGGCGAGGCCACGGCGAGGCCGAAGAGGGCGCTCAGGACGATCACGGCGTCCACGCTGGCCCGGCCCTCGGAGCTCCAGTAGTCGTCCTTCAGCCGCAGCCACAGGGCGAACTCATCGAAGGTGAGCGCCACCCCTGCGCCGTACACCGGGGCGAGGCGTCGGCGCCAGGTGAGGCCGGTGCGCAAAATGCCCAGATAGCCGCACCCGGTGAGGGCCAGGATGCCCCAGACCAGATGGTGGATGTGGAGCTGGCTACCCCCCTTGCCCCCCAGCTCAACGTTCTTCAGCGGCAGCCAGTTCCCGCGGATTCCGTGGGTGATCACCCGCACGGTCACGAAGGTGGCCAGGAAGGAGGAGAGGACCCGGAAGTTGATCTCCTCGTCCGGGCGCTCGGCAGCCGTCTCCCGGTAGCGGGCACGGAGCCGCCCAGGGAGCGATGCCAGAGAGCGCAGGCCCTCAGTCGTGCTGGCTCGCATGATGGTGGCGATCATCGCCGCATGGTACGGCCTTCGCACCCACTTGTAACAGTATCGTGCTTTCGGCGCCGGGGTTGGGGTGTTCCGGTCCCGATTGGGACAGCCCCCCGCTGGACCCGGTAGATTGGGTGGCGCGGGAGGCTGAGGTCGGCCAGGTGGAGGAAGGTAATGACCAAGGTTCTCTTCGTGTGCCTGCACAATGCAGGGCGCTCCCAGATGAGCCGAGCGCTCTTCCAGCGCTCCGTCGGCGCTCGGCACCAGGGGGAGTGCGCCGGGACTCAGCCGGCGGCCGCCATCCACCCCGAGGTGCTCCTCGCCATGGATGAGCTGGGGATCGACCTTCGTAACCGCCGGCCCCAGCTTCTCACCCCAGAACTGGCGGAGTGGGCCGACATGGTGGTCACCATGGGCTGCGGAGACCAGTGCCCCTACATCCCCGGCCGGGAGTACCGAGACTGGGAACTTCCCGACCCGGCGGGCCGGCCGCTCGCCGAGGTTCGGAAGGTGCGAGATGAGATCCGGCAGCGGGTGGACCAGCTGGTGGCCGAACTAGGCTAGGAGTCGGCCGGCACCTCGTCCGGGGCCGGCCTGGCGGGAAGGGAGGGATTCGAACCCTCGGACGAGGTTAACCCCCGTCACCCGCTTAGCAGGCGGGCGCTTTCGGCCACTCAGCCACCTCCCCATGCGGGGTCAGCTTGCGAGTATAGGCCGCCGCCCGCATCTCCTCGGGATGGTCAGCCCAGCCCCAGCTCCCCGGCGATCGGGGTGAGGGCGCCCACGACCAGCTCGACCAGCTCCTCCAGTGGAACTCCCAGCTCCGAGCTTCCCTGACTGATGTCGTCCCGGCTCACCGTGCGGGCGAAGGACTTGTCCTTCAGCTTCTTGGCCACCGAGGCCGCGCGGACCCGCGCCACCTCGCGCCCGGGCTGGACCATGGCCACGGCCATCACGAATCCGGTCAGCTCGTCCAGAGCGAATAGCCAGCGCGCCATCTCCGTCTCCCGGGGTACCCCGCTGAAGTTGGCGTGCCCCTGGATCGCCAGCACCACCTCCTGCGGATAGCCATGCCCCTCCAGAACCGTCCTTCCCCAGAACGGGTGCTCATCGGGGTGGGCCTCGTAGTCGAAGTCATGGAGGAGGCCGGTGATGCCCCAGAGCTCGGGGTCCCCTCCGGCCCGGGCGGCGGCCGAGCGCATGACCGCCTCCACCGCCAGGCCGTGGCGTCTCAGGCTGTCCGTCTTCGTGTGCTCGTGGAGGGTGGCGAGGGCGTCGCTGCGGTTGGGCATCTTCGGATGGTTGCAGAGCCGGTCCGGCGATCGCAACCCAAGGACCGCCCGATGGTCGATGTCCCCCCGGCCCCGCGACCTCCCGGGCCATGGTGCCCCCCGCCGCTCGCCGGCGTCAGGGAAGATTCAGCCACAGCTGGAGCGACATCCCCCGCGCGTCACCCGTAGACGCGGCGCCCGACCCGGCGTCTCTCGAGGCGCGGCGGTCAGTAATCGAGGATCCACGGGATGGCGGGCGCTCCACCGGGGTGGTGATCCGCAGCTGCTAACCTCATCCGGTGGCGAGTCCGGAGACGGGGGGCCGAGTCTTCGCCGACCTGATGCGGCTGGCGGAGGTGGTGGAGCCGGGCCAGCCAGGGTGGACCAGGCGGGTCTTCTCACCCGAGTACCTAAGGTCCCGAGAGCTGGTCTGGGAGCTGATGGATTGGGCCGGCCTGGAGGTGCGCCGCGACCCGGCGGGAAACCTCATCGGCACCCTCGAGGGAAGGGATGCACAGCTGCCGGCGCTCATCTTGGGATCGCACACCGACACCGTGGCCGGCGGGGGGCGGTTCGACGGCCCCTGCGGGGTGTTGGCTGCGATCGAGGTGGTCCGAAGGATCAAGGAAGGGGGCGGAAGACCCCGGCGGACCATTTGGGTCGTGGACTTCCTCGGCGAGGAGCCCAACGATTTCGGGATCAGCTGTGTCGGCAGCCGAGCCGTGGCCGGTCACCTCTCCCGGGAGCACCTTCAACTCGTGGATAGAAGTGGTCGGACGCTGGCTGAGGCTCTGGCCAAGATGGGCGGCGACCCCGAGCGGATCACCGGGGCCCGCTGGCCTCAGGGCACCGCATCGGCCTATCTGGAGCTGCATGTGGAGCAGGGTTCGCGGCTCGAGGAGGCCGCCAGGGGGCTGGCGGTGGTGAGCGCCATCGCCGGGATCCACCGGGCCGAGATCCGGCTGGAGGGCCGCGCCGACCATGCCGGAACCACCCCGATGGACCGGCGCAGTGACGCCCTGCTGGCCGCGGCGGAGGTGAGCCTTCAGGTGGAGCGGCTCGGCCGAAGGGAGGGGCGCGGTGTCGCCACGGTGGGCCGGCTGGAGCTGGAGCCCAACTCTCCCAACGTCGTCGCCGAGCGGGCGACCCTGATCGCCGAATACCGCAGTGGCGATGCCGCCTGGCTCGCCAGCACCGATGACCTCCTCCAAGAGGTGGTGGAGAGGACCGCGGCCGGGAGGGGAGTCGGGGGAAGGCTCATCTGGCTCTCCCGGGAGGAGCCCACCACATGCGCCGAGGAGCTTCGCTCGGTGTTGCTGGAATCCGCCCGGGAGATCGGCGAGGAGCCGCTTGAGCTGCCGTCATGGGCCGGGCACGATGCGGTCCAGGTGGCCGCGGTGTGTCCGGTGGCCATGCTCTTCGTACCTTCGCGGGGGGGGCGCAGCCATTGCCCTGAGGAGTGGACAGACCCCGAGCAGGTGGAGGTGGGCACCCGGGCGCTCGCGGCGGCGGTGACCCGGCTCGCGGTCTAGGAGCCTCCCCCGGGCCTCACCCGGTAGAGCCGGTGGCTCCCTGAGTCCAGCATCCAGGCCAGCGCCTCCGCGGTGGCCGCACCCGCCAGGCCGAACCGGTCCAGAAGCAGCGGTTCGTCGTCCCTCGCATCGTCCAGGGTCAGCTGCTCGACCGTCCCCTCCACCATCTCCCGGCCGGCCTGCACCCGGACCCAGGGGTCGGACTCCCACCTCCGCGCCTTGAGACTGAAGCTGGGGGTGAGCAGGTAGAGCGTCCCGTGTGGTGTCAGGGCGAACCACATCCGCGCCCTGCCCTCCCCCGAGCTGTCCCGGGAGCTCACCACCACCGTGTCCCTCTCCCTGAGGGCAGCCTGGAGGGCGGGCGGTAGCTGCGCGGGCTCAGGCAACGGCCCGCGCCAGGAACAGGTCGGTGTGGTATGGGAGGCGGACTTCCTCAAGCCCCGGCAAGCGGCTGCTCCAGATGCTCTGAAGCTCGGCCCGGATCCGGCGGTGCACCTCCGGCGGCTGGCAAGCCACGTAGCTGATGGAAAGCACCCGGTCCTCCAAGCCTTCACGGCTGGCGGCCACCCAGTGGGGGAAGCGGCGGTGGGTCAGCTCCCCGAATCCGCTGCCCGCCGAGAGTGCGGAGCGCCACCGGTCACCCTCGTGGGTCGGCTCGTCGACCCTTAGCGGTTCGATGAGCTCGGCGACCGCCTGCCAGACGGGATGCCCCTGGTCCCTCCGGTTCCAGACCAGGACCAGCCAGCCGCGAGGGCGCAATACGCGGCGGATCTCCTGGACAGCCTCGCGAGTGGCGAACCAATGGAACGACTGGGCCGCCAGGACCGCCTCAGCCCGGCCTTGCGGCAGGCCGGTGGCGTCGGCGCAAGCCTCTACGACCTGGACCTCCGGGAGCCGGGCCGAGAGCTCCGCCGCCATCTGCGCCACCGGCTCCACGGCGATCACCTGGAGGCCGCGCACCACCAGGTCTGAGGTTAGCTTGCCGGTGCCAGCTCCCAGCTCCACCACCGCGGCCCCGTGGCCAACCCCCACCTCGCCCAGTGCCCACTCGATCGCCTCCGCCGGGTATCCCGGGCGCGCCCGCTGGTACCGTCTGGTGTCGACCGCAAAGCCTTGGGCGGCGCTCGGATGGAGGGGCACCGCTCCATGGTAGGCGGCACTGACGCGCCGAACTCGGCAGCCCGGTAGGAAGAACGGCGGCCCCCGGGCCGTCCTGAATGGCGACCCCGAGCGGATTCGAACCGCCGATCTCCACCTTGACAGGGTGGCGTGTTGGGCCAGCTACACCACGGGGCCATCGGATTCCCCCTGCGGCGGACACGTCTCGCCCCAGGAAGCCTGGCGATTATACGTCTCCGCTTCGATGGGCCCGACCGCCCGGTAAGATGGGGCCAGTTCACACAGTTCCGGGAGGGGACCCCTGGCGTGAAGGTGGCGGTGTTCGTCAAGCAGATCCCGGACCCTACGGGCGTGGGCCGGCTCGACCCTTTGACCCACCTACTGGTGCGCGACGGGACGGAGCTGGTGCTGGACCCCGGCGATGCCAACGGGGTGGAGGCTGCCCTCCGGGTCGTGGAGGCCAGCGGCGGTGAGGTGGTTGCCATAACCATGGGCGGCGAGCGGGCCGCCGAGGTGCTCCGCAAGGCGATGGCCATGGGAGCTGGCTCGGCAATTCACGTCGCCGACGACCGGCTTCGAGGCTCGGACGCCCTGGCTACCGCCCGGGTCCTGGCGGCGGCGGTGGCGCGGTCCGGATGCGAGCTGGTGGTGGCGGGCACCGAGTCCACCGACGGCTACACCGGTACGGTCCCGGCGGCGGTGGCTGAGCTGCTGGGGTGGCCCGCCCTGACGTTCGCCAAGGTGCTCGAGGTGGACTCGGGCACGGTGCGGATCCAGCGACAGACACCAGCTGGGCACGACGTTGTGGAGGCCCCCCTGCCCGCCGTGGTCACCGTCACCGGGGCCATCAACGAGCCCAGATACCCCAGCCTACGTGGGATCATGGCCGCCAAGAGCAAGCCCCTGGAGCAGCTCTCCTTGGATGACTTGGGCGTTCCCCCGGACGAGGTCGGGCTGGCGGCGGCAGGGCAGGAGGTCATCTCCGCCGCGCCCGCTCCTGAGCGAGCCGCCGGCGAGCTGATCGAGGACGACGGCTCGGCCGCTCGACGGATCGCCGACTACCTCGCCGAACTCAAGGTGATCTGAGATGGGGCTGATCCTGGTCGTGGCGGAGGTGGCCGGCGGCTCGCCGACCCCGCTCACCCTGGAGCTGGTGAGCCACGGTCGGACGCTCGGAGACGAAGTGGCGGTTGTCGTCCTGGACCCGGAGGCGGACGCGGTCCTGCCGGCGCTGGGGGCGCACGGCGCCTCACAGGCTTATGTGGGCCGCGAGACGGCATACCGGGAGCACCTCGGCCAGCCAGCCGCCCAGGTGGTGTCCGCCCTGGTGGACCGCCTACACCCTGACCTGGTGCTCTTTCCCGGCACGCAGGAGGGACGCGATCTCGCCGCCAGGGTGAGTGCCCGACTTGGGCTGCCGGTCCTGGCCAACGCGATCGAAGTGACCAAGGAAGGAGACGCCTTCCTGGTCCGCACGGCGATCTTCGGCGCCACGGTGGACGTAGTCACGCGGACCAGGTCGCGCTCGCCCCTCGTGCTGGTCCGCCCCAAGTCCTTCACTGCCACAGCTAGCGGAGGACCCCAGCCGGTGACGGAGGTCCTCCCGCTGCCCGCTGAGGCGCCTCTCGGGGCGCGGCGGCTGGAGTCCGTGGTCGCCCCCAGCGCCGGCCCCGGGCTGGAGGAGGCGAAAGTCGTGGTGAGCGGCGGGCGGGGAATGCAGGAGGCGGCCAACTTCGAGGTTCTGGAGCACCTGGCCCGGCAGCTCGGGGGGGCGGTGGGCGCCAGCCGGGCAGTCGTGGATGCAGGATGGGTCCCGTACGCGCTGCAGGTCGGGCAGACCGGAAAGACAGTCAAGCCGGACGTCTACATCGCCTGCGGGATCAGCGGGGCCATGCAGCACCTGGTGGGGATGAAGGGCAGCAGTCACATCGTGGCCATCAACAAGGATCCGGACGCACCCATCTTTAAGCTCAGCGACCTCGGCGTGGTCGGCGACGCGCTAAAGGTGGTGCCTGCCCTCATCGAGGAGCTGAGGGCGCGAGGTCTCAGGTGAGGCCCCGGCCGACTTCGCGGGCCGACTGAGATGGGTCCCGGGCTCCTCGCCCTGCGCGCTCCAGACGGAGCCAGCGTCACCCTGGAGCGCTACCCGATCCTGGTGGGACGGGTCAACCCCGGGGGGCCGGTGCCCGACGTGGACCTGAGCCACTTGGACCCCGGCGAGGCCGTGGACAGCCATCATTGCGAGCTCACCCAGGACGAAGAGGGTGTCGAGGTCCGTGACCTCGGCGGGGTGAGCGGCACCTGGGTCGACGGACATCGGCTGCCTCCTGGGGGCCGCGCCCGGCTCCGCCCGGGTGGCACCCTTAGAGTAGCCGGGGTGTCCCTCACCCTGGTGGCCGCGCCCGGGCGCCGCCCCCTGGCTCCAGCTTCCGTTCCGCCTCCGGCACCCTCCTGGGGGGCGTCCGGATCGCCTCACCCTGCCCCACCCCCGCCGTCCGCGATCGGGTTGCCGGAGGTGGCCGGGACGCCACCGCTGCGGGAGCTGGACCTCTCCGGGGCACCCCCCTCGGCCCGCTTCCTTCTGGAGGCGGGAGCGGAGGCGGTCCGCCTGGAACCAGGCTTTCCCCTCAGGGCCTTGAGGGGCAACCGTTGGGATCCGGTGGGCGATCCCCTGCCCGATGGAGTCGTCGATGAGGCCGTGCGCGCCGTGCGACGGTCCCTCGGGCTGGAGGAGGGGGTGGCCACGGGTGCCGGCCCGGTCGGTGACCTGTCGCTGGACTTCGCTGCTCCGCCGCTCAGCGTCCGGCCCTTCGTCCAGGCCCGCGTGGAGATGTGGGAACCCCCTCCCGAAGAGCTGGTGGAGCGCGCTGCGGCGGTGGTGAAGACCGGGGGGGCCGTGGTGGTTTCCTCCCGTGCGCCGGGGCGGGCGGCTCTGGCGGTGGCCCGGGAGCTCGACCCGGGAGCCCGCCGCCCGAGGGCTCTGGACTGGACCCGAGAGCGGAACTCCACCCCTCCCGGGTGGCCGCAACTACCGGCCGGCCACGGCGCTTCACTGGCCTCTGGACTGGACGGAGACCCCCTCCTGGCGGTGGAGCCCCCGCGCTCCGATCTCAAGACCATCCTGGACTCGCTCCCCCGGGCTGAGGGAGGCACCCTGATCGCCATCTCGTCAGCCTCTCCACGGGCAGCCGTGACCCGCCTGGGGATCGCCGCCGGTGTGGCTCCGCATGCCGGCGCGGAGCTGGGTGCCCAGCTGGCCGGACTGGCGGTGGACGCGCTTCTGGGTGAGGCCGGTGGGGGGTGGGCCTGGGTCGCCTCCGGCTCGGGCGGCGAGCTCCACGCCGGCCGCGATACCGGCGCCGACCCCGGCCTTTGAGCGACCAGCTCCCCCCTCCCACTTCAGGCCCGTCAGTGGCCGCCTACGTGGTGGTGGCGCTGGCTGTGGTGGTGGTGCTGGGGATCATCGTGTTCAGCCTGGGTCCACAGCTGGGATTGCATCTCGAGGTGCTGCGCCGGATCGTGGGGCTGAGACCCGCCTGACGGGTGCGCGGACCGCGCACAATGGCCTTCATGCCGGTCCTGCTGCTGAACGCCTCGCTCCAGCCTCTCAACGTGATCAGTCGGCGGCGGCTGGTCGTCCTGCTGACCAAGGAGAGGGTGGCCTTCCTGGATGACCAGGTGCGCCTGCAGGTGGAGTCGGAGCTGAACCAGCGTCGCCTCGGCGAGGGGGTGATCGTGGTCCGACTGCTGCGGAACATCTCCATACCCCGGCGCATGCTCCATCCCAACCGCCGCAACATCCTGCTCCGGGACGACTACACCTGCCAGTACTGCGGTCAGCGTGACCAGGCTCAGGAGCTGACCATCGACCACGTGGTCCCCGTGTCCCGGGGGGGAGCCTCGACCTCCTGGGAGAACCAGGTGGTGGCCTGCCGGCGCTGCAACGGCCGCAAGGCCGACCGCCTCCCCGAAGAGGTGAACCTGCGGCTGGCACGCCAGCCCCGGCCGGTCACCCACGAGTACGCCCACCTGCTGTTGCTACGCCACCCTGAGGTTCGCTCCGCCTATGAGGAGCTCCTCCGCTCGGCGCTACCGTCTTCCGCCCGGCACTCCCAACCCTGGGCTGCCGCAGCGCTCTGAGCGCCGCCGGCGGATCAGTCCGGGTATTGCGGGAGGTGGTGAGGCGGCCGGCGCAGGAGCCGGGCGGTGGCGATCTGGGAGTTGGTGATCCGCTCCACGATCTCGTGGGCGACCGACAGTGAGCGGTGCTGCCCGCCGGTGCAACCCACCGCCACCCGGACCACCGTCCGACGCTGCTCCCGATAGAGAGGGAGCAGGACCCCCAGGGCGTCCACGAACCCCGACACCAACGCTTCGGCACCCTTTTGGGCCATCACGTAGCGCCGCACTTCGGGGTCGTCCCCCCGACGCGTGCGCATCCTAGGCACCCAGTACGGGCTGTCCAGGAAGCGTGTGTCCAGCACCCAGTCGGCCTCCTGGGGTAGCCCGTCCCGGAAGGCGAAGTTGAAGCAGTCGACCCGGACCAGATCACGGTCCAGCCAGTCATCCAGCAGCTGACGCAGGTAGGCGGAGGACGAGCGATCCAGCCCCAGGAGATGGCGGTGGGGCCGCCGGGAGGGCGGCTCGAGTAGGGGCCCCTCCGGCGACCCCACCTCCACCAACCAATACCGAACCGCTTCGCTGTCCAGTTGACCGAGCCAGTGGGGGTGATGCTCTTCGGTGACCACTGCGACCGCATCCGGGGTTGTGGCCTCCAGTAGCGCGCTGCGGGGGCGATCTCCCTCGAGCAGACTGAAACCCACCTCGCGGGCCAGCTCTTCCAACCTCGGCCGAAAGCGCTCCTCCGCCAGGATCGCCACCAGCGACATCACTGCTCCTACTTGTCCAGCGACCGAGCGGCAGCCGCCTCCCCGCCGCTGCCGTCCGCTGGGCGCCATTGTGCCAGAGGGCGTGTCGGTGGGGATGGCGAGGGGCGAAGGAGCTGCCCCTCTAGATCAGGCGGGCAGGACTCCGCTGAGCGCCGCGGCCTCCAGCATCGCCCGCACGTCGTCCCGGCCGGGAGACAACTGCAGCAGCTGCTGGTAGGTGGCAATGGCCTCAGCGTCGGCACCCCGCACCCTGAGCACCCGGGCCAGGAACTCCAGCCATACCAGAGCCAGGCGGGGGTCCCGCGTCTCTTCCTCGATGTCGATCCGAGCTGGAGCGTACAGCAGGCTCCTGCTCGGCGCCTGGCGGGGCCTGGTCCATTCCAGGCAGAGGTCGGCCATCTGCCGGCAGGCAGGCTCGCACGGCGGGGCGGAGAGGATGGCGTTGGTGAAGCACAGGAGCGCCAGGTCGACCTCGCCGGCTTGACGGCAGGCCTCGCCGGTGCGGCAGGCGACCTCGGAAGCCGCCTCCCCGGGAAGCAACTCAGCCAGGTGGACGGCCAGCGCGGAGGCGTCCACCCACTTCCTGGCCCCCAGCAGCTCGGAGATGCGGCTGCCCGCAGAACCGACATCCGCTTGGGCGGGCAGCTTGGCGGCGGACCGCACCGCCTTGCGGGCCAGTCCTCTCTCCGCCACTGTCCGCGCCTGTCTCAATGCCTGGGGGACGATCTCCGACACCAGCTGAGGCATCTCCGCGAGCCTTCGCTCGGTGTGCCGCTGCTCCTCCTGCAGCCGGCGCTCCCGCTCCCGGAGCATTTCCTCGCGCTCCTGCCTCTGGCGCTCACGCTCCAGCGCCGCCCGGGGGGAGATACGCTCGGTCCATCCGCGGCTGGCGGTGGTGCCATCGGCCGTGGCCGTGCCAGTCTCCGACGAGGAGCTGCCGGGTGGTGCCACGGTCGCGAGCGTCTCTCCACTGACGGATCCTCCGTTGGCAGCCGGGCTGGGGGCAGCTGGGCTCCCGCCACGAAAGACAGTCTCCGGCGCCGAGGAGATCCGGGTGTCCGGATTCGGGGTGGCGCGCACGGCCACACCGGCGACGAGGGCACCCTCTCGGTTTCGTTCCGCGGTCCCGTTGGTCACCTGGGGCGGCGGTGGCTCATTCGCCCCCACTTGGGGTCGACCCCGGTTCTGAGAGCCGGGTTTTGGTCCGGCGATCATCCCGGCAGCCCTGAGCTCTTCCTCGGTGGCCAGAAGCAGCAGGAGCTCATACATGGGCCGACCCATGCGGTGGAGGAGGCGGCCCGCCTGATCCGGCAGACCCGCCTCTTGCACCCGCTGGGCGATGGCGAAAGCCTTCTGCTTGAGCAGGTCCTCGGTGATTTGGGCCGAGGACAGGGTACCCACCTCCTGCTGAATGACCGCCGGGAGCTCTGGTACCTCAGGGGCGAGTTGGGTGGCGAGGAACGACCAGGATTGGGCCAGGTCCGCGAGCCCCTGGGTTTGAGAGCTCGCCGTAGCGGGTGAGCGGTTTCCAGTACCCATCAGACCCGGAGCTTGGCATGGCACGACGGACTCTCGATCACACCTTCGCATCAGTTCCGTAACACCTGGTCGCCAAACACCCAGGCCGTTCGGCAGTCGGTCCGGACGCACCCGCTCTGTCTCTGCCGGTCGCCGAGCTCGACCCTGCCACCCTCCTGGCTCAGGACCGCGTACCGCAGCAGATGGGCAGCTTGCCGTGAAATTGGTCAAGATTTGAATTCAGATCAGGCCCAGGATGGCATCTGGGAGGAGATAGCGTAGGCAGAAAGGGGATAGCAGTAAGTCAGTAGCCTCCCAGCTACCCGAAGCTCACCGGAACGAATTTGGAGGAGGAGCTCGACAACCGGTACCCCTTTCAGAGATGACAACGGGGGGAGGGCCTATCAGTCCTTGCGCTCGGCTCCATCGGGCTTCCTAAGGTTCCGAAATGGATCCGTTCCCCCGGATCTGAGAGGGCCGTGACGGGGTCGGTTCCGGCGGTTCCTGTAGGAGTGAGTGGTGAGCGGCCGCCGCGAGCGGAACGATCAGCTCTTGCGGCACGCTGGCCGTCACCTCCGGCCAGAGGGTCACTGTTCCGCCTCCGCGGACTTGGATGGTGGGGGCCCCCCCGCGCCTGCGAGGGGGCGGTCGCCCACTTGGACGTCATCTGCCGCTGAGAGCGTCGCGCTACTGGCTATCGTGCTGACTAACGCACGGTCGCAGGTGGACTCCGGCGGTATCTGGCGGGGCTCTGTGAGATCAAAAATGGTCGGCCCGGTGGGACTCGAACCCACGACCTGAGCTTTATAAGAGCCCCGCTCTCACCAACTGAGCTACGGGCCGCCGGGGCTCAGGATATAGCCAGCCGCAGCGATGCGGTCGGGGTGGGGCGCGGACCGCCTCAGCGGGCCAGCACCAGGTTGACCTGCTTGTCGGGTACCACCACGATCCGGCCCACCCGACGACCCTCCAGGAAGTTGGCCACCCGGGCCGAGGAGAGCGCCAGCCGCTCCAGCTCCTCCGAGGATGTCCCCCGGAGGACGGTCATCTGATCGCGCTTCTTCCCATCGACCGACACCACGACCACCACCTCGTCCTCACGGAGCAACTCCGGGTCGGCGGACGGCCACGGCTGCTGGTGCACCGAGTAGCTGCCGCCCAGGCGCTCCCACAACTCCTCGGCCGCGTGCGGAGAGTAGGGGGACAGCAGCAGGGCCAGGGTCTCCAGGGATACCTTGGGGATGCTCCCCTCGTGCTCCCGGAGCCGCTTGGCGTACTTCATGAGTTCAGCGATCGCCGTGTTGTACTTCAGCTGCGGGGTGTCCTCGGTCACCTTTTGGATGCAGCGGTGCCGCACCACCGCCAGCTCGGCCGTCTCCGGCACCTCTCCCATACGCTCAGCCAGCCGGAAGACCTGCACCAGAAACCGATATGGGCCGTTAATCCCGGTGTCACGGAAGTCGCCACCCTCGGAGAAGGGCCCCATGGCCATGAGGTACAGGCGGAAGGCGTCGGCGCCGAAGTGGTCCAGGTAATCGTCGGGCACCACGACGTTCCCCCGGGACTTCGACATCTTGGCGCCGTCCTTAACGATCATGCCGTGGGCCCTAAAGCGGGTGAACGGCTCCTCGAAGTCGAGATAGCCGAGGTCGTGCAGCGCCATGGCCACAAAGCGCGAGTAAAGGAGGTGCAGCACGGCGTGCTCATTGCCGCCGATGTAGGTGTCCACGGGGAGCCACTTCCGGGTCAGCACCGGGTCGAAGGCCACGTCCTGGCGGTGGGTGGAGGGGTACCGGAGGTGGTACCAGGAGCTGTCGAGAAAGGTGTCGGAGACGTCCGTCTCCCGGAGGGCGGGCCCTCCGCATACCGGGCAGGTGGTGTGGAGGAAGCTCGGGTCCCGGCTGAGCGGTGACTCGCCCGTCCCCAGTGGGCGGAAGTCCTCGATGTAGGGGAGCAGCACCGGCAGCTGGTCCTCGGGGACCGGCACGGCCCCGTCCACCGGGCAGTGGATGGCCGGGATCGGCGGCCCCCAGTACCGCTGCCGGGAGATCCCCCAGTCTCGGAGCCGGTAGGTGACCTTGGGGTGCCCCAGCCCACGCTCGGAGATCGCTGCCACGATGAGCTCCCTGGCCGGGTCCGGAGCCGCCAGGCCGTCAAAGTCCCGGGAGTTGATGAGGCTGCCCCTGCCCGTGTGGGGCCCGGCGGTCGAGTCCCCGCTGACCACGGGCACCACCTTCAGCCCGTGGGCCAAGGCAAACGCGTGGTCGCGGGCGTCATGGGCGGGCACGGCCATGATCGCCCCTTCGCCATACCCGGAGAGCACATATTCCGCGGTATAGACCGGGAGCTCCTCCCCGGTGAGCGGATGGCGCGCCATCCTCCCGAGAGATATGCCGCGAGTACTCCCCTCGGACTCCCGAACCCCGGCGATCCGCCGGCGGGCTGCCTCCGCCACGAACTTGGCCACTGCTGCCCGCCGCTCGGGGCTGGCCAGCTCCATGGTCCGGGGATGGTCTGGGGCGACCACCATGAAGGTGGCGCCGAAGATGGTGTCGGCGCGCGTGGTGAAGACCCGCAGCGGTTCGGCGCCGTCGATGGGGAAGTCCAGGAGCGCCCCCTCGCTGCGCCCGATCCAGTGGCGCTGCAGAAGCTTCGTGCTCTCCGACCAGTCCAGGCGGTCCAGGTTGCCCAGCAGCCGCTCAGCGTAGTGGGAGGTGCGCAGGAACCACTGCTCCAGCTCGCGCTCGACAACTGCCGCGCCGCATCGCTCACAGGTGCCATCGGCCATCACCTGCTCGTCGGCCAGCACCGTGAGGTCACGGGGGCACCACTTGACGTTCCGCCGGGCGCGGTAGGCGAGACCGCCCTTCCAGAGCGTCACGAACAGCCACTGGGTCCACCGGTAGTAGGCGGGATCCGTGGTCTCGACCGTGCGGCTCCAGTCGAACTGGGCCCCGAGCCGGTGGAGCTGGCGTCGAAAGTTGCGGATGTTCGCTGCCACCAGCTCGGTGGGGTGCCGGTTGACTTGCAGGGCGAAGTTCTCGCTGTGAATGCCAAAGGCGTCAAAACCTATGGGTTCGAAGACGTCCCGGCCCTGCATCCGCTGGAAGCGGCCGTGAGTGTCGGCTCCCGTGAAGGCATACATGTTCCCAACGTGCAATCCCTCGGCGGAGGGGTAGGGGAACATCATGAGGTTGAAGTAAGGCCGGGGGGCAGCGCCGAGCTCGGGCCGATTGAGCCCGGTCTCCTCCCAGCGCCGCTGCCACTTGGCCTCGATCGCCTGGTGGTCGTACTCGGGCGGCATCGGCGGGAGTTCATGATACCGGCGCCGGCGCCTGGTGAGCGCTCCCATATACTCCGCCGGATGGCCACCGGTAGCGATCTGGGCGGGTCGAACCAGGGGGCGGCGGTGAAAAGTCCCGCCTCCAGCGCACCCCCCGGCACCAGGAAGCGGCCCCGGGTACGGGCCCGAGTGGGACGCGCCCAGCGCCGACCCTTCGTGCTCCGCCGCCCCGGCACCACCGGTCTGATCCTCTTCGCGATCGCGGCCCTCGCCGTGCTGGCGGTGGGGATCCTGGCCGCGTCCCTCACCATCTTCGCCCCGCCAGCTCCCTCCAACCAGGGGGTGGGCGCGGGGTCCACACCCACGCCGGCCAGCTCGGGGCTGGTGGGCCACCCGATAGACGGAACTCTGCTGGCGGTGTCGGTCGCCGCGGGCACGGTGGCCATCCAGCCGTCGTCAGGCACCGCTGTCGAAGCCACCGTCACCGCCCAGTCAAAGATCACCCGGGGGGGAGCGGCGGCACCGCTCTCGAGCCTCATCCCCGGGGAGGCAGTGGTGGTCACCTTCGCCTCCGGTCCGGCGGGCACCCTGGTGGTGGTTCAGCTGCAGGACATAATTTCGCTCCCCACCAACACACCCAGCCCCACCTTCACCCCGACCCCCACCCCGTCCCTTGAGCCGACTCCCCGGCCCTCACCGACCGCCTCGCCGGGCTCCCCACCCTCGCCGCCTGGTCCCCCGGGCTGAGTCCGCTCAGCTGGCGGCGCGCTGGGGGATGACGATCCCCCTCCGAGCGAGGATCCGGAGCGGCGCCGATTCCGCCACCCGCAGGGCGGCCTCCACCTCGAGCCCACTCCCTTCCAGGAGGTACTGGGCGCGCTGAGCCGTGAGCAGGGCCTCGGGGCGGTGGGCATCCGAGTCCAGCACCAGGTGGGCGCCCAGGCTGACCGCCACTCTGGCGACATGGCCGTTGGTGAGCCCGTGCAGTCCGGCGGCGCTGATCTCCAGATGGATGCCGTTCTCCCGAGCCGCCTCGGCCGCCTGGTTGGATATCAGTCCGGGATGTCCCAGGATGTCTACGTCCGCGCAGCGGGCGGCCGCCAGGTTCAGCCCAGGCTGGGGGAAGTCACCGATGGTCTCGCCGTGGACCACGACCAGGCGGGCACCCAGGGATCGCGCCCGGGCGGCCACTGCCGCGACTCGCTCCGGAGGCACCCGGGTCACCTCCACGGCGGGGATGGCCGGGAGTTCGAGCTCCCTCTCGACCTCTTGGCAGGCGGCCACGATCTCCGGCACCCGCCTCTCCACGCTGGCCTCGTCGACATGGTCGCTGCAGACGTAGGCGCCGTACCCGTTCTCCAGGCAGCGGCGGGCCATTACCAGTGGCGCGGCGTGGCCATCGGAAATGGTGGTGTGGGTGTGGAAGTCGAAGAGGGGCACGGCTCCAGCTTAGGGGAAGCAGCTGGCCCCGATCCGTCTCAGCTCTCGGCGGCCGTACTCCGCCGGGAGGCCGCCAGGGCCAGGATCACTCCATCCCGGAGCCCGCGTTCCGTGACGGTCGCGACTTCCGCTCCGTACCGGTCCAGCAGGGCGCGCACGATCACCACGCCTCCGGACATGAGGCGGGCCCGTCGCTCGCTGAGCCCTGACCGCGCCGCCAGCTCCGCGCTGGAAAGCTCGCGAGTGAGCAGCGAGGCGCGGGTAAGCTCCAGCCGGCTGACCTCCGTCCACCCCTCCCCCTTCTCATCGAAGAGCCGCAAGGGACCCGACTCCGCCGCCGCCAGCCGTCGGCCCAGGAGCACCGGCAGATTGGCGGCCGTGCCCCCGGTCGCCAGCAGGGTCCTCGGCCCGTCGGGCTGAGGCGCCGCCTCGAGCGCCATCGAAGCCAGCGCCTGGGCGTCCGCCAGTTGGCGCGGTGACGGCGGGTCGTCGGCGGTGACGGCGCGCAGGAGTTGCGACGAGCCCAGGCGGACGCTGGTGGCGAACCGCGGTCTGGTCCCCTCGCCGACCACGACCTCGGTACTCCCTCCCCCGATGTCCGCCACCAGGGCGGGCATCTTGGGGGGGACTCGGTAGGCGGTGGCGCCAAGGTAGCTGAGGCGGGCCTCGGCCTCGCCGGTCAAGACCCGCACGGTTGCCCCGGACCTCTCCCGGATGGCCCGCACGAGCTCCCCGGCGTCGGGGGCCAACCGGGCGAACTCCGTGGCCACCATCCGCACCTCCTCGGCCCCGTCCGCCCGGGCCAGCTGGAGCATGGTCGACACGGTGTCCGCGACCTGCTCGACGAGCACGGACCCCAACCGCCCCTGGCGCTCAACCTCCGCGCCCAACCCCGCCATCACCACGGCGTGGCGGCGGTCGGTGAGCCCAGCGTCCGAGGTACTGGCGACCAGGAGGTGGATCGTGTTGGAGCCCACATCGAGCGCCGCCAGCCGCGGACTCAGGGGGTCTCGTCCTCGTCTTCAGTGGGCTCCAGGCGGACCAGCACCTGGCCTTTGGCGTTGACCCGGACGTCGTAGTGTCGGACGTAGACCGCGTCCGACACCGGGGAGATACCGGTGCGCACGTCGTAGGGCTCGCCATCCAGGGGGCAGGTGACCACATGGCCGCGAAGCTGGCCCTCTCCGATCGAGCCCCCGCTGGCGCAGGCGTTCTCCAGGGCGTGAAAGACCCCGTCGACGTTGAAGAGCGCGATCTCCACGCCGTCGAGGTCCATCACCCGGCCCGTGCCTGGGGGCACGTCGCTCACGCTGCAAACCGGCGCAAAGTCAGCCAACGCCCGGATTATGCCGAATCCGGGCCCTGGGGCACCGGCCCACCGCCCATTCCGGCGCGGGGGGGGCCCAGACTGCCATCATCTGGGCATGACCGATGCCGAACTTACCGTCCTGGTGCGCGGGTCAGTCGAGGCGGGACCGGGGAGCGACAGCTTGCTCGCCATCCAGCCCCGCCCCGGGGAGGTAGTGGTCCAGGCCCATCCCAGCTCCAACTACGTGGCCGTCCTGACCCCAGCCCTGCGCCGCCGCATCGAGGCCGCCCTCCGTGAGTGGCTCCCTGAACTTCGTGAGGTCAGGTTTGACCCCCACCACTGATGGCCAGGAGGAGCTGATGGGGCCGGTGGAGGTCGGCCGGATCTTGGGGGTGAAGCCTCAGGTCGTGGTGAATTGGATCCGGGAGGGGAGGGCCCACCCCAGCGCGGTGGATGGGATCGGCCGCAACCGGTTCACAACCGAGGACGTCGCTCGTCTGCGCGCGGGGCTGGGCCAGCGAAGGAGCCGCACCGCGAGAACCGGCTCAGCTCAAGATGGAACAGAGGAGGGAGGCAATGCAGGCCAAGGCGGCTGAGACCGAAGTCGGAAAGCTGAGGGCGGACGCGCTCCTGGTCACACTCTTCCAGGACGAGCCCCTGGGACCCTCAGCCCAGCTTCTGGACCGGGCGCTGGACGGGCTGCTGTCCTCGATGGTCGCCACTGGGGGGCTGAACGGGAAATTTCCCGAGCGCCGTCTGGTCCCAACCATGGGTCGGGCGGCGGCACCTCGCCTCATGCTGCTGGGCCTTGGTCATCGTGACCTCCTGGACGGGTACCGTTTCCGCAACGCCCTGCAATTCGCGGTCCGGGACCTGAGGAACTTCTGCCGGACCCTGGCCGTGATCGTCGAACCTTCCCTGGCCGAGGTGCTGGCGGTACCGGCCACAGGCCAGGCGCCCCAGGCGCCCGCCCGGGCCATCGCCGAGGGAGTCGTCCTGGGGAACTACCGGCTGGGGGAGCTCAGGGCTGCCGAGGGAAAGGGGGCCATCGAGGAGTTGCAGCTGGTTGGCCTGGGGCAGGGCTCGGACCTGGCGGCCGCCCTCACCGCCGGGATCCGCCTTGCGGAGGCTACCAACGCCGCCCGGGTGCTGCAGTGGCGTCCCGCCAATCGCCTCACTCCGGCGGACTTCATCGCCGAGGCCGAGCTGGTGGCCAAGCAGCGGAACCTCAGCCTGCGGGTGGTGGAGCGGCCGGAGATGGAGAAGCTGGGGATGGGGGCTCTCCTGGCGGTCGCCCAGGGGTCGCACCAGCCGCCCAAGCTGATGGTCATGCGCTACCGGCCCCGCTCTTCAGATGGCTCGGGGAGGGTGCTGGCCCTTGTGGGCAAGGGCATCACCTTCGACTCCGGCGGCATCTCCCTAAAGCCCAACCCCGGCATGGCGGCGATGAAGTCGGACATGAGCGGGGCGGCCGCGGTCCTCCAAGCCATGGGTGTGATCGCCCGCACCGAACCGCACATCGAGGTCCTCGGTCTGGCGCCGCTTACGGAGAACATGCCAGGTGGGGGTGCGGTCAAGCCTGGGGACGTGGTCAGGGCGATGAATGGGACCACCATCGAGATCAACAACACGGACGCCGAGGGGCGCCTGGTGCTGGCGGACGCGCTCTCGTACGCGGTGAGCCAGGGGGCGACGCACCTGGTGGACGTGGCCACTCTGACGGGGGCGGTGTCGGTGGCCCTGGGTCACCCGGTCACGGCCGCCATGGCCAGCAGCCCGGAACTGCTGGCGGCGGTGCAGGCAGCGGCCCGGGAGGCGGGAGAGAGGGTGTGGGAGCTGCCCCTCTACCCCGAGCACGACGTCGCCCTGACCTGCGAGATCGCCGACATGCGCAACACCTCTGGCACGTCCGCGGCCGGGACCATCAACGGCGCGGTGTTCCTGCGTCCCTTCGCAGCCGGTCGACCGTTCGTCCACCTGGACATAGCCGCCGCGTCCTACCACTTCGAGCCCCTGCTCCAGAAGGTGGTCCCGGATGGGCCCACGGGGGTCATGACCCGGACCCTGGCCCATCTGCCCTTCCACCTCGGCTAGGGCTTTCGGAACCGAGCCTCCCCCTCCCCGGGCACACGTTCGATTCGGCCCTCGTTCTCCAACTTGATGCAGTGGGCGAGGAGGGTCTGCGCGGCGTATCCCAGCACCTCGGGGGGGTAGCCGCGGTAGAGGCCGCCCACTAGCTGGGAGGGCGCCACGGGGTCCGGGCCGAGGGCCTCCAGGACCTGGGCCTCTCGCTCCAGACGGTGCGCGATCAACATCTCCACCGCCTTTCTTGGCTCGGAGATCGGATGGCCGTGACCCGGCAGCAGCCACTCGGCGTCCAGGTCGCGCACCCGGGCCAGCGAGTCGAGGTAGGCAGCCATGTCGCCCTCAGGGGGCCAGATGACACTGGTGGTGCCTGAGAGGATATGGTCGCCGCTGAAGAGGATGTGCTCTCGCGGAGCGAAGAGGCAGAGGTGGTCTTGCGAGTGGCCGGGAGTGTGGACAACCTCCAGCCAGCTCTCACCGGCGAGCAGACGGTCACCATCCTCCAGTGCCAGCTCTCCGGACCTCTCGGCCCGGCGGTGGTAGACGGCCAGAGGTGCCCCCAGCATCTCCGCCAGCCGGTCGGCCCCCTCCCGGTGGTCCGGGTGGTGGTGGGTGCACACCACCATCCCAGCTCCGCCTCGGAGCCTGGCCGCCCGGGCCACGGCGTCCAGGTGCTGCTGGTCGAGGGGGCCCGGATCGATCACCAGAACCTCTTCCCTCCCGAAGAGCCAGGTGTTGGTCCCCGGACCGGTGAGGGGGCCGGGGTTGGGCGCCAGGATCCGCTCCACCTCGGGGGGTAGCCCGCTCAAGGCGCCTCCAGGCGGGAGCGATCCAGTCCGGGGTACCGTCTTGAGGTGACCTGGTCGAGGCGGGGCCTCCGGGTGACCACCCTTCGCGCCCGGGCCGCTGCCAGGGTCCCCGCAACGCCGCGGCCCGCTGCCAGCCATGCGAGCACCGCCCTGGTCGGGGGAAGGAGCTGCCACTCTCCTTGGCGGCCGCGGCCCAGCGCCTCGGCTGGGTCGGTCCACCGCCAGCTCCCGCTCTCCCCCAGAGGGTCGGCCCGAGGCTCCTGCTCCGGTGGCAAGGGAGCCAGGAAGAAGCGGGCATCGAAGCGCCGGGAGAACCCCTCCGGGGTCACCCAGCGGGCGACGAACACCAGTGACTCCAGGGCCGGGCGCAAGCCGAGACGCAGGCAAAGGTCGAGGAAGCCCTCGCCTCTACCCTGGCGCCAGCGGGTGCGCTCCTCCTCCAACTCCGGGGCTCGGCCCCCGAATGAGCCCAGCAGGACTCCGCACTCCTCAAAGGTCTCGCGCATCGCCGCCACCCGGAACTCCAGCCCCGCCTGGGGGTCCGGCCGGCCCCCCACCCGCGGGTCCCAGAACTCCTCCCAACGGGGGTCCCGGTCGCCCGGATCTAGGCTGCCCCCGGGGAAGACCTGGGCGCGGGGAGCGAAGTGGGCTCGATCGGCCCGCTCCAGCAGCAGCACCTCTGGCGGCCCTTCCGGGAGATCCCCCTCGCGGATGAGCGCCACGGTGGCCGCGTCCCGCGGCCCTCCTGACTCGGCGGTCAAAGACCGGCCGGCCCCCGCTCGGAGAAGCTGAGAATCTGGCGCGGATGCACCAGGGCGAACGGCCGCTGGATCGACACCCGCTCATGGGTGAGCGCCGGGAGCCAGACGGCATTCAGGTTGCGCACCGGAAGGAAGTCGTCGACACTCCTCTCCAGCGTCTCGCGAAGGCTGAGCCGGGGCTCGAGGAAGACCTCGCAGACCAAGGAGAAGGTGTCGATGGTGAGGGCCACCTGGTGGGCCATCTTCTGCTCCAGCAGCGCCCGTCGGCCCCCGGTATCCGCCAGGGATTCGCCCACCGGCGCCAGCATCAGGATGGAGCGCTTGGCAACCATCGCCGACTCCTCCACCGTGCTGATCACCGGGTAGGTGCTGGCCAGCGGCTCCAGGGTCAGCTGCCGGATCTCCAGGTACTCCGTCATCCGGTTGACGACGTCGGACAGCCGCAGTGGAGCCACGACCTCGATGTCCCCGGTCAGCTTGAGGAAGGAGCTGAAGAGCTCGATCCGCTCCCAGTTCTCCACGAGGCCGCAGTATACGGGAGTGAACCTGACTTCAGGCCCCGCTCGCGGGCGAATCCCGGCGAGGGCACCGGCGTGGGGTTCCAGGGAGGCGCTCCGCCAGGAGCTGGCGGCCAGGCGGGTCCCCTGGCGGGTGCGCCTGCTGGCCCAGGTGGGCAGCACCCAGGACCTCATCCTGGCTGCGGCCCGGCAGGGCGAGCCCGAGGGTCTCTGCGTGATGGCGGACCGACAGGTCCACGGCCGGGGCCGGGCGGGGCGGGCCTGGCAGGCGCCGCCCGGGACGTCCCTCATGCTCTCGCTGCTCCTGCGCCCGTCGGGCTCCGCTCCCATCGCCTCCCTGCCACTCGTGGTGGGACTGGCGGTGGCCCGGGGGATCGAGGCGGCCGGCGGCCCTCCGGTGAGCCTCAAGTGGCCCAACGACTGCTTGATCGGGGGCCGCAAGGTGGCCGGGGTACTGATCGAATCCCTGTGGACCGAGGAGGGAGAGGCGGTGGCCGTTGGCGTGGGGTGCAACCTGTTCTGGGAAGGCGCCCATGTCGACCATGCCATCGCACTGGAAGCCACCGCCCTGGACGGCGAAGGGTGGCGGGGGAGCGGGGACAAGCTGGCCGCTGAGGTGCTGGCCTCCCTCAACGAGCACTACCGAAGCTGGAGCGACCTGGGCTTCGCTGCGCTTCGGCAGGAGTGGTTGGAACGGGCAGAGTGGATCGGCGAGGAGGTTCTGGTGGCCAGCGGGTCACTTCCGCTCGTGGGCCGGCTGGAGGGGGTGGACGACGAGGGGCGCCTGATCCTATCTGGCCCTCATGGTCCGGTCGCGATCGCGGCCGGGGACCTGTCGCCCGGACCGGGGGCCTCGCTCCGCCCGACAGGCCAAGCTGGCTGAGACCTCGAACAGCCAGCCCGGCCTGCGGGTCGGGGTGGGGTCGTCAGGTGGGCTACTGCTGGGTCATCTTCCCGGAGATGGTGGCGAAGTAGGTGATGCAGTCCCCGAAGAGGTCGTAGCTGTAGTGGGTGAGGGTGACGGAGAACTCATAGGAGCCGTACTTACCACCGAAGTCGACGACGTCCGCCACCGAGAAGGTCTGGGTCGCAGGGCAGGAGCCGGTGCCGCTCAAGAAGACGATCCCTTTGGCAGCGTATGCAAATGTGCCGGTGACCGAGGTGGCGTTGGGCAAGTAGACCGTAACGGTGCTGACTTGTGGTGTTTTGGAATCGCAAGGGTAGTACGAAGACTCCCCTGTGCCACAGATTGCAGTGACGGTTTCCGTCAGCGCTTGGTGGATCACGTTGGCATAGAAGTAGCCACCGGCGAGAGCAGTCCCCTGGCCAATCGAGCCCACGAACTGCCCGTCGGTCGAGGTGGCCGCGATCTCGAAGCCAGAAACCTTGGAAGTGGTTTGCGGCTTCGTTTGTGCCAACACACCGGCACTGCTGACCACTGCGGCTGCCACCGCCACACTCGCCCAGATCGTCCAGCGCAACCTGATGCCCATCTCACCACCTCCAGTGCTTAAAACTCTTCGGCGGCCCGAGATGGAAGGGCGTTGGCTTGAGCCCTCGGCCCGAGGTCGGCAGGAGTCTAGCACCGCCGGGAACCGGCGTCAAGGCGAGCGCCGTCGACACCAAGACCTCGGCCAATGTACTGCCAAAATCCCTTGATCTGACACCGCATTCGTGGCTTGGAGGAAGGCTTACGTGGATCCGCGCCCCCCGTATTCGCGCGTGGCTGGGCGGTGGATGTGGCAGCCCAGGGCCGACTGGCACCAGCCTCTGCTCTGCAGCAGATCCCCGGAGGCTGAACCGCGTCTGCGCCTGAGAATGCCGATCGCCGCCTGCACCGGGTCCGTCGCGGGGTCCACCTCTGGGACGCCCTCCGCCTATCGGCACATCATGAATAGAGTGGCACCATGAACCGCGTTCCCAGCGCACACCACGGCAGGGGTGCCTCTTAAGTGGACGTCGGGGAGGGCACCCGAACCAGCGGGAGTCCGCGCGGGGGATCACTCGCTTTTCGCCGGGCCGGAGAGGACTCGTTCCAGCGGCCCCTCCGAGCGCCTGAGGCACCGCCTGGTCGATCCACCCGGCCAGGCTTCCGGAGCCGGGGGAGGCGCGCCTTGCGGCTGGCCCAAGAGCCCTCTTCCTGGGAACGTCGTCACCGGGCACGGCAGGCGGCTCCAGACGGTCCTCGCCCAGAGGCGGCGGGACGACGGGGGACCTCCGGCCGCGGCCTCGCATCGGACCGGAGTCCGTGGCGAAGGCGAAGCTCGGTCTGGATTCCAGCGGCGGTGCTTGCCACGGGTGCGCTGCTGGCGGGGTGTGCCAGCGGCTCAGGGGGGGCCGGCCCGTCGCCCCGGCCACGAACGCCGTTGCCCCCAAGCGCAACTCCATCGGCATCACCGTCAAGTGGACCCGGGGGATGGAGCCTCGCACGCCTCGCCAGCCAAGTTCTGGTGGTGCCGGCACAGGCCGAGGACGTGTCCGCGGTCTCCGCGGAGGTTCAGATGGGGGTGGGGGGAATCATCCTCTACGGATCCTCTGGTCCAGAAAATCTGGCCCAGCAGCTGGCGTCCCTCGATGCGCTCGTCCCGTCAGGCGAGCCACCCTCGGTGATGACCGATGAGGAGGGCGGCGCCGTCCAGCGCCTCAGCAATCTCGTGGGGCCGCTGCCCTCAGCGCGACAGATGGCTGACACCATGTCGCCGCAGCAGATTCAGCAGCTGGGTCTCTCTGCGGGCGAGCGCCTCCGCGCTGTCGGCGTGACCGTGGATTTGGCTCCGGTTCTGGATCTGGACGGGGGCCCCGGGCCGAGTGCCACTGATCTGGACGGCACCAGGTCTTTCAGCACCAGCGCGGCGACGGCCGCAGCCGACGGGATCGCCTTCGCCAGAGGGCTGATCGCTGCGGGCGTAGCCCCTGTGGTCAAGCACTTTCCCGGGCTTGGCTCCTCCACCGGCAACACCGATGACGGGCCCGCCAGTACCCTCCCCTACTTTCAGCTGCAGACGGGCGGCCTGCTCCCATTCGCGTCAGCCGTCAGCCAGGGGCTTCCGGCGGTTATGGTCGCCGACGCCTCGGTACCGGGCCTGACCAACCTCCCCGCCAGCATCTCCAGCACTGTGATCCAAGGAGTGCTCCGTCAGCAGCTCCACTTCCAGGGTCTGGTCATGACGGACTCCCTCTCCGCCGGGGCTCTTAGCGCCGCGGGGTACTCGGTTCCCCAGGCAGCAGTGGCAGCGCTCCGGGCGGGTGCTGACCTTCTGCTCTTCAACGCCACCTCCGCTCAGCTGGGAGCTGTCACCTCCGCCACCATCGCCGCCATCGTGGCCGCGGTTCAATCCGGAAGCCTGCCGCGCCCTGAGCTGGTGGCGGCAGTCTCGCAAGTGCTGTCTTTCAAAGGCCTGTCCCAGCCCCAGCCGGCTATCGCCGGCGGGCGGGCCGTCGGCTTCCGATCGAACGACCCGAGGGCGCAGCTGCGCGCCGGCCCGTCGGAGTGGCCCGAGGATCGCCACCGCGGATCCTGAGTGGGACGTTGGCCCAGGCATACCACGGGCGGGTGCAGCATGCCCTGTGTGCCCACTCGGACGTTGGCGCCAGGGAGCGGCTCATCTACGGCTGCACCCTCCGGCCGCCCGACCGGAGTTGGAAGCCTCGCCCCGGCAAGATCGCGCCCCGGCGAGAAAGCGGAGGATCAAGCGTGGGCCGGGGCCCTCCGATCGGAACTGGATGCAGCTTGGCAGGTCTCCATCCGAAAGGCCTGGTATGCGTCTGGCAGCGGCAAGATCGCGGTGGGGAGGTGTGCCACCGATCCGGGTGGAACGGTAGTCCACGCGTCCTGCAACCGGGTTGCCGACGCAGCTGGTGGGCGCGAAGGGCATTCGGCTCGGCACGGGCCCAGGCCGAGGTCAATCTGATCGCTCCGCCCTGGTGCAGATGGAGGTGGAAGAAAGCAGGGCCTACTGTGGTTGGAGCTCAGGGCGAGCGCTCATCCCCCTATGGCGTTCCATAGTCACAGCCCGCCCCTGGGTACTTGGGCACCGGCGCAGGTTTAAACAGTGAGGATTGCCATCCCCTAGCCTAGGAGTAGAGATGATGCTTGTTAGCCCAGGCCACCCCGGGGTGCCCCGGGTTCTCGGCTGGGGAGCCGCGCTGGCCGCGACCCTCGCCATCCTCACGGCGTCGCCCGCGCTGGCGGCCCGGCCGAGTCATGGCGGCGGCGGGGGAAGAGGTGGAGGCTCGAGCACCACCGGCAACGACGTCTCCTATCCTCAGTGCGGGGGCAGCCTCCCCTCGGGACAGGCGTTCGGGATAGTGGGGGTGAACGACGGCCTGGCCAACACGCTCAACCCCTGCCTCGGCCCTTCGACCAGCTACCCGAGCTACTCCGAGAGCGAGCTCTACTGGGCGGTGGCCGCCTCCAGCGGCACTGGCTCACAGCTCCGGGCCAGCCTGTACGTCAACACCGCCGACCCCGGGAACGGTGTTTCCGACTGGCCGACCACCAGCACCGGTGCTGACCCGTATGGGCCCTGCACCGCGTCCGGCACGCCGTCCGTGGGTGTCGACTCCACCGCCTGTGCCTGGCAGTACGGGTACAACAAAGCCACCCAGGACATCAGCTGGCTCACGAGTGCGGCCAACGCCATAAATGCTCAGGAAACCACGTCGTTGGTGCCGAGCTCCGCCTCGGCCTATCCCTGGTGGCTGGATGTCGAGACCGCCAACAGCTGGCAGTCGGGCCCCACCGGACTGGACATGAACGTGGCCGACCTACAGGGGATGGTGGCCGCCCTGACAGCGGCAGGAGCCACCAAGGTGGGCGTCTACTCCACCTCGTATCAGTGGGGACAGATCACGGGCGGTGGGATCGGGACCTCGGGTGTTCCACTGACCAACCTCCCGGACTGGATCCCCGGTGCGCGGAACCTCTCGGGAGCGGTCTCCAACTGCCAGCTGAGCTCCTTCAGCGGCGGGGGGGTAGAGCTCACTCAGTGGTTCTCCCGGCCCTTCGACTCCGACTACGCCTGCTGACGCCCCTGGGGGCGCGCCTGATTGCTCTTGACGGCGCCCCGCATCCCATCTACGATGCCCCTAAGTGAGGCGGAAGCCGGCCGTCGGCCGCAACCACTGACAGCTGTATTCATCGCGGGGAGAACGCTTGCCCACCATCGCTGAGACCTCCAAGGAGATATCCAAGCTCTACGAGGTCGACCAACTGAGCCGACGGGATAGAGACGCCCGCCGCAACAAGATCCTGTTCATCGACCGCCTGCTCAACGAGCTGGAGCAGCTCAACATCGCCGACGAGGTGGTGGTGCCGGCGCACCTCAGGGCTCAGTGCCGCCGGCTTCTCGGCCGGGAGAACCACCAGGTGGCCCGGCTGCGCCCGGAGGACGTCACCATCGCCGAATGGATGGACGCCCTCTACGACGTCCAGGACGGCCTGATGTTCACCATCGGTGACGAGGACGAGTAGGCTTATCCCCTAGCCTCCCTCCGCGCGAGGGAGAGGGCGACTTGCCGCCCCCATAGCTCAGTGGATAGAGCGCCGGCCTCCGGAGCCGGGTGCGCAGGTTCGAGTCCTGCTGGGGGTACGGCGGGCGTCCCCGGTGTCGCCGCTCCACCTCCGGCGGTCCTGCGATATTTTGCCGACGGACACATCCGGACAGGACCCGCCGCCTGTCTGGATCGGTCTAGCTCTGGCCGGGCCCACCTGCGACCCTCGGCTCATGCATCTGCGAGCGCACCGGCGCGCTCAGCGTCCCGCCCGGAATGCGGCGGCCGCTGTGAAGGGGACGAGGGGCGGGCCCAGGGACACCCGCGGCCTCTGCCTGCGCCGGGGCCGCGGGCCGCACATCAGTTCGCGATTGCTATGATCGCGCTGGCGGGGGCCTCAGGCTGGGGTGCTCGCGGCCCTGGCATCCCTTGCCCCATGCCGGAGATTGCCAGTCCATGCGGTGCGCCACTTGACCAGGCGAGGATTGCTGCTATTCGCGGCCCTGGGCATCCTCTGGGGAATCCCCTATCTGCTGATCCGGGTCTCGGTGGAGGCCGTGAGTCCCGCTATCCTGGTCTTTGCCCGCACTGCCATCGGGGCCCTGATCTTGCTGCCCGTGGCGCTATCCCGCGGCCAGATACTGGCGGTGCTGCGGCGCTGGAGGTGGGTGCTTTCATACTCGGCGATCGAGATCGCCGTGCCCTGGCTGATGCTCTCCACCGCCGAGCAGCGCATCACCAGTTCCCTCTCTGGCCTGCTGGTGGCAGCGGTGCCCCTGGTCGGAGCGGTGATCTCCCTCCGCGGCTCGCGGCAGGACCACCTCGGTCGCGCCCAGGTGGTGGGGCTCCTGATGGGCGTTCTGGGAGTGGCCCTTGTTCTGGGGTCGGACCTGGGAGGGCTCACGGCCGCGGCGGGAGCGGAGATGGCTGTGGTGGTGGTCTGCTACGCCACTGGGCCCCAGATCATCGCCCGGCGGCTGGCCGATCTCCCGAGCCTGCAGGTCGTGGCCACCTCCCTGGCGGTCTGCGCCCTCGCTTACCTTCCCGCCTTCCTTGCTCTTCATCCGGCCCGGGTGCCAGCCCCGGGGCCGCTGGCGGCCATCCTCACCCTGGGAGTCGTGTGCACCGCCCTGGCGTTCCTGGTCATGTTTGCCCTGATCGCCGAGGTCGGGGCGGTGCGGGCCACGGTGGTCACCTACGTGAACCCGGCGGTGGCGGTGATCCTCGGGGTATGGGTCCTGGGTGAGCCCTTCCACCTGGGGATGGGCGCCGGCTTTGTCCTGATCCTCGTGGGCTCAGCCTTCTCCACCCGGGCGTCCCGACCCCGGCCTCCAGGGGCGCCCGCCAGGGCGAGCGCGGCCCGAGCGGAGGGTCAGCTCTGATTGGCCCGCTTCACGATGGGATGCCACTCCGGAGGAGCCATCTCCAGGAAGCGAACCACGGCCCCTTGGTCGAGCCCGGCTCCCGCGAGGTTGGTGGGCAGGCCGAGCCCGGCGATGAATTGGCGGCACGCGGAGACCACCTCCTCCGGGGTCTGCACCCCGAACGGCTCGCCCAGCAGGCCCACCAGGGAGGGGGCGTGGTCCAACTGCCACTCCAGGGTTGCGGGCAGGAAGACGCAGGAGGTTATTCCGTGCGGCACCTGGAAGGTGGCGCCCAGTAGCCTCCCCAGCTGATGGCTGGGGCCCATCGTGGACCCCGCCAGGCCCGTCGCTGCCCACCAGGCACCCAGTTGGGCGTCGTACCGCGCGCCGAGATCGTCGGGATCCCTCCGGCAGCGGGGCAGCGCCGCCAGCAGTTTTTGGATCGCAGCTCGGACCAGGAGCCCAGCCAGCGGGTCTCCCTCGGGCGCCCATTGAGTCTCCACCGCGTGGTCGAGGGCCCGGATCCCAGAGGAGAGCCAAAGTCTCTCTGGGGTGGCCAGGGTAACCTCCGGATCCAGGAGCACGATGGCCGGCGCCGCTGCCGGGTCCCTCACCCCTCGCTTCAGCCGGGTCTCGTCCTCGGTGACCCCGGCGGTGGGGGTGAATTCCGCGCCCGACAGGGTGGTGGGGACCGCCACGTGGAGGATCCCAGGTGTGCCCCGCTGGTGGACGGCAGCCTTCACCCCGTCGATGACGCTGCCCCCACCGAAGCTGACAACGCAGTCCGCTGAGGTCTGCTCCAGGAGATCCTGGAGCTGGGTGACGGCCGAGAGCGGAGTGTGCTCGCCGACCTCGCTGAAGGTGGCCAGGTGGTGTCCCTCCAGATCCGCCACCACCTGGTCCACCAGAGTGGTCTGCGCCCGCAGGGTGGCGGAGGTGACCAGCACAACGCGGCTGCCGCCGCCACGGGAGACCTCGGCGGCCAGCTCCCGGATGGCGCCCTGCCCGAGGAGGACCCGGCGCGCGGGCGACGCCTGGTGGAGCTGCAAGTGGCGCTAGCTCTGGAGGAACTGGCCTAGAACGAAGGGCAGCACCCCGCCGTGGCGCAAGTAGGCGATCTCGGTCAGATTGTCCACCCGGGCCACCACCTCCACCTCTTTCCGGGACCCGTCTGTGGCCGTCACGACCAGCTTAAGGTGGGCGCCCGGAGCCAGCTCCCGGTCCAAGCCCTCCAGCGAGTACGACTCGCTGCCGTCCAGTCCCAACGATGCGGCGGATTGCCCGGGAAGGAACTGGAGCGGCACCACTCCCATCCCGACCAGGTTGCTTCGGTGGATTCGCTCGAAGCTCTCGGCCAGCACGGCCCTGATCCCCAGGAGTCGGGTGCCCTTGGCGGCCCAGTCCCTGGAGCTGCCAGATCCGTACTCCTTGCCGCCGATGACCAGTAGCGGAACCCCCTCAGCCCGGTAGCGCTCCGCGGCCTCGAAGATGGTGGTCAGTTCGCCATCGGGGAGATGCCGGGTGAAGCCTCCCTCCCGGTCGCCTGCCAACCGATTGCGCAACCTGACGTTGGCGAAGGTGCCCCGGATCATCACCTCATGGTTTCCCCGGCGGGAGCCGTAGCTGTTGAAGTCCTGGGGCTTAACCCCGAGACTCTGGAGGTAAAGTCCGGCCGGGCTGCTGGCGGGAATCGAGCCCGCCGGCGAGATGTGGTCAGTGGTGATGGAGTCGCCCAGCAGGGCCAGGACCCGGGCATCCCTGATGTCTGGCACCGGGGCGGCCGACCTCCTGGCGCCATCGAAGAGGGGCACCTCCCGGATGTAGGTGGAGTCCTGGTCCCACCGGAATACCGGACCGGTGGGGCTGTCCAGCGCCCGCCACCGTTCGTCGCCCTGGAAGATCCGCTCGTACTCATCGTGAAAGAACTCCGGCCGGACGGCGTCGGCCACGACCCGGGCCACCTCCTCCGCGGTGGGCCAGAGCTCGCTGAGGAACACCGGCCTTCCCTCGCGGTCCAGTCCCAGGGGCTCGGAGGTGAGGTCGCGGCGCACGGTCCCGGCCAGGGCGAAGGCCACGACCAGGGGCGGGGAGGCGAGGTAGGCGGCCCGGACCTGGGGATGGATGCGGCCCTCGAAGTTGCGGTTGCCGCTGAGCACCGCTGCCACGCTTAGGTTGCGTTCGCTCACCTCGGCCGCCACCGACTCCGGGAGGGGCCCGCTGTTGCCGATGCAGGTGGTGCAGCCATAACCCACCACGTCGAACCCGACTCCCTCCAGCTCCTGGAGAAGGTCGGCCCGGCGCAGGTAATCCGTCACCACCCGCGACCCCGGGGCCATGCTGGTCTTGACGAAAGCAGGAGGAGCGATCCCTCTCTCCCGGGCTTTCCGGGCCAGCAGGCCAGCGGCCACCATCACACTGGGATTCGAAGTGTTGGTACAGGAGGTGATGGCGGCGATCACCACCGCCCCATCCTCCAGCGCGGGCTGCCCGGGGGTGAAGGGCAGCGGGGTGGCCGGAGGGAAGGCCACCCGGAAGCTCTCGTCGATCTGTCCGAGCGGCACCCGATCCTGGGGGCGCCGTGGCCCGGCCACGCTGGGCTCGATCGAGCCCAGGTCGAGCTCCAACCGCTCGGTGAAGTCGGGACTAGAGGCGCCGGTGACCCTGAAGAGGCCCTGCTCCTTGGTGTAGCGCTCCACCAGAGCGACCTGCTCTGGACTCCTCCCCGTGGTGAGCAGGTAGTCGAGAACCGCCTGGTCCACCGGGAACAGTGAGGCGGTGGCCCCGTACTCCGGTGCCATGTTGGAGATGGTGGCACGGTCGGCCACGGATAGGTGGTCGAGCCCGTCCCCAGAGAACTCCACGAACTTGTTGACCACCCCGTGGGCCCGCAGCCATTGGGTGACCCTGAGCACCAGGTCGGTGGCAGTCACCCCCGCGGGCAGCTGCCCGGTGAGGCGCACACCAACGACCGTGGGCATGCCCAGCAGCATTGGCTGCCCTAGCATGGCGGCCTCGGCCTCGATCCCACCGACGCCCCAGCCCAGGATCCCCAGGGCGTTGATCATGGTGGTGTGGGAGTCGGTTCCCACCAGAGTGTCCGGAAGTGCCACCGGGCCGTCGCCGCGATCTTGGAGGGTTACCACCCGGCCGAGGTACTCCAGGTTCACCTGGTGACAGATCCCCATCCCCGGCGGGACCACCCGGAAGCCCCGGTAGGCCTGCTGGGCCCAGCGCAGCAGACGGTACCGCTCCTCGTTGCGCTGGTACTCCATGTCGATGTTGCGGTCATAGGCCCGGGGACTGCCGAACGCGTCCACCTGGACCGAGTGGTCGATCACCAGATCGCAGTCGACCAGGGGGTCGATCCGCGCGGGGTCCCCTCCCGCAGCCTCCACCGCAGAGCGCATGGAGGCGAGGTCGACCACCGCCGGAACTCCGGTGAAGTCTTGCAGCAGCACCCTGGAGGGGAAGAAGGGCAGCTCACCCTCCGACCCTGAGGCTCCGGCCCAACCGGCGAGCCGCAGGGCGTCCTCGGGGCTGGCGTGGGCGGTTCCTGCGTAGCGGAGGAGCATCTCCAACCACACCCGCACCGTCATCGGCAGCTGTCCGGGGTCGGCCAGCCCCTGCTCTTTGAGGGCAGCCAGGCTGTAGTACGCGGGTCCGCCCGGTCCCAGCTGCCGCCGAACCCCCAAGGGGTCAGTTGCCAAGCTCTGCACCATGCGCTCTCCCCTGCGGTCCGCTGCCGACTCCAGCCTTCAATCTTAAGCCTCGGCCGGCGCCGTTCCCCCACCGCCGCGGACCGGGCGGCGGTTTGACAGTGAGATCGGACGGCGGGCATACTGCCTGCCTATCGGCGGTACCCGCCCGGGCTGGGCCGTCGCTGCGAGGTGCCCGCAGGAGGAGAGGTTGAGCTTGGTTCGTGCCGTCCGGCTGGGCAAGGCGGCGATCGCGCTCGGGGTGGTGGCGCTGGCGGTGGCAGCCGCCCCCGTTCCGGTTCTGGCCCGCAACACCAACTTCCTCAACGGCGGCGGCCCTCCGGTGGACACCATCGACATGCTCTTCTGGGTCTTCGTGGCCTGCGCCAGCGTGGTCTTCATTGGGGTGACGGCAGGGGTCCTGTACGCCGCCATCCGCTTCCGCCGGCGCGACCCCGACGAGATGCCCCGCCAGATCCACGGCCACAACCGGCTGGAGCTGGCTTGGACGATCGGGCCGCTGGCGCTGCTGGCTGCCCTGTTCGTGCTCAACGTGGTCAACGTGGGCTACCTCCGCCACGGGCCCAGCCCGGCCAGCGCCGCCGCTCGCCAGGAGATCCACATTAGGGTGATCGGCAGGCAGTTCTACTGGACCTTTGATTACCCGGGAGGCAAGAGTTCGCTGCGCACCCTGGTTATCCCGGTCAACACCCCAATTGAGCTCTCCACCGAATCCCTGGACGTGATCCACGGGTTCTGGGTACCCAACCTGGGAGCCAAGATCGATGCCCTGCCCGGGATCGTCAATCACGCCTTCATCGAGGCCAACCAGACGGGGACGTTCGGTGGCCAGTGCTACGAGTTCTGCGGCCTGGGCCACGACCAGATGCTGATCACCGTCAAGGTGGTGCCCATGTCCCAGTACCAGAGCTACCTGCAGCATCTGCCGGCGTCACCAGCCTGAGGGAGTCGAGTTAACCATGGCCGCAATCGACCTGCCGCTCAGTCGCCCCGCCTCCCGCCGCTACCAGGGGGTGTGGGACTGGATCACCACCACCGACCACAAGCGGATCGGACTCCTCTATCTCTACACCACCTTCTTCTTCTTCCTGGTCGGCGGCCTGATGGCCCTCCTCATCCGTACTCAGTTGGCTCAGCCCAACGGTGACCTGCTGACCGCCTCCCAGTACAACCAGCTCTTCACCATGCACGGGACCACGATGATCTTTCTCTTCGTGGTGCCGGTCTGGAGCGCCTTCGGCAACTACATGCTGCCGCTGATGCTGGGGGCCAAGGACATGGCCTTCCCCAGGATCAACGCCTTCGCCTACTGGCTGATCCCGCTCGGGGGGCTGGTCATGTACAGCGGCTTCTTCTTCGGGGGGAGCGCCGCCGACGGCTGGACCGGCTATGTGCCCCTGGCTGAGAAGCTGTACTCCCCACAGGTGGGTCAGGACCTCTGGATCCTCGGGCTGCACATCATCGGGATCGCCTCGGTCATGGGGGCGGTCAACTTCCTGGTCACCATCCACCGGATGCGCGCTCCGGGCATGACCTGGTTCCGGCTGCCGCTCTTTGTCTGGGCCATGGAGGTGACTTCCGCGCTGGTGCTGCTGGCGTCGCCCTTCCTGGCGGCGGCCCTGGCGATGGTCCTCATGGACCGCCAGCTGGGAACCAACTTCTTCAACCCCAGTCACGGGGGCAACGTGATCCTGTACCAGCTGATCTTCTGGTTCTACTCCCACCCCGCGGTGTACATCATGATCCTGCCCGGGTTCGGCGTGATCTCCGAGATACTCCCGGTCTTCACCCGCAAGCCGATCTTCGGCTACCGGGCCATGGCCATGTCGATGGCCGCGATCGGGGTCTTGGGCTTCATGGTGTTCGCCCACCACATGTTCACGGTGGGCCTGCCCCTTCCGGTCCAGATCTTCTTCATGGCCGCCACCATGGTGATCGCGGTCCCCACGGGGGTCAAGATCTTCAACTGGTTGGGCACGCTCTGGGGCGGGTCCATCCGCTACACCGCGGCGATGCTCTTCGCCGTGGGCTTCCTCATCATGTTCCTGATCGGGGGGCTGGACGGGGTCTTCCTCAGCTCGCTGGGGATCGACTACGAGCTCAACGGCACCTACTGGGTGGTGGCCCACATCCATTACGTCCTCGTGGGTGGCTCACTGTTCGCCCTCTTCGCCGCCCTCTACTACTGGTGGCCCAAGATGTTCGGCCGCTACCTCAACGAGAAGCTGGGGAAGTGGCACTTCTGGCTGCTCCTGATCGGCTTCAACCTCACCTTCATGCCCATGCACTTCCTGGGGATCATGGGCATGCCACGGCGGATCGCCACCTACTCCGCGGCCTCCGGCTGGGGGCCGCTCAACCTGCTGGAGACCATCGGCTCATACGTCATTGCCGTGGCCATCCTGATCTTCCTGTACAACGCCGCCATCTCGCTCCACGGCCCCAAGACCGCGGTCAACGATCCCTGGGAGGGCAACACCCTGGAGTGGTACACCACCTCCCCGCCGCCTCCCCACAACTTCGACCGCGAGATCCCAGAGGTGGAGAGCAACCGTCCCCTCCGGGACTGGCGGCTGGCCGGCAAGGAGATCAACCCACCGGGCGCTGTCCTGCCGTGACCTCTCCCGGTCCGGCGGCCCCCGTGGGGCGCCGCCGGGTGCTTCCCGCGCTGGCCCTGGCCACCGCGGTGGTCACCTACTTCCTGATCATCCTGGGCAGCACGGTGAGGGTGACCGAATCCGGGATGGGCTGCCCGGGCTGGCCCCTGTGCTATGGGCAGCTGGGACCGATTGATCACTTTCACGCCCTTCTGGAGCAGTCCCACCGCTATGTGGTGACCCTGGTCACCGTGCTGGTGCTTCTCACCGCCGCGGCCGCTTGGCGCTGGGCCCGCCGCCAGCCCACCGTCCTCTACCCGGCGCTGGCGGCGGTGGTGGTCATCGCCATCCAGATCGTGCTGGGTGCGGTGACCGTGGTGACCCACAACGCCCCCATCACCGTGGCCCTGCACCTTCTCATGGGGCTTCTGGTGCTCGCCGTCACCTGGGTGACCGCGGTCACCGCCCTGGTGGCGTTGCGTCCCGCCAATGGCCGCCGCTTGCACCCCCTGGGCTGGTGGACCCTGGGCGTGACCTTCGTGCTGCTGCTCTCGGGGTCCCTGGTGGTTGACGGCGGGGCCAGCTACTCCTGCCCCTCCTGGCCGTTCTGCACCTCTTCCAGCGGGGTTCCAGCGCCGCTCATCACCATTCAGTACTCGCACCGGCTGATGGTGCTGGTGGCCACGGTGCTGCTGGCCCTGCTGGCGATGCGTGCCGCCCGCCGCTGGCGTCCCGTGCCGGGGGCCCGGATAGCCGCCGATGTGATCGCCATCCTCCTGGTGGCCCAGATCGCGGTCGGGGGCCTGGTCGCCACCACCGGTGCCCCGGAGGCGCTGCAGGACCTGCACCTGGCCCTGGCCGCCGGCATCTGGGTTGCGCTGGTGGCCCTCGTGACCCTGGGATGGCTCACCGCGGCCGACTCCGTCCACCCCACCGGCCAGCCGGCCCGGCCACCATCTGGGGCCGAGGGTGGACTGCGCCGTAACATGGGACCCACCCCGTCGACTGAGGAGAGTTGATGCAGCGACGATCTGCCAGCGGCAACATGCGCTTCGGGTTGATCCTCACCCTTCTGGCGTTCCTGATGCTCTGCGTGGCCTTCATCTGGGCGGCCCTCTACCTGGCCTCCGCCCATGGCTGAGTCCCATGATGGAGAGCCCGGCGAGGGGGAGGAGCACCTTCCCGGGCCTAGCTTCTGGCCGGTTCTGCTGGCCGTGGGCGTGGCGATGAGCCTCATCGGGGTGATCACCAAGGTGGTGGTGGTGGTGATCGGTCTCATCATCTTGCTGGTGGCTCTGGGCGGTTGGATCCGGGACGCGCGTCGCGACTACCGCTCACTCTCCTGATCTTGGGCGGGGAACGGCCCGAAGGAGCGACCTGTGACCGCTGCGGTCGCCTCCGGCGGCAGCTTCGGGCTGGGGCTCCTAGTCCTCGGCGTGGGCTTCCTCATGGCCTTCGGGGCGGCCCTGACCCTGCGCAGCATCTGGGGGCAGCCCACCTCCCCGGAGCGGGCGGACGGCGAAGCCCGGGTGCCCTACCGCTCCGCTCGGGTGGGGGAGATGCGCACCCGCTTCCGGCTTTTGATCAGCTTCGATTTCGGCTGTCTCGCCATCACCTCCGCGGTCCTGCTCCTGATCGGCTTCGCCATCATCTTTCGGGCCTTCTGATCGGCCAGGGAACCCGTAACATGGCCTTCCTGTGAGCTGGGAGAGCTTCATCCGCCGCCGGTTCGAGGTGGTCACCGCCGCCTTGGCGCTGGCGCTGGTGTTTTTGGTCGTGGTGTGGGGGCTGATGGTCCTGCTCAAGGCCATCAATCCTTATGTATTCCACTTCAACCTGCTCATGGACTTCCTGCCCTGGCTCACCCCGGTGGTCATCCTGCTGGTCCTCGCAGTCCCCCTGTACTGGCGGATTGCCGGTTGGCTCCAGGGACCGGAGGGGGGGCTGGAGCGGCTGGCCGCCAAGCGGTTCGAGCTGGTGATGGGATCGGCGGCCTACCTGCTCGTCTACACCATGCTGGTGTGGGGGGTGATGGTGATGCTGAGGGCCTGGGACGGCTACGACTTCCACTTCAATCTCGAGGTGGACTGGCTGCCGGCCATCCTGCCCCCCTGGGGTCTCTGGGCCATCGGCTCGATCTTCTATTGGAAGACCTTAGGTGCCCTGGCCGGCCCGTACGAGGCCCGCCCCCGCCGCATGAGCTGGCCCCCGGTGGTGGTGCCCTTCGTGGTGGGTGCCTCGCTCCTCACCGGGGGTGGGCTGGTCCTCAACCAGGGGGTGTACGCCGGAACGGAGGGGTTGCCCCCGGCGGTTCAGCAGGACCTGGTGGCGTTCGGCACCCTCGTCTTCACGGTAGGGGCGGTCTTCTGGGCGGTGATGCTCCTCGGCCTCTGGCGGGGATGGCGCCCCCTGCCGGCTCCGGCAGGGCACCTGACCCCCCTAGACCGGCTCCGGATGGAGCGGGGCAGGATCTCCGCCCAGGGCTTTGTGGTGATCAACCTAGCCTTCGGCGTGGCGGGGCTGATGATGACCGCCTTCCAGTACGTCGACGCCCAGGATTTCCACTTCTACATGGCCAAGGACATCTGGTCGGTAGGCCTGCCGCTCTTCTTCGGCTGGCTCCTCTTCGCCGCCGGGATTCGGCTCGTGCCCGCCCTCCTGGTGGCGCGAGACCCGGCCCGCTGGGGAACGGGGGAGGGGAGTCCCACGGGACCGACCGGGCTCCCGTCCCCTCAGGGGAGCTGGGGCTACCGCGACCTGGCCGGCACCGGAGGCTGAGGCCGCCGGAGGTACGGGCGCTGGCGCGGCGCAGTGGCTGGCGCCTGCAGTGACCAACTCGGTGCAGCGTCCTGGGGAGGCCGGTCCGGTGAGGCGCTGAACCGCCACTTGGGGCGCCGATCGGAGCGCTTCTGCGGAGGGGGGCGGGTCAGCAAGGCGGGCGCGCTCCCGGCCGCCTGCAGGGCGAACGCCCCTAGAGCTGGCCCTCCAGCATCTTCAGCACCACAGGGTCCACGCGGTCCCGTCCCCGGAGGCGCTCTTCCAGGTTCTCCATGCCTCCCCAGGCCTCCAGGGCGACGAACACGGAGTCCCGGTCCTCCCCAGCCACCTGGACTCCCCGGCGCTGCAGGCCCAGCCGAAGGCGCCGCAGCATCTCCTCGTCCACGGGGAGCAGGGCCCCCTCGTCGGTCTCCTCGAAATAGACCCGCCAGAGCCTGGCCAGCCGCTGGAGTTCCGAGACTGGCTCCGGGTGGTCATCAACCCTGAGGTCGATCATGCGATCGTCCAACCCCCCGTAGCCGCCGTCCCTTCGCACCACGAGGAGGGCCGCGGACTCCCGCCCCCGGCGGTCCCCGCCCGCCCCGTCACCGGCGCTTAGGCAACGTTAAACAATTAGTTGCACTTCTGAATGCTTAGACCTAAACTTGGCGGATGGAGACAGATGCTTTGGTTGCGGCCCGACATCAAGCTCTCGAAGGGTTCTTGGACGAGCGTCTGCGGCGACTTCACGTGGCGGCGGAGGCGAAGGTTCTGGGGCGCGGCGGGATCAAGCGGGTTAGCCAAGCCACTGGGGTGGCGCGCGGGACCATCATCGCCGGGATCAAGGAGTTGGATTCAGCAGAGCGTATCCCACCGGAACAAGCGCGGCGGGTGCGACGGCCAGGCGCGGGACGCAAGAAGCTGGTGGACCAGGACCCCGGGATGCGCGAAGCTCTGGAGCGCTTGGTAGATCCTGTAACCCGAGGCGATCCGCAGTCGCCGCTGCGCTGGACCTGCAAGAGCCTAATGCAACTGGCGCGCGAATTGCGCGCCCAGGGGCACGCGATCAGTCATGTTTCGGTGGGGGTCTTGCTTAAGGACCTGGGGTACAGCCTGCAAGGCAATCGCAAGACTCTGGAAGGGGCGAGCCACCCCGATCGCAACGCCCAGTTCGAATACATCAACGCCAAGACCCAAGCGGCCCTGGGCTCAGGACAACCGGTGATATCGGTGGATACCAAGAAGAAAGAGTTGGTCGGCCGCTACAAGAATGGTGGCAAGGAGTGGCGACCACAGGGTGAACCCGAGCAGGTCAACGTCTATGACTTTTTGGACCAAGAGTTGGGTCGGGCCAATCCCTATGGTGTCTACGACATCGCCACCAACACCGGCTGGGTGAGCGTGGGCACCGATCACGACACCGCCAGCTTTGCGGTGGCGACGATTCGGCGCTGGTGGTTCGCGATGGGGCGGGCCGTCTATCCGGCGGCCAAGGAGTTGATGATCATGGCCGACGGCGGCGGTAGCAACGGCTCCCGGGTACGCCTTTGGAAGCTGGAGCTGCAGCGGCTCGCTGATGAACTGAACCTCACCATCCGGGTGAGTCACTTCCCGCCTGGCACCAGCAAGTGGAACAAAATCGAGCATCGCCTGTTTTCATACATCAGCCTCAACTGGCGCGGTCAGCCCTTGGTGACCCATGAAGTCATCGTCAACTTGATCGCGGCGACCACCACCCGCAAAGGGCTGAAGGTGCGCGCTGAACTTGATACCGCTCAGTACCAAAAGGGCATCAAGGTGACCGATGCCGAGTTTGCCACCATCCGTATCGCCCGCGATGACTTCCACGGCGATTGGAACTATGTCATTTCCCCAAACCCCTAAAGGTCTAGGTTATTGGCTTACGACGCCTTAG
>JAKATL010000054.1 GCA_021827985.1 bacterium
GCCCAAGCGGCCGCGGCAAGAGAGGGAAGTCCTGAGCCGGGCTGAGATCGACCGCCTTGAGGACAGCGCGCGGACGGAGCGGGACAAGGTCATCGTCCGGCTATTCGCCGATTGCGGCCTGCGTCTGGGGGAGCTGACGGGGCTCAGTGTCGACGACATCAGGCGGGGTGGCAACCGGACCTACCTGCGGGTTCGCGGCAAAGGTGACCGCGAGCGGCTGGTCCCAATGCTCCCAGATCTGGCCCGGCGGGTCGAGCGCCTGAGCCGAAACCGGCCGGCCGACTCCGCCGGAGGTCGGATCTTCTATTCGAGCCGACGGGTGCATGGTGAAACCTACGAGCCCCTGACGGAGTCCGGAGTGGCCCAGATGGTCGGGTTGTTGGGCAAACAGGCGGAACTGGGCAAGCCGGTCCACCCGCACCTGCTCCGGCACTCGTGGATCACGGAGATGCTGAGACGAGGGATGAACCCAATACAGCTGGCGGCGATAGCTGGCGCTTCGGAGAAGGTGATCGCCGAGCACTACGCTCATCTCAGCCACGACGACGCCTACGACGCCATGGCTCGAGCTCTGGTCAGTGGCCGTTGAGTGGGAGCGCTCGCCCCATTCCGGACACTGGACCAAAGGTGTTAGGAGTCGAAGCACCCGACATCGGAGCTTTCAGTACTAGCAGGGTGTGTTCGGAGCCCTCCGCGCGCGTCCGTTTTGATCTCAAGGGAGCCGCCGACCTGCGTTCGGTTGCCCGGGTGCGGCCGCCTCCGTTCGCCCCGGTTGTTGTCACGGCTGTTGTTAGCCCTCGGGCCAAGAGGTCACGCGCGTCCCAGCTGCGGGGGTCCACGGACATCGGGGATAGGCGTGTCGCCCTACTTCGGATGAGTACTGGGTAGTCTGGTCCTGCACGCCCACCTGCTCTCACTTGGGTGGCAGAGCCCGGGAGGCGGCGGTGCGCCGCGCCGTTCGCCTGGGCGCTGAGATCGGTCGACCGTGGAATCTCACCAAGGGTCCCACTGCGAGGATTGCTTTCGACCTTGTGCAGCCGGGCTGACAAGGAAGGCCGTTTGCATGTCGGTCCACTTGACCGCCTCTGCCTCCTACCGAGGGCGGCTGACCCTATGAGCGATCCCTCCGGGTCGGCCAGCCCAACCCGGACCGCGGCACAAACGACAACTCGGAAGCGGTGGCCTCCAGCGAGCCGGCTCGCTAGCTCCGCCCGGCCTCCGACGCTTACGCCGGTGGTGGTCACTCCATCCGAGAGATCGGCTCGGGAGAGGTCGCGGTGCAGCCATCGTCGCGGCCGCCGGGAACTTTCGGAGCGGCCGAGGCGTTGGTTCGGGTGGCGACAGGCCGCCACCTACCCTTAAGGATGGAGGTTGAGTTGCACAGCCAACGCGGCAGTGGGACCCCATGGTGCAGTTGTTGAATGGCGCCCGCTCCGCCGATGGCTCTGAGGCCACAGCCCCAGACGACTTTGATGTGCGCTTCCGACCGCTGCTGGTGGACGGCTTTCGCTTAGCTCGAGCCGTCCTTCGCGACACCTCAGAGGCCGAGGATGTCCTGCAGGAGGCCGCCCTGAACGCGTGGCGAACGTACCCACGCTTCCGAGGCGACGATAGGATGATGCGCGCTTGGTTCCTGACCATTGTCAGTAACCGTTGCCGATCCCGCCTTCGGTCCAGCTGGTGGCGGCGGGGCAAGGCCATGGGTGGGGACGCCATGGTAGATCGGCTAGAGGCTCGCCGGCATGAGGCGTCGATCGAGCTTCGCGCGGACCTCGAATCCGCGGTTGCTCAGCTCACCTGGGATCAGCGGGCGGCGCTCTACCTGTATTACGAATTGGACCTACCTCAGCACGAGGTAGCACGCGTCCTCGGCGTTCGGCTCGGAACGGTGAAGTCGAGGCTGAATCGAGGGGTGAAGGTACTCCGAACTGCTCTAGAGGAGGACACCCGACATGGAACAGCGTGATGTGGTGACCAGGCAACTGGTTCATCGGGCGTTGGGTGTGGAGCACGATGCCGACGATGTCGCCGACCGTGTGCTCGGGCAGGTGCGCGAAATGCGACGCGGACCGCGAGCTCCTCGGTCGTCGGTTAGGCGGGTGATGGTCCGGCGGGTGCCATATTGGACCGTCCCTGCCGCGGTAGTCCTGGTGCTTATCAACCTGATTGCTGCGCGGCTCATTCCCAGCTACGCCATGCAACTCGCTGACGCCCCAGTCATCGGCCCCATCTCAGCGCCTCTTTTGGAGCTAGAAGGCTTGACGCCGAGTCAGCTGACTCCGGCTCGCAGTTCGGTCACCGCGGACGGTCAGACGATCACGGTGGTGGGAGGCTTCGCCGATACGTCGAGGACGGTTGTGGTGATCAAAGTGGACGGACACGACTCACTGCCGTCCAAGTCCGCAACCGAATATAGCGTACTGGCGAGCCTCACTGACCAGTATGGCCACTCGTATTCGCCCTGCTGCGGGGGCGGGAGCAGCGAGGATCTGATGTTCCAGCCCCTCGTTGGACGGGCGACCCACGGTCCGGTGCGCTTGACGCTGGACGTGACCTCATTAGTGGTGACCTCTCCCGCATCGCCGGGCCACCGTAGTACTCAGTCCCGGTTCGAAGGGAGCTGGATTCTCGGACTGACCGTCACCCAACATTCCGCTCTGCGGCCGGCTACCCCGGCGCCGGTAACGGTAGATGGCGTCACCTATCAGGTGACTTCGATCGTCGTCTCCGGCCAGGAGGTATACGTGGCGTGGCACGCCTCGGGAGGAAGTCCGATCGCCCAGCTGTGGAGTCTGAGTCGCGGGCCGGGCTCGCCGGCAGCAGCTGACTCGAACCTCACGTTCGAGTACCTGTACCCGGCGATCGAGCCTGCACAGGGAAGCCTCGCGCACACCAATCTCGGCCCGCCCTCACCTGCCGGTCTCCCGCCCGCCAGCCTCGCCGACACGTGGGAGCTTACGGAGGTCTCCTCGGAGTTGGTGACCGGAAAGCTCTGGCAGGTTCTCCCGGGCCCTGGCACCTACCTCCTCGCAATCGGGCGACCAACGCTTGTCAGCTTTCCCGTCACCCTCCCGTGATCCGGGGCCTGGTTGACTCCGAGGTGGAGCCCCGGGATAGAGCGAGGGCGGAGATGCGTCGTCTACCAGTCACCCGACTTCCGCAGCAGCGGTGAGAGAGGCCCCGCCTGTCAGTCCAGCGCGGACCACCTTTCGCGCTTCGCCCGCCCTGACCTGTGCCACCTGCCGGGGAGCTTGGCCGCTCTGCGCCGCGCCCTTCATCGGACCAGTTCCGGGGCGCGATCACGGCGTTGTCCTCCCTGACGCGCCTCGCGAGATGGAGGGCGCCCTGGTGTTGATCAACGCCCTGCTAGTCGAAGCTGAGGACGCGTCCGGTGTTGGTGACCACCAAGTTCAGCCTGAGCTGACGAGCGGCGAGGCCTGGCAGCCCGGATGCGGCGTCCGCGGACATCGTCACGTGTATAGCTCCGCTCCCGTCTACCCACACGCGGCAACGCTGACGGGCAAGTATCCCAAAGTCGGTTCCGTCGGCGGTTTGTGAACAGAAAGTGGGCAACGCCGTCGCGAGGTAAGGCTGCCGTCGACGCCCGCTTGGTCTGGCGGGGCTGTTGGCCAGCCACACGGCTCTCCCGTTCCAACAAACCTGAGCGAGCATGACCAGCGAAGGACCGAAGCCGCGGTCGAGTTCGGACACAGCGGAAAACGCGCCACAAGTGGCACCAGAGACGTAATCTTGGGGATCCGGAATCGTCGCCTTGGTGGCACCGCTAGCAGGCAAGGCCTGGATTCCCACCAGCCAGGCCCCCAAGAGGACTGCGAGAAGAGCGCCGAGACTGACGGTCGCGGCGCTCGATCGTGCTCCGGTGTCGGGTGGCTCACCGTCACCCGAGGGGGAGGGAGCGATCCAGGCGCCCACGGCCGTCGGCAAGACTAGCAGCAAGAGGAATGCGGCTGCGATCGCCCGTGGGCCGAGGGGATCGGGCACTCCCCACGTGATGCTGGTGCCGCCTTGGTCCGCACCTGCTACGAGCATGGGTATGAGTAGGAGAACGCCAAGTAGGAAGAGCCTGAAGCTCAACCGATAGGGAAGAGCTCGGAGATGGGCCTGGAACTCGTCGTGATCTTGCCTGAGCGGAAGCGCTAGCCATCGGGTGCGGTGCCCCAGAATCACGAAAATGGCCAAAGCTCCAGCCACCACCGCCGTGCCCCAACCGTTCAGGGACACCGGGATTGGGGATGCGGTGATCCCCCAGAGCAGTGCCAGCAGGGCAACCAGAATTCGGTTTGGGAGCTGGCCTCGAACTTGTCCGTGGTTGGCCGCCATCGAACGGATAGTCACGGAAATGCCAGCAGACGGCCGGTTCGCGAGACGGCCACCTTGAGGGACACGTCTCGCTGGACGAATGGCAATCCGGGAGACTCCAAGCGGGCCGTGTAGTCGAAGTACAGCGTGCCGTTTGGCAACAACCGCCTGGTGCACGACACGGTCGTGACCAAGAGCCCCGAGGTGGTCTCCGGGTTGCAGTCGCTCCGGTTCAGGCCCCACTGCTCTACGGCGCGGACGCCCGTCCAGCAAACATCGGCCGAGATCGGGAGCTGTGCCTGAAAGACCCAACCGACTGTTGTGATGGCTCCAAGGTAGGAACAGCCCCTGACCTGATCGGCGGCTGGACGCCGCGTGGTGTTCACCTGCGGGGGCAGGACGAGCATGGCTAGTCCTGAGACCACAGGGAGCAGAAGTTCCACGGCGACCGCGCCGAATACGAGGGAACGGCTCCAGCGGATCGGTCCCCTCGGTCTGACGTACTCCACCACAGGATCGGGCTGGCGCCAGGCCACCACCATCGCCGGCAAAAACAGAAGCAACTCCGCCAGGGCAATCCAGACGCCAAAGCTGTCGGCCACCCAGGCCCTGGTTGCGTAGGAGATGACGTACGCCCCTCCGACCCCTAGGACTACCACGGCGGCCAAGATCCAGTAGGCGACGACGTGCGCCCGGTTTCGCATCGACTCCTGCCACTCGTCAACGTCGTGCACTGGAGCGGCGCTGATCCGCTGTGTGGCCCTGCCCAGCATCACATTGCAGAAGATGAGGAATAGGGTAGGCAGCAGGTACCAGGTGCCGAGTGTGGAGGGAATCGATGTCAACAGGCAGCAGGTGGCTCCGATCAGCAGCACCAGGCCCCGGCGCGCCGGACGTCGGCTGAGCACAGCACCCGGCTCCACGGGAATGGCTCTCAGGACCAGGACCGTGACCAAGGTGGCCACCAGGTAGAGCAGGAACCAGGTGAACTGGCCCATGGCGAAGAGGCTTGCCAGTCCCAGAGCAGCGCACAGTGTTAGGCCGACGAAAACCAAGAACTCCGGACTGCCATAGCCTCTCCGCCGGTGCCACGACCGCATCATTTGTTGACCGGAACCTCTCCTGGCGAGCGAGCCTCAACCGTGGCGGGAAAGAGCTGGGTGCTCATGGGCTGCATCGGCTGCCGGGAGAAGATCGCCTCGATTGGCAGCCCGAAGACTTCCGCTATCCGGAAGGCGAGATCCAGGCTGGGGCTGTACTCACCACGCTCTATGTAGCCGATGGTTTGGTAATTGACGCCAAGTGCGGCGGCCAGGTCATGCCGGCTCATCCCGTGCTCAGCGCGTAAGACCGCCAGGCGGTTGTACAGGGGCTCGGGCCTCACCAGCTATCCGGCCTGTGATCCGCATCCGGGGCCGTATCAATCATATGCTGGATCATAGTAGTCGTACAACATTCTGTCAAAGCCCACATATTCATGACGTGCGACGACTTCACGGGAGGACCAGTACTCCCCGGCGGAGGCGGGCCGAGAGCAGCCATCGGAGACAGTTGGATTGCGATGGCCAGTAGGGGGATGTGGTGGGCACATGCGTACGCTGGGTTCGTTTGCACCCATGGTCCGGACCAGATAAGCTGCACCTATGGCAAGGTACGTCCTGGACCGAGGCAGCTCCGAGCCGCTGTACCAGCAGCTGGCGGCGGCCCTCCGGCAGGAGATCGAGGAGGGACGGCTGCCGCCGGGGGTGGCATTCCCATCGGAACGCAAGCTCATGGCCCGGTACCACGTCACCCGGGCCACGGTGCGGAGCGCCCTGGGGGTGCTGAAGCAGGAGGGGAGGGTGGAGTCCGAGCACGGCTCCGGGAGCTTTGTCCGGGACCCCAAAGCTGAGCGCCGGCGGGTGGAGGCCCGGGCGGTGGGTACCGCCCGGCCCCGGGTCGGGCCGGCGGAGGAGCCGGGAGCTGAGCATTCCACCGAACGAGCCTTCAAGATCCAGGGGCTGATCGGGGACGTCACTCGGAGGATCCCGGTCACCCCCTGGGTGGCGGAGCTGCTCCAGGTGGCTCCCGGCACGGTAGTGCTGGTCCAGGAGGGGACCGGGATCGACGTCACCGGAGCCCAGATACTGGCCCGGGTTTGGCTGCACCCGGTGGCGGAGGAGAAGGCCCAGTTACGGGAGGAGGAACTGAGCGGCTTCTGGCTGCCGGACCTCCTCAAGCTCAAGGGGCTGCCCGGCGAGGAGGGGGAGGACGTGGTGGAGGCCTCCATGCCCACCCCTCACCTGAAGGCGCTGCTGGCGCTTCCGGACGGGGTGCCGGTGCTGCAGCTGTACCGGGTGATGCGGGAGCAGGAGCAGGTGGTGGCGGTGATCGAGAGCCACCTGCCAGGCGACATGACCGCCCTGGTCTTCCCCCGGGTGCCCGAGGGGTTCTGAGAGGCGCTCCCTGACCTCCGGCTCCTAGGGTCCGGTCTCGTCCCAGGCATCTCCCCGCGGCCCGAATAAGTGGTCCGCGCCACCTCTTGAAATCCTTGGCGGACCTGCTAACCTGGACCGGGCCACATGGGCCGGAGTACCGGCCGGCACAGGAGGTGGGAGATTTCAAAGGAGCTTCAGAGATCACGGGGTGGGGATGAGGCGTAGCAGCAGAGAGGTGGATGGGGGAGAGGGTCCCCTCCAGGAGGTGAGCCGTCGGCTCGAGGAGGCGCGCGAGGCTGCCCCGCCCAGCTGGCCCCGACTGCTGGTCGTGGTGGACGAGGTGGCGGAGCTCACCTGCTGCGACCTGAGCGATGACCGGGCCGCCCGCGCCGCCCAGCAGGCGGCCAGCGGGCGCCTTGGGGAGATCGCCAGGCTGGGGCGGTCAGTGGGGGTCCACCTCGTCTGCTGCACCCAGCGCCCGGATGCCGAGGCGGTGCCGGGGCAGCTGAAGTCCAACCTGCAGGGCACAGTGGCCTTCCGGGTCCGGGCCGCCGTGAACAGCTACATCCTCCTGGACAGCGACAAGGCCGCCCTACTCCCTCCCCACCCCGGAAGGGCCATCTGGTGTTGGCGGCACCAGTGGATGACCACGTAGGCGCCGGGGATGGCGGCGTTGGGTGGTGACCGAGGGAGGAGAGCCGCCAGCTGCTCCTGGCCAGGTGGCCCGGCAAGGTCTCCATCCCACCACTAGTGCCTGTCTCGCAGGTCGGGTAAGGGGGCGGCGTTGCCGCCGTCCCCTCCCATCAGAACCGGATGGGCCGGTTTCCCGGCATCCGGCTCAAGCCTCTGCTACCGCCCTGTTAAGGACGGGGCAACTCTGCGTGTGGTGGTGGGCACGGACCAGGACGTGCTGTTGGGACCGTTGGCCACTCGGGAGAGGTGTCGCTGCCGGTCGTGGTAGGCAATCTTCCGGTTCCGGCCATGCCGGGCCTTGAAGTAGGCTGCCCACCGGGGGTCGAAGGGGTTGGCAGATCCACGCACCAAAATGTGCCGCCGGATCCGCACTGAGCTTGCGAAGAAGATTCGCAAGTCGTGCTTCTCGCCCCTGGCATTGGTCACCTGACCCGTGAACACCCATTGGTGGCCGCGGTGGGCAGAGAAATACTTCGCCTTGACCCATCCGAGGCCCTTCGCCGGGTGCCGCCGCCGTGCCCAGTTCCAGAGCGCCTTCCAGATTGTGTGATCCACGTACGCAAAGGTCTTGCTGCTGGCCGCGTGCCGGTGGTACATGGCCCAACCTCGAATCATGGGGTTGAGCTGTTGCACCAGTGAGCCGGCCGTGACCGCCTTGTTCCCTTTGATGACAGCCCGAACTTCGCGCAGGAAGGCATGGGTTCGCTGCTTGGACGGAGTCGTGCGCAGCTTGCCGTGATACTTCCGTAGCGTTTGGCCCAGGAAGTCAAAGCCCGTGTCTATATGGGTAATAGCTGTCTTCTCCGAGGAGAGTTCCAGCCCTCGCTCTCCCAGAAAGCGTTCCAGGAGAGGTCTGACTTCAGTTTCAAGAACCTCTCGCGAGTCTCCCGTAATAATGAAGTCGTCAGCGTACCTAACCATGTTGACCTGATGGAGAGTCGAGCCTGAAGACAGCTGCGGGAAGCGTTCCCGGAGTGCCCGCTGGAGACCATCCAGAGCCATATTGGCGAGTACAGGTGAGGCGATACCCCCTTGCGGAGTACCCGCCTCGGTCGGATAGACCACGGGCTGGTGCATGAATCCAGCCTTCAGCCACTTGTGCAAGATGGATCGCTCCATTGGCACGTGCGTTAAGAGCCAAGCATGGCTGATGCGGTCGAAACACGAAACAATGTCGCCTTCCATAATCCACTGCGGGGAGCCCTTGCGAGCGAGCAATATGAAGCAATATGCAATGGCATCCGCAGCCGAACTCGCTGGACGAAAGCCGTAGGAGCGCTCGTCCCCTGTGGTCTCGGCGATGGGGCTGAGCGCTTGCAAGTAAAGAGCCTGCATCGCGCGGTCCTTCATAACCGGGATACCCAGAGGGCGCATTTTTGGTGTGTTTCGCTTTGCTATGTACACTCGCCGGAGCGGGCGGGTATGGTACCCACGCTGCCCCAGTTCATGTATGGCTCTTGCTTTCCGGGCCGGGGTGTTCCAGGTTTCCCCATCAACCCCCGGCGTCCGCTTGCCTCGATTCTCCGTCACTCGCTTCACCGCAACCGCTTTGCCGCTGAACGAGTGGGTTAGCAGATGTTGCAAGGCTCTCACCTCACCCCACCGGCCTTCCTGAGTTGCCTTCACGATACGCGCTTGGAGACGACGCACGGTTTGGCGAGCATGGTTCCAGTCGATCTGGTTCCAGTCGTCTGCTCCGTGGGAGGCCGCACCAGGAGACAGGGCGAAGCTGCCCGCTCTGGGGCCGCCTCGTACACGTTCTCCCGCCATCTGCTTTGCCTCCTTGATCGCTTTGCCAAACTCTCTCGTGATGAGAGACCTCGCGGAAGTCTGCCCGCTTTCGCGTGGAGTGATGTCGCCAGGTGGCTCAACTCCTGTCCATCCCATTACAGGATGGCCTTCGCGTCCTCCGCGATCCTTTACCCGCAGTCCCATAGGCTCGCCTTGCAGCTTGCTGTCCCCGAAGGGGAAAACTACGGGCTTACCACGTTCCACACACGTACCCGGATGGGTTAGGCCCTGCCTCTCCGCCGGTGGCCGCAGTGTCTGCGGCAGGGTACCACTAAACCCCTGCTCCGGGCCACCTACCTTTTGGTCCAAGCCTTCAGCCTTACGGCACAGCATCTTCGGCTTGTCTATTTTGACGGCGTTTATCGGCAGTTCGCCTGCGCTGGCCATACCATCCAACCCAGCCTCCGACCGCCTGGTGCTGGCAGTCACAGCCTCTCCTCACGGTTCGGCTGCCGCCCGAGGGCGAGATGTCCTGTGTCCCAGAGGCTCCGCACCGCGGGATTGCTCCCGCCGCACGCTCCGGTACGGTCAGGGGGCAGAACCCCAGGTCAGATCCTCATTGTCCCCTCCTATGTGTTCGATGAGTTCCGACGGCTACGTGTGCGACCTCGTGTCGCACTGGTGGGAAAATACATGCCCGAGTTCAGACGACCCTCCGGGTACCTCGTGATGGGTGGTCTCAAGGTCCTCAGCTCGGGGGTGGACACGCTCCACGTCTCGGTCCGGGGAGAGTTGCAGGAGGGGCTCCTCGTCTTCCTGGAGGCGCTCAAGCGCGAGGCGCAGTCCTCGAAGGAGCTCCAGGTGGTCACCTGGGGTGAGCAGTCCCTCTCGGTGGCCCTGCGTCCGCACGGGTGGAGGAGCTATCCGTTCTGGGCCAGCTCACCCAACATAGAGGTGGCGATCGGGGCGCCATCCCCCTTCCCGCCGGTCTTCATCCAGACGCACTCCGCCTGTCTCCTCTCCCGGGGCGCCCACGGGGCCCAGGCCGAGATCTCAAAGTGGCTGGCGGCGAGCGTGATGCGGAGCGAGCCCCAACTCGGGATCTCGCGGCTGGACCTGTACTGCGACACCCGGGGCTGGTCCCCCGCCGTCGACGACTTTGATCGGCTCCACTGCCGTCGGGTGTGCCGGCGCGTGTACTCGACGCCGGCCCGGGACCAGGCCCATCTCCGGGGCCGCCGTCCGAGCGGCTTCGACTTCGGCGGCGGTGACCTCATGGCCCGTTGCTACTACAAGGCCAGGGCCTCCTGGGAGAAGTGGCGCTTCCCGCCCTGCCACTCGTGGTGCTGCTCCTGGAGAACAGCCATGGCCAGGCGCAGCAGGCAGTTGGTGTTGGGGGGCCCCCACGGCCTTGGGTGCAGAAGGTCTAACGGATGGGGACGTAGGCGCCCAGCATCGCGGGAGTCGGGACGAGGCCGAGCGTGGGCGGCGCCGAAACAAGCGATCCTGACCCGCTCGGCCCGGATGGTGACCGGCATGGGGATCGGACATGAGCATTGTTCTGGCAACTGACCGTCTCCGGCTCGAGATGGCCCGCCGTGGCTGGGGAAACGCCGATCTCGCGCGGGCCGCACGAGTAAGTGCCCCAACCGTAACTGCAGCTCTGGCAGGCAGGCCGGTGGCCCCACGCACGCTCGTGAGGATCGGACGCGCGCTGGCCGACTCGCCACCAGTCGCGGGGGTTGACAACATCCTGCCGAAGTAAGGGATGCTCTCTTGTCCTCTATTGTCGCCTGCCAAGTACGGACACCTCCCACCGGTGACCGTTCCAATGCTCAATCAGGGGATACCCGGGGCCGCCGCAAGTCAGCGAAGGGACCGATCCAACCGCCCAAGCGTCGGTCTGCGAGATGGCCGTCACTCCAACGAGGACGCTCCCACCAGGTCCGGTCTCGGGCGCGGACACCGTGGTCCAGCCGTGGGAACTAGAACGGACTATGAGGGCGCGCTCCGGAGCCTGGGTGCTCGCCCTGGTGTAGCCGACCGCCCAGCGCTCCCCGCCAGGATCGATGGCCATCCCTGCCAGAGCAGCGTACAGGTGGCCTGTCCCTGTTGCCCGAGTCACCTGCCAGTGACCTCCTTCTAGTGCAACAACCAACGCAGGGTAGTGAGAGCTAGGCCCTTCAGGAGCGCCTGTCGCCCATAGCCTTCCCGGCGCTGAGGCCACCACACCGGTCAGGGAGCTGACGCCGTCTTCGACAGACGGGGGAGAGCTCTGGAGCCAGCTCTGCCCATCCCAGTGCTCGATCAACGCCTGGCTGCGGTTGTTGCCCGTGTAGTATCCGACCGCCCAGGCGTCGGTTAGAGAGATGTCGGCTATCGCCGTCAGCACCGCCCCGGTCGGCCCCCGGGAATCGGGCATGGGCAGGCGCGGCGAAGCAACTAGAGTCCAGTTCGTACCGTTCCAGTGCTCAGTGATCGGTTGCTGCGCCGCCCCTCCGTTGGCTTCCCACCCAACGGCCCACGCGTCCGCGGGGCCGGACGCGCTGACGGCCGTGAGGCTGGCCGAGGCCGTGAGGCCAGTGAGGCCGAGGCTTGGCGAGGAGACGTCGACCCACCGGCGTCCGTCCCAGTGCTCGATGAGCGGCCGCTCCCCGGATCTGCCCTGGGAGAATCCCACGGCCCAAGCGTCACCGGGGCCAACAACTGCCACTCCCAGCAGCATGTTGTACTCGTCCCCGGGGCTGGGCGTCTGTACCACTTGCCACCGTGCTCCGGTCCAGCGCTCTGCCAGGGTCTGCCATGGCTCATTCCGCCTCACGATGATCCCGCCGACCGTCCAGACATCCCGCGGAGAGGCTCCGCTCACGGCCATCAGTTGGACGGATCCGGGCGCCAAGCAGACGGGTCCCAGTGGAGCGAGAGCGCCTCCTGGTGCCTGTCCGTGGCGGGGTTGGAGCGCGGCATACGCAGCTGCTGTGGCCACAATGACGACCAGGACGAAGGCGGCCAGTGAAGTGAGGCTTCCCGTCGGCCGGACGTGACGTCGCCGCCTCCGCGACGCGATGCGGCTGCCTAAGGAGTCGGGCACCCACACACTCGCTAACTCCTGCCGGAGTTTCGACTCGAACGGGCTGCGCTCTTCGTCGGCTGGATTCATGGCCTACCCTCCATGTGGGTCCGGAGTCGGAGGAGGGCCCTGTGCGTGGCGACCCTGGCAGCCGCCTCCGAGCAGCCCATCACTGCGCCGATCTCCGCGAACGAGAGATCACTACAGATGCGCAGCCCGATTAGCGCTCTTGGGGGTATCCATTTAGCCGGAGTAAGATTGATGGGTAGTGAGCAGCCCGCGTCCCGGCATCGACTACCCACGCTCCACTGGCGAGTTTCAGTCTTGGTTCCAGACGGACGAGGACTGCTTGGACTACATCGAGTGGTTGCGCTGGCCCCAGGGGTGGAG
>JAKATL010000055.1 GCA_021827985.1 bacterium
CTCCTGCTCGATCTCGGGGAGAGAGGCTTCCATTGGCAGGTCTCCTATCTGGCTGTGGCCCCACAGCCAGACTACCACAAATCTACTCTGCCTCCCCAGGTCCCCCTACTTTCCCGTCCCACACCCTCGGGAATACGGTCGCTTGCAAGACTCCATGACTCCCGCTATAGTGGCGCCAGCTCGCGTGTGCGAACACGCAACGTCATGAATAGCGTCTTAGAACGACCCCCAACCGCCGCGAGCACGCTGGAGGCCTTGGCGCGCCAGCACCTCGACTCCCTGATCTCGTACGCCATCCACCTCACCGGGGACCCCGAGGAGGCGGTGGAGTATGTGACCGCCGGGCTTCACCAAACTCGCCACTTCCCGCCGGCCAGCCTGCAGCGTGAGGGGCGCGCGATCCTCTACCGCTCGGTGACCAAGGCGGCCAAGCAGCACCAGCACTATCCGCCGCTGCGCCGGGGTGTGGGCCGGCTGTTCGCCAAGCGCCCGCCCCTGATCAACCTGGGGTCAAGCGCCTCCGACGCCGCCCGGATCAATACCGCCAAGCGCGCCATGCTGGCCACCGAGTTCTCCCTCCGGGCCTCCCTCCTCCTGCGCGACTTCGCCAAGCTCTCCTACCGCGAGATCTCGGTCGCCCTGGAGTGCTCCCCGGAGGCCGCCTCCCGGCTGGTGGCCCGGGGCCGGCGCGAGTTCGGCAGCATCTACCGGGACATCTCGATCTAGCATGAAGTGCAGCCTGCTGACCCTGAGCTGCGCCCTGGATGGGGAGCTCTCCCAGGAGAGGCAGGCTGAACTCGAAACCCACCTGGTCACCTGCGAGCGCTGCCGCTCCGGTATGCGCTACCTGCGGGAGGAGACGGAGCGGATCTCCCAGCTGGCCCGGGCGCACGTCCCGCCGGGGTCGGCCACAGCCATCCTGGAGCGGGCCCGGGTTCTCTCTCCAGAGGCGACGGGCAGCGCCGCCCCACCTCCCCCGGAGCCCGACCCGGTGGCCGTTGTGGAGGTTCCCCCGCTGGAAGATGCCCCGGGGCCCGCGGTCGCGGAGTCCAACACCCTTCCTGACCTGACCCTCTGGGGTCCCGGGGTGGCGGGCGCGACCGCCGCTGGCGCGCTGGACTCCATCTCAGTCGCCGGGTTCGCCTCTCCTGAGCAAGCTCCGGAGGCACCCGCCGAGCCGGAGGTGGAGCCGCACACGGACCTTCTGGAGCCCCCTGCCCCAGCCGCGGATCTCATGGTCGGCCCAGAGCAGCCCCCCCTCGAGGAGGCGGACGGGTCGGATCAAGTCACGTCGATTGAGAGCGACATCGCCCCGTGGCCCGCTGGGGCCGAGGACCACTCGGACCAGGGAGTGGGCGACGCGAACGTCGGCCCGCTGCTTGAAGCCGACCCGGCGGCGCTGGATCCGCTGGACAGCCAACCGGGTTCCGGCTGGGCATCGTCACCGCTCACCGACGACGTGACCCCCCAAGCTGAGGAAGGCTGGATGCCAGGCGCGTCCGGCGCTGAGGAGGCCACCGCCCCGGAGCTGGGCGCGGCTGAGGCGGAGGTCGCGGCCGAGGGGACGGGGCCAGCCTCCGACGCATCGGCCGGCACCGTCGAGGATCTCGACCCCATCTTCCCGGAGGAGCCAGCGGAACCCTACACCGTGCCCATCGACTACCAACCGGTGGCCAACAGCCCCTGGGCATCGGACCGTTTCAGCCCCGATTCCGCTGAACCTCCTCCACCACCGGCGGCGGTTGATCCGGCCCCGCTGGAGCGGACGGATGAAGCCACCGATGGCAACTTCCCGCCCGTGGATTCCACCTCTAGCTTCTGGGGGAACCAGGCGGAGACGCCCGGGTCCGAGACGCCACCGGCGGCCGAACTCCCGGACCAGACCGCCGAGGGGAGCGCCGCCGAAACCCCATCGCCGGACGGCTACCCGGATCCGATCTTGGCTGACCAATGGGGTGCGCCTGCCGCCGGAGACGAACCCCAGGATCCGGACGCCCTCCTGGATTCCGCCGCGGGTCTCGGTGCCCAAGCGGACGTCCCAGGCCGCGAGCCACCGGAAACTCCGGCCGACAACCCGTGGACCGCGCAAGTGCAGGCGGAGGGGCTGGCGAATCCGGAAGGCCCCTGGCAGCGCAGCTGGGAGCCGGACCCGCTGCCGGTGTGGTCGCCGGCCCTCCCGCCAATCCCTCCCTGGCCGAGCGAGTCCACAGGGGTGGGAGGACAGGGTTCGGGCGACGAGGTCATGGAGGTGGCCAAGGAGGAGGCAGCTGGGCTGGAGGAGCCGACGCCCGCCGCCGAGGTGCCGGTCTGGATCCCACCGCCTCCCTCTCTGCCGAGCTCGGTCACGGACAGCTGGGTGCCGAAGCGGGACCTGCTGGACATCCCCCCCCAGCCGCCCACGCCGGCGGCTGCCGAGCCGCTGTCCCCGCCGGTCCGCCCTGTCGACTCGGTCGTGCCGCCGCGCCGGGCGCCGAGCGAACAGACCACGGGCTACCAGCGCATTCCTCCGCCCCACCGCCCCGAGGGCCAAGGAAAGCGGCCGGTGGCCCCGAGGCCGGCCAGCCCGGGGCCGCGGAGCTGGACCCGGACCGGCACCATCGCGGTGGCCGCGCTGGCGGTGTTCCTCATCGGGTGGGCCCTGACCCACCACAGCGCCCCCACCCCGGCGCCGACGAGGACCGCCCAGAGCTCGCCAACTCCCACCGCCCCCCACTCCCCGGCCGCCTCTCCGAGCGCGCCGGCCACCACGGCCCCGGCCCTGAACCTCACCGGGGAGCAGACCTTCGGGGGCAGCGGCAGCGGCTATCAGATGCAGACCGCCCGGTATGGACTGCACCAGAACGGCACCCAACTCTGGGTGGTCTTTCAGATGGTCTCCGGCAGCGGATCTCCCAAGATCACCACCGGCTTTGACGGCGCCACCACCCTGTACGTGGAGATGCAGGGGGTGGCCCCCGGCGCGGCGGTGCCCCAGCCGCCCTCAGGTGAGCTGGTGACCAGCGTCACGGTCGGGCGGGTGCCCGGCTTCAGCGGAGCGGTGTACATACTGCAGCTGAGCCGGGCTGCCCAGGTGACCGGCTATCTGCTGCCCGGGACAGACACCGGCTCCGCCGGGGAGCGGGTGGTCCTTCAGCTCCAGTAAAGCTCAGTTCAGGGTGTAGCTGGGCGGCCGGACCAGCCGGTTGGCCAACCCCCGCTCCACGAACGTCGCCTCCCGGCGCAGCAGGGTGAGCTCGCGGCGCAGCCGCTCCAGCGGCCGCCGTTCCTCCAGGATCAGCTGCCGAGCCTCCAGCTCGACGACCAGGTTCTGGGCCACCGCCCAGGAGAGGTCGGCGGGGTCCTGGGGGAGCTCCTGGAAGGAGGGGAGGTCGAGGCCCATGGCCACCAGCCCCCGGCGGTACGCCTCGTACACCGGACGCAGCTGGCCGGAGGCGGTGTCCGCGTACCAAGGGGAGGGCAGGTCCGCGAGTGGTTCTACCTCCGCCTGGGGATAGGCGGCGCCCGATGCCAGCGCCACCAGCCGGAACCGGGACTCACCCCGGACCAGCACCTCGCTCTCACCACCGGGTAGCCGGCTCACCTCAGCGATGCGGGCCAGGGTGCCCACCCGAAAGCTGAGGGGTGCGGGATCCAACTCACTCCCCTGGCGGATTGCCACCACCCCGAAGGGCTCCTGGTGCAGGACGCAGTGGCGGACCAGCGCCCGGTAGCGCGGCTCGAATACCCGGATCGGCAGTTCAGCCTCGGGGAACAGCACCTGCCCCAGCGGGAAGAGGGGGATGAGGCTCACAGAGCGCGAGTATGGGTCGGGCGGCTGGGAGCCATCAGATTCGCTCCAGCGGTTGCAGCCCGAGCAGCTGGAGGGAGCGCGCCAAGGTGGCGCGGAGGGCGTCCACGAGCTGCCGTCCCTGCGCCCGGAGAGAGGGGTCCTCGACCCGGTAGAGGCGGTCGGTGTGCTCGTAGTAGTCGTTGAAGGCCGTGGCCAGCTCGAAGGTGTACCCGGCGAACGAGGAAGGGGAGAGGCTGCTGGCCGCCTCCGCCACGGCCCGGGGCAGGGCGGCGATCTGCTTCACCAGCCGTCTCCCCTCGGGGCCGAGCCGGAAAGCTCCGGGATCGGCCTCCACCGGCTCCACCCGGCGCAGGATCCCGCAGGCCCTGGCGTGGGCGTACTGCAGGTAGACGCCGGTGTCGCCGCTGGTGCGCAGCGCCTCCTCGAAGTCGAAGTTGATGATCGAGTTCAGGCCGAAGCGGAGCAGGTAGTAGCGAACCGCGCTGGCGGCCAGGACCTCGGCAGTGCGCTGGTCCCGCGCCTTGGGCCGCACCAGGCGGACCGCTGCGTCCAGGAGGTCGTCCGCCCCCACCTCGATCCCGTGCCGGCCGCTCAGGGCGTACATGGTCCTCCCCGGCTCGGTCTGCACCCCGAGTGCGGCGGCCGCCCGGGGTGAGAGGGCCACCACCTCGTAGGCCAGGTGGTGGAGCTGTGCCGCCTGGGGCTCGTGCCCCAGCCGGCGCAGCGCCTCCCGGACGACCTTCTGCGGCGCGCTCTGCCGTTGGTCGATGACGTTGACGACCCTCCCGGCCCGGCCGAAGGAGGCGGGGTCCAGATCCTCGTCACTGGGCTGGGCCGAGGAGGTGGCGGGGCCTCCGGGCGCCCAGGGTCGGTAGTGGAAGTCCAGCCCCAGGAGACCGAACTTCCAGAGGTGGTAGGCGATGTCCTTGGCGGTGTAGGTGGCGATCCCGTCGCTCTTGAGGAGCACCTTGGCCTCCCCCGTCTCGGGGTCGGTCTCCCCCTCGGTCATGGGGAGCACCAGGCACCCCGCGAGCGGCCCGTTCGACACCTTGACCGTGACCCCCCCCTCCTCCATCAGGTCCAGGGCGCGCCCCAGGAACCCCAGCTCCAGGATGTCGGACTCCCAGGTCAGGAGGTCGTAGCCGATCCCCGCGCGGGCCATGGTCCGCAGGTGGGCGTCCACGATCCGGCTGGTGAGCTGCTTGGCCGCCTGCGCCACCTCCCCGTGACGGCTCTCGATCTGGCGCAGGGTCTCGCGGCGCAACTCCAGGAGCTGGGGCTCAGCCTCATAGCGGTGGAAGACCTCGACGTAGCAGCGGGAGCAGAAGCGGTCGAAGGGCTCGCCGGGGGCCGGGGAGAGCCCCAGCTCGCGGATCCCCACCAGAACGTCCGCCACCTGGACCCCGGTGTCGTCGATGTAGTTCTGCACCTCCACCTTTTGCCCCTGGGCGCGCAGGAGCCTGGCCACCGTGTCCCCGATGCAGGCGTTGCGCAGGTGTCCCACGTGGGCCGCTTTGTTGGGGTTGGTGGCGGTGTGCTCGACTACCACCTTGGGGCCGGGCTGGTGCGCCTCGGCCACCACCTCGCCCCACCCCAGGGCGGCGCCCACCACCTCGGATGCGTACCCGGCCATCTCGATCCGCAGGTTGACGTACCCCCCACCGGTGACGGTGACCTCGGCGGTGTGCCGGGGGGGCTCGAGACGCCGCGCCAGCTCCTCCGCGATCAAGGCGGGTGGCCGCCTGAGGACCTTGGCCAGCCGGAAGGCGATCGGGGAGGAGAGGTCGCCCGCCGACTCCAGGGCAGAGGGCTCCACGGCCGCGGGCACCCCCTCCTCCGCCCCGAGCTCCCGGGCCGCCCGGGTGAGGGCGCGGGCGAACTCGAGCTCCAAGTCCAGCATCTGCCTGATACTACCGGCTGGCGGCCACGGCCCCGCCGCCCGGCCTGGTTGGGGGCATGGTCGTCTAGACTTTTCCCATGGAAGCGGAGGCCGAGACCCGTCTCACCACCGACGAGATCGCCCACCGGCTGTACCAGGCGCTGGCAGCCTCCGGCCACGCGGCCTACTGTCCGGCCCACCTCGGCCCTCTGTACGACGAGTCAGCGGGGCGCTGGGGAGGAGGGGGGCTAACCCCGGAATGCAGCTGCGGCCGGGACGACGCCCTGGCCGCCTACGAGGCCTGGAGGTCGGGGCGCTAGGGAGCTAAACCGGCCAAGAGTGCGGACTCGGGCCGAATCAGACCAGCGGGTCGAGCTTGGCCTTGAGCGAGGACTTGGGCTGGAAGCCGACCAGCCGCTGGACCGCCTGGCCCCCCTTGAAGAGGATCAGGGTGGGGATGCTCATGACGCCGAATTTGCCGGCGATGTTGGGGTTGGCGTCCACATCCAGCTTGGCCAGCCGGATCCGAGGCCCGTACTCCTGAGCCAGCTCCTCGACCACGGGGGCCAGCATCAGGCAGGGCTGGCACCACCCCGCCCAGAAGTCGACCAGCACCGGGACTTCGGACTTGATCACCTGGGTGTCGAAGGTCGCGTCGCTGACGTTCAGGGGCTCAGCCATTCTTGACTCCTGTGCCGGTGGCTCCGGCGCTGGCTCCGCTCGGAGCGTGGTTGACGTCGGTCTTCGCGGCGGGTGCTGCCTTGGCGGCGGGCTCCGCCTGGGCGGGCTCGGGCGTGGTGGCCTTGGGCAAGGTGATGGATCCGGTGCCCGAGGAGCGGGAGTCGGTCTTGTAGAAGCCCTGGCCCTTGAAGACGATTCCCACCGGGAAGACCACCCGGCGAACCCCCGCCCCGCAGCTGGGGCACACGCTCAGAGGGTCGTCCATGATCGACTGGACGACCTCAAACTCGTGGTTGGCCTGGCAGCGGTAAGCGTAGGTCGGCACTTCAGTATCAGCCTACCCGATCGCGGCCGCCACTAACCGAGGGTGTCCGGCCGGGTGCCCTGCGGGTGAGCTCCCTGAGGCCCGCCGTGAGGCCGTCCCGGTCGCTCACCGGCTCCAGGAACAGCAGGTCCGCCTCCTCGACCTCCGGCAGCGCCCCGAGGGCCACCAGCCGCCCCTGCTCGGTGAGCCCAGGGCGCCGTATCCGGGCGTCCCCAGGGTCCAGCTGTCGAACTACAAGGCCGCGGCGCTCCAGGGCCAGCAGCACCTGGCCGGTCATGGTGAGGTCGGTCCCCGCATGGGCGGCCAGTTGGCGCTGGCTCGGTCTCGCCCCCTGCTCGGTGAGCCACCACAGCGACGCCAGGATGACGAACTGCACATGGGTCAGCCCGTGCTTCCTCAGCGCTGCGCGCATGAGCCGCTGCCAACGCAGGGTGGCCAGCCAGAGGAGGAAGCCCGGGCTCTCCAAGGCATCCTGGTAGCGGCTGCTCACCGCTCCTCGCCCGAGAGGGCCAGGGCCGCAATCGCCGCCAGCTGGGCGGGGACGTCGGCGGTTACCTGCGGGCCCAACTCCGGCCCCAGCTGGTCTGCGGCCGGGCCGCTGATGGTGACCCGGGTGGTGATGGTGGTCTTCCCAGCCCCCGCATGGAGCCGGTGCTCGAAGCGAATCACGATGTCGCCCAGGTCGGTCTCGTCGGCGAAGTAGCGGCCGGGGGCAACAGCCACGAGGGTGAACGGCAACGGGTCCTGGCCGGTGAACTTCATCGTTCCTCGCGACCCCGCCCGGAACGGGCCATCGAGGGTCGTGTACTCGTTGGCCTGGTCCCAGCTCGGCCAGGTGCGGACGTCGCTGTACAGCTGCCAGATCCGCTCGGTCGTCGCCGTCGTGTCCAGGCTGTGCTCATAGGTCCACATCTACTTCCCTCACGTACATAGCGCGCCGATCATCTGCGCACATACTATACTACCTCCAGCCGGAGCACCAGGTGGCGCCGGGCTCGGGCCAGCGGGGGCGGGCGGAACGGGGCCCGCAGCCCAGACTCCCCGACGCGGCAGATCCCGGGCCCCCCCCCTGCGGGCCGGCGGAGTGCGCCCCTACGTACGGGGGGAGGCCGCCCTAACCATCCCCGTCTCCATCAGCACCAGACCGCTGGGGACCTTGGGGTAGAAGTACGTGGACTTTTGGGGAAGCACCTCTCCCGCCAGCGAGGCGTCCACCACGGCCTGGAGAGAGGTGGGGTTGAGAAGGAAGGCGAGGCTCCCGCGGCGGCGGCCGGCTGAGATGGCCTCTTCGGGATCGCGGGTGTGGCGAACCCGCCCCGCCGCGGCCGCCTCCGGCCCTATCCCCAGGATGGTCTCCAGCACCTCACGGTTTAGAACTGAGACGTCCAGCTGGGCGGCGCCGTGCTCTGACTCCTGGCGGCGGCGCGAGGCTATGCCCACCGTCTCAGCATCCACCACCACTAGGGCGTGGTGGTCGGCCCCGAGCTCCTTCGCCAGGAGCTGGGCACCATGGACGTCCTCCCAGGTGGCCACCTCCCAGCCGGAGCCTGAGAGGGCGGTGAGCACCTGGTCCGCCGCCAGCGGCGTCTGATCCAGCACCCTGTGAGTGGCCAGGATCAGGTGGTCGGGCGGGCTGAGCGGGGTCACCAGGGCGAGCACCCAGGGGAGTCGAAGGGCGAGGGCCGTCTCGTACCGGTGGTGGCCGTCGGCGATGAACATCGGGCCGGACGACAGCCCGGAGCATATGGAGGCGACCTGAGAGGAATCGGTGAGCGGCCAGAGGCGGTGGTGCTCCCGGCCGTACTCGCCGCGCACCTCAGCCTCCGCCGACGGTGGTCGGTCCGCAGCGGCCTCGAGCGCAGGGCCAAGGTAATCCGGCCCGTCGTGGAGGAGGAGCAGAGGGGATGCCTGGACCCCGGTGGCCCGAAGCAGGCGCAGGCGGTCTTCCTTGGGCCCGTCCAGGGTGAGCTCGTGGCGCAATATCAGTCGGCGTTCGTAGGGGGCCGGCTGCACGGCCACGAAAACCCCGAGCCGCCGGTGGGGCCCGCCACCTTGGGGATCGGGGAAGCGGTGCTCGTGGACGTAGACCGCCGGAGATCCCTCCCGCACCAGGAAGCCCTGCTCGAGCCAGGTGCGCAGATGGTCGCGGGCCCTCGTGTAGCGGTCCCGCTCCCCGGGCCGGTCATCCGGGTACTCCTTGCCCAGCTCCACCCGGACCACGTTCTGCAGCGCCCGTGAGTAGAGCCTCTCCTGCCGGTCCGGTCCGATGACGTCGTATGGAGGCGCCAGCACCGCGGCCAGCTCTATGCGCCCCGGGTCGTACCGGAGAGCGGGGAAGGCGCTGACCACGGCCACCTTTGGGCTAGAGCTCCACCAAGCGCGCCGACTCCACCCCCGGGATGGCCCGGAGACGGTCACTCAACTCTTCCGGCACCGGGTCATCGAGGCTGAGGGCGGTGACGGCCCGCCCGCGCGGGGAGTCCCGGCCCACCCGCATCTCCCCGATGTTGACGTTGGCCTCTCCCAGCAGTGAGCCCAGGTCGCCGATGAGCCCGGGACGGTCCAGGTGACGCAGCACCAAAAGGCGCCCCTGGGGCACCAGGTCGACGGGAAGCCCCTCGAGCCGGATGACCCTGGGCTCACCCAGAACCACCGCCCCCTCGATCTCCCCGGCCCCGTCCCCATCCACCCGCAGAAGGAGAGAGGAAGCCCCGGCGTCCTGGACGCGCCGCTCTCGCACCACGATCCCGTGCCGTGAGGCGATGGCCTGGGCGTTGACGGGGGTCACCGGATCGTGGCTGAAGTGGCGCAGGAGCCCTCCAAGAGCGGAGGCGGTGATGGCGGCCGGATGGACACTGGCAACCTCCCCCCGGTACTCCAGCTCCACCGCCCGCACCTTCCCCCCGCCCAGCTGGGCCCAGAGGCTGCCCAGCCGCCAGGCGAGGTCCTGGTAGGGGACGACCACCGACGCCTCTTCCGGGGAGACGGGGGGTGAGTTCACCGCCCAGCGGGCGGGACGGCCCTCCAGGACATCGCGCACCTGCGCCGCCACATCCGTGGCCACCGAGAGCTGGGCCTCGACCGTCGAGGCGCCAAGATGCGGCGTGACCAGGATGCGGGGGTCCTGCAGCAGCGGATGGTCAGGGGGCGGCGGCTCCTTGGTGAAGACGTCGAAGGCGGCTCCGGCGAGGTGGCCTGAGGCCACCGCGGCGGCCACCGCTCCCTCGTCCACGATGCCGCCCCGGCCCACGTTGAGCACCCGGGCGCCCGGGGGCAGCAGGCCGAGTTCCCTGGCGCCGATCAGCCCCCGGGTGGCGTCGGTGAGAGGGGTGTGCACGGTTACGAAGTCGGCCCGCCCCAGGCCCTCATCCAGAGCCACCAGTTCCACGCCGAGCTGAAGGCCCCGCTCCGGCGCCACCAGCGGGTCGAAGGCCAGGACGTGCATCTGCAGCCCCATCACCATCCTGGCCAGCTCCGCACCGATCTTCCCCAGACCCACCACGAGAAGGGTCTTTCCGTGCAGCTCGGTCCCCACGAGCCGGGAGCGCTCCCACCGCCCCTGGCGCAGGGAGGAGTCGCCCTGGGGGATGTTGCGGGCCAGGGCCAGCATGAGGGCCAGGGTGTGCTCCGCGGCGGCCACGGTGTTGCCGGTGGGCGCGTTGACCACCAGGATGCCCCGGCGCGTGGCCGCCTCGACGTCGATGTTGTCCACCCCCACCCCGGCGCGGCCGATCACCCGCAGCTGGCTGCCGGCTTCGATCACCGCCGCCGTCACCCTCGTCTCGCTGCGGACCAGAAGCGCCGCGTATGCGGGGACCAGCTCCACCAGCTCCGATTCCGAGAGCTTGAGGCGGACATCCACCTCCGCGGTGCCCTCCAGGAGCTCGAGGCCGGCGGGAGCGATCGGGTCGGCCACCAGGACCCGGGGCCGGCGGTCTACCGGCGAGTGCAACTGCTCATCTCATGAGGTGCGAGGCCGGCCCGAGCCGAGGGCGGAATCGGCGTACCTCACCGTCAATAGCCCAGTTCACCGTGAGGGCGTGCTGGGGCCCTGCGGTTGGTCGAAGAGCCGGATCCCGCCCAGGATCCCCGCCTGATTGTCGACCAGAGTCACGTCATCGCCGAGGCTGCCCTTGACGTGGGCGGAGTTGCCGCCACCGATGTAGAGGTGGTCGAAGAAGAGCAGCTGGCGGACGGTGTCCACCATCCTGGCCACCCGCTTGTTCCAGCGGCGCTTGCCCAACTTGCGCATCGCCTCGTCGCCGACGTACTCGTTATACGTCTGGCCCTTGCGCAGGGGGTGATGGGCCAGCTCCAGGTGGGGCCCCAGCACCCCGGACTGGAAGACGGCGCTGCCCACTCCGGTCCCCAGGGTGAGGACGACCTCCAGCCCCTTGCCGGAGACCACCGCCAGCCCCTGGACGTCCGCGTCGTTGCCGACCCGGGTTTCGTGGCCGAGGGCCCTGGCGGTCTCGGTGGCCAGGTCGAATCCCAGCCAGCTCCGCTCCAGGTCAGGGTCCACGGGGCTGTCGTCACCCTTGGGCCGCACGAAGTGGGGGGCGCTGAGCACCTTCCCGTTGCGCACGACCCCGGGGAAGCCCACCGCCACCCGGTCGACCGCGGGAAGCTGAGACGCGATCTGGCGGAAGACGTCCAGAAGCTTCTCCGGGGTGAGGGGATAGGGGGTGGCCACGCGGACCCGGTCGGCCAGGGGCTTGCCCTTCCAGTCGAGCGCGTCCCCCTTGATCCCGGTCCCTCCGACGTCCAGCGCCAGGGTCACGGGCTTGGCCGGGGCGGCCGATGCCCTCGCCCTTGCGCGGGTCCTGGGTGCAGGGCCGGTCATCTCCCCAGCCCTCAGTGCTGGTCGCTGGAGAACGGAAGAAGGGCCATGTGCCGGGCGCGCTTCAGCGCCACGGTGAGACGGCGCTGGTGCAGGGCGCAGGTGCCGGTGACCCGGCGGGGGAGGATCTTACCCCGCTCGCTGATGTAGCGGCGGAGGCGGGCCACCTCCTTGTGGTCGACGTTGACGATCCGCTCCAGGCAGAAGTTGCATACCTTCCGGGGACGGCGGCGGGCGAAGTCCGACATTCTGGGTCTCCTACGGTTGCCGGGGCTCGATGGCCATCGGGCTAGAAGGGGATGTCATCAGGATCGATGTCCCCGTCCGGGATGTCGGCCGGTTCCGGGGAGGGCGCGGCACCCCCTGACGCTCCGGGGAACGGCGCCACCCGAGGGGCCCCCTCCTGCCCTTCGGCGGACCGGGAGTCCAGGAACTGGATGTCACTGGCGTTGACCTCGGTCCGGTAGCGCTTCTGGCCATCCTGGCCCTCCCAGGACCGGGTCTGCAACCGCCCCTCGATGTAGACCAGGCTCCCCTTGCGGAGGTACTGGCCGGCCAGCTCCGCCAGCTTGCGCTGCCCCATGTTCCAGACCACCACGTCGTGGTAGTCGGTGAACTCCCGGCGCTCCCCCTCCTGAGAGGTGCCGTACCGGTTGGTGGCGATGCGCAGCTGGGTCACGGGAAGGCCGCT
>JAKATL010000010.1 GCA_021827985.1 bacterium
CTCGGCATCCGGCCAGGACACCAGTGCGCAACTCTGCCCGGCCTCACCTGGGCACCGGCCCAGATGGGTGTCCCTCGGGCGCGGCTTCCACCGCAACGCCCATGCCACCGCGGTCGTCCCTCGTGGCGACTTCGGCCCCAGGGCGCTCGGCTACGCCCCGCTTAGAGTCGCTTAGAGTCGCAGAGACCCTGGAGTAGCCCGCCCCGGCATCGTCCACGGCCCGGCGGACCCGGGGCACGAGGCGGCCCGGAGCTCCTCGTAATCCGCCACCTGGCTGTGCTCGGAGATCTCCACCACCACATCGTGCCGCCGCCGGTGCAAGAGGCGACCCAGGTCCCCACCGGCGGACACCGGTCCCTCCGATGCGCTCTGGACATGCCCTGAGACTAGGCCGGCAAGCTGGATTGGGTGGTCACAGGGCCGCAAAGTCGGCGTGACGCCCGGGGGCTACTGGAGCCCGACAGTCACTCCAAATCCAACGGCCCGTTCCAGAGCCTGCTCGGCCGCGGCCTTGGCCACCGGACCCTCATCGGCGCCAGTCAGGCGTATGGTGACTAGGTTGCCCTTGAGGGAAACCAGCTCTCCCGGTCCCCCTTCCAGGGCGGCGATCACCAGGGCCATCAGGCGGGCCGCGTGGTCGCCGAGCCTTCGGTCCCGACCACACTCCGCTCCGGCATCTCCCCAGGGGAGCCGGTCCGGGACCACCCCGGCGACCAGCCATTCGAAGGCGGAGGCGAAGCGCCGGAGCTCCGCTGCCCCGGGGGTGTCCCACCCCACCCCGTCCAGTGAGGAGCCCCAGAGCGGCTCGTGGTGGTCGGCGCGTGGGCGGCGTCCGGCAAGAAAGCGCAGGAGGGCTGGGGAGGCGCCCCCAGCGCGGTGGTGGCCGAACCACCCCGCCGCCAGTGCTCCCCGAAGCTCGCGGTCGTTGCTGTAGGCCGCCGCCAGGATCACGGAGGGAGGGGGGACGAGCAGCTTCCCCAGGTGGGAGCCACGCCGGGAGGCGGCCTCGGCTCGGTCGCGAGGGCGGGGCTCCTGGAGCTGGGTCAGGCCCGCCGGGTGCGGAAGGTTGAGCTCGAAGCCGCGAAGGGAAAGGCGGCCCATCAGAAGCAGCTCCCGCCGGTAGGGGACCTCGCCCGGGGAGCCGATTCCCGTTGTTGCCCAGGCGCCCAGGCACCGCCTCACCTGGTCGAGCTTCCAGGCCCCCTCATCGTCCCCGCCCTTCCCTGCCTCCGCCCGCTCCTCGAACGGCACCTCGATACCCACCATCGCCGCCAGTCGACCCCGCTCGATGAAGGGGAGACTGGAAAATGCCTCGCGCACCTCCCGGTGCGGCGGGAGGTCGCCGATCAGCAGCGCCGGCGCGGCTCCCAGCTCCACCTGCGCCGCGAACTGGGCCAGGCTTAGGTCCCAGCCCCCTCCCGGGACGGCTATGTGGAGGTCCCCGGGGCCGGCTCGGAGCAGCACCCCGGCCACCGGGCCAAAGGGCCATGAGGGGGCCCGCCGCGGCCGCTTGGGAGCCACCGGCTGCCTCCTGAGGTCGTAGGCGGCGCGACGCTCGGGGGTGCCGACCAGAGCCCAGGCCGCCTGCAGCCTGGTGAACAGCCGAGTGGCCCGCTCCTCCTCCAACCTGGTCGTTTCGTGCCGCTGGGCCTGGACATCGGGATGGAGCTCCCTGGCCCGAGCGCGGTACTGCCTTCTAAGCTCGTTCCAGCTGTCCGTGGGCCGGGCGCCCAGCACCTCGTAGGCGTCGAACTCGACCCGGGGGCGTGGCGGCATCAGGGGCGCTCCCCTGTGAGCTGGGCCAGGCTCACAGGTGGAAGGGGTCCTGGAAGAAGGCGGGGAGGTGGGCGGAGAGGAAGTCGTTGAAGATGGTGAAGCGGTCGGCCATCACCAGGATCCCCATAAGCATGACCAGCCCTCCGCCGGCCAGCGAAACCGCTCGCTGGTGCCGCCCCAGCGCTCGCAGGAGCGGGGTGGCACGGTCCATGAGCAGCGCCGCCAGCAGGAATGGGAGGGCCAGCCCCACCACATAGGCCACCATGAGGGCCATGCCCCGGGCGGTTGTCCCCTGCTCCAGGCCGGAGGTGAGCACCGCGCCCAGGACCGGGCCGATGCAGGGCGACCACCCCGCCCCCAGCCCCGCCCCAAGGAGGATCCCCCCTCCGAAACCGCCTCTCCCGTGCGGGAGCCAGCGGGCCTCCCGCCGCAGCCAGGGGAGTCGCAGCACGCCCATGAGCGCGAGGCCCAGGATCACCACCGCGAGGCCAAGGATCGGCGCCAGCACTCCCTTCCAGGGGGCCAGCAGCCGCTCCAACGCATAGAAGAATGCGAGGCAGAAGAGACCCAGGCCGAGGGCGAACCCCAGCGCTCCGCGGAGCACCCGCCACCTGACCGCTCCCAGGTCGCCACGTCCCCCGGCGGCCCGCGAGAGGAACGCCAGGTACGCGGGGACCAGCGGCAGGACGCAGGGGGACAGGAACGAGGCGGCCCCGGCGGCCACCGCCAGAGGTAGGGTGACTGCTCCCAGGCTCACCGCGCCGCTTCCAGGCCCTGGAACGAAGCCAAGAGGCCACCCAGCCTAACGGAGCCGCTCCACCTCGGCGGCGGCCACGGCGGGATCGAGCTTGCGGAAGAGGGGCAGGGGGGCGGCGATCGGTCTCCCCGCGGGGAGACCGACCGGGCCCCAGCGGGTGACTGAGGTGCTGAGGTCCGTGCGCAAGACCAGGTGCGGGTCCTCATCGGGGCCCGCCTCCTGGAACTCTGGCAGCGGTGCCAGCTGCCCGCCCTCGCCCAGCATTTCATGGAGGCGCTGGCAAGTGAAGGGAAGGAAGGGGGCCATCATCACCCCTAGGTCGGCGACGCATTGAAGCGCCACGTGGACCACGCTGGCGGCTCGCTCCCGGTCCCTGGTGATCAGCCGCCAGGGCTCCTGCTCGCCCAGGTACTGGTTCACCTGGGCGGCGAGGGCCATGGTCTGCTGCAGGGCCGCCTTGAAGCGCGCCTCCTCGAGCAGCCCGGCCACCTGCCCGAAGCCGTTCGTGACCGCCTGACGCACCGAGCGGTCCGCCTCCTGGAGTGCGCCCAGCTCCGGCACCCCGCCGAAGTGGCGGGCCGCCAGTTGCAGCGTGCGCTGGACCAGGTTCCCCCAGGTCGCCACCAGCTCGTCGTTGTTGCGCCGCACGAACTCCTCCCAGGTGAAGTCGGTGTCCTGGGTCTCGGGCCCGGCAGCGGTGAGGTAGTAGCGCAGCGGGTCGGGGTCGTAGCGCTCGAGGAAGTCCCGCACCTCGATCACGACGCCCCGACTGCTGGAGAACTTGGCCCCCTCCATGGTGAGGAACTCACTGCTCACCACGTTCTCAGGGAGCTGCAGGGGAGGATGCCCGGGCCCGCCCCCCAAGGTGCCTCCGCTGCCGTACCCCATGAGCATGCTGGGCCAGATGACCGAATGGAAGACGATGTTGTCCTTCCCCATGAAGTAGTAGTGACGGGAGTCGGGATCCTGCCACCATTTCCGCCAGGCCTCCGGTTCGCCACTTAGCTTGGCCCACTCCACGCTGGCGGAGAGGTACCCCACGACGGCGTCGAACCAGACGTAGATCCGCTTGTCTGGACGGTCCGAGAACTCTGGAAGTGGGATCGGCACTCCCCAGTCGATGTCCCGGGTAACCGCCCGGGGCCGAAGCTCGGCGAGGAGGTTGAGGGAGAAGGCGCGCACGTTGGGGCGCCAACCGTCGCGGCTCTCGATCCACTCTCGGAGCGCCTCGGCGAAGGCGGGGAGGTCCAGAAAGAAGTGCTCGGAGTCCCGGAAGACGGGGGTCGACCCGTCTATCCGGGACCTGGGGTTGATGAGGTCGGTGGGATCCAGCATCCGGCCGCAGCTGTCGCACTGGTCCCCGCGGGCGGCCGGGTAGCCGCAGTGGGGGCAGGTGCCCTCTATGTACCGGTCGGGCAGGGTGCGGCCGGTGCTCGGGGAGAACGCCCCCAGCTGGGTCCGCCGGATCAGGTACCCCTTCTCAAACAGGGTGGAGAAGACGTCCTGGACGACCCTCTCATGGTTGCGGGTGGTGGTCCGGGTGAAGAGGTCGTAGGAGAGGCCGAGGCGGCGCAGATCGTCCGCGATCACCTGGCTGTAGCGATCGGCGACCTCCCGGGGGCTCACCCCCTCGCGGTCCGCCGCCACCAGGATCGGGGTCCCGTGCTCGTCGGTGCCGCTCACCATCAACACCGGGCGGCCGCGGAGCCGCTGGTAGCGGGCGAAAATGTCGGAGGGAACTCCGAAGCCGGCCACGTGACCGATGTGCCGGGGCCCGCTGGCGTAAGGCCAGGCCACCGCCACCAGGATGGGCGCGCTTGTACTGGGACGAAGGCTCAAAGCCCATCGATGGTATCGGCTGGGCGTGGCCCGGGTGGAACAATGCCGCCATGCCCTTCCCTCCTCGGGTGGCCTTGGTGATCGCGGACAGCTCCCGCACCGGAGGACCTGAGCACGTCCTCCTGCAGGCGCTGGAGCTGAAGGAAGCCGGGTGGGGGCCGGTGGTCGTCTGCCCGGAGGGGCCCCTGCGCCCGCGCTGCGCTGCGGTGGGCGTCCCCAGCCTCGATCCCGGGCGGGGAGGTTGGGATCTCCTATCCGGGCCGGCCAGGCTACGCCAGCTGCTTCGCCGTCTAGGCCCGGACCTGGTCCACACCCATGGGCTCAGGGCGGGGGGCCTGGTCCGCAGGGCCCACCTTGGTGTTCCACTCGTCCACACCCACCACCTTGACTCCTGGTTCACCCAGGGGTCGCTGCGGCGGATGGCTCACGCCCGCGAGCTGAGAAGGCTCTCCCGGGCCGCTCGGCTGGAGATCGCGGTCTCGCAATCGGTGCGCCGGTTCCTGGTCGACGAGGTGGGTGTCGACCGGGCGCGGGTCCGCGTCATCCCCAACGGCGTCCGCCCGCTGCTTGGCGAGCCCCGCCGGGGTCCTGAGGGGCACCGGGTGGTGACGCTCTCCTCGCTAGTACCCAGCAAGGGGGTCGACTTGGCCATCACCGCGCTGGCCACGCCCCTCGGGAGCCGGCTTCATCTGACCGTGGGAGGGTCCGGGCCGGAGCTGGCGGGGCTGCTGGACCTCGCCGCCGGGCTCAAGGTGGCCGACCGGGTCGACTTCGTGGGTCCGGTGGAGGACCGTGCCGCCTTCTTCGCCACCTGCGACGTCGCCTGGGTGCCCTCTCGCCAGGAGCCGTTCGGCCTAGTCGCCTGCGAGGCGATGACGTGCGGGGTGCCGGTGGTGGCCGCCCGGGTCGGCGGGCTCCCGGAGATCCTCGACCCGCCCCGGGCGGGGATCTGCGTCCCTCCGGCGAACCCCGCCGCGCTCGCCAGCGTGACCGCGGCGCTGCTCGACGACCGCGAGCGGTACGCGCGCCTCTCCCGGGCCGGGTTCGAGCGCGCCTCCGATGAGTTCAGCGCCTCCCGGATGGGCGCCCGCACTCGCCAGGTGTACCGTGAGGTGCTGAGCTGAGCTGCCATGGCTCAGGCGACGGGCCCCGGGGTGCGAAGGGCTGGGTGGCGGAGGGGTGCTTCTCATTGCTCCGGCAGGGCCGGGTGGTCCGTTGCTCCGGGGCTCACTTCACCGGGTGCGACTTCAGGCGCGATTCCGACCACCACAGTGGAGGCCCCGGGGTCAGCTGGCAGGTCGGACCCCAAGCCGCCCAGAACCCTGTCGAGGAGCGCCAAGAACTGGTCGACGTCGATTGGCTTAGTCAGGTATCCGTCGGCTCCCGCGGCGATGAGCCTCTGCTGCTGCCCCGGGGAGGCGTCCGCCGTCAGCACGTAAATGGCGCTCGCGGCGGTCGCGGGGTCGACCCGAAGGCGGCGAAGAACCTCGGCGCCGTCGATGTCCGGGAGATGGCGGTCCAGCAGCACCAGCCGTGGCTCGTGCTGGTGCGCCAGCTCCAGGCCCAGACCTCCCTGCATGGCCGGCAGCAGGAGCACTTGGGGCCGGTGGCGGAGCAGGCGCTCCACCAATTTCAGGTTGGACAAGTTGTCCTCGATGTAGAGCACGGTGCCCTGGGCCGTCGAAAGAGCGGTGGGGCCAGGCCGTTCCGGCTCCGCACCTGGGGCCGCTTGGGCAGCTCGTGCACGTTTGAGCTCCACCGAAAACTTGGTGCCGACGCCGGGCTGGCTACTGACCCGAACGCTCCCGTTCATCGCCTCCACCAGCGATTTGGACAGAGCCAGCCCGAGGCCCGTGCCTCCCACCTCGGAGGACTCCTGGCCGAGGCGGTCAAACGGACTGAACATCCTTCCGAGCAGCTCTGGCGCGATGCCGATACCGGTGTCGGACACCTCGATGAGGACTCCGCCGGACTCGGAATACCCGGCCCGGACCGAGGCCGAGCCGCCAGCACGATTGTACTTGACCGCGTTGGAGAGGAGGTTCAACATCACCTGCTTGAGGCGCTGCCGGTCCGCGAGGGCCAGGATCGTCTCCTCCTCGAGATCCAGGTCCAGGGTGCATCCCTGCTGGCTCGCCGTCGGCGCCAAGAGGTGCACCGACTCGGCCACGACCTCGCTGACGTCCACCGGCTCGATCGAGAGGGTCATGCGCCCCGACTCGATCCGGGAGAGGTCGAGAATCTCGTTGATCAACTCCAGGAGGTGGCGGCCGGCCTTGAGGATCTGGTCAACGCTCTCCTGGTCGTCCGCGGACCGCGGCTCCAGCTCCAGGAGCTGTCCGAAGCCGAGGATGGCATTGAGCGGCGTTCGGAGCTCATGGCTCATGCGGGAAAGAAAGTCGGTCTTGGCCCGGTTGGCGGACTCGGCGGCGAGGGCCGACTCCCTCGCCGCCTCCTGGCGCTCGACCAGCAGTGTGCCCACCCCTCTGATGGCTTGCGCCAGCTGTCCCACCTCGTCCCCTTCGTTGGGGGCGAGGGGGGGCATGACCCCGGCGGGCAGGGCCTCAGCGGTGCGCTGCACCGCCGCGATCCGGCGGCCCACCCCGCGGGTGAAGAGCCACATCGCCAGCGCGCCGCCGGCGACTCCGAGCGGGACGGTGGCGATCAGGACCACCAGGACGCCGAGGTTGGCCTCCGCCAGCGCCCGATCGTGGGCGGCCACTCGGGCCTTCTCGTCGGCGACCAGGACAGAGATCGTGATGCGGGCCTGGTCCATGGTCGACTTTCCCAGCTCTAGGTAGGGCTGGAGCTCCGACAGGGGTGCCCCAGCGCGCGTACGTAGGAGCGCCAGGGTCGAGAGCTCGCGCTGCGCGAGGGCGCCGAGATGAGTCAATTCTGGGGCGATGCGCTCGGAGTGGGGGCCCGCGTCCCGACGCAGCGTCGAGAGCAGCCCCGGAAGCTCGGCAACCGCCGTCTGGTATGGCGCGAGGAAGCTTTGCTGATGGCTGAGGAGGTAGCCGCGGACCCCGGTCTCAGCATCCAGCAAGGCCACCAGGACCTGCTGCCCGTATTGGGTGGCATCTGCGGCCTGAACGGCTGCCACGCGGTCGGATTGCTGGGCCTGGGTCAGGTACAGGAGCGAGCCCCAATTGACGGCCAGCACCGCCATGGGGATGGCCACCACCACAGCACCCTTCCAGCTCAGGGGCAGGTCCGCCCAGCGGAGGAAGCCCCAGCGTCGCCTCCGTCCGCCAGCGGTTGGCTTCTGGGGTTGCGCGCTTCCGGCGCTCATCCGCCCAGTCTACGGACCAGACCGCGACCAGGATGGCTGTCCCGCCGCCGCCGCGGCGGCTGGGCTCGGCACCAGGACTGGGGCCGGACGGCCGAGCAGGAACCCCTGGCCCAAGCGAACTCCGAGGCCTTTGAGGGCGTTCAGCTCGGCCATGGTCTCGATCCCCTCGGCCACGACCTCCGATCCGGTAGTGTCACTTAGGGCCATCAGAGCCCGCACTAGAACCCTCCTGGCGGGATCCGAATCGAGATCTTGGATCAGCGAACGGTCCAGCTTGATCACGTCGGGGTGCAAGCGGAGCACGTGCTGGAAGCTGGAGATCCCGGCGCCAGTGTCGTCGATAGCCAATCTGATCCCCGCGGACTGGAGCCTGGCTCGAACCTCGAGTAGCTGCGAGTAATCGGCCACCTCTACGTGCTCGGTCAGTTCCACCACGGCCACCCCCCTGGGGACCGACCCCAGCACCGCGCTGGCCTCGGGACAGCACAGAGCAGCGGGAGATAGGTTGACCGCCAGATAGCCCCTGGCCCCCAGCTGTCCCCATGCGGCGACCGCGTGGCGCACCAGAGAGAGTTCCGCCTCGACCCCCATCCCCACCGCCTCTGCCTCCGCCAACCATAGATTGGGGGGTCGAGCGGGGGTCTCCTGGAAGCGCGCCAGAGCCTCCACCCCTTCCATCTTCCCCGACCACAGGTCGACGATGGGCTGGAAGTGGATGCGGACCCCGTCACCATGGAGGACGCGCTCCACCCGCGCGACCACCGTCCGCCGTGCCTCCTCGACCATGGCCAGGCGGCGGCGCTCCCGATCCACTTCCATCTCAAGGTCGCGGTTGTGGCGACGCAGAGCCAGATTCAGCCGCCTTGTCTCCAGTAGGTTCCGCACCCGCAGGGTCACTTCCGTGTAGTCGAACGGTTTGGTCAGGAAATCGGCGGCCCCGGCAGCGAGTACCCTGTCCCGGGCCACCCGGGAAGCGTCTGCCGTCACCACGATCACCGGCAGGAACTCGCCGTCCGGCACCGCGGCTCGGATTCGAGCCATGACCTCCAGGCCGTCCATCTGTGGCATGTGGAGGTCGAGGAGCACCAGGTCCGGTTCGCTGGCGACGAAGGCATTGAAAGCTTCACCAGCTTCGAGGCAGGTGGCGACCTCGATATTCCCGGACCGGGCCAGGATCCGCTCCAGCAGCCGGACGTTCGAGGGATTGTCGTCGACCACCAGGACCGTCTCCCTCGATGGCGCGTCCAGCGCCACGGTGGCCGCCGAGGCAGGGTGCCCGGAAGGGCTCGGCCTCCAGTCCTTCGCCATCGTCAAGTGCACCCTCCGCTGGCATGGGGACTGGGCACCGGCACCATGCCCAGACTGTCCATGGAGGGGAGCTTGCTCCCAGGACTAAGCGGACGCCGCCCGCGTCACCGAATGGTGACCGGGAGGACATACGACCGCCACCCACTCGCTTGCCCGGGCCGGGAGAGGAGACTGCTTTCGCCTGTGCCGATCCCGGCAGAGGCCCTACTTCTTGGACGGCTGGTAGTAGGGGTTGGTGCCCTGGGCGTGGTCGGTGGTGTCCACCACGTCACTCAGCTCCGAGAACCGCTCGAGGATGGCGGTGCGAACCCCCTGGGAGAGGGTGACCTCGGCGAGGCCGCAGCCCTGGCAGCCCCCTCCCATCTGCACGTAGGCGACCCCGTCGGCGAGGTCCAGCAGCCCGATGTACCCACCATGGGCCGCCACCGCGGGGTTGATCTCCTCATCCAGCAGACGCTGGACCGCGCTCGCCAAGGGGTCGGAATCGGGGTCGTAGTCGGTCTGCAGCGCCAGCGCCCCCGTTAGGGGATCGGCGTCCACCCGGGCACCGACCACGTGACGGGATATGACCTTGGGAGCCACGAACGTGATGTCGTCGGCGCCTGCCACCAGGACCTCGTCCGCTCGCGGGTCCCCCGCCTCGACCAAGGAGAAGGAGTACTGGAGCCGGTCACCCTGCAGGCCCCCCGGCGAGATCGCCACCCAGGCCTCGGGATGCCCCTGGCGCTCGCGGAACTGGCGGATGCGCGCGGCCGCCCTCTCAGTGAGATCGAGCTGGGGCAGGTCGGGCGCAGAGGTCATGGCGATAGTCTGACGCCATGAGCGCGCGCGTGCTGCTGGTGATGCCCACCTCCACCTATCGCGCCTCGGCGTTCCTCAGAGCCTGTGATCAGCTGGGTCTGGAGGTGACCCTGGCCACCGACGATCCGGCCGGCCCGCCGGTGGGTGCCCCGGCCATTGCCTGGGGGCCTGTCGTCGAGGAGCTTGGGCCGCTCCCCCCGGCCCTGCGGGACGTGGCGGTCGTGGTCGGGGTCGACGAGACCTCGGTGTTGCCGGCGGCGAGGATCGCCGCCCGGCTGGGGCTGCCCGGCAACCCCCTAGACGCCGCCATGGTGACGCGGGACAAGTCCCGGTTGCGGCGGGCCCTGGAGGGTACCGGCTTGCCCCAGCCCCGGTGGTCGGCTTGGCCACCGGAATGCCCGGCCCCGGACCTCGGCTACCCCTGCGTGGTCAAGCCCACCTCGGGGGCGGCCAGCTTCGGGGTGATCCGAGCCGACAACCGCGAGGAGCTCCTTCTGGCCGGGGCCCGGGTGCGGCGTCTGCTGGGCGACCGGGCAACGCTTCTGGTGGAGTCCTACCTGCCCGGTCCCGAGATCGCCGTGGAGGCTCTGATGCAGGACGGCGAACTCCTGCCTCTGGCGATCTTCGACAAGCCGGACCCGCTCGATGGGCCATACTTCGCAGAGTCGATCTACCAGTTACCCAGCGGATTGCCCTCCGCCGACCAGGAGGCCATTGCGGAGGTGCTGGCCGCAGCCGCCTCCGCCATCCACCTGCGGCAGGGACCGGTCCATGCGGAGTTCCGCCTGGGTTCCGGGACGCCCACCCTGATCGACCTAGCCTCGCGCTCCATCGGTGGCCGCTGCTCGGCGGTGCTGCGCTTCCGCTCCGGAGCCTCCCTGGAGGAGCTCATCCTGCGCCAGGCATTGGGCATGCCGCTCCCCGATCTGCAGCTGGAAGCCGATCCGGCGGGGGTTCTCATGCTCACCGCAGAGCGCTCCGGCCGGCTTGTCTCGATCGAGGGAAGGGAGGCTGTGCTTAGGATTCCTGGAATCGAGGCGGTGGACTTGACCGCCACGCCCGGCTCCGTGGTGGCCCCCGCCCCCGACGGGGACCGCTACCTCGGCTTCGTCTTCGCCCGCGCCGGGTCCCCGGATGGGGTCCGGGCGGCGTTGGAGGCCGCCCGGGACCGCCTGGTGATCACCGTGGAGGACTGACGGCCGGGAGCGCAACCTGGAGCGGCCCCCCAGGGGCTCGTGACGGGACCGATGAGAGGTGCTTGACCCATCGCCCGCTCCACCTTTCTTGCTCCGGAGTCGGTCTGAGGTGCTCGCAGCCCTCCGCGAGGGGGTGGAGCAGCTGACCGACTCTCGGCAGTGGGAGCGGTGGCTGAGGTTCCGAGCCCGATTCCATCGCTACAGCTTCCACAACCAGCTTCTCATCCTGCGCCAGTTCCCCGAGGCGTCCCAGGTGGCCGGCTACCGGGCGTGGCAAGAGCTGGGCCGGCAGGTCCGGCGGGGGGAGAGGGGGATGGCGATCATCGCCCCGGTAGCGCTGAAGCGCCCGGAGGCGGTTGAAGCCGAGCGGCTTCGCGACCTAGAGCTGCCGCTCTTGACCTATCGGATTGCCAGGGTCTTCGACGTCTCCCAGACCGAGGGCCAGGAGCTGCCGGCGCCAGTGGGGGAGATGCCCGCGGAAGCCCCTCCGGAGACCCTCGAGCGGCTCCTGGCACTGGTCCCGAGCCTGGGTTTCACGGTCGAGTTCACCGAGCTCCGCTCCGGGCGCCGGGGTGACTGCTCCCACGCCCTGCGGCGGATCCGGGTGGACCGGCGCCTGAGCCCGGGCGCCAAGGTGAAAACCCTGGGCCACGAGCTGGCACACGCCATCCTCCACGGCCCGGAGTTCACTGGCGGCCGGGAGCTGGCTGAGCTGGAGGCCGAGAGCGTTGCCTACGTCGTCTGCCAGCAACTGGGGCTGGACAGCTCCGCCTACAGCTTCGGTTACGTGGCCAGCTGGGCAGGGTCCGGCACGGTCGCCGCCCGGCAGATCTCGCGGTCCGGTCAGCGGATTCTGCGGGCCGCCGCGGAAATCTCCCGGGATCGCGAGGAGGCCTGGCAACCCGTGGCCGCGCACCTGGCAGTCGCCGGCTGATCTTCCGCCGGGGCTCCGGGAAGTCTCGAAGCCCTGCCCGGTAGGCGGCCCGATGCGACTAGAGGCGAGTATCTTTGAGCAAGGTGCCAACCACTTCTGCCATCGCCCACGGATCGGCCGCGCCACCGGCCCCGGACCGTGCGGCCCTCCTACTGGAGGCCGGGGTGCTGCTGGCCTCCGACCTCTCCCCGCGCAGGGTGTTGGAGCGGCTGGTGGAGCTGGCGGCCAGCGTTACCGGCGCCCGCTACGCGGCGTTCGGCGTCCTCGGTGAGGACGGACGGTTAGTGGACTTCATCCCCCACGGTCTGACGCCCGAGGAGGTGCGGGCGATCGGGCCGCCTCCCCAGGGGCGGGGGATCCTCGGCCTCCTGGTGGAGAGACCGGAGCCACTGCGCCTGGCGCGCATCTCCGAGCATCCCCGCGCCCACGGTTTCCCCGCGGGCCACCCTCAGATGACCACCTTCCTCGGGGTTCCCGTCCGGGGTCGGGGGGCTGTTTTGGGGAACCTCTACCTGACCGAGAAGGGCGGAGGGGCTGAGTTCGATGGGGACGACGAGGCCGCCGTCACGACCCTGGCGGCGCTGGCGGGGGCAATGGTGGTCAACGCCCGCGCCTACCGCGCTCTGGAGCAGCGGGAGACCTGGCTGAGGGCCCTGCAGCAGACCACCAACGCCATGCTCGAGGGCGCGTCGGTGCAGGGTTTGCTCGGGGCCATAGTGCGCGCCGCCCGAGAGCTCACGGACGCCGAGCTGGCCTGTGTGGTGCTCGCCGACCAGGACCACCCTTCCAGCCTTCGGGTGGCGGCCGTGGCCGGCCCCCGGGGGCACCGGCTCGATCACCTCCTGCTCCCCGAGAGGGGCACCGCCAGCCTCGCGGTGATCCGGGCCGGGCGGCCCCGCCTGGTGGCCGCCGGGAGTCGCCAGCTGGGTTGGATCGGAGATGCCGGAGTCAGCGTCGGTCCGGCGATGGTCCTTCCTTTGACCGTCGACCGGGAGGTGGCGGGCACCCTCCTGATCGCCGGGGGGGCGGACCGTCCTCCCTTCCGCCACGGCGACCTCACCCTGGTGGACAGCTTCGCCAGCCAGGCGGCCCTGGCAATCGACCATGTCCGGCTCCAGGAGACCCTTCAGCACCTCGCGGTCCTGGAGGAGCGCCGCCGGATCGCCCGGGACCTGCACGATGAGCCGGTGCAGGCGCTGATCTACCTAGCGCGGAGGCTGGAGCGGGTGGCGGCGGAGCCGGACGTGGCCGGGGTGGCAGCCGCCCAGCTGGGGGAGGTCCGCGACCTGGCGGTGGCGGTGGCCGACGGGCTCCGCCAACTGACCGAGGGTCTCCGCTCCGAGGTCCTGGAGCAGAGAGGCCTGCCGGCGGCCCTGGCCGAGCTGGGGCGCCGCTTTGAGGAGCGCTCAGGGCTGGAGGTCAGGACGGCGCTGGAGGAGGGCGGAGTTAGATGGCCCTTGGAGGTGGAGAAGGGCTGGCTCCGCATCGCTCAGGAGGCCCTCTCCAACGTGGAGAGGCATGCGCGGGCCGGGCGGGTGGAGATCGGACTGCGCATGCGGGGGGATCGGCTCCTCCTCTGGATCCGGGACGACGGAGTGGGATTCCCAGTCCGGGCCGGCCGACCGCTCCGGGAGGGGTTGGGTCTGCTCGGGATGCGGGAGCGGGCCGCCCTGCTGGGCGGTGCGCTCCGGGTCTGCTCCGGGATCGGGCCCAGGGGAACCCTGATCCTGGCCCGGGTGCGCCGCGCTCGGGCGGCGAGCTGAGCCGGGGCAATCACGCGCCGGTGGCCGGGTGGTACCGTCCGATGGGTCAGCCGAGCTCCCAGCTATCTTGAGGGTCAAGAGCATGAGCAGCCCGATCCGAGTCATCATCGCCGAGGACCACACCCTGGTCCGAGAAGGGACCCGGGAGATCCTGGAGCGGGAGCCGGACATCCAGGTCGTGGGCGAGGCCGCCCGGGGTGACGACGCCGTCCGACAGGCCCTGGAGCACAACCCCGACGTCCTGCTCATGGACATGCGGATGCCGGGGATGAACGGCATCGAGGCGACTCGGGAGGTCTCTGCCCAGGCACCCTCGGTCAAGGTGCTGATCCTGAGTGCCCACGAGGACGAGGACTACGTGCGCGAGGCGCTGGCCGTAGGCGCCTCCGGGTACCTGCTGAAGACCGCGCCAGGGCGCGAGCTGGTGGAGGGGATCCGGGCGGTGGCGTCGGGATCCACGATCCTCTCGCCGGAGCTCACGCGCAAACTCGCCCAGGCGCGGCTCGAGCCCGCCAGAGCCTCCGACCGGCTGAGTAGCCGCGAGTTCGCCGTCCTCCGGCTGATCGCCCAGGGCCGGGCCAACAAGGAGGTCGCGTTGGAGCTGGGCATCAGCCTGCGCACGGTGGAGGGCCATCTGCACAACATCTTCGAGAAGCTACGGGTGGGGTCGCGGACCGAGGCGGTGGTCCACGCCGTGAACCACGGACTGCTCTCCATCTCCGGACCCGACGGCGAATGATTTACTCTGGCCCCGCCCGCTCCCCTGAATGGGGAGCGCCGGAGGCCGCACCCCACGACGAGCTAGCTCTGCTCCACGCTCAGGAGTGGGAACGGAAGTGGCTGGCGGAGCAAATCCAGGACGAACCGCTGCAGACGCTGGTGCAGGTGAGCAGGCTGCTGAAGGTCGCCGCTGAACCGGGCGGGCCATCATCGCGGGTCAGGGACAACGCCCGCGAGGCCCTGAGGCTCACCGAGCGCGCGAGTGAGGCGTTGCGCAGCCTGGCGCGCGAGCTCCGCCCCTCCATCCTCGACGACTTCGGGATCGTTCGGGCTCTGCGAGCCCTCACCTCGGAGTTCGGGCTGCGCACCGGCGTGAGCGCACGTTTCGCGTTGGTGGGGAGCCCACACTCTTTGGGCGACGACCAGGACCTCACCTGTTACCGGGTGGCCCAGGAGGCGTTGCGGCTGATCGAGGGGCGGGGCCGAGCCGTCGAGGTCGAGGTGCGCTTGATCCTGGGGACCCAGGGGATCCGGCTCTTGGTCGTGGACGCGTCCCGGCGCCACGCCCCGCCGAAATATGAGAGGGCCACGGTTCTGGAGTTGCAGGCCCTGCGGCACCGGGCGGCGATGCTGGGCGGCAGCCTGAGGGTCCGGCGGCTTCGCGGCGGAGAGATGCTGCGGCTTCGTCTCCCGGCCCAGAACCTGCCCGAGCTGCTGGCCGGACCCGCCCCGATGAAAACCCCCGGGTGGGGGCGGCGGTAGCGCCCTATCCGGCGGGGCCTGCACTCATTCACACTGACCTTGGGGCGGTCCCCAGGATGGGGCGCTCAATTTGCGGGAGGTGATCCGAATGGACAAGGCAGCAGGAGACAGGCCTTCGGACCGGGCTGTGCTAGTGGGGGTGGATGGATCTGACGCCGGCCGGCGTGCCCTGAGGTGGGCCTTCGAGGAGGCGCGGCTCCGCGGGCTGCGGCTGAAGGCCATCGGCGTTGTCCAGCTCCACCTCGTGGCACTGTCAGTGCCTGGCTATCCCTACGCTGACGAGACCTATATCAACGACCTGGTGGCCGCCACCCGCGAGGAGGTCGCCAAGGAGGTCGCCCTGATCGGGGCGGACTTCCCCGGAGTGGAGGCGGACGTCGAAGCGGTGCTCGGCACTCCGGCCGAGACCCTGGTCGAGGCGTCCGAGGGGGCGGAGCTGCTGGTGGTCGGCTCGCGCGGACGGGGAGGCTTCTCCGGCCTGCTTCTGGGATCGGTATCCCAGCAGGTGGTTAGCCATGCCCACGTACCGGTCCTGGTGGTCAGGCCGCACCGGCACGCCAAGGCCGCCCCTGAGAGCTGATCCCCGGGCCGCCGCGGCAGTACAATCCGCTCCCTGAGCCAGTCCATAGAGGTCGCGCCCCCCACCGGCGCCAGCGCCCCCAGCCTTCCCCGTCCCCGCGTGGAGGTCGTGCCACTTCGCGGGCTGCCGGTGGTGGGGGTGGTGCTCGCCCTGCTGGTGACAGCGATCGTGGGCAACTGGCTCTGGGCTCTGGACTTCTTCCACGTGGTGGGGGGCGCCCTATGGACCGCCATCGACCTCTTCGTGGGGCTGATCGTGGGACCGATCCTGGCCCGACTCTCCCCTCCGGCCCGCGCCGAATTCGCGGCCCGCTTCATGCCCAAGATGGTCCTGCTCATGCCCACACTGGTGACCTGCACCCTGGGTGCGGGCTTCCAGCTGGCTCGCAAGCTGGGCTACCTGGCGCCCCACTTCCAGTATCACGGCTGGCTGGTGGCGTCGTTCATGGTGGTCGGGGTGATGACCGTGATCGCCCTGGGGATCCTGGAGCCGGCCAACATCGCGGTGCTGTTCGAGATGCGCAAGCCCCGGCCTGATCCCGAGATCATCGGCCGGTTGATGCGTCGGTTCGCTTACACCGCAGGGATCACCGGGCTGATGCAGGTGGCCACCCTGGTGATCATGACCAGGCTGGCGACCTGATGAGCCGCTCCCATTCCGGTGCCGGCCGGGCCCTGCCTCCGGTGGCGGAGTTGGCGGTGGGGGCGCTGGCGCTGGTCGTGGTCGGGGGGATCTACATGGCGGCCAACATCCCCGGACCAGCCTCGCTGGCTCCGGCCATCGGATTGCTGGCCGCGGCCCTGCTGGTGCTGCTGGTGGCCACCGTACTCCTGCTCGGCGTCCGGGAGTTCGCCTGGCGGCGCTTCCGCCAGGTGGGGCTGTGGGCGCTCCTCGCCTACTCGATAAGCGCCGGGATGCTCGAGTTGGTCTTCGCCCTAGACCGGGTGCCGGCCGCCCAGCTGCTGATCCTCACCCTGATGCTGCTGGTGTACGCGGTGGACATTCCGCTCATCCTCGCCTATTCGGTGGCCCGCCACCAGATCGGGGGATGAGCGCGGGCTGACGTCGCCACCAAGAGCTGCCTCGCTCCGCGGGCCACCACGCGAAGGTGTCAGGCGAGCCTCTGCAGCAACATGGCCATGCCCATCCCTCCGCCCACGCACATGGTCTCCAGCCCGACCTCCTTGTCCAGGGTGCGCAACCCGTTGAGAAGGGTGCAGGTGATGCGGGCTCCAGTCATCCCGAAGGGGTGACCCAGAGCGATCGAGCCCCCGAAATGGTTGAGCTTCTCCCCGAAGGGGTCAATGCCGATCCCGCGGGCCGAGGGGATCACCTGGGCGGCGAAGGCCTCGTTGATCTCCACCAGGTCGACGTCGTCTATGGTCATCCCCGCCCTCTCGAGGCAGCGCTTGGTGGCCGGGATTGGCCCCAGCCCCATGTACTCCGGCTCCAGGGCGGCCACCGCGGTGGCCACGATCCGGGCCAGGGGGGTGATGCCCAGCTCCCTCGCCCGGCGCATCGACATCACGATCACCGCGGCCGCCCCGTCGTTGAGGGGACAGGCGTTCCCAGCGGTCACCCTCCCATCCTCCTTGAAGACGGGCTTCAGGGTGGCCAGCACCTCGACCGTGGTGTTGGGACGGGGTCCGTCATCCCTCACCATGAGCTGGCCGTCCGGGAGCTCCACGGGGATGATCTCCCGGGCGAAGAAACCGTCCTCCTCCGACGCCACGGCGCGGTTCTGGCTGAGGGCGGCGAACTGGTCCATCTCCTCCCTGCTGATGCCCTCCCGCTCGGCTACGTTCTCGGCGGTGAGGCCCATGGGGATGTAGAGGTCCGGTAGACCCTCGGGGTTTCCCGGCATCAGCCGGGGATTGCGCGCCTCGGGCGGGTCGGAGGTGCCGTAGCCGTAGCGGCTCACCGTCTCCACCCCGACCGAGGCGAAGACGTCCCCTTCCCCCGCCCGGATGGCATGAAAGGCTATGCGCGTGGTCTGCAGGGAGGAGCTGCAGTAGCGGGTGAGTGTGGCTCCGGGGGCGTTCACCCCCGCCAGGATGCTGATTGCCCTCCCGAGGTTGAACCCCGACTCCCCTCCGGGGAGCCCGCAGCCGCAGAGCACATCCTCCACTTCCGAGGTGGGGAGCTCGGGGATCCGCTCCAGCACCCGGCGCAGGATCAGCGCCCCAAGGTCGTCCGGGCGGAAGCCCACCAGAGATCCCTTGCCGGCGCGACCGATCGGACTCCGGCCCGCAGCCACGATCACCGCCTCATCCACTTCGACTCCTCCCTGCAGATCTCACTCGCCGCCGCTCACCTGGAGGACCGCCCCGCTCACGTATGAGGCCTCGTCGGAGGCCAGGAAGCCGACCACCCGCGCCACCTCCTCCGGCTGAGCGAACCGTTGCATCGGGTTCCGCCGGCGGTTACGGTCGCCCAGTGGCCCCTCTTCCCAGAGCGGCCGGGCGAACTCGGTCTCCACGATTCCCGGGGTCACCGCATTCACCCGCACCCCGCTCCCGCCCAGCTCCCGGGCCAGCTGCCGGGTCAGCATGTTGAGGGCGGCCTTGGAGACGCCATAGGCGCCCAGTCCGACCGCTGGGTTGACTCCGGCGATGCTGGAGACGTTGACCACCGCTCCACCATGGTCGGCCATCCACGCCCCATATACCAGGGAGGTGAGGAGGAGCGGCCCCCGGAGGTTGACCTCGAAGGTCTTGTCCCAGGCCTCCGGGGAGATCTCCAGGGTGGGGCCGAAATGGGGGTTGGTCCCGGCGTTGTTCACCAAAACGTCGATGCGACCCCAGCGCCTCATCACCGTGTCCACCAGCCGCTCCAGGTCGGCGATCCGCCCGGCGTGGGCGGCAACCGCCTCCACCTCGGCGCCGCTGGCAGCGGAGATCCGGGCAGCGGCCTGGCGCAGCGGCTCCTCCTTGCGAGCGCAGACAGCCACCCGGGCACCCCGGAGAGCCAGCTCCAAGGCGCAGGCCTCCCCGATCCCCCGGCTGGCCCCGGTGACCAGCGCCACTCGACCCGCCAGCGACCCTTGGGCGCCCCAGCGGGTCCCCTCCGCCCCGGCGGCTACGGGCCGCCCCTCACGTATAGCGTCTGCCCGCTGATGTAGGAGGAGTCCGGCCCCACCAGGAAGGCGATGGTCCCGGCCACGTCGTCCGGAACCCCGACCCGGGGGATGGGGGTTGCCGCCGCCACGGCCTCCTTGAAGCCCTCGAAGTCCACTCCCATCCGCTCGGCGGTCTGCATGGTCATGCGGGTCTCGATGAAGCCCGGGGCCACCACGTTGACGTTGATGTTGTACCGGCCTAGCTCGATGGCCAGAGTGCGCGCCAGCCCCTGGATACCCATCTTGGCCGCCGAGTAGTTGGCCTGGCCGCGGTTACCCAGGGCCGAGGTGGAGGAGATCAGGACCATCTTGCCCGAGCGCTGGGGAACCATCACCCGCTGCGCCGCCTGGCTGCAGAGGAAGCTGCCCTTCAGGTGGGTGTCGATGACCAGGTCCCAGTCCTCCTCGCTCATCTTGTGGACCAGGTTGTCACGCAGGATCCCGGCGCAGGTGACCAGGGCGTCCAGCCGCCCCAGCTTGTCCACCGTCTCCTGGACCATCTGCTGGACGGGGCCCGGGAAGCGGACGTCGCAGGCCAGGGCGAGAGCCCTCCCGCCCTGGGCGGAGATCTTCTCCGCCACCTCCTGGGCCGGCTCCAGGTCCAGGTCTGATATCGCCACCGCCGCCCCCTCCCGGGCCAGCCGCAGCGCGGTAGCGGCGCCGATCCCGCGCCCCCCGCCGGTGACCAGCGCCACCATACCCTCGAGGTTCATGCGCTTCCTCCTCTGATCCCCTCTACGTAATAGCGCCCGAGGCTCTGGGCGACGCAGGCCGGTTTCTCCCGACCCTCAACCTCCACCGTGACCGAGATCTCCACCTCGGTGCCCCCCGGGATGGGATCAACCCTATCGACTCTCGCCCGGGCGCGCACCCTCCCCCCCACGGGGACGGGGGTCGGGAAGCGCACCCGGTTGAGCCCGTAGTTGACCTTCACCGCCATCCCCTCCACCTCCACCATCTCGGAGAGGAAGGAGGGCAGAAGGCTGAGCGTCAGATGGCCGTGGGCGATCGTCCCGCCGAGGGGGCTGGCGGCCGCCCGCCGGCGATCCACATGGATCCACTGGTGGTCACCGGTGGCCTCCGCGAAGAGGTTGACCTGATCCTGAGTGATCTCCCTCCAGGTCGTGGGACCCAGCTCCCGGCCGGCCAGCCCCTGGACGCCAGCCACGCCCTTCACCCGCAGCACCATCAGCTGGGACCCCAACGCTCGTCCGCTGCCGGCCAGCGCTCCTCCAGCCCCAGGAGCCGGCTGGCGCGCAGGGCCAGTGAGAGTTCGGCCGCGTGGCCGGGTGCGGCGGGGTTGATCCCGGTGAGCTGCTCCATTCGCCGCAGCCGGTTGCGGACCGTGTTGCGATGGCAGGGGAGGTAGGCGGCCGTGGCCGCCACGGAGCCCTCGTGCTCCAGGTAGGCCCGGGCGGTGCGCAGCAGGGAGCGCCTCTCACCTCCGGGAAGCCCGAGGACCGGAGCCAGCCACCGGCGCGCGAGCCGCTCGGAGATCTCCGGCGAGGCCGCCAGGATCACTAGCGGCAGATCCTCGTCCAGCTCCATGACCCGCGACGCCCCCTGGGGAATGGCCCGCAGCGCCAGCTCCGCCTGCCGATGGGCGCGGGGAGCGCCTTCCGGGCCGGAGAACTGGGGGCTCAGTCCGGCGCGCGCCCCTGGGGCGCGGCGCAGGTGGTCCGCTACCTGGCCGGAGCTGTGGGCCGCCACCAGGCCGACCAGGTGGCCCTGGAGGAGGGCCCACTCCGAGGCCAGACCAGCGGTTCTCATGAGGGCCGTGGCCTCGGGTGCCGAGATTGAGAGCGGATCGGCCGCCACCAGCACCAAAGGGCTCCCGGCCGGAAGCCCGAGGGACTCCTGCGCCAGGTCGAGCTCGCCGGCGGGCACGGTCCCGATCAGGATCGAGTGCAGGAGGTCGTGGCGGCGCGCCTGGTCCCTGCCGCGGATCTCGGCCTCCGCTCTCCTGTAGGCGTCGGCTACCGCCGATGAATAGAGGTCGATGCCCTCCCAGACCACCACCGCTCCCTGCGCCAGCAGCTCCGGCCACCGCCCGCGAGACTCCTCCAAAAGTGCCTCCCAGATGATCCGACCTCCCAGGCGGTAGGCGTGGAGCAGGTTCTCCAGCGGGACTCCCTGGAGGGCCCGCCGCCTCCCGGTGGCGATGGCCGAGGAGCGGGTCGGCGAACCACCGCGCGGGAGCCGGGAGAGGTCGCGGAGCACCTCCTCCAGGTTCTCCCGGCAGGCCAGCAGCAGCTCGTCCCGGCTGACCCAGCCGCGCAGGCGGTAGCCGTCGTCGTCGGACCAGATAACTCGCGCCAGCAGCTCGGCCAGCTCCGCCGCCCGCGGCTCAAGGGCGCCGGCCAGTGACGCCACCGCCTCCTCGACCGCGGGGGACGGCAGCTGGTAGCGGGCCGGCGCGAGGCCACCAGTGGAGAGTGGTGGCGGTGCCTGGGCGGTGGGGGTCACCCCGGCCCCCCGGCGGGCGGCGGGGAGAAGCGCTGGCGGATCACCTTCTTGTCGAACTTCCCCACACTGGTCTTGGGGATGGCGTCAACCAGCTCCAACCGGTCGGGGAGCTGCCACCTGGCCCAGCCGTGCCCCTCCAGGTGGGCGCGGACCCGTTCCAGGGTGATCTCGGACCCCTCCTTGGGGCTGACCACCGCCAGCGGGCGCTCCTGCCACTTGGGGTCGGGGACGCCGACGACCGCCGCCTCGGCCACGCCCTCCATCCCCATCAGGGTGCCCTCCATGTCGACTGAGGAGATCCACTCGCCTCCGGTCTTGATGAGGTCCTTGGTGCGGTCCACGATCACGAAGTAACCCTCGGGAGAGATCACCGCCACGTCTCCGGTGCGCAGCCAGCCGTCCTTGGTGAACCGGTCCTCCCCCGCCCCCTTGAAGTAGCTGTCGGCCACCCACGGTCCCCGGATCAACAGCTCGCCCCTCGAGGTGCCGTCCCAGGGCAACTCCTGGCCCTGAGGGTCGACCACCTTCACGTCGATCCCGGGCAGCGGCAGCCCAGCCTTGGTGCGGACCTCGTCCATCAGCTGCTCCGGGCTCCAGTCCCGCATCGTGTTCTTGGGGGTCGCCAGGCTGCCCACTGGTGAGGTCTCGGTCATCCCCCACCCCTGGATCATGGTGACCCCGAACTCCCGCTGGAAACGCTCAAGCATGGAACGCGGCGGCTGGCTGCCGCCGACCGTGAGGTGGCGGATAGTGGGCAGCCCCACCCCCCGCCGGGTGAGCTCGTCGGCGACCGCCATCCACACCGTGGGCACCCCCGCGGCGACCGTCACCTCCTCGTCGAGCATGAGGTCGATCAGGGTTGGGGCGTCGAAGTTGGGGCCATTGAACACCTGCTTGGCGCCCACCAGAGTGGCCCCGAAGGGGATGCCCCAGGCGTTGACGTGGAACATTGGCACCACCGCCAGGACGCTGTCGGCGGGGCCAATCCCGATGGCTCCCCCGGATGTGTTGGCCAGGGCGTGGAGGAAGTTGGAGCGGTGGGTGTAGACCACGCCCTTGGGCTTCCCCTCGGTCCCCGAGGTGTAGCAGATCCCCATCGGGTTGTATTCGGGGATCTCCTTCCGGGGGTAGGAGATGGGCTGGTCCGCGAGGAGGTCCTCGTAGGAGATCCGACCCTCGATGGAGCTCTCGCCGATGCTGGTGTCCAGGACCACCACCTGAGGCTTCCGGTCGAGGGAGGGCCAGAGGCGGTCGAGCAGGGGCAGCAGGCTGGATTCCACCAGGATCACCTGGTCCTCGGCGTCGTTGATGATGAACTCGAGGTCCCCCGGAGGGAGGCGGGGGTTGAGGGTGTGGTAGACCCGGCCAGAGCAGGGGATGCCGAAGTAGGCCTCCAGGTGGCGGTAGCCGTTCCAGGCCAGGGTGGCGACCAGGGCACCCTCCTCCAGATGCAGCCGGTCCAGGCCGTGCATCAGCTGCTGCGCCCGCTGGGCGAACTCGCGGTAGGTGTAGCGGTGGCGACGGCCCGGCGCCACCTGGGTCACGATCGGAGTGTCGCCGAAGTACCGTTCGGCGTGGCTGAAGAGCATCCAGCTGTTCAGGGGGACGTCCATCATCGCCATCTCGCTATCCTCCCGTGGGTTCTCCCAGGAGCTCGGCGGCCACCTCGGCCCGGCACTCCGCCGGGGACCAGGCGAACCGTTCCAGCCAGAGCGCCCGCTTGTAGTACCGGTGCAGCGGGGCGTCCCAGGTGAACCCCATGCCGCCATGCACCTGGATCACCCGCTCGCAGGCGGCGACGGCGGTCTCGCAGGCGAGGGCCCGAGCCGAGGCGGCTGCCACATCCGCCTCCGGGGCGTCCTCGGCAATGCACCATGCGGCCCAGTACGCAGCGGACCGTGCCAGCTCCAGCTCCTGATAGGTGTCGGCCAGCTTGTGGGCCACCGCCTGGTAGGCGCCGATCGGCCGTCCGAACTGCTCCCGGGTGCGGGCGTGGGCGACGCCCAGCTCCAGTACCGCTGCCCCCAGGCCCACCGCCTCCAGCGCCAGTCCGGCCCGGGCGCGCCGACGCATCAGCCGCTGGGCCCGCGCCGCGGCCGGCCCCTCCAGGAGTAGGGTCTCCGGCCCCTGGGCCAGATGGCCGGTCCGTCGAGAGGGGTCCACGGTGGGGCCGAGGGCTCCGGCCGCTGGGATCGCCACCAGCCTCTCGTCCCTCTCCGCGACCACCAAGTCGACCTGGGACAGATTGGGCACCGGCCACCCCGGGCGCAGCTCCACCGACCATCGCCTGCGACCGGCGGCCATCTCCGCCAGCTGCTCCTCCGGGAGGGCGGGAAGGGCCAGCCCCACCGTGGCCAGGTAGGGTCCGGGGTAGAGCGCCCGCCCAAACTCCTCCAGAAGGAGTGCCTCCTCGAGGAAGCTGAGGCCTGCTCCACCGAGGCGCTCAGGGACGGACGCCCCCAGCCACCCGAGGCCAGCGATCTCCGCCCAGCCGCCCGCATCCCACCCCTCGTCCGTCTCGGCGAGCTCCGCCACCCGACTCAGCGGGGATCTGGAGGCCAAGAAGGAGCGTGCCTGGGAGCGCAGCTCCTCCTGGGCCTCGTCCAGGGTGAAGTCCATCAGCGCGACCTCGGCATGCCCAGTACCCGCTCGGCCACGATGCTGCGCAGCACCTCGGACGTGCCCGCCTCGATGGTGTTGCCCCGGCTGCGCAGCTGCTGGTACAGCCAGGAGCCGTCATCCAGGACGGCCTCCTCGCCGAGCAGCTCACGCGCCAGCTTGGTGACCCGCTGGTTGGTCTCCGAGAAGGTGAGCTTCACGATCGAGCCCTCGGGCCCCGGGATCCCGGTACGCGCGTGCTGCCCGAGCGATCGCTGGGCGGTGAGCTGGAGCGCCCTGGTCATGATCCACTCCCGGGCCACCAGGTCCCGCAGCCGGGCGTCCTGTCCGGCCCGCTCGCGGGCCAGCTCCACCAGCTTGCGCACCGTGGTGTCCAGGGAGCCGGTGAGGGCGAACCCCAGGGTGCCCCTCTCGTGAAGCAGGGTGGTCATCGCCACCTGCCATCCCTCACCGACCTCGCCGACCACGTTCTCCTCCGGGACCATGACGTCGGTGAAGAAGATCTCGTTGAAGTCAGAGTCACCGGTGAGCTGGCGGATCGGACGCACCTCCACTCCAGGAGAGTGCATATCCACCAGGAGGAAGGTCATTCCCTGATGTGGGGGCCGGGACGGGTCGCTGCGAGTGAGGAGGATGCACCAGTCGGCGATGTGGGCGTAGGAGGACCACACCTTCTGCCCGTTTACCAGGAACCCACCCGGACGGGCCTCGGCCCTGGTCCGCAGCGAGGCCAGGTCGGAGCCGGCCCCGGGCTCTGAGAACCCCTGGCACCAGATCTCACTCGCGTCCAGGATTCGCGAAAGGTGGCGCTGGCGCTGGTCCTCGGTCCCGTGGGCCATGATGGTCGGCCCGGCCATGCCCAGCCCGATGACCCCCAGGTGCTGGGGTGCCTCGGCCGCGGCCAGCTCCTCCAGCCAGATCGCCTCCATCGCCAAGGGCAACCCCTGCCCGCCGTATTCCCGGGGCCAGGTCAGGCCGGCGTACCCAGCCTCGGACATGGCCTGGCTCCACTCCCGAGCCAGCTCCAGCTGCTCGATCCTGGGGTAGAACCCTCTTAGGCCGGGGGGCAGGTGCACCGCGATCCACTGGCGGGCGCGCCGCCGGAAGTCCGCCTCCTCCGCCGTGTCCCTGAGATCCAACTGTGCAGAACTCCACATCAGCCCGCCAGACCTGTCTGTGGACCTGGGCGGATCTGCGCAGTATGGCGCGCCAGGCCGGGGGGGACAATGTCGCCGCCCACACTCTTCAGGTGACCGGATTGTGCAGATGCACAGAGGTTGGGGGACATGCACAGGTCGACTCCAACATCCCAGCTGGTTCGCTACCCTCGAGGGATGTCTAGTTCTCGCCCCCGTCTCGGTCTGGCGCTCGGCTACTGGGGCCCGGGGCCCCCCGAGGGAGTGGGGGAGATGGTGGCCGAGGCGGACCGGTTGGGGTTCCACTCCCTCTGGACCTCGGAGGCATACGGGTCGGATGCCGTCGCACCTCTGGCCTGGTGGGGGTCCCGGACCACGCAGATGCGTCTCGGCACCGCGGTGATGCAGCTGCACGCTCGCACCCCGGCCGCCACCGCCATGACCGCCGTGACCCTGGACCACCTGAGCGAGGGAAGGTTCATTCTGGGCCTCGGGGTGTCGGGCCCCCAGGTGGTCGAGGGCTGGCACGGGGTGCCCTTTGGCCGCCCCCTGGAGACCACCAGGGAGTACGTGGAAATCGTCCGGCAGGCCATCCGCCGCCAGGGACCGCTGGAGTACCGGGGGCGCCGATACCAACTTCCGCTTCCCGGCACCGGAGGGAAGCCACTGCGGCTCACCGTCCATCCGCGACGGGAGCAGATCCCCATCTGGCTGGGGGCCGAGGGTCCTCGCAACATCGCGCTGGCCGCCGAGATTGGCGACGGCTGGCTGGCTGGATTTCACTCCCCGTCCGGGAGCAGTTGGCAGGTCCGGGCCCTGGAGGAGGGGTTCGCGCGCCGGGCCGGAGGCCGGCCGCCAGACTTCGAAGTCGCAGCCCTTCTACCCATCGTTCCTGCACCGGACGTTGAGTCGGCGGCGGACCAGGTCCGCCCCGTTCTGGCTCTCTACCTGGGAGGCATGGGGAGCCGGGAGCAGAATTTCCATTTCAACCTCTTCGCCCGCATGGGGTTCGAGGGAGAGGCGACCCGGGTGCGCGATCTGTATCTGGAGGGTCGCCGGGCGGAGGCCGTGGCCGCGGTCCCCACCCGGCTGGTGGAGGCGGTGGCGCTGGTTGGCCCGACCGCCAAGATCAGCGAGGAGGCGTCCGCCTGGCGGCAGGGGCTGCCCTCCCTGCTGATGGTGAGTGGCCCCCCGCCGCTGCTCCGGCTGGCGGCGGAGCTCTTCAGGTGACGGGTCGGCAGGCGGCTGCAGGGGGAGGCAGGGAAATCTCGGGCACGCGGGTCCCCCTCGCGGCGCTCCCCGCGGTCACCGGCCTGTAGAGGGCGCCCACGGCTTCGGCCGGCGGCGCCGGACGACCAGGCGCCCGTCTGGGCACGCCATTCCCTAACGCTCGGCCCCAGGGCGTCAGCCGCCCTGGCCAGAAGCTGTGATCAGCGGCGCCGCCCGTCCAAGGAGAGGCCCTCGGGCAGCGTCCGGCCCACCAAGGGCGGGGACAGGTGGGGCGGGACGGTCAGCGCGAGCCCCCGTTCCCCCTCGGGCCGGGCCGGCTCTGAGCCCGGTAGGACCCCGACCCGAAGGGACGCCGCCCGCGGGGTCGCGCTCCCCCGCGCCTTCCTCCGGGGGACAGCGCAGCCGACGGAGACGGGCCGGCCCCGCGAGGGGGATCAGCCAGATAGCGCAGGGCTCCGGTGGCGATGAGCTGGGCGGGGTCTACGAACCTCAGAGCGGGGGCCCCCTCGCGGCGGAGCTTGCGCCACTTCTCCGAGTCATCCTCTGAGAGGAATGTGAGGGCTCGGCCGTGGGCCCCGTTCCGGGCGGTTCGACCCACCCGGTGGGTGAGCCACTGAGCGGTGTCGGGCAGCTCGAAGTTGACGACAAGGCTGACGTCCTTGACGTCGAGGCCTCGGGCGGCGACGTTGGTCGCCACCAGCACCTTGGCCTCGCGGCGGTGGAAGGACGCGAGCGCCCGATCGCGGGCGGCCTGCGAGAGGTTGCCCTGCAGCTCGGCGGTGGGGTGTCCCAGCAGGCTCAGGTCGCGGGCCAGCTTCTTGGTCCCGTGCTTGGTGCGGTGGAAGACGATGGTGGAGGACGAATGGGCCAGCAGCTGGCTGAGGTACGCCACCTTCCCGGCCCGCGGCAGGGACACCAGGCCGTGCTCCAGCGCCACCTCCTCTGGCGGCTCGACAGCCACCCTTCCCGGGCTCTTCAGATGGCGAGCCGCCATCTTGGTGACCCAGTCGGGCATGGTGGCGGAGGCGAGGACCGTCTGCCGGGCCTTCGTGGTGGTTCGCTGGTTGGTCCGCTCGACCAGCTTTTCGACATCCTTGGCGAACCCGGCATCCAGCATCTCGTCCGCCTCGTCCAGGACCAGGTACTGCACCGCGCCCAGCCGCGCGGCGCCTCGCTCCGCCAGGTCCACCAGCCGGCCCGGGCAGCCAATCACCACATCGGCTGTCCGCAGCTGGTTGATCTGGCCCTGATAGCCGACTCCCCCGAAGACCAGGGCCTGCCGCAGCCGCGGGTCGAGGCGGCTCAGGACACCTCCGATCTGGGTCGCCAGCTCCCGCGTGGGGGTCACGATGAGGGCCCGGGGAGGGCTCTGCTGATGACCGTCGAGGTGCTCCGACATGGGGATCAGGAAGGCCAGGGTCTTCCCCGACCCCGTAGGCGACTGGATGACGCAGTCCCTACCGTCAATGAGGAGGGGTAGCGCCTCCGTCTGCACCGGGGTCGGGGTGTCCAGGCCCTGGCGCCGCAGGTTCTCCAGAGTGCGCGCGCGCACTCCCAGCTGTTCGAATCGATTCATGTGGGTGTTCCCGGGCCCATGGCCCCAATGCGCCCTCGCCGACTTCGCTGTAAGCACGCTTCTCGAGGACGCCGCTTCGTCAGCGGGGCGAGGTATCACCAAGAGGCCGCATCGCCAAATTGCGAATGCCGGACCAGCATAGCAGGGCTGGCGCTGCGCACCTGCCCAGGGGTCCGGTCGGGAGGGGCCCTCAGGAGGCGAACAGTGCGGCGCGGATCAGGTTGGCGACGGTCAGGGCAGAAATGTACCGACGAGGAGGTGCCCTGCAGACCGACGCCCGTCCCGCCGCTGGAACCCGTGAATTGGGCGACGGACTCAATCGATGCCACAGCCTACCCGTGAGGTCGGAGGAGGCGCCCCGCTGGCCACCGGCAGGGTGGGTGTGCGTTCGCGGGCGGAGAGGCCCCTGTCGGCGGGGCCGGCGATCCCCAGGCAAAGGGGGAACGGGCCCGCGATCCCTAGCACCTCAAGGACCCCGGCCGCCATGGCCCGATTTGTGAGGGTGGCAGACACTTTAGCCCGACGAATTGGTCGCGTCCGCGTGCAAGCTCTCAGCCGACCCGCCCCAACCGGAAGCCAAATTAAGCAGCCGCAGTCCGCTGCCAGGACCGCCCGGGTCGGACACGCTCACCTCGAAATGAGCCTGACCGGTGTCGATCCGGTCGGCCTGGCAGGAGGTGTCGACGGCGTCGAAAGGTGCCCCGGTGGCGCTCTCAGTCTGTGGGCGTCCTGTGGCTCGATCCGCTTGTGGGATCAAGGCTGACGTGGTGGACTGGCCCAAGTGGGCGAGCGAGGAAGTTGAGATCCGCCCGGCGGATCCCGCGTGGTTGCGACTCGGCGATCGGCTGCGCCGCCAGCTGGACGCGGCCCCGTCACGCTGGCTAGTTGCTCCCCTGGAGCACGTCGGGTCGACCGCCATCCCGGGGCTTGCAGCCAAGCCGATCCTCGACTTCCAATCTGCCGTTGCCAATCTCGAATGCGCGCCCGCTGCCGTCGACTCACTCGGAGAGGGATGGCATCTGGTGCCTCCGGATCTTGACGCGCGACCTTGGCGTCGTTTCCTCGTGCAAGTCGTTGAGGACGTCCGAACCGCTCATCCACACGTGCTGACTCCTGACAGCGGCCGCTGGGCAGAGCAGCTGGCCTTCCGAGACGCGCTACGCGCCAACCCCCGGCTGGTGCAGCGGTACGCGGAGCTCAAGCAAGAACTGGCGAAAAGGCATGCCCATGACCGGGAGGCATACTCCCCGGCCAAGACCAGGTTCATCATGTCCGGGCTCCGCGAACCAGCGTCGCAGGACCGGTCCCCAAGGGACGCGGACGCAGGTTGCCGCCCAGTAGAGCGGGCGTTCAAGAGTGGCTGATCTATGCGTGGCCACCGACAGGGAGTGCCCAAGAAGGGGCCCCGAACTTCATGACCGCCCGTGCAAGAGTCACCCCACCCGGCTCGTCGCCGGTCGGTCACCTCGACAGGGCGAGCGGGGGCGACAGTCGCCACACGTCCACTCATTCCCACCTGCCGGCCCGATCGTGCACTGACCTGGAGCAGCCGGGGGTGGAGTGGTCCCGGGTGGCCCGAGGATGATTGAGGTCAAGGCTGCGCTGACAGGCGGGCTATGACGTCTGCCCCGGCCCGACGACGTTCGGCCAGGTGCCGAATCCACGCGTCACTCATCTGGGTCAACTCCACCTCATTGCCATCCGGGTCGCGGACGGCGGTGACCCACGAACCTTCCCCCAATCTCTCGATCGGATACAGGCACTCGATTCCCGTACGCTGCAGCCCCGCTACGTAGGTGGCTAGGTCAAATACCCACAGGGCGAAGCGTACTGGGCCGGCACCGGTACCGGGGTCGCCGGGATGAATCGCGAAGTGGACGTCGCCGAGTTCGCAGCCAAAGTGAGCCCCCGCGCCATGCTCCTCGGCGACCAGTGCAGACCTCCGGACATCCTGCTCTCCGATGGGGTGCAGCGGTTCCCTCGGGATTGGCTTGTCGGGGCGGGCATCGAAGTCAAGGAGACCGCCCAGCGGCGAGTCAGAGAAATTGACTGCACCACAATCATGTTCGACTCACCAAACTCGAATGTCCAGATCTCTGCAGTGGGAGCCCCAGCCCATCCCGGTAGAACGCCGCCAGCCGTGCCGGGTCGGGGGACCGGATCAAAACCGCTGACAGGAACTCGATGCGCTCTGCGTCGACCAAAGTTTGCCCTCCGCCGTCCACACGTTGGCGAGATGAAGCCCATCGCCGGCCGAGTTGCGGGAGGCATTATGGCGCCACGTCGGCGGCGGCAGGGCCAGGCCGCCCTGGGTCGACTGACTCGCCCCGGGGGCCGCCGGCAGCTGTGCCCCGAGGGCGCGTCGAGTGGGCTCGGTGCAGGCTTGCAAAGCGAGGGAGTTCCCCAGCCCCTTCTGCGATCGATGGGTCTGCTGCCCCGCCGAGGCCGACCCGTCAGATGGTCCCTGGGGCACCGGGCCAGGACTCGCGAAGGTGGGCCCGCCTTCGGAGCCCGTCGTAGGCAGCGTACTTGAAGCTGCCCGCTCGGCTCAGGAACTTGAACGCAGTGTCGAGGAACTCGTCTACCTTTCTGACCGCAGTGAGCACCGCCTGGGCTACTCAAACCATCTCGGTAGCTGCCCCGCCCGCGCGAGTCCCAACCGCCGATCAGATGACGGCGGAAACTCGGAGCCCAATGACCACCCCTGGGTGGGCCAGGCGCCTGCTGGCGGGGAGGTCCTTGCCGGACAGGGCTGCCACCCCCACGGTTCAGCCGGACCGCACCCCGGGCACGTTCAGTTCAGAGATCTGGACATTCGAGTTTGGTGAGTCGAACATGATTGTGGTGCAGTCAATTTCTCTGACTCGCCGCTGGGCGGTCTCCTTGACTTCGATGCCCGCCCCGACAAGCCAATCCCGAGGGAACCGCTGCACCCCATCGGAGAGCAGGATGTCCGGAGGTCTGCAGTTCAGGTCACGCAGTCGCGACAGGCATGACTCTGGCACTCGCGTCTCACATTGCGAGAGCCATGAGTCAGGAAGGTGCCGCGACTACCAGTCCACTGGCGGAGGCTGCCGTCTGCAGCCGGTCGTCATAGGTGAAGAAGACCCCGAGGTCAGGCCCGATCGCCATGGCCGTTGCCAAGTGGATGGCGTCAAGCGTTCTCAAATGCGCCGGCTCCAGCTCAGACGCGCGATCTAGCAGCGGCTCGTCGAGACGCACCAGCCGCATGGCGCCGATCAACCGGCGCGCTGCTCCCACCAGGTGACCGTTGCCCGAGCGCCGGAGCGCCCTGACCACCTCGGTCCTGATCAGCGTCGATGACACTTGGTCGGGCCACCGGCCCAGGACCCGGCGCAGGGCCGCGGAATCTGGCTCGGCGACCACAAGCTTGACGAAGGCCGAACTGTCCAGGTACGCGACCCTACCGCTCATCAGATCGCAGCTCGGACAGCGCCTCGGACGGGAGCATGGCTCCCACAGCTTCCGCCGGCAGTCCCAGGTTGTCGAGTAGGTCCAGTAGGTCGCCCGCGCTCTCGGTGGCTCTGCCCTCGAGCACCATCTGGTCCAGCACCCCTGGGTTGAGGGGCACGATCCTAGCGATTGGGTGCCCGTGCTCAGTGATCTGGATGGCCTCTCCGGCGGTCACCCGGCGGAGGATGGCGCTCGCCTGCAGTCGCAGCTCCCTAATGCCCACTGAGTAACTCATGGTGTGCACATGGTAGCACTAATGACCCGTGAACCTCCTCAGTACGCGAGCCCCTGCGGCGATCGATGGCGCGGCCGCGCGTCCGGTCACCTGCTCGTCAGTGGGCCCATGGCATCGGGCCCGGACTCGCGGAGGTGGTCCAGCCTCTGGAGCCCGTCGTAGGCGGCGTACTTGTAGGCGTCCGCCGGGCTCGGGAAGTTGAAGGTGGTGTCGATGAACTCGTCGATTTTTCCGCCCGCATGAAGCACCGCCTGGGCCAGATGGACCAGTTCGGTGGCCTCCTCGCCCAATATGTGGGCCCCAGGAGGCGGCGGTCGGAGGCCCGGAACACCAGCTCGAGCAGCCCCTCACTGGAACCCGCGATCCCGGCCCGGGCGTTGCCCTCGAGGAGCGCTCGACCGGTCAGCACATCCTCACCGGCCGTCACCGCAGCCGCTTCCGTCAGTCCGATCATCGAGACCTCGAGAAGGGTGTAGATACCGGTGCGGACAAGGGGGTCCGCGGCGTCCTTGAAGTGGATCTGGAAGGCGCGACACATGGCCACCCGAGCCTGCTCCATGCTCACAGACGCCAACCCGGGGGGACCGATGATGTCGCCGGCGGCAAAGATGCCGGCGGTGGTCGTCTGGAAGTCTCGGTCGACGAGGATGCGCCCCCCTGGCGTCGGCCTCCACCCCCACCTCGGCCAGGCCGAGCCCCTCCACGTTGCCGACCCTCCCAACGGCGTGGACCACCACATCGGGACGGAGGGGCCTCCAGTTCACCACCACCCGCAGCCCTCTGCGGTCCCGCCCCACGGAATCCACCTCGGTACCGGACATGAACCTCACCCCGGCGCCACCCAGGATCCAGAGAGGCCAGACGAGACCTCCGCGTCGAGCACCGGAAGGAGACGCTGCCCTCGGTCCACCAGGGTTACTCGAACACCGAGGGCGGCGAAGATCGAGGCATACTCGGAGCCAACCGGGCCGCCACCCACCACCATCATTTCCGATGGCAACCGCTCCATCGCCAGTACGGTCTCGGAATCATGGACGTCCGGGTCCTCGAACGGTACCTCCGGTGGGTGCAGCGGGTGGGAGCCGGTGGCGATCAGGATCACCCCAGCTCGCAGAATCCGCTCATCGCCGTCGTCATCTCGCACTACCACGGTCAGATCGGGCCCAAGCCGCCCCTCACCCGGGACCACCTTCGACCAGGTGGCGCAGGAGGTTCTCCCGCCGCACGGTGGCCGTGCTGGCCATCACGTCGAGCGTCCGACGCCGAAGGCGGTCCATGGCCAGCTCCGGCGAGAGCCGGATCGCGATGCCTTAGGTCTCGCGGCGGGCCCACCCGGACAGGTATATGGCGGTGTCCTGGAGCGCCTTGACCTGGACTCCCCCCACGACGACGCTGGCAGCTTCGAGCGGACGGGTGCGGCGCTCCACCACGGCCACGCTATGGCCGTGGTAGGCGGCTTGGGCCGCCCCCTTCTCCCCGGCCGGACCGCCGCCGATTACGACCAGATCGAACTGGTCTCGATCGGGGGCGCTCGTTCTCACTTGGAGGGCGAGCCTATCGGGCTACTGGGGGCCTCCCCTCACACCCTCTGCGTCCAGCTGCCGAACGTGGCCCACGGTGAAGCTGCGCGGGAAGGTGCCCAGGGTGGAGGGCGCCAGGACCGCATGGCCCAGCACCTCCTGAGTCGCTCCGGCCCGGAGCACATTCGTGTCATCGATGCTGTCCCCGCCGGCCAGCATGGAGTGGATGAGCGACATCGACTTGGGGCCGACATTGGCCCGGCCCGGGGCATCTCCCAAGTCGAGGTGCTCCTCCACCACCTACCTCAAGCACAGGTGCTGAGCCAGTGTGGCGGGTAGGAGGAGTCCGGCATTGGCCACCAGGCGAGGGTCGTCGAACTCCACCCCCAGGCGGTCCAAAGTGCGCGATGATGGCTGCATCGAAAAGGTGCTCCTTTGCTGGGGCTGATTGGCGTCTTGTCCGCACCAATTATCCCAGCACTGAGCGCTTTTTCTTCGTCTGCCGGCCTCTGAGCCTCCCTACCTCGCCTGTGGATCCAGGCTACAGAAGCCGCCGTTGTGATAGCCGCTCCTGGTGGAGATACGAGTGCCCAGCCCACGGGCTCAACTCCGGTGGCGCCGCTCAGCACAAACTGTAGCGGCTTCTCGATCGGACTGGGTTCGGCGTGCATTGACGTTAAAGATCTCAGCTTGCCGGGAGGTGATGTCGGTGCGCTGGTGGGACTCGCCGGCGGGGCCGCGGAACGCGCCCAGATGCATGAGCTGGAGCTCGTGGCGGAGGTTGCGCCAGCTGTCGTGGGTGCGGATCTCGGCCACCCGGATCAGCAAGAGGGCCAGCCTGCGGCACGCGACAGGAGTCTCCAGCAACCCTGGAGCGGTCACTCCTCGCTGTGACACCTACGCGGCCGCTGCCGGGCCCACGGCCAACTTACCAATTAGGTGCAGACCATCCTCTCCCGATATCTGGAGATTAGGGATGTCCAATACGAACTCCACCATGATCCACCAACTGCCGGAATGAGGAGTCCGCCATTTCAACGTGAGAGTCTGGGAGTGCCTCAGCGCCCTCGGGCTTACCCAGAGCACTACGGCCCCGAGGGCCGATAGTCTCCTCGTGTCCACAGTGATAGGAAGAGGCATCCTATTCGCGGGAGCAAAGTCGAGCACGACCTTCCGGATCACCTGCCCTGGTGGCACCACGATTCGCAGCGCTACGTCAACCGATGTTGTTGGCCCTACGGTCAGTGCGTGGGTGAGGGACAACCCGTGCCCCGCCACCGCGGCCGTGAACCCCGGCCCCGGGGGCGGGGGCCCAGGTTCTGGCCCGCACGCGGTCACTGCGCCAGCGAGACTAGCCGCCAGAGCCAATACCGCTACGGCGGTGCGCAACACGCGCCCCTTCCCGAGCTGCGTGGCAAAATCACTTCGCCACTCCCAACGCGAACATCACCCTCTCACGTTGTTGCCGTGAACCGGCAGTCAACGGCAAATTGGCAGCCTGCGGCCCCCGACGGTCGCTTTCGGATGGATGCACGCCAAGACTCCTCGAGCACCACTCGCGCATACTCGCGGACAGCCGGCCGATCGGGACTGCTACAGCTGCTGCCAAGGCCATCATCGCCACCATCCACAGAGCGAATGCGAGCGCGGCGAAGAACAAGGCCTGATGGCCAAGGCCAGCTACCCCAAGGGGCTGTCCCAGGCTAGTCCACCCGTTCACGGCGACCATAGGGTAGTGGTGACCGCCCGGGGTGGCGCAGTTGTACCAGTCGGAGCAGGTCCGGCTGGCCCATGTCGCGCTGATGTATTGCTGCCCGTTCAAAGTGCTGCGGCAGCCGATCTCGGTCCCCTGCGGCATTGCCGCTACACCGAGCACGGCGAAAGCGGCAAAGATAACGGCGGCAAGGGTGGCGAGGCCTGTTCGCCACTCTTGAGCAGCGCGGCTGATCCCGTACCTCCTAGGTTCCGTCGAGCTGTGGAGATGCTGGCCGTTCCATCGGCGGACGCCGCGAGTCTACGGCCTCTGACCTGAAAGAGTGGATAGGCTGGGAGGAGGCCGGCGAGAGGGCTGAGGTACGCAGCGCCGGCACCAGTTGGGCACGGTCGCGGGCCTGGGCAGCTGGTCACAGATGGGGGTCTGGGGCTTGCTGCTCCGGAACAGGGTGTGGAGGGGCCGCCGAGGGCGTGTTGAACCTAAGGGAGCCGCAGCGGCCGGTCGCTGGAGGGTGGTGGGTGGCCTACCCGGTCGGGGCCAGGCGGAGGATCTGGAGGTGCAGGGCCCAGAACTCCTCCTTGTGGAGCATCCCAGGCGCCAGCCGCAGGCGGAGCCGCCGCCCACCCCGCACCAGCCGGGCCGGCACCGAGAACAGCCAGCGGCGCAGCAGCTGGCTGTTGTGGGGCTGGCCCACGGCCGCCAGCTGCTCACCTCCAAGGCTGCCCCCAGCAGCGGCCTTCGCCTCCTGCCGCTCCCGGCAGACGTTGACCGCCGAGAGCATGGCGGTCAGGTTGGTGGCGATCACGGCCGCGGTCTGCCAGGCGTAGTTGGCCCGGCGCCTTTGCTTGGGCAGGTGGATCAGGCCGCAGCCCAGCTTGAGGTCCTTGATCCGCTCCTCGATGTGGGCCCGGCGCCGCTGCCAGAACTCCAGCTCCACCGCGTCCTGGGCCAGGTCGGTGGCGATGAAGGAATAGGCGTAGGTGTGGCTCACCATCCCCTTGAGGGCCAGCTGCAGCTGCCCCTTGGGGATGGTCCTCCTCCGCCGGCTCCTGGGGCACTTTGAGATCTCCTTCGCCTCCACCCTGACCCGCCGCACCAGAAGCCGCAGCGGCTCATGCTGCCAGCCGGTGGGCGTGAACCGCAGCTCCGCCCCCTCCGCCCCCGCCATCTCCCGGCAGGGCCGCCAGCTGCTGGGCGAGAGGTGCCGCCGCAGCTCCCACATCACCTGGTAGTGGGGCACCACCACGCAGAACCGCAGCCGGTGCCCCCGGCACCAGTTGAGGAACCCCGCGCTGTAGAAGCCGCTGTCCGCCCTAAGCCGCACCTCCCCGTGTCCCCGGGGCAGGGTGCGCAGCGCCCTCAGCACCAGGCGGGGGGCGATCGGCTTGTCGGAAGCGGATCCTGACCGCAGCCCCGCCGCCAGCACCCGGCGGCGCTCCGCCCAGGTGCAGAGCAGGGAGCCGAAGCTCAGCTTCCCCTCGTAGTTGTAGGTGGCCTCCTCCTTCAGCTCGCCGTGGACCTCGGTGGTGGTGGAGTCGAGGTCCAGGGTCACCGGGTCTTTCTCCGCCAGCCCCAGCATCCGGTCCAGCTCCACTCCCGCCTGGGCCAGCTCGGCCACCACCGCCTCCACCTGGCGCTGGGTGAACCGCGGCAGCAGCTGGCTGGCGGTCTCTGGAGCGGGCACCCTGGCCACCGCCCGCAGCACCCGGCCGGCCTCATCCTCACGCAGAGGATCCAGGTGAGCCAGATGGCTGCCCCCGGCCAGGATGGACTCCCCAAGGCAGACCAGCAGCTCGCCGCCGCTCAGCCCCCGGCGCCGCTGCTTGAACTGCCGCACCCTCTCCACCGCCGCGTCCAGCCGCTCCACCAAGTGCAGCTTGGAGTTCAGATCCCGGACCAGCAGCAGCCCGGCATGGCCGGTCAGGGTCGGGTCATCGGGGCCGCGGTGAACGGTGGGGACGGTTGCGCTACGCTTCACTCGCTGAGTGCCTCCTGCTTGGAGCCGATGGGCGAATCTCAACCCCCATTTTCCAAGTCAGCGAGGCACTTCTGCTACCTGCCCCCAACCCTTCTTCCTGTCCTTATCCACTCCTTCAGGTCTGACGCCTGTAGATGGTCAGGGTGAGCCAGCCAGGTGCCCGGCCACACCAGCTCAACGATCGTCACGCCATGGACAATACCCGCCTGGCGCCGCTTACCGGTCACGGCCACGGACCGGGAGTCGGCGTCGGGCTCCCGCTGTGCGTTGCCCTCGGGCCAGATGGACCTCTTGGAGTACTCTCGATGCGGGCGAACGCAGGCCGCGCGCACGGAAGTCTCGGGTGTTACGTGATGCGCCGACTGGACGGGAGCGATACGAATGACTCCTGTGGTCCCGGGTTCACCGTTGGCCGTGGGGGAAGATGTCAGTCACTTGGTCTTATACCTTGTGAGGGTTGGCCATCGGGCTACGACGAGGGGCTCAGTCGAAAATCAGTCGGGGGCGGAGATGGCGAAAAGCTAGCTCGATGAGCGCAGAGTGAGCGGTACGTGCACTCGGGGGTGCGAGGCGCTCGGCAGGCCTGGGGCGTCCTGACGGAGCAGCCGACCTCCACGAGGTACCTCACCGCGCCGCCCGTTGTCTACTCGGCCCGTGTTCGGCCAGCTCTCCCTGAGCGGGGATCGGACCGAGAGTCGGCCCTGCAGTGAAATTACCCTCAGCACAGCTGGCACCGGCTGGTGGAGTTGTTGTCAAGGCTGTTGTCAGTTGTCCGGTCAAGTTGCCGGTATATCGTCCATTTGAGATCAAAGTGGTGGTGCCGAGGGCGGGATCGAAGCGCTGACACCGGGTGTTTCAGCTGGGAGCAAGACGAACCAGGGTGACATCTCCCAGCTGGCGGTAACGATCGGGACTGGACGTCATGATCACCACCTGGGCCTGCGCGGCGGCAGCGCCAAATGCCGGCGCCAAGCGCTTCAGCCTTGTGGGGTCCGAGTTACCCAGGGCATCATCGAGGATCACCGGCACCCCCGCGTCCCCGGCGGTGCCCTCGGGGTTGACCAGGATGGCGCAGGCGAGGCGCGCCAGCACAGCGAGTTGCTCTCGAGCCCCGGTGGAGAGCGAGTCGAAGGGAACCGTGACACCTGCGACGGTCCGGGTCTGGACGGAGAAGGTGTCGGGGTCCACCCGGATCAGCGTGTCCGGGCCGAACACTAGGCGCGCGAGCCTCTGAATCTGATCCTCGTATGGGGCGACGTAGGCCTGTCGCGCCAGGTCGCGGTGTCGGGAGAAGGTCTCGTAGAGAAGCTTGGCGGCCCTGGCCCGTCGCTCCAGCCCCGCGTGCTCGGGAGCCAGGCGGGCGACCTCCAGTTCGGCATCGTCGAGAGCTGCCTGCAGGTCGCTGGACCCCTTGACCCGGAGGGTGGTTTCCACCTCTGCCTGCTCTCGGGCCAGGTCAAGGTGCTCGGCCTGGAGCCGTCGCAGCAGGGCCTCCGCGTTCGCGAGGCGGGCTTCGACTCCCTCGGGGTCCCCCTCGGCGTACCTTGCGTCGGCGTGGGCCAATTGGGCTTCCTGGCGTTCCACCTCTCCGTGAGCCGCGGCCAGGCCGGACAGGAGGGCATCATCCGGGACCTGGCTGCGCGCGTGCGCAAGTGTGGCTGCGATGGCGGCGAGGTGCCCCCGCTGGGACGCGACCAGGGCGGTGTTGGCACCTGCTTGGACCCGAAGCGAGTTCAGATGCCGCTCGGCGGACTCCGCCGCCGCCCGGGCCACTGCAATGTCCTCGGCGGCAACGCGCCTCCGCTCCTCCGCGGCGCGGTGGGCGGCCTCCGCCTCTTCCAAGGAACCCGGAATGGGCGGCACAGCAGGGCGGGACCCTGGATAGCCATCGGCAATGGCGCCGGTGCTCTGGACCTTGGCGGCCAGCTCCTCTTCAGATAGGTCCTCAAGGGCGTCGGCGCGGGTGCGGCGGGCGCTCTCGATGTCGTGCTCTGCCTTGGCCCTCGTCTCCAGCGTCTCGTTCAGTTCCGCAAGGGGATCGGAGGACGTCAGCCCCAGCTGCTTTGCGATTTCATCTACCGCGCTCTCCGCGTCCTTCGCCCTGGCCTGGAGGTCCCTTCCCGTCCCTCCGCCGGTCACCCGCACGGTGACCAAGTCCTGGAGCTGTACCACGACTTCTCCCACGACCTGGGTCCGGTGCTGCGACCCGGGTTCGAGGTGGATAGTCGCTCCGTCGACCGAGAGGTCCACCGCGGAGTGGGCTTCCAGGCTCAGGGCTGAACTGGAGACCGCGAGCGCAGCCCGCGCCTCCCCGCGGCGACGCAGGGCCCGCTCGAGCAGCTTCCGGCCTTCCGTGGTGGCCTTGCACTCGTCAACGAACTGTCGGGCGCGGATCTCGTGCCTGCGACTGCTGAGTACGCGTTCCAGGCGGTTACTGAGCAGTCGGTGATCGATCTCGGCTCGGCGATAAGCCATGTCGCCCTGGGCGAGTGCCAGTCCCGTGGATGCGAGGTCCAGCTCCTCCTGGGCGCTGGATTGTCGCAGTGATGCCTCGGCGTAGGCAGCCTCAGCCTCCTCCATGGGCCCAGCTTCCTTCCGGCTTTGCTCGAGGAGCTTCTCCAGTTCTGCTTCGGTGCTCCTCACCGCCTCTGCCTGGGCCTGCCTTGAATCAAGCGCCTGGCGCGCAGCCTGTTCCCGCGCCCTGGCTCCGGCGAGGTCGGCTCTGAGGGTCTGGAGTTCCAAGGCGAGGACCCCGAGGCTGCGCGACCGCTCCTGATGCTCCGCCAGGTCTGTGGCCGCCTCCGCTTGGGCCAGCCGGTTAACTGCCAAGCGTCTCGTGATGTCCCGGTGCCTCTCGCCGGCGTTCTCGATCTCCTCCAGGCTTACCTGCACGGCGCTGGCCCTGGCCCGGGCGGCCGCTAATTGGGCGGACGCCTGTTCACGGGCCTGGGAGACGCGTCCGGTGGAGGTGAAGTACCGGCCCCACTCGGCGCGGATGGCTTCCCATAGCGTCGACTCCGACCTGGGGTCCGCCGTTCCTCCGGACGCCGCCCGGTCCAAAGCGCCGACCAGGGTGGTCGAGGTCCCGACGTCCCCCTGCTGGACCCGCTCACCCTGGACGAAGCGCAGCGCTCTGTACAAGCTCCAGTCCAGAGTTTCGTCGAGGATCGCCCGGACCCGGTCGTGGGCGGTTCGGGCCGTGAGACTTTCTGGCGCAGGGGTAAAGATCTGCAGGCGGGTCTCGGGCCGGTGGAACCAGCGTTTGAAGTAGACCAAGTGATACGGGCCGGTCGTGAACTCCGCTTCGACCTCCGTACCGACGCTCCGATGCACCGGCCGTACCGCCTCGAGCCGCCTGTGAGTCGAGTCGTGAGGAAAGTCCAGAAGGACATCGAGGGCTTCGGCCAGGCTGGACTTGCCGATCTCGTTCGGGCCCTCTATGAGCGTGATGCCGGTGCTTGGTATGGAGACCTCACTTGCCTCTACTCCGCGGTAGTTGCGGATGGAGATACGAATGACCCTCATCGTCCCCTCGCTGCCAACCGCCGGACTAGCATCAAGGCGTCTCGTGCGGCATCGGCTTCCTCGCCACTGTTGGCTGCGGCGCGCGAGAGCTCCGCCACGGCCTCGCTGGCGAACCCGGAGAGGTCGATGGAAGCCAGGTCCGAATCGGCAGGGATCACCACCAGTTCGCTCCGGCCCTCCGAGACCTCGAGGCTCGCTAGCAGGTCCCGGCCCGCGGCCAGGGTCTCGTCCAGGAGTTCCGCCGTGGCGAGGTCGACCGTGCCCACCAAGGCGAGGCGCACGACCGTCCGCTCCTTGTCAGGAAGGCTTGAAAGCGAATCGGCAAGCGCTCGGACGCTCTCTTCGCCGTCCAGATCGAGGTGCCGGCGCACGAAGTGCCACCGGCCGATCGCTACGGGCTCGACGGCAACCCCGCCAGGGTCTAGGTCGACCACCAGCGCCTTGTTGCTGTCGGCCTCGTCGAAGTCGGTCGCGACCGGGGCGCCCGAGTACCAGACGCGCTCGGTGACCTCGGTGACGGAGTGGCGATCGCCGAGCGCCACGTAGCTGACCCGCCGGCTTGTGATCGCCGCCCTGAGTCCCGCCACCGAGATGAGCGAAGCATCCAGTGGGTCGGCAGCGAGGGAGTCCACTGCGCCGTGCCCGATGGCTACCCGCAGCGTTCCGGAAGGCGCCGGATCGAGAGGCGCAAGGGCGGCCCCCAAGAGGTCCATGTCGGGCTTGCGGCTCGGCCACGGCGCTCCCACCACCTCCACGGGCAAGTCGGGCACCTGGACCGGTGTCGCATCGTGGAGCACGTGTGCCGCCGGAGGTAGCGGTACGGGCATCCGTCCTGGCGCCCACAGCCCCGCAGGGTTGTCGGCGTCGTGGTTGCCCGGGAGCAGGAACACTGGCACTGTGAAGGTGGCCAGAGCGTCAAGAGCTCTGGTGATGACGCGCCGAGCGGGAAGGAGCGAGTCGAAGACATCGCCTGCGACCACGACGAAGGCGCACCCCCGTTCGGATGCCGTCAGGGCAAGCCGACGTATTGCCTCGATCTGGTCATCCGCATAGCGGGCCTGGGCGTCCGCCGAGAGGAAGGCGCGGGTCATCCCCAGCTGCCAGTCCGATGTGTGGAGGAACCGAATGCTCACCCGGGCGAACTCCGAAGCGCAAGGTCTCGCCGCACTGTACACCTCCATGCGGCGACTTCGGCCACCCCAGGCGGAGCGCGATCGGTGGCTGTCGCGTCCCCTGAGCTGTGCCGTGGCCCCAGTCATGTGTTAGTCGGTCGGAAGGTCCGTGCCCGGCGCTGTGCCGGTGCGGGATGCTGCCCAATGAAACTTGCCTGCACGGGCCCACGGGGGTGCTGGCTTCCACGCTCCGGTTGTTGTCACGGTTGTTGTCAGCGGACCGTACCACTTGCCTGGCCAGCCGCTGATTGAGATCAAAAACTGGTGCCGAGGGGCGGGATCGAACCGCCGACACCGGGTTTTTCAGACCCGTGCTCTACCAACTGAGCTACCTCGGCCCGGGGTGCCGCGCCGGGCTTCCGGAGAGGACCGACCGTCTGCCGGTCAGCTGCGGGCGGCCGCAGCGGCAAGTCTACCGAGGCCACCCCGCCTTCGGACACCCGTTCAGCCGCAACCATCTTGGGTCGCAGGCGGCGGCCCGGGCTCAGAGCGCGGGCGCCCTCTCCGCGGCGTGGGCCTGGGCCCAGGTGATGTACCCGTCCGTCGCCATCTGCTCCAGGACGATGGCTCGCCGCTCCACCGCTCCCTCTGGGTTCGTTATGGGGTCGAGCAGAGCCGGAGCCTGGGGCAGCCCGGCCAGGAGTGCCAGTTGGGCCAAGTCGTCCCGGAGGAGCGGCCGGTGGAAGTATTTGAGGCTCGCCTGGGCGAACCCCACGGTGCCGGATCCGAGGTGCACCTCGGAGAGGTAGGCATCCAGTACCTGGGTCTTGGTCAGGTGGTCCTCGATCTTGAGTGCCAGGGTGATGTCCACCCACCTCCCCCAGAGCGAGCGGTCGGAGCCGTGGAGGTAGGCGTCTTCCGCCAGCTGTTCGGTGATGGTCGAGCCGCCCTCACAGGCGCAGTGGTTCACGAGGTCGTATCCCGCCGCCCGGATGAGCCCTTCGAGGTTCACCCCGCGATCCAGATAGAAGTTCTGGTCCTCCACCGCGACCACCGCCTGGGCCAGGTAACGGGGCACCTGGGAAGGGGTGACGGGAGCTGTCCCGTGCGCCTGGTCCAGATTGGCGACCCAACCCCGTATGCCCTGTGTGGAGGGGGTCGAGATCCAGGTGAGACACCAGACCACGGTCGCGGCGGTGACAGCCAGTCCGGCCGCCCATCGCCACCTCTGCCCCGGCTCGGTGCTGTCCGGCGATACCCTAGCCCGATGCTGCCCAGGACCCACGTGCGTCGACTCTATCTGGCCCTGCTCGGGCTGATCTGCTTCGGGATCGCCCTTGGACTCTCCTGGGGGCTGGGGGCGAGCCACCTCTGGGTGCAGGGAGTGGCCATGGTGATCGCGCTGGGAGCCTTCGGGCTGGCGGCGCTCGCCGCTCGAGCGTAGGCCCGACCCCCGCCCGTTCCTCAGGCTGTGCTAAGCTTGTGCCGTCCCGCGAAGTTGTTTGGGGACCGTTCGCCGTCGCTTTCCTCGCGAGCCGGCCGATCGATGAGGCCGCGAGGAGGCCGCGTAGCGGCGCAGGAGAAGGGCATATGCCAATCGGAACCATCAAGTCAATCAACGAGCGCGGGTTTGGATTCCTCGCCGCCGAGGACGGAGTGGAGTATTTCTTCCACCGTTCCAGCGTTGAGGGCGGGGCGTTCGAGTCTCTGACCCGCGGAGCGCAGGTCGAGTTCGAGATCGAGCCCAGCACCCGCGGTCCTCGGGCAGGCAGGGTCCGCGCCGCCTGATGTCGGCGCAGGCCGTCGGTAAGCCGCCGGTCCAGCGCCCCTTCCGAAGGCTCCATCCTGACCTGCCGCCCGCCAGGAACTCCCTGTACGACCCTTGGCAGTGCGGGTTCCTGCACGACGGTAGGCGGAAGACCTGCCTGTTCGACGTGAGAGACGCCCAGCGCGCGATGCGCGCGCTGGGCTTCCCACCCGAACTCTGGATTCCTCTCGGGGAGGCGAGGATCACCCACGACGAGTTCCTCCTGCACGTGCAGGAGGTCCACGCGGCGCTGTCGGTGCATGCCGACACCGCGGAGGCGCGGCGCCGTTCCATGGTGCCCTCAGCGGTCCGGATCGTGCAGAACTACCTGGGCTGGGCGGACCGGGTGTGCGCCCACGGCACCGGGGTAGTGGAAACCGATGACCGCCGTCGGCCCATCCCTTGAGCTGATGGCATCCGCCCCTGAGACGCTCAAGGTCGAGGTGGACCAGGCGTCCTTCGCGACCGAGGTTCTGGAGCGTTCGACAGACCGCCCGGTGGTGGTGGACTTCTGGGCCGCCTGGTGCGGCCCCTGCCGCCAGCTGGGTCCGGTGCTGGAGCAGGAGGTTGCCCGCCTGGAAGGGCAGGTTCTGCTGCGGGCGGTGGATGTGGACCAGAGTCCGGAGCTGGCCCGAATGTTCGGGATCCGTGGGATACCCGCGGTCAAGGCCTTCCGGGATGGCCATGTGGTGGCGGAGTTTGTGGGAGCCCAGCCGGCGCCCCAGGTGCGGAGCTTCCTTCAGGGGCTGCTGCCCTCCGAGGTGGACCTCTTGGCGGAGGGTGGGGATGAGGCGTCCCTCCGGGCGGCTCTCTCCGCGGATCCCTCCCACCTGCCGGCCCGGCGCCGGCTCGCGGAGCTCCTCCTGCGGGAGGGAAGGTCGCGCGAGGCGGGGGAGGTGGCCGCGCTCGCGCCCCAGGACAGGGTCTGTGACGGCCTCTGCGCTTGGGCGCAGCTCCAGGAGGAGTCAATGGCCGCTGACGCCCGGCTGCTGGCGGCGCTCCGAGCGGGCGACTTCGCTCAGGCGGCCACGGACGCCATCCGAGCGGTGGCGGACTCCTCCGGGGAACGTCGGGACCTCCTGCGACGGTTGGCCATCCTCTGCTTCGAGCAGCTGGGGCCGGAGCACCCGGCCGTAGGCCCTGGCCGGGCCAGCCTGGCGTCCTCTCTGTACTGAACCTCCCGGCCCGACCTTCCCGGCGGCGGGATGTGCCCGGCAGTGGTTTGATAGATCCCTGAACCAGCACAGGTGGAGGTAACGATGGCTTACTTGAGAGGTTTGCGGCACGGCCTGGCTGCCGGCCTGGCTGTGGGCATACTGGTGGCCCCCCGACCCGGACCGGAGACGAGGCGGCGCCTGGCCCAGGGCTACCGTGGGGTTCGCGAGGTGGCCACTCGCACCGGGGAACAGGGCGCGCGTACCTGGCAGCTGGTCCGGCCCATGGCTGCTGGGGCGGCAGGCGCCGCTGCCGGCGCGGTGCGCCTGGCCGGCCCTTTAGCCCATGGTTTGACGGAGAGGCTTCGCAGTGGCGAACGGGACCAGGAGCCCTTCTTCTCGTTTCCTGAGCCGGGCGGGGACCAGGAGAGGTGAGTTCACCCGAAGCCACGCCCGAGGAGCGCATCGCCGCCTTCTGGCGGGCGGTCGACGAGGAGCTCCTGACCCCCGCTCGGCGCTACCTCAAGGGCTTCCGGGTGGGACTGGTCCTGGGCTTGGTGGTGGCCATTCTTCTCACCCCCTGGAGGGGCGAGTCCGTGCGGGGACGGTTCGCGGCGATCCGGGGCGGGGTGTGCCGCGCCCGCCGGCGGCACCGCGGCTGAGCTGCGGTCAGCCGGCTCCGGCCACCACTTGGTCGTATGAGCCGTCGACGTCGACATCCGCCTCGTCGTAGTCGGCCATGAACGAGGTCCCGCAGCCGCAGGCGTTGCGCGCCCTGGGGTTGGCGAGGCGGAACCCCCGACCCCGGTAGCTGTCCTCGAAGTCCACGATCGACCCGGCGACAAGCGGCAGCCCGTCCCTCTGGACCACGATCCGGACCCCGTCGACCTCAACCACCTCGTCGTCGTCGTTGACCTGGTCTTCGAGGTCGAAGAAGAGCTTGAATCCACGGCAGCCACCCAGGCGCACGTCGACCCGGAAGGCGGCCGTGGGCCGACCTTCCCGCTCCCTCCAGGCGGCGATCTCCTGGACGGCATCGACCGTGACGTGCAGCACGGCTCCCACGCGCCGATTGTAGGCCGACATCGCCGGGGAGCCTCGACACGGTAGGTTTGGGCCATGCGGCTCGAGCAGATCTGGCGCTATCCGGTGAAGTCGATGGCCGGCGAGATGCTCGACTCCGTCGAGCTGGAATCGGCAGGCCTGCCCGGCGACCGCCGGGTGGCCATCGTGGACCCTGCAGGCCGCCGCCCAGGACATCCGGTGACCGCCCGCGAGATTCCCCTTCTGCTCTCATTCGCCGCCCGGTGGGAGTCCGGAGAGGCGGTGATCTCCGGGCCCGGTCTGGCAGCCGTTTGTCACCGGGACCCCGCCGCCGCCGAGGCGCTCTCCGAGCACGTGGGCCGGCGGCTCGCATTCCTGGAGCTGGACCTGCCGGCCGTGGACGATTCCCCGGTGCATGCCGTCCACCTCTCCTGGGTGGGTCAGCTGGAGGCCGAGCTCGGCGCCCCAGTGGACTCCCGCCGCTTCCGGGCCAACCTTTACCTCGGAGGCACCACACCAGCCCCTGAGCGGTCGTGGACTGGGCGCCGGCTCCGCGCCGGAGCCGCCGTGCTGGAAGTCGTCGAAGTCTGCCGGCGCTGTGCCCTGACCACTCGGGACCCCGCTGCACCAGCTCACTCGTGGCCCCTGCTCCTGAGGCACCTCGTGGAGCGACGGTCAGAGGTGCTGGGCGTCTATCTGGGGATCGCCGTTCCCGGAGAGGTGAGCGTCGGGATGGGTGCAAAGCTCGACTGAGGCGTCCCGGGGTTGCGCCGCTACCGCTCTCGTGCCGGGCGCCTCCCTCCGCTAACCTTCGGACATGGGCAGCATCGCCGAGGCGCACTCCGACGCGATCTTCGAGGCCAGCGCTCATCCGCCGGCCAGCCGGACGCTGGGGGTGGTGGGGGCGGAGCTTATGGTCCGGTCGAGGGTCACCGCCCTGGCGGCGCCGCGGGGGTGGATGGTGCAGGATGTCCGTACTCCGGCCGAGGCGCTGAGCGTGGACCTCCTGCTCGTGGACCTCAACCGGGATGCGGACCTCCGTCTGGCGCTGCTTGGCCGGGTGCGGAGCACCACTCCGGAACTCCCGGCCGTCTGTTTCGGTGCCCACCTGGGGGCCGCTGGCTGGGCCCCGGCGGCGCGCCGCCTCGGCGCGGTCTGCTGCGCCAATTCCAGCCTCCCGAAGGTCCTCCTCGGGCAGCTATCCCGGGTGCCAGGGTGAGCGCCCTCGACCCCCGACAGCTGGCCGTGGAGATGGCAGGTCGGCTCTCCCAGGACCGCCGCCATCTGCACCGGCATCCTGACCTCTCCGGGGCTGAGGGGCCGACCGCCCAGTACATCGCCTCCCGGCTCACCGAGATAGGGTGGCGCCCCCGCTTCCTGGTGGGAGGGCGGGCGGTGGTCGCCGAGTTGGAGGGCGGGGCCGGCTCCGGCCAGCGTCTTCTGATTCGGGCTGACATCGACGCCCTCCCGATTCAGGAGCGGGGACCCGAGCGGACCTACCGCTCGGAGGTGCCTGGGGTGATGCACGCCTGTGGCCACGACGCTCACGTGGCCATCGCCTTGGGGGTCGCCCAGGGGCTGATGCAGCTCAGGGGGGAACTCCATGGCGTGGTTCGCCTGGCCTTCCAGCCGGCCGAGGAGACCGCCGGAGGAGCGGACGAGATGATCCAGGAGGGAGTCATGGACGACCCCCCGGTTGAGGGGGCGCTCGGTCTTCACATCTGGAGCGGGGTGCCGGCGGGCACGGTTGGGGTTCGCGATGGGGCGATCTTCGCCTCCGCGGACGAGTTCGCCTTGGTGGTGAGGGGCCGCGGTGGCCACGGTGCCCTGCCCCACCAGGCCCTGGACCCCGTTCCGATCACCAGCCTGATCGTGCTCGGCCTCCAGACCCTGGTCTCCCGAGAGACCTCGCCCTTCGAGTCGGCGGTGGTCACCGTGGGGCAGATCCACGGAGGCCAGGCGTTCAACGTGATTCCCGAGGAGGTGCGACTCTCCGGCACCGTCCGAGCCTTCAGCGCCGAGACCAGGCTGCGCCTCCTGCGGCGCATCGAAGAGACCGCCGCCGGGATCGCCGCCTCCTTCGGAGCCTCGGCCGAGACCGTGGTGGGCGCCGGCTGCCCCCCGGTGGTGTCGGACCCCCGGATGGCGTCCCTGGTCCGGGCGGCGGTGGCCGCCAGCCCCGGAGTTCAGCTGGTGGAGCCGGATCCGATCACCGTGGGTGACGATGTGGCCCTCTTCCTGGAACGGGTGCCCGGGTGCTACTTCCTGCTGGGGGGCGGCAACCGCGAGGCGGGGATAGTGGCTCCCCACCACCACCCGGAGTTCGACCTGGACGAGGCTTGCCTTCCCTTGGGGGTCGAGGTCATGCTGCGGGCGGCACTCGCTTTCTGCGCCGGTGGGAGCTGAGTTGCTCCTCAACCCACCCCCTTCGAGGTGCGAACATTGCGGCAGCGACCCCGCACCATGGGAGTCGCTGGACGGGTCCGAGCGGCTGGTTCGGCTCGGGGACGGCAGGGAGGTGGCGCGTCGCGGTCGGGGACACCTCTGCCGCACCTGCGGGCACCTGGAGCCGGTCGGCAGCGAGGGGATCCAGCAGGGCACAATGGAGTTCAGGCAGAGATGACCGAGGTCGCCAGTCCCCCGGAGCCGCAGATCGGGCCTGTCCGGGTCCGGGACGCTACCCGTCCCGCCCCCCGGCAACTGGTGCGGTTCGCCTTCTTCCGTGTGGACCCCGCCTGGAGGAGGCTGGATCCCGAGTTGCGGCGGGCGCATCGGGACGAGTACGCCTCGCGGCTCGCGGAGCACAACCAGCGGATCCTCCTGCGCAGCTACACGCTGGTGGGGACCCGAGGCGACTGCGACTTCATGCTCTGGGCGGTCAGCGAGGAGGTTGACCGTCTCCAGTCCCTCTTTCAAGACCTGAACCGGACCTCCCTGGCCGGATATTTGAGCTGCGCCTACAGCTACACCGCCATGACTAAGCGGTCCACTTACGTGGACGCCGAGCACCCTCAGGCCGGGGGGACCACCGACCGTCTGATCCTGGCCCCCGGGAAGCTGCGCTACCTCTTCGTGTACCCGTTCGTCAAGACCCGGGCCTGGTGGTCACTCCCAGACCAGGAGCGCCAGCGCATGATGCAGGAGCACATCCGCATCGGGCATCTCTTCCCCAGCGTGAAGATCAACACCACCTACTCCTTTGGCCTGGACGACCAGGAGTTCGTGGTGGCCTTCGAGACTGACAGCGCAGCGGACTTCCTGGACTGCGTCCAGGCGCTGCGGGACTCGGAGGCCTCCTCGTACACCCTGCGGGACGTGCCCAGCTTCACCTGCGTGAGGGCCAGCTTCGACGAAACCTTGACGGCCCTGGGGTGAGGCCGGGGCCTCCCGTGGCGGCCCCGGGATGGTGAGGGAGACCGAGCCGGAGATCTTCCTGCTCAGCCGTCCCAGTGTGGACCGCCAGGCGATGCGGGCGTACCTGGAGGCGGTTGGAGGTGCGAGTTGGCTCGACCGCCGACTCTCCGAGGCCGAAGGGGAGGTGAACGACGGCGAGCTCCTGGTGGAATTCGCCGGGCGAGCCTGCTACAGGAGTTGGGAGCCTGGTCTCAACCCCAACGTGCGCAAGGTGCGGCGGGACCAGCGCGCCTACTTTCTCAACATCCTCTCCAGCCGTCATGGCAGCGTGCTGGAGCACGCCAACTACACCTTCGTCCTTCACGGGGTGAGCCGGGTGGCCACCCACGAGATCGTTCGCCACCGGGCCGGCGCTGCCTACAGCCAGGAGAGCCTGCGCTACGTCCGGCTGGTGGACATAGGGTTCCGGGTGCCGCCGGCGCTGGAGCCGGTCCGCCAGCGATGCCTGGAGATCGTCGAGCGGCTGGAGGAGTTCCAGGTGGAAGCTGCCCGCGAACTTGGCATCGACGCCGAGGGTATCCCCTTCCACGTTAAGAAGGAGGTCACCTCGGCGCTGCGCCGCCTCGCCCCCATCGGCCTCAGCACCGACCTGGTGATGACCATGAACCTGCGCACGCTGCGCCATGTGGTCGAGATGCGCACCGCTCCCGGTGCCGAGGAGGAGATGCGGCTCATCTTCTCCAGGATCGCCGAGCTCATGATTCGGGAGTCATCGGGGGTCTTCCAGGACTTCCACCGAGAGGACGACGGCAGCTGGGTGCCCGCCCACAGCAAGGTGTGAGCGCCCGGGCGGTGGCTTACGATGGGGCCGTGAAGGCATTGAGGCGCGCCCCTGACCCCCGGGTCGCCGCCAATCCCGCCCGTCTGCCTCCGGGACAGGTCCTCACGGAGAAGTGGCCGGTTCTCCATTACGGCTCGGTGCCTCGCTACGACATCTCCATCTGGCAGCTCCGGGTCTTCGGGGAGGTGGAGCGCGAGCAGCTGCTCTCGTACTCAGAGCTGCGGGCCATGCCCGCGCGGGAGCTGCTCTGCGACATCCACTGTGTGACCACCTGGAGCCGCTTCGACAACCGCTTCCTCGGGGTTCCTCTCGCCGACCTGGCCCAGGCCGCCGGAGTGAGCCCGGCGGCCGCCTTCGTGGAGTTCCACTGTCACCAGGGGTTCACCACCTCGGTCCCCCTGGAGTTCGCCACCTCGGAGGATGCGCTTCTCGCCTACTCCCACGACGGGTCGCCCCTGGCACCGGAGCACGGGTATCCCGTGAGGGCGGTCTTCCCCCGCAAGTACTTCTGGAAGAGCGCCAAGTGGGTGGAGGGGATCGAGTTCCTCCGGGAGGACCGGCTGGGCTTTTGGGAGCGCAACGGCTATAACAACAGCGCCGACCCCTGGTGCGAGGAGCGCTACTGGTAAGCCGCGGGCACGCTAAACTGAACCGAAACGGGTCGCTCCCATGGCAAGTCGAGGTACAGCATTCATGATCAGCGTCACCGATCAGGCTCTGAGCCAGCTCAAGACCCTGCTCGCCCAGCAGGAGAACGCCGACATGGGCCTCAGGGTTTACGTCACCCCCGGCGGATGTTCCGGATTCAGCTACGGCATGGGCTTCGACGACGCCCCGGCCGCCGATGACGAGGTGACCGAGCAGGACGGCATCAAGGTGTTCATAGACCCCTACAGCGCCACCTACCTGGAAGGAGCGGAGATCGACTACATCGACAGCCTGATGGGGGGCGGTTTCACCGTCCACAATCCCCAGGCGGTGCGCACCTGCTCCTGCGGCAGCTCCTTCGACGCCGGCGACGGCGCGGGCGCGGCCAAGGCCTGCAGCGCGGTCTGATCCCCCAGGGGCCGGGAGCTGTGGCCCTGGCCCTTAGGGCCCGAGCCGGGAGGCATGGGCCGCCGGTGGTGGACTCGTCCTGGGCTGATGGGCCGGGCTGCTCGGGTGCCGCTGCTCCCGGTTGGCCTGCCTGCAGGAAGGTCCCTCAGCCGGCCTCCCCAGCCGGCTGAGGCCAGGTCGCACCCCGTGACTTTGGGTGGCGCGCTGACCCGACGGCGCCTCACGGTGCTGGCGGGTGGGGTGGGGGCGGCTCGATTCCTGTCCGGCCTGGTCGAGGCGGCGCCGGCCGCGGAGATCACGGTGATCGGCAACACCGCCGACGACTTCGAGGTGCATGGTCTCCACGTCAGCCCGGACCTGGATACGGTGGCCTACACCCTCGCCGGGCATGCCGACGCCCAGCGCGGCTGGGGGCTCGCCGGGGAGAGTTGGACCACTCTGCGCCAGTTGCGGCGGCTGGGCGGGGAGACCTGGTTCCAGCTGGGTGACCGGGACCTTGCCACCCACCTGCGCCGCACCGAGCTGCTGCGTGCCGGCTTCACCCTGAGCGCGGCCACCAGCGAGCTTTGCGAACGGCTCGGGGTCCCCGTGCGACTCTTGCCCATGACCGATGACCGGGTGGAGTCGAGAGTCCTCACCGAGGATGGACGCGATCTCCATCTCCAGGAGTTTCTGGTGCGCGAGGCGGCTCGACCGGCGATCAGAGAGGTCGTGATCCGGGGGGTGGACCAGGCCCGGGCCCCGCAGGAGGTGCTCCGAGCGCTGGCATCGGCAGACGCCATTCTGTTCGCGCCCAGCAACCCGGTGATCTCGATCGGCCCCATCCTGGCGGTACCGGGCGTTACCGAGGCGGTCCGCGCCCATCCCCTGGTGGCTGCGGTCAGCCCCATCGTGGCGGGCCGGGCGATCAAGGGACCGGCGGTGGAGATGCTGCGCTCTCGGGGCCTTGACCCGAGCGCCCTGGGAGTGGCGCAGGCCTACCGCGGCCTGGCCCACCTGCTGGTGCTGGACGAGGCGGACTGGGAGCTCTCGGCGCGGGTCGCCGACCTCGGACTGCGAGTTCACACCTGTCCCACCTTGATGGTGGACCGGGCCGCCCGGCGCCGGCTGGCAGAGGAGGTGCTGGCATCCCTCGCCCCCCTTGCCGGCGCCGGCAGTCGTCCTTGACTGGCGGGGTGCGGGTCGAGCCTTGGCTGGTGATCCCGGTGAAGGGCGCCCCGGGGGCGAAGCAGCGGCTGGCCTCGGCGGTGCCCCAGCCGGAGCGCGAGTTGCTGAGCGCGACCGTCTCCCGGAGGGTCATCCGCGTCGCTGCCGAGGTGTGGCCCGCGGAGGCGGTGGTCGTGGTCACCCCTGACCCCGAGGTCGCCGAACTGTGCCGGGCGCTTACTCTCGGGGTGCTGCCCGACCCCGGAGCCTCCCAGACTGAGGCCGTCCGGCTCGGTGCTCACCACGCGCTCGAACGGGGGGCGCGGGTGGTGGCCACCCTGGCGGCGGACCTCCCACTTCTGGCTCACGGGGATCTGGTGGTCCTGCTCCGGCTCTCGCGCAGGCTACCCGGACGGACGATGCTCCTGCTCCCCGACCTGGGAGGAACCGGCAGCAACGGGATGGTGGTCCGACCGGGGGCGGTGCTGGCACATGCCTTCGGCCCCGGCTCCCGCCTGCGCCACCTGAGGATGGCGGGCGCGCTCGGGCTGAGGGCCAGAGAGCTGGTCCGGCCGGGGCTCGCCGCCGATCTGGACCGCCCCCGGGACCTCGAGGAGCTGGGTGGCGCGCAGGGGGTTCTGGCGGGGGCCGTGCGTGGTTGACGCCCCGCGGCCCATGATCCGCACGACCCGGATCGAGTGCTGGGCCGTCGCCGGGCTTCCCGAGGTGGGCCCCGGAAGTGACCTGGCGCACCTGGCCGAGGCGGCGCTGGCGGCGGGCGGAGGATTGCTCCCCTGGGACGTGGTGGTGGTGACTAGCAAGGTGGTCTCCAAGGCCGAGGGGCTGGCGACCCGGCTATCCGAGATCTCCCCTTCGCCGGCGGCGCTGGAGGTGGCCGTCCGTACCGGACAGGACCCCCGACTGGTCCAGGTGGTGCTCGAGGAGAGCCGGATGGTGGTGCGGTCGGGGCCGGGTCTCCTCGTGACCGAAACCCGCCACGGGCTCATCTGCGCCAATGCCGGGGTGGACCGGAGCAATGTCGGTGGCGGCGAGGTGGTGCTGCGGCTGCCCCGGGACCCGGATGGGTCCGCGGCCAGCCTGCGTTCGGCGTGGCTGGGGCTTGCCGCCGGCGGTCCGCTGGGGGTGGTGGTCTCGGACACCTTCGGGCGGCCCTTCCGCGAGGGGTCGGTGAACGTGGCGATCGGGGTGGCCGGGTTGCCCGCACTGGCGGACCACCGAGGGCAGATGGACCAAGGTGGCTACCTCCTTCACGCCTCCACCATCGGGAGCGCGGACGAGATCGCCGGCCTTGCCGAACTGGTGATGGGCAAGTTGGACGGGCTGCCGCTGGCGGTGGTGCGGGGACTCCGCTGGGAAGGCCCGGAGGCCGGGGCGGGAGCTCTCCAGAGAGCCCCCGACCGGGACGTCTTCCGCTCCGGGGCCGTCCCGGTCGGCGAGGTGGGTTAAGTTACTCAGATGGCCGAGGAGAGGGTTCGGGTGCTGCTGTTCGCCGGCCTGCGCCAGCTGGTGGGGAGCTCGGAGGTGACGCTCGCGTCCGGCGCCGGGATCACGGTGAGGCGGTGCTGGGACGAGCTCTGCGGGAGATTTCCGGCGCTTGCCGCCCATTCGGGCTCGGTGCGGCCGGCGCGCAACCGGGAGTACTGCGAGTGGGATGACGAGCTCCGCCCGGGCGACGAGCTGGCCTTCATCCCGCCGGTGTCGGGCGGGGCGGGGTCGGGGTTGCCCCGGGTCAGGGTGGGGCCCGAGCCCATCGACGTGCCGGCCATGCAGGCGGAGCTGGAGCTCGGCGGACAGGGGGCGGTGGCGGTGTTCGTCGGGGTGGTGCGCGACCCCGATGAGGGCCGCGAGGTGACCCACCTCACCTATGAGGCCTATCCGGAGATGGCGGAGGCCGAGCTGGGCAGGATCGTGGGCGAGGCGCTGGCCCGGGATGGTGTCGGGGAGGTCCTGGTCCACCACCGGACCGGCCGCGTGGATCGGGGGGTGGCCTCGGTCGCGGTGGTGGTGGCCGCTGCGCACCGCCACCAGGCGCTGGAGGCCTGCACCATGGTGATCGACGAGCTCAAGGAGCGGGCGCCGATATGGAAGACCGCCGGCTGATCTCGGGCCGCTGGTAGACTCGAGGGTCGTGGCCACCACCGACGCCCTGCGGGAGGGGACGTTTCCGTCCCGCCCCCGGGCGCCCCAGTCAGGCCCCTGGGCGAGGCACCTGGAGCTGCTCTGGGAGCTGGTGCGCCGGGACGTCCGCGCCCGTTACCGGGGATCGGTGCTGGGGATCGGCTGGACCCTTCTCAACCCGCTGGTCTTCATGCTGGTCTACGCACTGGTCTTCGGGTCGCTCCTCAAGGTGCAGGGGCCGAGCGGCAAGCCCTACCTGGTCTTCCTCCTCTCGGGCCTCCTGGCCTGGACCTTCTTCCAGCAGGCGCTGGTGATGGCCGCCAGCAGCATCATCTTCAACGCCGGGGTGGTGCGCAAGGTGGCCTTTCCCTGGATGCTGCTGACGGTCTCCACCGTGGCCGCGGCCCTGGTGAACTTCCTCATCAGCCTGGTGCTGCTGGTGCCCTTCCTGATCGCCAGCCACTCCCCGGTCGGGCTTCCGCTCTTGGCGCTCCCAGGGCTGATCTTGGTCGCCTTCGGCCTTTGCCTGGGGCTCGGACTGATGCTGGCGGCGGGTAGCGTCTACTTCCGTGACCTCCAGTACATCATCAACCTTGCCACCATGGTCTGGTTCTACCTCACCCCGGTGATCTGGCCCCTCTCCCGCTATCAGGGCTTCTTCGGCCACGGCAAGCTGGGCCTGCTCGCCCACGTGATCGTGTACGCCAACCCCATGACCTGGGTGGTGGTCTCGTTCCAGGACATCTTCGTGTTCAACCGCTGGCCTCAGCACTGGCACGGGTTGATCTACACCACCCTGCTGGCAGCGGTACTCATCTGGCTCGGGGTTCTGGTCTTCCGCCGCCTGCGCCGGCGGTTCGCGGAGGAGATCTGATGCCCGAGGCGCCCATCCAGGTCGAGCAGCTGAGCAAGCGCTTTCGCATCTACCACCAGCGCAGCGAGACCCTGAAGCAGGCTCTGGTCGACCGGCGGCGCTCCAGGTACGAGGAGTTCTGGGCGGTGCGGGACGCCCAGTTCGAGGTCCCCGAGGGTGAGACCTTCGGGATCATCGGGGCCAACGGATCGGGGAAGTCCACCCTGCTCAAGTGCATCGCCGGGATCCTGGTGCCCGATCGGGGCCGGGTGTCGGTGCGGGGCCGGCTCGCCTCCCTCCTGGAGGTGGGCGCCGGGTTCCACCCGGACTACAGCGGCCGGGAGAACATCTTCCTCAACGGGGCCATCCTGGGGCTGCCCCGGCGCTACATCAACTCCGTGCTGGAAGAGATCATTGGCTTCGCCGAGCTGGAGCAGTTCATCGACAACCCGGTGCGCAACTACAGCTCGGGGATGTACACCCGGCTGGGGTTCTCCATTGCCATCCACATGGACCCGGACGTCCTGCTCATCGATGAGGTGCTGGCGGTGGGGGACGAGGCTTTCCAGCGCCGCTGCATGGACCACATCGATTCGATGCGCCAGGAAGGGCGCACCCTGGTGTTCGTCTCCCACGCCGCGGAGACGGTGCGCAACCTCTGCGACCGCTGCCTCTGGCTGGAGCATGGCCGGGAGCGCATGCTCGGACCCACCGGGGAGGTGGTGGATGGCTATCTGGAGGACGTCAACCTGCGCGAGATGGCCGCTCTGAGCTCCTCGGGCCAGGCGGCCACCGGTCCCGGATGGATGGGGGTGAGGATCACCTCGGTCACGGTCACCGGGGGGGGAGGTCACGAGGGGCTCACCAGCACCGGGGAGCCGCTCCGCGTGGTGATCGGCTACGAGGCCCCCTCCGGGCTCCGGCGCGCGCGGTTCCGGGTCTCCTTCCACCCGGCCGAGGGCCCCGAGCTGGCGAGCGTCCAGACCGACGACCGAGAGATGGATGAGCGGCTGCTCCCGCCCCGGGGCGAGGTGGCCCTGGCCATCCCTGAGCTGCCCTTCCTGGACGGGGTCTATGGGACCAAGGTGGAGATCGAGGACATCGCCAGCGGCCGCGCCTACGTGACCCTTGACCGACCCCAGAGCTTCCGGGTCCACGGCCCCGGGCGCCGGGAGCAGGGGGTGGCCCTGGTCGGCCACCAGTGGGTCCTCCCGGCGCTCGACCCCTCGGCGGTCTCGGCCTGACGGTGGGGTCGGCGCACAGGGGTAACCCGGCACCGGTGAGCGTGGTCGTGGTCACCTACGACCCCGCTCCCGAGATGCTCATTGAGTGCCTTGACTCCCTGGCCAGGTCGAAGGCCGCCCCCCAGGAGGTCCTGGTGGTGGACAACAGCCGGCGACACGACGCGGTCGAGCAGCTGCTCGGAAGGGTGCTCCCCTCCGGCTTGGGCCCAATCTTCCTGCCTCAGTTGAGCAACCTCGGCTACGCCGCGGCGACCAACGCCGGAGTGGCGGCCAGCTCCTCCGAGCTGGTGCTGCTGCTGAATCCGGACGCCGCTTTGGAGCCGGAGGCGCTGGGGGAGCTCTGCGAGGCTGCCTCCGCCCACCCGGAGACTCTGGGGTTCGCCCCTAAGATCCGGCTGAATGACCCGGGATTCGTCATCGACTCGGTGGGGATGGCCATCGGCCGCGACGGGGTGGGGGTTCAAAGGGGGTTGGGGCAGGCGGACCTCGGCCAGTACGACCGTCCGGAGCGGGTGGCGGGTGTCTGCTTCGCGGCTGCCCTGGTCCGCCGCAGAGCGTTCTTCCCCGCGTCCGTGGGCGCCCTGGACGAGCGCTACTTCATGTACTACGAGGACGTGGACTGGTCGATGCGGGCCGCGATCATGGGCGAGGTGTTCCGCACCGCCCCCCGGGCCGCGGTCCGGCACCTCCACTCCGGCAGCACCAGAAGCCTTGGGCAGGGCTTCAAGCATCGGCTCATCCAGCGCAACCTGATCTGGACGGCCGTCAAGAACCTGGAGCCCGAGGGCGCCGTGAGGGTCCTGGCCCGGCGCAGCTCGGCCAACCTCAAGTGGGCGGCCGCAGGCCGCCATCCCGGCGCGGCGCTGCGGGCGGTAGCCGAGGCGTGGCTGGGGCTCTCCGGGGTCATGCTGAGCCGCCGCGAGGTCCAGCGCCGGCGCCGCCGCCGGGACCGCGAGGTTCTGGGTCTGGAGGATGCGCCGGTCTTCTTTGACGCCGAGACCTATCGGCCGGAAGTCTCCGCGGCCGCCTTGGTGGCCGCGGTCGGGCGGCTGTTCGCGCTCTCCCCGACTCCGGCCCTGGAGCGCAGTCTGCTGCGACTCCGGAGCGCGGAGGCCACCGGCCTGGGGCGGGACCGCGCGCTGCTGGCCGCGATGCTGGATGGGGCTGGGCTTGCCGAAGGGCCGGCTCTCACCTGGCTGAGGCACGAGCTCAGCTCCTGACCCCGAGGGGCCCAATCGCCTACTCGGCGGCGAAGGTCACGTTGTGATTGACGAGATAGTTCCAGATGGCCGCCAGCCCGATGCCCACCAGCAGGGCCACCAGATAAAAGAGGTGGAAGAGGTGCACGCCGGTGAGCAGGGCTGCCTCCTGGATGCCCATGCCCACCAGGGAGACCGCCTCGAAGGTCCCGGCCCGGCGCCAGCCGCTCCCCGTCCGCCGGTCCCTCCAGGTGACCAGGGAGTTCACCGTGAAGGTGACCGCGATCGCCGTTTGAATGGCCACCGCGGAGGCCAGCCAGAGGGGCAGGAAGAGGACGTGGTGGTAGAGGAGGGCGGTGCCGCCCAGAGTGGTGAGCGCGCCGAGCACGCCGGCGACGCCGAAGGACGCGACCCGGCGGCCGTGCTCCTGCACGCGTTCCAGGGCCGGGACCGCGGGCAGCTGCTCCCAGGCGGACGAAAGCCTTCCCACTTCCCCGAGATTAGCAGAGGGGCCACCGGGGCGATCCGGTTCCTCCCGCACATTCCGGCAACGATCAGGTGGCGCCCGCCGCGGCGCTCGCGGTCGGAAGTGATGGGTGCCCGCACGGCGCGCCTCCCAGGGCCCTTCCGATAGGATCGCCGCCGGACTCCAGAGGAGGTGCGCAGGTGCGTTTTGAGCAGCTGACCGCGGTGGTGACCGGGGGCGGCCAGGGGATCGGGGCGGCCACCTGCCGGCTTCTGGCCGGCGAGGGGGCTCGCGTGGCCGTCCTGGATCTGGACCTCCGCGCCGCCACCGGGGTGGCGGAGGAGATCGCGGCCCAGGGCGGCAGCGCGCTCGCCTTGGGGGTGGACGTCGAGGTCGAGGAGGAGGTGGAGGCGGCCTTCGCCCGGATCGGCGAGCAGATGGGGGGAGCGGACATCCTGGTGAGCAACGCCAGGGTCACCCGCGACAGGACCATCCTGCGCATGACCGTTTAGGAGTGGGACCAGGTGATCCAGGTCCACTGCCGGGGCGCCTTCCTCTGCGCCCGGGCCGCCGCCCAGCAGATGGCGGAGCGGCGCCGGGGCAAGATGGTCTTCCTCTCGTCCACCTCCGCCCTGGGCAATCGGGGGCAGGCCAACTACGCGACCGCCAAGGCCGGGATCCAGGGCTTGGTGCGCACCCTGGCCCTGGAGCTGGGGCCGTCCAACGTCAACGTAAACGCGGTGGCGCCGGGCTTCGTGGATACGGCCATGACCCGGGCGGTGGCCGGCCGGCTGGGGCTATCCCTCGAGGACTTCCACCGCCAGCAGCGAGGGCGCATTCCTCTCGGTAGGCTGGGCCAGCCCGAGGACATCGCCCGGGTGATCGCCTTCCTCTGCTCCGAGGAGGCGGCTTACGTCTCGGGGCAGGTGCTCTACGTCAACGGTGGCCGCCCCAGCTGAGGTAGGAATCTCAGCTTCCGCACAGCCGCAGCCCAGGGTGGGGCTATAGGCTAGGCTCTCGGTGGTCGTGGTGCTGGAGGCTCGGCAGAGGTGACAATCCCGCGTCTTTGGAAGTCGGGCCTGGTGGCCGTCCCGGTCCTGGCGCTGGTCCTGGCGGGGTGCGCCTCGGGAACGCCCAAGGGATCCGCCCCCAAGACCCAGCAGATTCCCAAGGAGACCCTCTCGCCCGCCAGCCTCTCCCAGGCCCTGCTGGCTCTCCAAGCCGACTACGTCAACCTCTACAAGGAGGTGGCCCCCTCAGTGGTGCAGATCTCCACCTCCCAGGACCTCGGCTCGGGGATCATCTTCAACGCTCAGGGCGACATCGTGACCAACAACCACGTGGCCAACGGGCAGCACAGCTTCACGGTCACGCTCTCCGATGGGCGCACCTACACCGGAACTTTGGTCAATGCCTTCGCCGGTGACGACCTGGCGGTGATCCGCATCTCCGCCCCCAATTTGAAGCCCGCGGTCTTCGCCAACTCCTCCCAGCTCCAAGTGGGCGACATCGTAATGGCCATCGGCAACCCCCTGGGTTATCAGAGCTCGGCCACGGACGGGATCGTCTCAGCCGTGGGCCGGACGGTCAGCGAGCCCAATGGGGTCACCCTGCCGGACGTGATCCAGACCTCGGCGCCCATCAACCCGGGCAACAGCGGGGGCGCATTAGTCGATCTGGAGGGCCAGGTGGTGGGCATCCCCACGCTGGCCGCCCTCGACCCCCAGCTGGGGAGCTCCCAGGCGCCGGGGATCGGCTTCGCCATCCCCAGCAACGTGGTCACCAACATCGCCGGCCAGATCGTCAAGTACGGGAAGGTGGTGAACTCCGGGCGGGCCTACATCGGTGTCGACGTCGAGCAGGTGACCAACGGCCAGGGGCAGCCCGCAGGAGTCCTGATCGTCAAGGTCACCCGTACGGCGGCCAGCCAGGCCGGGCTGAAAGCCCAGGACGTGATCACCTCGATAAATGGACAGGCCACACCTTCGGTGCAGGACCTCACCGACGCCCTGGCCAATCTCAGCCCCGGTCAGACGGTGAAGCTGGGGATCACCGAACCCAACGGGGCCAAGATCACCGTCAGCGTCCAGCTCGGTGAGCTGCCCGCCGGCGCGAGCTGAGCCTAACCGGGCCGACCCGGCAGCCAGAATTGGAGGTTGACATGCCTGAAGACATCGTGGCGGAGGGTGAGGACCAGGTCGCTTGGATGATGACCCCCTACCACGCGCCGGTCCTGGACCAGGAGGGAAGCGAGTTCGGGACTACGGCCTCGCTGCTCGGCGACGAGGCCAGCGACATCTTCCACGGACTGGCGGTCAAGCCCAACTCGGGCCGTCAGCTGCTGGAGCTTGAGGCTGCCCACGTGGTGAAGATCACCACCCGGGCGGTCCACACCGACCTCAGCCCGGACGAGGCGGCTGCCCTTCCCGCTTACCAGCAGGAGCGCTGGTATCACCTCGGCGAGGGTGGCCTGTTCCGCAAGCGCCCGGAGTGGCGGGATGGTTGAGGGCAGTCGGCTCGGTGTCTAGAATCCCTGGCGTGAGGCTGGCCCCGCTGTTTCCTCGCCACCTCGGGCCCGCCGGTCCGCGATGTATGCGCGGGTCCGCTGGGTTGGGCGTCTGAGCCGTCGGCAGCGGACCTCTCACGGGTTGGGGGCATCCCCTTCCCCGACGGCTGGCAGTTCCTGTCGTACCCGCGCGCACCCTTGAGGAGTGCCACCTTGAGCAAATACGCCAATCCCGGGTCCCTGGTCAGCACCGACTGGCTGGCGACCCATCTTCAGGACCCCGACCTGCGGGTCCTGGACGTGGACGAGGACACCGACGCCTACCGCCTCGGCCACATCCCCGGGGCACTCGGGGTCCACTGGCGGCTGGACTTGCAGGCTCCAGTCAACCGCGACTTTGTGAGCCCGGAGGGATTCGCCGCCCTGATGGACCGTTTGGGGATCGGACCGGACACCCGGGTCGTCCTCTACGGCGGCAACAAGAACTGGTTCGCCGCCTACGGCTACTGGTACTTCAAGTACTACTCCCACCCAAATGTCCAGCTTTTGAACGGGGGTCGGCGCAAGTGGGAGCTTGAGGGGCGGCCCCTCGTCATCGAGGTGCCGGAGGTGGCCCCCAGCCCCAGCTACCCCATTCCCAATGAGGACCAGTCGATCCGCGCGTATCGGGACCAGATCGCCGCCGAGTTCCTGGGGCGATCTGGCAAAACCCTGGTCGACGTCCGCTCTCCGGAGGAGTACCGGGGCGAGCGCATCTCACCCGACCACCTCCCCCAGGAGGGCGCCCAGCGTCCCGGGCACATCCCGGGGGCCCGCAACATCCCCTGGAGCCGCGCGGTGGACCCGGAGCAGGAGACGTTCCTCCCGCCCGACCAGCTGCGCGCCCTGTACCTCACGGAGGGGGTCGATCCGGGGCATGAGGTGGTCGCCTACTGCCGCATCGGGGAGCGCTCGGCGCACACCTGGTTCGTGCTGCGCGAGCTCCTCGGATACCCGCGGGTTCGCAACTACGACGGCTCGTGGACGGAGTGGGGGAGCCTGGTCAAGGCACCGATCGAGCGCTGACCTGGGCGGGGGCCGGGCTCCGGCCCCCGCTGCAGGGTTCCCCGGGAAGGCGGTACCTTGCCAGCGGCAGTCCGGTGACGGCTCAGTGGTTCAGGAGGTCATCGATGCGAGACATCTCGGAAGCCGGGCCCCGGACCGCCTTTCCCACCGAGGCCGGCCAGGCCCCGGCGGGCGTCTCGCCGTACCGGATCCAGCGAACCCTACGCCTGCGCAACCAGAACCGCCCGGGGGTGCTGGGGGAGGTGGCGACGGCCATCGGTTCGGTGGGCGGGAACCTGGGTGACATCCGCACCGTGGAGCGGGGTTCGCTCCACAAGGTGCGCGACATCGACGTCAGCACCACCGACCTGGTGATGCTGGAGGCGGTGCTGGCCGCGGTCCGGGCCCTGCCCCACACCGAGCTGCTGGACGTCCGGGATGAGGTTCTGCGCGTCCATCTGGGGGGCAAGCTCAAGGTGAGCCCACGCTACCCGGTGCGCAGCGTGACCGACCTGCGCCACGTGTACACCCCGGGGGTGGCCGAGGTGTGCCGGCTGATCCAGGCCGACCCCGCTGTGGCCGACCGCTACACCGGGATCGCCAACGCCGTGGCGGTGGTGACGGACGGTACCGCCGTGCTGGGGCTGGGCAACATCGGGCCGGTGGCGGGCATGCCTGTGATCGAGGGCAAGTGCGCCCTCATGGCCCAGATGGTGGCCATCGACGCCTACCCGCTGCTGGTCGAGCCGGGGCCGCCGGGGGAGATCGTGGCGGCGCTGTCCCGGCTCGCGCCCTCCTTCGGCGCCATCCAGCTGGAGGACTTCGCCGCCCCCCACTGCTTCGAAATCACCCCCCAGCTGCAGGACCGGGTCTCCATTCCCGTCATGCACGACGACCAGCACGGGACGGCCACCGTGGTGCTGGCCGCGGTGCTGCGAGCAGCCGAGCTCACCGGCAGGAAGGTGGCCGACCTCACGGCTGGGGTGGTGGGCTTGGGGGCCGCCGGCTCGGCCATCGCTCAGCTGCTGATGCACCATCAGGGACGGCCGGTGTACGGCACCGGAAGGACCCCGGACTCGATCCAGCGGCTGGAGGCCGGGGGCGGGATCGCCGTTGAGCTGGACGAGCTCCTGCGTCGCAGTGACCTGGTCATTGCCGCCACCGCCCAACCGGGGCTGATCCGGCCCGAGCAGGTCCGACCCGGGCAGATCATCTTCGCCATCTCGAACCCCCTGCCGGAGATCGAGCCGGAGGCGGCCATGGATGCCGGGGCGGCGCTCGCCGTGGACGGCTCGGTCGTCAACAACCTGCTGGGCTTCCCCGGACTTTTCCGGGGTGCCTTGGACACCCGCGCCCGGCGGTTCAACACCGAGATGTACCTGGCTGCGGCCCTGGCGATCTCGGCGAGGGCCGAGCACGACGAGGTGGTGCCGGACTCGCTGGACCCCGCCGTCCACCGGGCGGTGGCGCGGGCGGTGGCCCGGGCCGCTGTGGCGACCGGCGTCGCCAGGGTGGAGCCGTCCCCGGAGTACTTCGAGGACTGGACTCCCCAAGTGGGGTGAGCGGCGTTGCGCCGTACGATGGCAGCGTGGAGATCGCGGCCCTGGCGGATTCCGAGCTCGACTCGATTCGCCCACTTCTGATCGAGCTGCTCGCCCAGGACGCCGCCCCCACGCCCACTTTGGGCCTGCGCCACCGCCTCGACGCCACCCTGCCCCGCACCCGGGCCACCTTCATGGGCGAAAACCACGTCTTCGCCGCCCGCAGCTCGGGCGCAGTCCTGGGGTTCTGCTGGTGCGTTCTCTTCGACCCTGGGACCGGGCTCGAGGGCGAGGTCGCAGAGCTCTTCGTGCGCCCGGACGCTCGGGGCCAGGGGCTGGCCACCAGGCTGTTGCGGGAGGCCACCCGACTCTTTCGCGACCGGCGGGTGACCTTCGCCAGCGTCTGGACGGACCACGACAATCGGCCGGCGGTCAGCGCCTACCTAGAGGCTGGATTCTCACCAACCCGGCAGCTCGTGCTCACCTGGGATCCGGACCATGGACGGGGCTGATCCCTCCCCGTCGGCAAGGGCGGATCGCACCTCCACCCGCGGACTGCTGGCGGTGGCGGCGGTGGCGGCGGCGGTCGGTGTCGCCGTCGGTGGGGGGGTTGCCTTCTTGGCCTACCGGCAGCTCTCGTCCACTCCCAGCGCGCCCGTGGTTAACCCTGGGGGGGGCGGCGGCTCCACCCAAGGCACCTCGCTCAGTTCGGTGGTGGCGGCCGTGGCCCCGTCAGTGATCCAGGTGATCCGGGAGCATGGCTCCGCAGCTCCCACTCCCGCCAGCGTCTCAGACGGGTTCGTGGCCACCTCCACCGGGCTGGTGGTCACCAGCGAGGCGGCGGTGGCCGGGGCTTCGGGGGTGGAGGTGGTCCTGGCCAGCGGGGAGGTGCTGCCGGCCACCATCGCCAGCTCCGATCCTCACACCGGCATCGTCCTCCTGCAGGTGAGTTCCAGCTCACTTCCTCCGGCGTTGGGCTTCGCTGCCAACCCCGCTTTGGGGTCGACAGCCATCGCCGTCTCCGCCTCTCTGGGAGGCTCGGTCAGCGTGGACGTGGGCACCATCTCCGAGTTGGGGATCACGGCTTCCGTCTCCGACCCCACCGCCTCCGGGGGCAGTGTCACCTGGGACGGAATGATGCGCACCGATGTCCCCGAGCCTCCGGGGAGCTCGGGTGCCCCACTGGTCAACTCGAGCGGTCAGGTGGTGGGGATCCTCGCCGGGACGCGGATGGTCCCCACCAACTCGGGGTCGGGGTACTTCGCGCTGGACGCTTTCGAGGCTGCCTACCTGGCGTCGGCGATCGGTACCAACGGGGCTGGCCCTCCACCGGTCGGGTTGGTGACCCAGTACCTCACCCCGGCAACCGCGGCGGCGCTCCAGCTCCCTGCCGGCGCCGAGGTCGTGACGGTGGACCCCGGATCCGCCGCCGCTGCAGCCGGACTCAAGGTGGGGGATGTGGTGGTCCAGGTGGACGGCTCAGCCGTCCAGGGACCGGGTGCCCCCAAGTACCCTGACCTGGCCGACCTCCTCACCGCGCTCGGCCCGGGGGCGCAGGTGGCGCTACTGGTGCAGGAGGGGGGGCAGCGGCGCACTGTCACCCTGACGGTGCCTGTGGGCTGAGGCCGACACGGCGCCGCCCGGCCCACTTGGTACGCTTCTAGGGGTCCCGGGCTGGCGGACGACCACCATCTGACTGAATTCGGGGAGGCGTTCGTGGAGATTTCCTGGCTGGGCGGTGACGCCCTGCTGCTGCGCGGGAGGGACGCCCGGGTGCTGCTGGCTCCCCAGGCATGCCCGGTTCCGTCCACGGTGGACATCGTGGTGGGAGGTGGCGAGGATCAGAACGTCCTGAGGCCGGAGAGCGGCCCGCAGGTGGTCGCGCGCCCCGGGGAGTACGAGCTCTCTGGGGTCACCGTTCGGGGGGTCCTCCTCGATGGCGGCCCGGCGTTCGTGGCCACGGTGGACGAAGTTCCCGTGTTGGCTCTGGGGCGGTGGCCCGGAAAGCTCTCGGACGAGGCCGTGGAGCAGCTAGGGGTCATCGACGTGCTGGCACTTTCGCTGGCCGGGGGGGAGGCGGCCGGTGCCACCCAGGCGGCGGAGCTGGTGAGCCGGCTGGAGCCGGCAGTGGTGGTCCCGGTCGGTTTCGAGCCGGCGGAGGCTGAGGTCGCTCCGGCACTGGCGGCTTTCTTAAAGGAAATGGGCGTCTCCGATCCCAAGTTCCAGCCCCGGCTCAACCTCACCGGGTTCCAGGGAGGGTCTCAGGAGAGCCGGGTCGTGGTCCTGGAGGCGCGGCGCTGAGACACCAGGTGGTAGCATTTGCGCACATGGGTGGTGGCTGCCCGTGGGCGTCGGCAGGCCGTTGATGGCCAAGTTCATCTTCGTCACCGGCGGCGTGGTCTCCGGGATTGGCAAGGGCATCACCGCCGCCTCCCTGGGCACCGTGATCAAGGCCCGGGGGCTGTCGGTCTCGCTGCAGAAGCTGGACCCCTATATCAACATCGATCCCGGGACGATGTCCCCCTACCAGCACGGGGAGGTCTTCGTCACCGACGACGGTGCCGAGACCGACCTCGACCTGGGCCACTACGAGCGCTTCGTCGACACCTGTCTCAGCAAGGCCAGCAACGTCACCACTGGCAAGATCTACAGCGAGGTCATAGCCAAGGAGCGCCGGGGCGACTTCCTCGGTGCCACCGTCCAGGTGATTCCCCACATCACCAACGAGATCAAGGACCGGGTCCGCAGGGTGGCCGAGGAGTCGGACGCCGACGTGGTGATCGTGGAGGTCGGCGGCACCGTGGGCGACATCGAGTCGCTGCCCTTCCTGGAGGCCATCCGCCAGCTGAAGAACGACGTCGGCCGGCGCAACACCTTCTACGTCCACGTGACCCTGGTCCCCTTCGTGGAGGCCAGCGAGGAGTTCAAGAGCAAGCCGACCCAGCACAGCGTCCAGACGCTGCGCGGGATCGGCATCCAGCCCGACGCCATCGTCTGCCGGTCGCGGCAACCGCTGGGGGC
>JAKATL010000056.1 GCA_021827985.1 bacterium
GCCGACCCAACTGCCGCTCCAGCTCCTGGCGCTGGTCATGCGACGAGACCCTCGCGTACAGCGCCACCTGGCCGGCCTGAGGGGTGGGCTCCTCGACCAGGATGGTGCCGGACGGAAGGCGGCGGGCGGGGACCGGCAGGTTGCCGGCCTCGAACCACCTCTGGGCGGTGCGGGGGTGAATGTGCTGCTGGCGCGCCCAGTCACTGATCTTCACCCCTTCACCATACTACTACCTACACCTATTTGTACGGCTATGTCAACCTCGCCATGAACTGCTCATGTACCCCTTCAGAAGCGCCAGCCCCGCCTGCGTGAGATCGCCAACCTCGCCGTGCTGGCTGCCTCCGACCTGGCGTCCTCGATGACCGGCGGAGTCGCCAACGGCACCTGCGGTGAGACGACCGACTGATCGCATCCCACCCGCGGTGACCGCAGACAAGAAGGGCCGGCGGCTCCCGCGTCTCCTGGCTGGCTCAGCAGGATCGCGCGGTCCTCGCCCCGGATCTGGCTGGACCTGAACGATGACTGGGAGGCGCTGCCCTTCGAGGTCCCCTGTTCTCGCCGCTGCCGTCAGTCGGGCAGCTGGGGGACGTGCAACGGGGGCCGATCCAACTTACGGGCCTTCGCCAACCCAGTTGCGTTGATCCGGTCGACCAGCTCACTGGCCACCGCCACCGAGCGGTGCTTTCCGCCGGTGCAACCCACCGCCAGGCGCAGCACTGATCGGCGCTGGGCACGGTACAGCGGGAGAAGGTTCAGGAACATCGGTAGGAAGGAGTCGATCAGCTCCCGTGCTCCCGGCTGGGCCATTAGGCGGGCGCGAACCCGCGGGTCGCTCCCCGGCAGATCCCGCATCTCCGGAACCCAGTACGGGCTGTCCAGGAACCTCGTGTCCACGACCCAGTCGGCCTCCGCCGGCAGCCCGTCGCGATAGCCGAAGGTGAAGCAATCCACCCGCACCACCTCTCGATCCCGCCAGTCATCCAGAAGCTGGGTGAGGTAGGCTCGGTCGTTCGGCCCGATCCCCAGCAGCCGACGGTGGGGCTGGCGGGCCGGTGGCTGGTAGCCGGGGTGCGCCGGGGTCCCCACGTTGACCAGCCAGTAGCGGACTTCGTGGTTGTCGAAGGTATGAACCCATGACTGCCCGGAGACCTCGCTCACGACCACCGCGGTGTCCGGGCTGGGGAGGAAGTCGGCCCCTGCCAGCCCTGCGGTGGGGGCGGTGGTGGGATCCAGGAGGAGGTACCCGGCCTCCTCGACCAGCGGTTCGAGCGCCTCCCGGAAGCGCTCCTCACAGGCCAGAACTGCTAGAGACATCTGATCGCTCCTCTTGCCAACGGATTCGGGCCGCTGGACCCGCCTTCCCCTCTCAGATCCTCGTGCCGCTCCAGCCATTGTCGACCAGCCGACGGTGGGACGGAAGGCCTAGGGGCCACTTCTAAGCTTGCCCTCAGCCTCCGCAGACCTGGGCCCAAGCCGCACAGCCAGGGCGTGCGGCACACCTCGAGAGGACCAGCGAGTTGATCGGCTCGCCGAGCCCGCCCGCAGGGCCTAAGCGTTCCCCCCAGGGTCAGGCTCCCCCCGCAGCGTCTGCACCGCTGCCTGGACCAGCATGTCCAGTCCCGAGTCCACCAGCGGATCCTCGAAGTGGGGGCTCCAGGAGTCCCCGGCCAGGGAGTCGCTCACGGTGAAGCCGGCGGCGAACCCAACCCCGCGAACCTCTGCCACAGCTGCCAACGCCGCCGCCTCCATCTCGACGGTCAGCACCCTCTGCTCCCGGTAGTGCCGGAGCTCCTCCACCGTCTCGCGGTAGGGAGCGTCTATGGTCCAGGTAGGCCCGCGGTGCAGCGGCCTTCGCTGTCGGGCGAGTTCTGTGGCCAGCCGGTCGGTCAAGCCTGCACTCGGCAGGGCCCGGGCAGCCCCCGGCAGGTAGTGGTGGGAGACCCCATCGTCGCGGACCGCCTCGGTGCACACCACCAGGTCCCCGATGCCCATCTCGGGTTGCAGCGCGCCGGCGAGACCGATGGCGATGAATTGCGCCACCCCTGCTGCTGCCAGGTCCTCCAGCCGGTTGGCTGCGGCCGGGGCGCCAATCCCGAACCGGCCCACCATCCCGACCGCGCTCGCTCCCTCCCCGAGGACATAGAAGCCGTGCGAGCTGGTGAGGGGCGACTCCAGCTCCTGCCACCCGGGTCCGGCGGCGACGCGGTCGACGAAGCCGGGGCTGAAGGTGAGGATCACCCCGCGCAGCGGGGGAAGCCCCTCCCACCCGGCGGCCTCGCGGAGGTAGGCCACCCACTGCTCGGGGCTGAGGTAGGGCGTCAGCTCCTGCTTGCCCGAGTACTGGGGGAAGGACACCGGCTGAGCATACCGGCGCCGCCCTCGCGGTCCTCGGTAGCCCCAGCGATCAGCTCATGGGTACGGCCCTGACCGTCTGCCGCGTCATGAGCGCCACCTGAAGAGACGCCAGCGCCTCGCCGTCGTTCAGGTCCACAGCCAGAATGGCCTCGATCTGGCGCAGGCGCGCATAAAGGGTGGGGCGACTCACGCCCAGCGCCGCCGCCGCCTCCGTCTTGTTGCCCAGGTGGGAGACGTAGGCTCCCAGCACCTTCAGGAGGTCGGAGTGCTGTCGCCGGTCCGCGTCCAGCAGGGGCCGCAGCTCGCGCTCGGCGAAGGAAACCAACCGCTGGTCTTGGCGGAGCAGATGGAGCAGCCCCCGGAGCCGGATGTCCGGGGCTCGGTAATAGAGCTTCCCCCCAGCTTTCGGGAGGGCGTCCAGCACCTGCCCAGCCTCCTCCATCGACCAGCGAGCGTAGTGCAGATCCCGAACCTCACCGCCGAAGGCGATCAGGACTTCGCCCAGGCCCCGGCCGGCAACCCTGGCGTGGATGGCGCCGGCCAGACGACCGAGGCGGCGCTCGACCGGACCCACCTCTGGCAGGCTGAGCAGGAGCTGCACCCGGCCGTCCGGGCGCGGCGCCGCCAGCACGTGATCCCTGGTCTCCCCGGCGGCTGCCGTGACCTGCTGCCCGAGGCCAGCCGCCCGGGACTCAGCCATGGGACCGCTCTCTTGCGGATCGACGCCTGCCCAGCGGACCTCGCCACCAACCAGAATCGTCCTCGTGAGGGGGAAACCGAGCACGGCTGCTCGCTCTGGCACTCCCGCCGCCGCGCCGGCCCCCTTAAGCAGGTCGTCCAGCAGCGACCGCCGGGCATGGAGCTCAAGACTCAGCCTCTCGCGCTCCACCAGCCGGTTCAGGGCCAGGGCCCCCGCGGCCCGCTCCAGGACCAAGCGGCTGCGAGCGGCGCCGAGGCGCCCCGGCTCGCGGAGCACCAGCTCCCCCCAGATCTCGCCCCTTGCTCTGACGGGGCATATGAGCCATGAGGGGCGGCCGTCCAGGAGCTCCGGCTGCCCCGTGAACCGGTGCGAGGGGGCGGCGGCCTGCCACTCCTCCAGCACCCGGCCGGCGTCCCAGCCTCCCGCCTCCACGTGCACCACCGCCCCGGCCAGCGTGGTCAGCAGAATCGGCCGGCGCGCGGCTCGGGAGGCGTACCCGACGATGGCCCCGGCGTCCGCCCCCTCCACAGCCATCTCGGTGAAGGCTTCGTGGATCTCCTGGCGGAACCTCAGTTCAGTGACCTGCGAGTCGATGATGTAGGCGTGGGCCTGCTCGGTCACCTCCACGAACCTCGCCTCGCGGCGGAGCACCACCAGCGGCAGTCCGCTGCGCTCCGCGGCACTGACCATGGCTGGCGGCGCCTCCGACAGCTTGCGGCCGAACTCCACCACCAGCCCCGCGACGCGACGCTCTGCCAGGCTGGCCACGTAGCGTTGCAACCCCGGAGGCGAGAGGTCCAGGGCGATGCCGGTGGTGAGCAGGAGCTCGCCACCGCGCAGCAGCCGGGAGATGTCGCCCAGCTCGCTGACATGCACCCAGCGCACCTCGTTGCCCAGGTGGTCGGAACCTGCGGCCACCTCCGGAGCGGCCCGGACCAGGGCGGGAAGGCGAAGGATTGCGCTGACCGTCGGCAATGACACTCCGTAAAGAATACGCAGTTCGGAAATACAGATTGCTAATTGACCAACCTGCCCTCCGGTGCCACCATCGGCGCCAACCCCGCCATCTGGGGAGCGCGGTGCTTAGTAGGGAGGTGCCAGTCATGTCCACCGGTGAGGACACCCTGAAGGCGCTGGGATACCAGCAGGCGCTGCACCGATCAGTCAGTCCCTTGGGGCACATCGCCCTGGTGCTCTCCGACATCACGCCCACCGCCTCTATCCTGGTCGTGGCCACGGCGGTTATCGCGGTCGCCGGGACTGGCTCCCTGCTTCCCTTCATCCTCGGCTGCTTCATCGCCGTCAACGTGGCCCTCTGCATGGGGGAGCTGGGCTCGATGTTCCCTGTGGCCGGGGGACTCTTCTCCATCGTGACCCGGGTCCTCGGTCGGCCCCTCGGGTTCATCGCCATGGTCGACTACATGGGTCAGGCGGTCTTCCTGCCGGCCAGCATCGCCATCGGGATCGGCACCTACATCCACTCCCTGCTGCCATCGCTGCCGGAGAACGCCATCTCCGGTCTGGGCATGCTGGTGGTCACCGGCATCTGCCTGCTCAAGATCCGGCTCAACGCCTGGCTGACCGGGGTCTTCCTGGCCATCGAGCTGGTGGTGGTGACCGCTATCACCGTGGCCGGCTTCACCCACCTCCACCAGCCACTCTCCGTCGCCATCCACCCTGTGGCCCTGGGCAGCCATGGAGCTTTGGTGGGAATCGCCGGCGGGGCCGTTCTGGCGGCCATCGCCACCTCCCTGTTCTCGGTAAACGGCTATGACAGCGGCATCAATTTCGCCGAGGAGGTGCTTGGCTCGGCCCGGGAGGTGGGGCGGGCGGTGGTCACCGCCGCCCTGGTGGGCATCGTGTTCGAGCTGGTGCCCTTCATCGCGGTGATCTTCGCCGCCCCCAGCGTGGAGGGCTTCCTCCACTCGGGCACCCCCTTCACCTACGTGGCGGGGGCGGCCTTCGGCTCCAAGTTCGAGACCATCATCACCATCGGGGCGCTGCTGGCCATCTTCAACGCCTCCATCGCCATCACCCTGCAGTTCGCCCGCATCGTCTGGGCCAGCGGCCGGGACCGGGCCTGGCCGGAGCCGATCAGCTCCTGGTTCAGCAAAGTGAGCTCCCGGCACGGCTCGCCCTGGGTGGCGACCCTGTTCGTGGGCATCCTGGCGACCATCCTCTGCTTCCAGGGCACCCTGGTGGCGGTGGTCACCTTCACCGCCGTACTCCTCATCATCCTCTACGGGCTGATCGCCGTCTCCGCCCTGGTCAGCCGCGTGCGGCAGAGCCAGCTGCCCCGCCCGTCCAAGATGCCCCTCTGGCCGGCCCCACCGATCCTGGCCCTGGTCGGAGTGGTGCTGGCCCTGACCCAGCAGAAGGTGTCCGACCTCATCACGGTGGCCGTGATCTTCGGGGTTGCCGTGGTGTACTACTACGGGTTTGTGGCTCGCCGAGGCGGCCGGTACTGGGTCCAGAGCGAGCTCCCCGAGCCGTACGAGATCACCGAGCCGTTGCCACCACCAGCGGAGGCCTAGGAGATGGGATTCGAGGACCGCCAGCTTCCCCAGCAACCGGGGCTCAGAGTCCGCCGCTACCGGCCCCGGGAGTCCGAGTACGCCTGGACCTTCGGCGGGGTGGACCCCGTGGACACCGTCCGGCCGGGGGAGGTGCTGGAGCTGTACACCGAGGACTGCTTCGGCGGCCGGATCCGCAGCGCCCAAGACCTCCCCGCCCACACCATCGAGTTCCCCTTCATCAACCCCCAGACCGGGCCGTTCTACGTGGAGGGCGCCGAGCCGGGAGACACCCTGGCCATCCACCTCATCGATGTCTCGCCGGCCCGGGACTGGGCGGTGAGCACCTCGGTGACCCTCTTCGGGGCCCTCAGCTCCACTCACATCACAGCAACCCTGCAGGATCCTCTGCCCGAGCGGACCTGGGTCTACCGGGTGCTGGAGCCGGAGCTGGCGGTGCTCTTCCAGGCTCAGGACTCCGACTTCACCATGCGCTTCCCGCTGCAGCCCTTCCACGGCACCGTAGGCGTGGCTCCGGCGGCCTTCGAGGCCCGCAACGTGCTGGTGCCGGACGCCTTCGGGGGGAACATGGACTCACCCGAGGTACGGGCCGGCGCCACTGTCTACCTCGGGGTCAACGTTCCGGGCGCCCTCTTCTCGCTGGGGGACGGCCACTACACGATGGGAGAGGGGGAGGCCTGCGGGGCGGCCGTCGAGGGAGCCATGGACACGGTGCTCACCGTGGAGCTGATCAAGGGCCAGGCCTGTGAGTGGCCGCGGCTGGAGAGCGACGAGGCGATCATGGTCGCCGGCTCCTGCCGGCCACTGGAGGACGCCTTCCGGATCTCGCACTCCCAGCTGGTCCGCTGGGTGGCGGCTGACCTCGGACTGTCCCTCCTGGACGCCTACCAGCTGGTCTCCCAGGCGGCCCGCTCCAGGATCGCCAACGTGGTCGATCCCAACTACACCATCGTGGCCAAGGTCCCCAAGCGCTACCTGCCGGCGGAGGTCGAGTGGATGGGCGGGGCCCATCGGCGGCTGTGCCAATTGGGCGCTGATTACCTCAGGGCGGTGGGGCGCCAGCCGGTGTGGGCCCCCGGTTGAGCGAGAGGGGCCGGCTTCGGGACTTCGGGGTGGTCCTGGGCCGCTTTGACCCCGGTCCCGCCAACAGCATCTCGGACGTCGCCGGGGTCACCGTGGGGCACGTGACGATCTCCCGCGAGGAAGGAGGCGGACAGTCCGGTGCCCGGACTGGGGTCACCGCCATCTGGCCCCATGAGGGTATTCCCTGGCGGGAGCGGGTGTACGCCGGAACCTCCATCGTCAACGGCTACGGCGAGTTGATCGGAATCGACCAGATCAACGAGTGGGGGCTGCTGCACAGCCCCATCCTGCTCACTTCCAGCCTGGCCATAGGCGCGGTATACGATGCCACGGCCCGCTGGATTGCCGAGCGCGACCCGGTCCAGGGGATCGATGACGTGATCATGCCGGTGGTCACCGAGTGCGACGACTCCTATCTCAACCACGCCCGCTCCTTTCCGGTCACCTCCCGGCATGTGGAGCTGGCCCTGGAGCTGGCTCGGGCCGGAGGCGTGGTTGCCGAGGGATGCGTGGGGGCGGCCACCGGGCTCCAGTGCTTCGACTTCAAGGGCGGGATCGGCACCGCCTCCCGGGTCCTGCCGCCGGCCAGCGGCGGCCACACCGTCGGGGCCCTCGTCTCCACGAATTTCGGCGCCCGGCCGGACCTTCTGCTGGCCGGGGTGCTATTGGGGCAGGAGATCTCCGACCTGATGCCGGGCACCCATACCAGTGGCTCCTGCATCGTGGTTGTGGCCACGGACGCTCCACTGCTGCCCCACCAGCTCCGCCGCCTCGCCGCCCGCGGCGGCATGGGCCTGGTCCGATGCGGGTCGGTTGGGGCCAACGGCTCCGGCGAGCTGGTGCTGGCCTTCTCCACCGCCAACCGCATCCCCCGCTCCGCGCCCCAGGGCCAGGTTCACCCCACTGCGCTTCTGGACGGGGCATACTGGCACCAGCCCAGCTACTTCGACCCGCTTTTCACCGCCACCATCGAGGCGGTGGAGGAGGCGGTGGGCAACGCCCTGTTCCAGGCGACAACCACATACGGAAGAGACGGCAACGTGCTGCATGCCCTGCCGCTGGACCGGGCCCTGGAGTCCCTTCGCCGACACCGGGTCCTGGGAACGGCGGGCTGAGCTGGAGGAGACTGGTGGTGAGTTCCCAGACCACGATTGATGAGGCCGGCGCCACGGTCTTAGGCCAGGACTCGCAGGAGGGCACGGTCCTCGGGCACTACATCGCCGGCCGCCTCCGAACGGGCGTGTCCGGGCGCAGTGGTCCGGTATTCGACCCCGCCACCGGGAAGGAGTCCCGCCGGGCGGCCTTCGCCAGCGTCGAGGAGATCGACCAGGCGGTGGCCACCGCCCGGGAAGCTCAGGTGGGCTGGGCGCGTACCAGCATCTCCCGCCGCACCGAGATCATGTTCGCCTTCCGCCAGCAGCTCCATCAGCACCGGGATGAGCTCGCTCGGCTGGTCACCGCGGAGCATGGCAAGGTCCTCTCGGACGCCCTTGGCGAAGTGGGTCGGGGACTGGAGACCGTGGAGTTCGCCTGTGGGCTTGGGCAGCTGCTCAAGGGGGGGCACAGCCTGGACGTGTCCACCGGGGTGGATGTCCACGAGCTGCGCCAGCCGCTGGGGGTGGTGGCGGGGATCACCCCCTTCAACTTCCCGGTGATGGTCCCCCTCTGGATGCTGGCCGGAGCCGTCGCCTGCGGCAACGCCTTCATCCTCAAACCCAGCGAGAAGGATCCCTCGCCATCGCTGCTGCTGGCGGAGCTGTTCACCCGGGCCGGGCTCCCCGCGGGGGTGCTCAACGTGGTCCAGGGCGACTCGGTGGCGGTGGACCGGCTGCTGGATCATCCCGGCGTGGCGGCCGTCAGCTTTGTCGGCTCGACTCCGGTGGCCAAGCACGTCTATGAGGTGGCTTCATCCCGGGGCAAGCGCGTCCAGGCTCTGGGGGGAGCCAAGAACCACATGGTGGTCATGCCCGACGCCGACCTGGGGGTGGCCGCCGATGCCGCCGTCTCCGCGGCCTACGGCTCGGCCGGCGAGCGCTGCATGGCCATCTCGGTGGTGGTGGCGGTCGGGGAGGTGGCCGACCCGCTCCGGCGGGCCATCGTGGACCGTATCGCGGCCCTCCGGGTTGGTCCAGGCACCGACCCCTCGTCCGAGATGGGCCCGCTGGTGACGGCCCAGCACCGCGAGCGGGTCGCCTCCTACGTGGGTCTCGCCGCGGAGGAGGGGGCGGAGGTGGTGGTGGACGGCCGAGAGCAGCGGCCCGACTCTCCGGGCTTCTTCCTGGGAGCCTCCCTGGTGGACCGGGTCCGTCCGGAGATGCGGGCCTACCAGGACGAGATCTTCGGCCCGGTCCTGGAGATGGTCAGGGTCCAGAGCCTGGATGAGGCGCTGGCCACGGTCAACCACAACCTCTATGGCAACGGAACCGCGATCTTCACCCGGGATGGCGGGGTGGCCCGCCGCTTCCAGCGAGAGGTTGAGGTGGGGATGGTGGGGGTCAACGTGCCCATCCCCGTCCCGGTCGGCTATTACTCCTTTGGTGGCTGGCGCTCCTCGCTTTTCGGAGACACCCACATGTACGGGCCCGACGGCATCCACTTCTACACCCGCACCAAGGTCGTCACCACCCGCTGGCCCGAGGCCGGTCCGAGCCAGGTCGACCTGGGCTTCCCGCAAACCAGATGAACACCGAGAGCCATCCCGTGGATGCCGCCCAGGCGATCGCCGACGACCGCGAGCACGTGTTCCACTCCTGGTCCGCCCAGCGGCAGCTGCACCCGGTGCTGGTGACGGGGGGCAGCGGGAGCCACTTCTGGGACTCCGAGGGACACCGCTACCTGGATTTCTCCTCCCAGCTCGTCTACACCAACCTGGGCCACCAGCACCCGGCGCTGGTGGAGGCGATCAAGCGCCAGGCCGACCGGCTCTGCACCGTGGCCCCGGCTTTCGCCAACGATGTCCGGGGCGAGCTGGCCCGGTTGATCGCCGAGCGCGCGCCCGGCGATCTGGACCAGATCTTTTTCACCAACGGGGGTACCGAGGCCAACGAGCACGCGGTGCGCATGGCCCGCCTGCACACCGGACGGCACAAGGTGCTCGCCGCCTACCGCTCGTACCACGGGGCCACCGGCACCTCCATCGCCCTCACCGGGGAGCCTCGGCGCTGGGGCAGCGAGCCGGGCTTTCCCTCCGTGGTCCACTTCATGGGACCGTATCCCTACCGGTCGGCGTTCTACGCCTCCAGCCCGGAGGAGGAGGCGGAGCGGGCGCTGGCCCACCTCCGCCAGGTCATCGAGTTCGAAGGGCCGCAGTCGGTGGCCGCCATCATCCTCGAGACGGTGGTGGGTACCAACGGTGTTCTCATCCCCCCTCCCGGCTACCTCCCCGGCGTCCGCCGGCTCTGTGACGAGCACGGCATCCTCATGATCCTGGACGAGGTGATGGTCGGCTTCGGCCGGGTGGGGGAGTGGTTCGCCTGCCAGGCCTTCGACGTCGTCCCCGACCTGCTGACCTTCGCCAAGGGGGTCAACTCCGGATATGTGCCCCTTGGTGGGGTGGTCATCTCCAAGCGGGTGGCGGAGTCCTTCGCCGACCGCCCCTTCCCCGGGGGCCTCACCTACTCCGGGCATCCCCTGGCCTGTGCCGCCGGGGTGGCCAGCATCGAGACCTTTGAGCGCGAGGGGATACTGGCCCACGTCCGCAGGCTCGGCACCGAGGTGGCCGGCCCCCGCCTGGCCCGGCTCGCCGAGGACCACCCCAGCGTGGGGGAGGTGCGCGGGATGGGTTTGATGTGGGCGATCGAGCTGGTGCGGGATCGGCACACCCGGGAGATGCTGGTGCCCTACAACGCCTCGGGGGCGGCTAACCAGCCCATGACCGAGGTGGCGGCGGCGTGCCGGGCCGGGGGGCTCTGGCCCTTCACCCACTTCAACCGAGTCCACGTGGCACCCCCCCTCGTGATCTCGGAGACCGAGCTCTTGGAGGGGATCGAGATCCTCGACCACGCCCTGGACGCCGCCGACCGTTACTGCTCCAGCTGACCGACATGGACGGGGCGGCCCGGGAGTCATCTGGGGGTACGGGCTGGGATGAGTTGGTATCCGAGATCGCCGCCTTCGTCTCGGCGCCCCTTGTGCTGGACGATGCGGCGCGCGCGGTGGCCCGGCTCAGCCTGCTGGATTCCCTGGGGGTGGCCTGTCTCGGTGCCCAGCACCCCGACTGCGCGCCGCTGCTGGGGCCTCTCTCCTCCCCGGCCGATCCCGAGGCGGGCACCCCCATCCCCGGCACCCGGCACCGGGTGGGTCTGCTCGACGCCGCCTTCGGGATCTCGGCCGCCATCCGCTGGCTGGACTTCAACGACACCTGGCTGGCCGCGGAGTGGAGCCACCGTTCCTGCTGAGTGCCCATAAGCGACACCCGGTCGGGACGAGCGGTCCTTCCCGACCTGGACTCTGCCAAGTAGGCCGTCGCCGTTTCGGGTCTTGCGCCACATGGGTGGTTGCCCTGACGCCTTCGGAGCTTGGACTGGCCCTGGCACCCGGTACCTGCCGGGCCGACGCTTCCCACGTGGTAGCTCTCCACATCAGCGGGCAGAGCCGCCGCTTCGATCCTCCGGTCGGATGTGGTCACACCTGGACTTGCCGGTGGTCTGCGCCGGGCGGAGTGCCCGAGTGCCCTTCTACCGAGCACCACGGCCGCGGCCGTGTGCCCGGATACCTGCTGATGCTGGGCCAAGAGGGGAGCCAGCCAGTGCTGCCGGCCCCAGATCGAGGAGTAAGCGGCGGGGACTCCAACCACCGCAATGCCCCGCCTGGAGGCCATCGCCACCAATCGATCCCGGAACTTGGCGGTCGGATCCCCGAGACCACCTTGCGGAACCAGCGCCGGGAGCCGTATTGCTCCCGGCCGGTCGAGCGCATCTCCGAGAAACCGAGGTCCTCAATGGTGATGGACCTGGCGCCTCCCGCCTCGGCCAGCTCCAGAAGGTCGGTGATCG
>JAKATL010000057.1 GCA_021827985.1 bacterium
GGGTGTCCCTCGGGCGCGGCTTCCACCGCAACGCCCATGCCACCGCGGTCGTCCCTCGTGGCGACTTCGGCCCCAGGGCGCTCGGCTACGCCCCGCTCAGAGTCGCTTAGAGTTGCAGAGACGCTTCAGGAACTGGGAGCCCGCGGGTAGAGGCCGAAGACCCGCAGTTCCGCGGTAATCGCTGCCAGCGCCGTCAGGAGCGGAGAGCAGTCCTCGCCGGGATCCAGCTCCACGTCCGCGTAGAAGCGGTACTCGAAGGGGAGGTCGGGGATGGGCCGGGAGTCCAGCCGGCTGAGGTTCAGCCCCCTCTGCGAGCACTCCAGGAGGACCGCGGCCAGCGCCCCGGGACGGTGGGCGGTGACGAACCCCAAGGAGAGCTTGGCCGGGAGAGCGGCGGGCAGGAGCCGCAGGCTGCCCGGGGCGCAGACCAGAAACCTGGTGCGGTTGCTGTCCCGGTCGGCGATGTCCTCGGCGACCACCTGGAGGCCGTAGCGGGCGGCGGCGGCCGCACTGGCGATGGCGGCATCTCCCGGGAGCCGGTGCTCGGAAACCCAGCGAGCCGCGCCGGCGGTGTCGGAGTGGGGCACCGGCTCGATCCGCCGGGCCGCCAGGAAGCCGGCGCACTGGGCCAGCGCCTGGGGGTGGGAGAGAGCGCGGCGCACCGGCGCCGGGGTCGCCGTGAGCAGCAGATGGCGGACAGGCAGGAAGTGCTCGCCGAGGACCACCACCTCAGGGTGTGCCCAGAGCAGGTCGGACACCTCCTGGACCACGCCCCCCAGGCTGTTCTCCACCGGCAGGACCGCCGCCCGGCCGGCCTCGATGTCGGCGAAGGCGGCGGCGAAGGTGGGCCTGCCGGTCGCCGGGATCCTCGGGAAGAGCCGTTGAGCCGCCTCCTCGGAGTAGGCGCCTGGCTCGCCCTGGTAGAGGACCTCCAGGACCTCGGCCGGGTGCCCCCCTACTCCCACCGGTGCCGGGTGGTGGGCAGCAGTGGCGATCGCACCCTCTCGAACCCGGAGATGGCCTCCTCCTCCCGCAGCGCCATGCCCAGCGGGTCCAGCCCCGCCAGGAGGCACTCCCGCCAGAAGGGTTCAAGATGGAACGAGGCCCTCCTCCCCTCCCGGTCCCGGACCTCCTGGGCCCGAAGATCCACGATCAGCCGGTATCCGTCGCGCCGGCCGGCACGCTGCCGGAGGTCGGCGCAGGTGGCGTCGTCCAGGGCCACCGGGAGGAGGCCGTTCTGGAGGGCGTTGGTGCGGAAGATGTCGGCGAAGGTCGGCGCCACCACCACCCGGAATCCCATCTGGGAAAGCGCCCAGACCGCATGCTCGCGCGAGGAGCCACAGCCGAAGTTGCGCCCCGCCAGCAGGATCTCGGCCCCCCGGTAGGCGGGGTGGTTGAGCTCGAATTCGGGGCGCTCGCGGCCACTGGCGTCATAGCGCCAGTCGAAGAAGCAGGCCTCCCCATACCCCTCCCGGCCGGTGCGCTTCAGAAACTGCTTGGGGATTATCTGGTCGGTGTCGACGTCGTCTCGGGAGAGAGTGGCCACCAGCCCCTCCAGCTCGCTGAAGGCCTCCACCTCAGCGCCCCAGTGCCGTGGCGCCGAGGTCCGCAGGCTCCAGCTGGCGGACGTCAGCGAAGTGGCCGAGCACGGCGGCGGCGGCGGCCATCGCCGGGCTCACGAGATGCGTTCGCCCCCCCGCTCCCTGCCGCCCCTCGAAGTTGCGGTTGGAGGTGGAGGCGCATCGCTCCCCGGGGGCGAGGGTGTCCGGGTTCATCCCGAGGCACATGGAGCAGCCGGCCTCCAACCACTCGAAGCCGGCCTCGCGGAAGATCCGGTCCAGCCCCTCCTCCTCGGCCGCCCGCTTCACCGCTCCCGATCCCGGCACCACCATGGCCCGCACTTTGGGGCTCACCCGGCGGCCGGCGGCGATGGCGGCCGCGGCGCGCAGGTCCTCCAGCCGGCCATTGGTGCAGGAGCCGATGAACACCCGGTGCACGGCGATGTCCTCGATCACGGTGCCCTCCTCCAGCCCCATGTAGTCCAGCGCCCGCCGGGCCGCCTCCCGGGCGCTCTCCGAAGGAAGCTCCGCAAGCTCCGGGATCCGCGCCCCCACCGGGACGGACATGGAGGGGTTGGTCCCCCAGGTCACGAACGGCGCCAGCTGGGACGCGTCGATGTGGACCCGGCGGTCAAAGGTCGCCCCCGGGTCGGAGGCGAAGCTGAGCCAGCGCTCCGCAGCGGCGGCGAACTCGTGCCCGCGGGGAACCGCGGGCCGACCCTCCAGGTAGGCGACGGTGGTCTGGTCGGGGGAGACCAGACCAGCCCGAGCGCCGGCCTCGATGGTCATGTTGCAGACGGTCATCCGCCCCTCCATGGAGAGCCCGCGCACCGTGCTGCCCGAGTACTCCACTATCGAGCCCTGGCCACCCGCCACCCCAATCTCCCGGATGATCCCCAGAGCGAGGTCCTTGGCGGTCACGCCCTGGCCCAGCTGGCCCTCCACGCGCACCTCCAGGGTGGGGGCCGGGGCCTGCCAGAGGCATTGGGAGGCGAGCACCTGCTCCACCTCGCTCGTGCCGATCCCGAAGGCCAGCGCCCCAAAGGCGCCGTGGGTGGAGGTGTGGGAGTCGCCGCAGACCACGGTCATCCCCGGCTGAGTCAGGCCCAGCTCCGGGCCCACCACGTGGACGATCCCCTGGCGGCGGTGATAGAGGTCGAGGAGCGGAATGCCGGCCGCGGTGCAGTTCTCCGAGAGCTGACGCAGCTGCTCCCTCCCCACCGGGTCGGGGGTCTCCCGGGAGCGCTCCCAGGTCGGGACCAGGTGGTCCATCACCGCCAGGGTCAGGTCGGGGCGGCGCACCTTCCGCCCGGCGCCCCGGAGGCCGGAGAAGGCCTGGGGGGAGGTGACCTCGTGCACCAGGTGCAGGTCGACATACATCAGCATCCGCTGCAGGGGGTCCCCGGCCACATGGTGGGTCTCCCAGATCTTGTGGTAGGCGGTGCGCTGGGCCTCCAAGGGCGGTACCTCCATCAGGCGGTGCTGGACTGGGGCGCCCGCATCCGGGGATGGCGGACCGCCCACTCGTAGCTGTCGATCAGGGCCTCGCAGGACGCCTCCAGGATGTTGGCAGAGCAGCCGACCGTCGTCCAGCGCCGGCGGCCGTCCGAGGAGTCCACCCCCACCCGAACGGTGGCTCCGGTGCCCCGGTCGCCGTCGATGACCCGCACACGGTAGTCGACCAGCTCGACCTGGGCCAGCTCGGGAAAGTGGGGAACCAGGGCCCGGCGTAGCGCCGAGTCCAGCGCCGCCACCGGGCCAAGGCCCTCGGCCGCGGTGTGGACCACCACCCCGCGGACCTCGACCTTTACGCTCGCCTGCACCTTCCGTTCCCGCGCCTGCCCCCCTCCGCTCGCCACCACCAGGGAATCGAGGACGGCGAAAGGTGGTGAGTCCGGGCCCAGCTCGCGGCGGGCCAGGAGCTCGAACGAGGCGTCGGCGTCCTCGAAGGCCCACCCCTCCTCCTCCAAGCCCTTGAGCCGGGACACCAGCCGCTGGCGCAGACCCCGGTCGGGAAGCGGCAGCCCCAGCTCCGTGAGCTTGGCGGCCACGTTGTTGGCCCCACTCTGGTCCGAGACCACAGTCCTGGTGCGGTTCCCCACCAGAGCGGGGTCCACGTGCTGATAGGCGTCCCGGTGGCGGGCCATGCCATGGGCGTGCAGCCCGCCCTTGTGGAGAAAGGCGGCCGTCCCCAGGTAGGGACGCCCGGAGTCCGAGGGCCGGTTCGCCAGGGAGTCGAACTGCTCGGAGAGCTGGGTCAACTCGCGCAGCATTCGCGGCGCCAGTACCCGCCGGCCCAGCTTGAGCTGGAGGTTGGCCGCCACCACCGGCAGGTCGGCGTTGCCACAGCGCTCGCCGCAGCCGTTGACCGTCCCCTGGACCATGCCCGCGCCGGCTTCGACCGCCGCCAGCGATGCGGCCACCGCCAGCCCGGAGTCGTTGTGGCAGTGGATCCCCACCACCGGCCCGAAGCGTGTCACCACCTCCCCCACCGCCGCCGCGATCGGCCCGGGCAGGCAGCCGCCGTTGGTGTCGCAGAGAGTGAGCCAGCGGGCGCCGGCACTGACCGCGGCGGACAGCGCCTCCATGGCGTACCGCGGGTCGGTTCGGTACCCGTCGAAGAAGTGCTCGGCGTCGAAGACCACCTCCCGGCCCTGACCCACCGCCAGCTCCACCGACTCGGCGATCATCAGCAGGTTCTCCTCCGCCGAGCAGCCCAGAACCTGCTCCACCTGCCACCGAGAGGCCTTGCCGACCAGGGCCACGGCCGGGGTGCCGGCAGCGAGGGTGGTCGCCAGGGAACGATCGTCGGAGGCCGCCACACCGGGCCGGCGGGTGGAGCCGAAGGCCACCAGCCGACTCCGGGAGAGGGGCGCGCCGGCCAGCCGCTGGAAGACCTGGGTGTCGCGGGGGTTGGCCCCCGGCCAGCCGGCCTCCACGTAGGCCACCCCCAGCCGGTCCAGCCGGCGGGCCAGCCAGATCTTCTGGTCCACGCTGAGCTGGAAACCGAATCCCTGCATGCCGTCCCGGAGGGTGGTGTCGTAGAGCAGGGGAGCCGGGGTCCCGGCGGGGCGACTCATGCCCGGACCGCCAGGCGGCCCGCGACCCGCTCCGCGACCTCGGAGGTGGTGGCGCTTCCCCCGAGGTCGGGGGTGAGGCAACGGTCTTGCACGGCTCCGGCCACGGCCTCCTCCACCGCCTCCGCCAGATCCGGTCGGCCGAGGGAGAGGCGCAGCAGCATGGAGACGGCGAGGATCGCGCCCAGGGGGTTGGCGATCCCCCGGCCGGCGATGTCGGGGGCGGAGCCATGCACAGGCTCGAAGAGCCAGGGCCCCTCCCCGCCCCCACTGGCCGAGGGCAGCATCCCCAACGTCCCGGGAAGCGCGGCGGCCTCGTCGGTCAGGATGTCCCCGAAGAGGTTCTCGGTCACGACGACGTCGAAGTCCGTGGGCCGGAGGAGCAGCCGGAGGGCGAAGCTGTCCACCAAAGAGTGCTCCAGCCGGCACTCGGGGTGCCGCCTGCCAACCTCCATCGCCACCTCGCGCCAGAGGCGGGAGGTGGCCAGCACGTTGGCCTTGTCCACGGACGTCACCCGGCGGGAACGCTCCCTCGCCAGCCGGAACGCCACCTCCAGGACTCGGGAGATCTCCGTCTCCGAATACTCCGTGGTGTCCACCGCCCGCCGGCGCGGTGCGGCTCCGGCCTGACCCTGGGGGCGGCCGAAGTAGGCCCCCCCGGTGAGTTCACGGACAAAGAGGATGTCGGCTCCCCGGACCCGCTCAGGGCGCAGGGGGCTCAGCTCCTCAAGCCCGGCGAGGACCCGCACCGGCCGGACGTTGGCGAAGGCCCCCAGCTGCCGCCGGAGCTGCAGGAGGCCGGCCTCGGGCCGCACCGGGCCGGAGTCCCAGCGCGGCCCGCCCACCGCTCCCAGGAACACCGCATCAGCCTCGCGAGCCGCCTTGAGGGTGGCCGGGGGAAGGGGTTCCAGTCCCTGGTCGATGGCCACTCCGCCGATGGGATGGCGGGTCTGCGATAGCTCGACGCCACTCCCCGCGAGCGCTGCGGCCAGCACCCGGAGCGCGGCGTCAGTCACCTCGGGGCCTACACCGTCCCCCGGCAGGACCGCCAGCCGGAAGCGCCCCGCGCCGAAGGTCACGGCGCCAGCTCCGTCTGGATGCCACCAACCTCGCCCACGATCCGGATCAGGGCCTCGTCCTCAACCTGCTTGCTGCCGTCCGCCACCTCCAGGAAGCGCTCCCAGACCGCGGGGAGTGCTGCCTTGGGCAGCTCCACCCCGATGAGCTGGAGGCGGTGCACCAGGGCGTGCCGGCCGGAGCGGGCGGTGAGGACGATCTGCGACGGGTCGGCGCCCACATCCTCTGCCGAGATGATCTCGTAGGTGCGACGGTCCTTGAGCACGCCGTGCTGGTGCACCCCGGAGGCGTGGGAGAAGGCGTTGCCGCCCACCACCGGCTTGTTGGGGGGAACCGGTATACCGGTGAGCTCGGAGATCAGTCGTGAGGTGGGGACCAGCTCCCGGGCATCCAGGTGATCCTCCAGGCCCAGCGCCGGGCGCCGCACCCGCAGCGCCACGAGGACCTCCTCCAGGGCGGCGTTGCCGGCGCGCTCTCCGATGCCGTTTATGCAGCCCTCCACCCGCCGGGCTCCAGCCGCGATCCCCGCCAGCGAGTTGGCGGTGGCCAGCCCGAGGTCATCGTGGCAGTGGACGCTGACCAGGACCCGGTCCATCCCCCGCACCTGCGACCGCACCCCGGCCACCAGGTCAGAGAACTCCGCCGGGAGGCAGTACCCGGTGGTGTCGGGGAGGTTGATCACGCTGGCGCCCTGGTCCACCGCCACCTGGACCACCTCGCAGAGGTAGTCCAGGTCCGTTCGGCCGGCATCCTCGGGTGAGAACTGGACCGTCTCGCAGAGAGAGCGGGCGAGGGCCACCGCGTCCCTGGTCCGTCGCAGCACCTCCGCCCGGTCCAACCCCAGCTTCTGGGTGATGTGGACGTCGGAGACTCCGATGAAGACGTGGATCAGGTGGCGGGGGGCATCCCGCACCGCCTCGTGGACCGCCTCGATGTCTCCGCGCACCGCCCTTGCCAGGCCGGTGATCGCCGGTCCCTCCACCTGGCGGGCGATGGTCCGCACCGCCTCGAGGTCGCCGGGCGAGGATGCCGGGAAGCCGGCCTCGATCACATCCACCCGGAGACGGGCCAGCTGGCGGGCCACCTCGAGCTTGGCCGCCGGGCTGAGGCCGAACCCCGGGGATTGCTCCCCGTCCCTCAAGGTGGTGTCGAAGAACTCGACGACGTTCGGCGCTGGTACGGCCCCGGGTACGGCAGGCTCCCGGCCGTTCACGCCCGCTCTCCCGCCGGGGCCGGCACCTCGGCCACGGGCCGGATCCAGCTCATCTGGCTGCGCAGCCGGGCGCCGACCTCCTCGATCGGGTGCTGGGCCTCCCGCTCTCGGCGCTCGAGGAACCCCCGGCGTCCGGAGCGGTTCTCGTCGATCCAGCGCTCGGCGAAGCTTCCGTCCTGGATCTGCTGCAGCACCTGGCGCATCCGCTGGCGCACGCTCTGGTCGATGAGGAACTCCCCGCTCTGGTAGTCGCCGAACTCGGCGGTGTCGCTGACGCTGTAGCGCATCAGTGAGAGCCCGCCCTGGTACATCAGGTCGACGATCAGCTTCAGCTCGTGGAGGCACTCGAAGTAGGCCAGCTCGGGCTGGTAGCCCGCCTCGGTGAGGGTCTCGAAGCCCGCCTTGACCAGCGCCGAGACCCCGCCGCAGAGCACGGCCTGTTCCCCGAAGAGGTCGGTCTCGGTCTCCTCGCGAAAGGTGGTGAGCAGGACCCCGGCCCTGGTGGCGCCGATCCCCCGGGCATAGGCCAGGGCCCGCGCCAGCGCCTTTCCACTGCGGTCCTGGTGCACGGCCACCAGCGCCGGGCAGCCGATCTGCTCGCGGAAGCAGGAGCGCACCATGTGCCCCGGTGCCTTGGGCGCGACCATGGCCACGTCGCACTCCTCGGGCGGCACCACCGTCCCGTAATGGATGGCGAAGCCGTGGGCGAAGAGCAGAAGGCATCCCGGTTTGAGCGCAGCTGCCAGGCCGTCCCGGAACAGCTGAGCCTGGTCGTGGTCCGGCACCAGCACCATCACCACGTCGGCGCCCCGGGCCGCCTCGTCCGGGGGCAGCACCTGGAAGCCATCGGCCACGGCCCGCACCCGGCTCCGGCTGCCCGGGAGAAGACCCACCCGGACGGAATACCCGCTGTCCCGGAGGTTCTGGGCGTGGGCGTGGCCCTGGCTGCCGTAGCCGAGGATCGCCACCTCGGCTCCGGCCAGCTGGCCGGGGTCCGCGTCCTGGTCGTAGAAGATCTGCATCTGGTCAAGCCTCCTGGGGCACAACGGGGTGAAGCGCAATCGGGCGGCCCCGGGCGAAGTCCCCGAGGCCCAAACCGGCCAATTCGGTCCGGGCCGCATCCAGCGAGGCGGGCGGGCCGCCGAGAGCCGCGACCAGCCGCTCCGGAGTGCGCTCCACCACCTGCGCGCCCCACCTCTCAAGCTCTGTCTCCAGCTCCCTCGCGAAGGGGGCCAAGAACTCGAAGAGGCCTAAGGTCCACTCCCGGACCCCGCTCTCCGTCAGGTCCTCCACCGCCACCACGTCAATGAGCTTGCGCAGCTGCAGCGCCGCCTGCTCCGGCGGCTGCATCCCGGTGTGGACGCGGAGCCAGAGCCGCAGCTCGCCCTCCTCGGGCCCCGCGGCCACAGCGCAGGAGAGGAGCTGGTGCCCTCTCCGGCTCACGCAGTTGGTGACCCGCTGCAGGATCCCCGGTCGATCCTCCACCCGGACCAAAAGGAGCCGGGCGGAGCTGGCGGGCGCGCTCACGGGTACGGGCACTCGACGAACTCCGAGAGGGTGCCGCCCAGAGGCACGATGGGGAAGATCCCCGCCTCCGGGTCGATGCGGAACTCCAGGACCGCCGGCCCGGGGTGAGCGATCGCCCGGTCCAGCGCCGGCCCCACCTCGGCGAGCTCGTCCACCGCCTCCCCATAGCAACCGAAGGCCTGGGCCAGGGTCGGGAAGTCCGGGGTCACGGTGTGGTCCACCTGGGAGCGGACCCCGCCGTAAAAGTCGTCCTGGAACTGGCGGACCATCCCCAGCTGGCGGTTGTTGAGGATCAGCACCTTGACCGGGAGGCCGGCCTCCACAGCGGTGGCCAGCTCCTGCACCGTCATCACCAGACCGCCCTCGCCGCAGATGGCGAAGACGCGGCTCCCGGGGGCGGCGGCCTGGGCCCCGATGGCGGCGGGGAGGGCGAAGCCCATCGTCCCCTGGCCACCGGAGTTGAGGAACAGCCCGGACTCGCCTCCACTCCAACCGGTGGCGGCCCACATCTGGTTGAGACCAACGTCGGCGACCGTGATGTCGGCGGGGCGACGGCGAGCGTAGTAGGCGCGGAGGACCTCCTGGGGCTGAAGCCTGCCGTTGCGGGGGTGGCGCAGCGGGTGCTGGCGCCGCCAGTCGTCCACCTGTTCCCGCCACTCCGGGCGGGAGCCCGGCTCCGCCTGAGCCGCCAGCCGCTCCAGGACGTCGCGGGCGTCACCGACGATCGGGCAGTCTGCCGCAACCGTCTTCCCCAGTTCGGCAGGGTCGATGTTCACATGGATGATGTGCTCCGCCCGAGGGGCGAAGCCGTCCAGCCGGCAGGTGACGCGGTCGTCAGCCCGCATGCCCACCATCAGCAGCAGGTCGCAGTCGGTGACCGCCCGGTTGCAGTAGCCGGTGCCCATGAAGCCCACCAGCCCCAGGCCCAGCGGGTGGGGGTTGGGGAAAACCCCGGTGCCGAGCAGGGTGGTGCCGACCGGGGCGTCCAGCTTCAAGGCCAGCTTGAGCAGCGCCTCCTGGGCCCCGGCTATGGCCACTCCCCGGCCCGCCAGGATCACCAGGCGTCGGGCCCCAGAGAGGTAACCGGCGGCCGCCTCGATCTGCTGCTCCGGCGCCGGCGCCGGAGCGGCGTGCCTCCGTATGCGCCTCAGGGGCCGGTCGTCCCCGAGGTGGGCCTGCTGCACATCCTTGGGGATGTCAATCAGGACCGCGCCCGGCCGTCCCGTCCGGGCGACATGGAAGGCCTCCGCCACCACCTCCTCGATCTCTCCTGGGTCGCGCAGCTGGTAGCTGTGCTTGGTCACCGAGAGGCAGGAACCGATCACGTCGGACTCCTGAAAGGCGTCCGTGCCGATGGTCGGGGAGGCGACCTGACCGGTGAGGGCTACCACCGGAACCGAGTCGAAATGGGCCGTCGCCAGGCCGGTGACGAGGTTGAGGGCGCCGGGACCGGAGGTGGCGATGCAGACGCCCACCCTGCCGCTCGCCCTGGCGTACCCGTCCGCCATGTGCGCCGCCCCCTGCTCGTGCCGCACCAGCACGTGGCGGATGGGGAATTGGGGGAGATGGCGGTAGATCGGGAGGTTGGCGCCACCCGGGATTCCGAAGACGGTGTCGACACCCTGCCCCACCAGCGCCGAGAGCAGCACCTCGGCGCCGCTGCGAGCGGGGACCACCTCCAGCTCCGGCTGCTTCCGGTGGTCCGGGCGGAAGGCGGGGAAGGTTGACATTTCGGCTACCAGTCGGTGCCGTAGGCGCTGGCGATGGAGGCCGTGACCGCGGCGTCGGCAGCCAGCCGGCGCACCTCATGGGAGGGCTCGGCTGCGTGACGGCGGCGCACCCAGTTGCGCCCGGCCTCGCTGAGCGCGATGTCGTCGGGGAAGCTCTCCGCCCTTGGTCCCTGATCCTGTCGTTCCTGCATTACGGTTCCTCCTTACGGGTATAAAAAAAGCCCCCCGGGGCCTCCGGGGGGCTGCAAGCTCAGTGCTGACGCGCAGACGCTAGCTGGCTGCCCCTCCGGTAATTAGGAGTACTAGAGCCATCTGGCTCTCGAGGGCCGCCAGGGTGCGCCACATCGCGTTCAAGGTGAGACAGGTATACCAGGGTCACCGGCCGGCGTCAAGCGCCGTTACCCTTTTGAAGCTCGGTCTGCCCCAGGTTGTTGGTCGTCGCCTGGTTCCTCGAAGCACAGAGCCCGAGGCCCATTCCCGGCAATCGACTCCTTGCGGAACCAGCGCCGGGAGCCGTATTGCTCCCGGCCGGTCGAGCGCATCTCCGAGAAGCCGAGGTCCTCAATGGTGATGGACCTGGCGCCTCCCGCCTCGGCCAGGTCCAGAAGGTCGGTGATCGCCTGGCGCAGGTGCCCGTCCCTGGTCCAGGCGGACAGCTCCTCGGTCACCAGTGCGACGTGGGGCAGCCGGCCCACCGGTTGCCGAAGCGGTCGAGCAGGGCGGGAGCGAGGAAGCCATGGTTGTGGTCCACCGCCAGGGTGCGTGCGGCCGGGTCGGAGAGCAGATCCTGGTAGGCCGGGACCCGGGGAGGGGAGGTCGGGGTGAAGCTGGCATCGATGTAGAACCGGTTCTGGGCAGGGTTGCAGGAGATGGTGTAGGCGACCGCCCGGTGAGCCCCGACCTGGGCCAGCCACTCCGCCTGGCGGTACGAGAAGCGAACTTCAGCCTGAAAGCGGTACCGGGTGAGTCCCCCTCTGGTCGAGTTGGCCAGCCGGGCCAGCGGCTCGGGCAGGTCCACCTCCAGAACGCCTTCGGGGCCGACCCGGATGGTCTCGTTGCCCAAGCTCTTCCCGGACTCGCCGTTGGCGGTGATCCACCACCTCGAGGCATCCCATAGCTCTCGCCACTGCTCCCTGGTCATTCCGGCCTGGTCCAGGTGCAGGCGG
>JAKATL010000058.1 GCA_021827985.1 bacterium
CCCTTCTCCCGCACCCTCATCCCCCTACTACGACTACGACCTTTCCCCAACCCCTCTCCTCCCTCGGTCACCACCCAACGCCGCCATCCCCGGCGCCTACGTGGTCATCCACTGGTGCCGCCAACACGAGCGACCAGGCGCTCAGCTCTTGGGCGACCTCCAGCGCGCATGAGGCCCCTTCTGGGCGAGCCCCCTCCATTCCTCGGGCGTGTTGGTGTTGGCGGCACCAGCTTTCACGCCCTTATGGCCCCTACCCTCCGCAGCTCCCGGACCTCGGTGCCATTCCTTCCTGTGGGAACGATCGCCCCTGGGTGCGCGTCTCGCTGAGGCAATGCGGGTTCACCTCCAAGGCGCCGCTGCCAAGACTCGGAAAGCGGGAGTTCCAGAGATTGACGGTGGACCGCGTCGTTCCCAGGCGAGCTGCGATCTGCAGTTTGGGGACATCCTCACCCCTGAGGAGAGAGGTCCCGGAGCGCCTCGCCAACCGCTGGGGAAGGGTTCGGCCACGCGACCAAGTGGTCCAGGCCGCGCGACCCAGCCCGAGATGAGGAGGGATGGACCAGGACGATTGGCCATCCGTGTGCGCGGCGCGGCGTCCTAGTCGGACTCCCCCCGCCCACCGGACCTCAGGGGGCGCCGGGGCCCCGGGTCAGGTTCAGGCTCGGGGGCCCTCAGCCGGCGCAGCAGGTCGGCCATCTCCAGTGCCACCAGCGCGGCCTCCTCACCCTTGTGGCCATGCTGGCCGCCCACCCGCTCCTCGGCTTGCTCCCAGCTGCCGGTGGTGAGCACCCCGAAGCCGGTCGCCAGGCGGTGCCGCAGAGCAACCTGGGATATTCCCCGCGCCGCCGCGGCCGCCACGTACTCGAAGTGGGGGGTCTCGCCGCGCACCACCGCCCCCAGTACCACCGCCGCCCCGAACCTCCGGGTCCGGGCGATGCCGTCCAACGCCAGGGGCAGCTCGAAACTGCCCGGTACCCAGACCACCTCTATGTGCTCCTCGGCGACCCCGTGCTCGAGCAACGCCCGCAGCGCTCCCTCCAGGAGACGGCTGGTGATCTCCTGGTTGAAGCGGGCCACGACCACCGCCACCCGCAGGCCACTGCCGTCCGGGCGGCCCTCCCAGCTCCGGTTCAAGGCTCCCCCGCCCCGGGCCGCTTGCCCGCACCGCGCGACAGCAGGTGGCCGAGCTTGTCGCGCTTGGTCTCGAGGTAGCGGGCGTTGTCGGGATTGGGAGCGATCTCCAGAGGGACCCTCTGCTCGACCACCAGGCCGTGGGAGCGCAGCTGGCTGGACTTGCGGGGGTTGTTGCTGAGAATCCGCAGCCGGCGCAGCCCGAGCTCGGCGAGAATCTCGGCGGCGACCCCATAATCCCGGCGGTCCGGGGGGAAGCCCAGCTCCCGGTTGGCTTCCACGGTGTCCAGCCCCCGGTCCTGCAGGGCATAGGCGTGGAGCTTGTTCATGAGCCCGATCCCCCGCCCCTCCTGGCGCAGGTAGACGACCACGCCCGAGCCCTCCTCGGAGATCCGCGCCATCGCCTCCTGCAGCTGCTCGCGGCAGTCGCAGCGCAGTGAGCCGAAGACCTCCCCGGTGAGGCACTCGCTGTGGACCCGGACCAGAACGGGCTGGTCGGCCCGGGGGTCGCCGAGGACCAGGGCCAGGTGCACCGAGCCCGTGGCCAGGTCCCGGAAGGCGATGGTTCTCCACCGGCCGGAGACGGTCGGGATGACCGTCTCCGCGTCCCTCTTGACCAGCCGCTGGGCCTGCCGGCGCCAGGTCACCAGCTCGGCGATGGTCACCAGCGGGATCTGGTGAAGGCGGCCGAAGCGCTCCAACTCCTCCCGCCGGGCCATCGAGCCGTCCTCCGACACGATCTCACACAGCACCGCCGCGGGCGTCTGCCCGGTGCGGCTGGCCAGCTCCAGGGCGGCCTCGGTGTGGCCGGTGCGTTCCAGCAGCCCCCGCGGGCGGCCCCGCAGCGGGAAGACGTGGCCCGGCCGCACGAAGTCGTCCGGGCCGCAGCTGGGATCCGCCAGCCGGCGGATGGTCAGGGCGCGGTCGGCCGCGCTCACCCCGGTGGTGACCGGCGGCCCGGCGGCATCAACGGAGACCGCGAAGCCGGTGGCGTACGGCGAGGTGTTGCGGGCCACGACGGGGGGCAGGCGAAGCTGGTCCAGGCGCCGGCCCGGAAGGGCGACGCAGATCAGGCCGCGGGCCTCCCGCATGAGGAAGTTGATCTGTTCCGCGGTCACCGCCGCTGCCGCCACGCAGAGGTCGCCCTCGTTCTCGCGCCCGGGGTCGTCCACCACGATGGCGAACCCGCCCGCCCGGAACGCGTCCAGGGCCCCCTGGGTGTCGCCGGAGGCGGTCACCGCGGGGCGTCCGTGCCGGGTCCGGCCAGGTACGGGGCGGCCAGCCGCTCCACCAGCTTGGCCAAGAGGTCGACCTCCACGTTCACGGCGTCCCCCGGGCGGTAGCCGCCGGCGATGGTGTGCCCCAGGGTGTGGGCTACCAGCGACACCCGGACCGTGGCCCCTCCTGCCCCATCGCCGGCCAGCCCGGCCACGGTGAGCGAGCAGCCATCGAGCGCGATCGAGCCCTGGGGAACGCAGTAGCGCCCCAGGGTGGCCGGGAGCAGGACGGTGAGCCACCGGGCCTCTCCCTCGGGGTCCATCCCCAGCACCTGGGCGGTGCCGTCGACGTGCCCCTGGACCAGGTGGCCCCCCAGAGAACCGCCGACCTCAAGGGGGGCCTCCAGGTTGACCGCCGCGCCCGGGAGCAGCCTGCCAAGGTTGGTGCGGCGTAGGGTCTCCGGCATCACGGTCGCCTCGAAGTGGCCGCCGCCGAGGCCGGTGACGGTCAGGCAGCACCCGTTGACCGCCACGCTGGCGCCCACCGCCAGCCCGCCCCAGCCGGGCGGGCTGGCCACCCGGAGCGCGCCGCCCTCACGGGCTGCCGGGTACACGACCCGGCCCCGGGCGGTGACGATCCCGGTGAACACTCAGAGATCCCCCATCAGACAGAGGTCGGGGCCGACGGGCTCGGCCCGGAGGCCCCGTAGCCTGCGAGCCTCGGCCAGCCGCTCGAAGCCGGCTCCGCCGATCGCGCCGCGGGCCGCCTCCCCCCCGATCAGGAGAGGGGCGACGAAGGCCACCAGCCGGTTGCCCAGCCCCTCCACTAGGGCGGACCCCATGACCGTCGGCCCACCCTCGATGAGGACGCTGGTGACTTGGCGCCGTCCCAGCTCGTCCAGGGCCGCCCCCAGCCCGTCCCCGTCCCCCGGCAGCCGGACCACCTCCGCCCCGGCGGCCTCCAGGGCCTGCCGCCGGGCGGCGGAGGGGCCCGGCCCGGAGAAGATCAGCACGCCGGAGCTGCCCTGGTTCAAGAGCCGGGCCCCGGGGGATATGCGGAGTCGGCGGTCGAGCACCACCCGGAGCGGTTGGCGGGGGCGCCGCCCCACCCGGGCGCTGAGCACCGGGTCGTCGGCCAGCACGGTCCCGGAGCCCACCAGGACGGCGTCGTGGCTGGCCCTCAGCCGGTGGCCCCACGCTCTGGCCTGCGGCGAGGTGATCCAGCGGGCCTCGCCGCTTCTGGTGGCCACCCGGCCGTCCAGGGTCATGGCCAGCTTCAGCGTCACGAAGGGCCGCCCGGTGGTGACCCAGCAGGCGAAATGCTCGATCAGCTCGCGCGCCTCCGAGCCGTGCTCGCCGACCGCGACCCGCACGCCCCGGGCCCGCAGGGCCCTGACCCCCCGGCCGTGGTGGCGGGGGTTGGGGTCCAGGGTGGCGACCCGCACCTCGGCTACCCCGGCCGCCAGGATCCGATCGGTGCAGGGGCCGGTCCTCCCCTCAGTGCTGCAGGGCTCCAGGGTGACCCAAAGGGTAGCCCCACGGGCCTGGGCGCCCGCCCTAGCCAGCGCCACCACCTCGGCATGGGGCGCCCCGGCCCGGCGGTGGTATCCGGTGCCCACCACCCGCCCATGGCTCACCACCACCGCCCCAACCATGGGGTTGGGGGAGGTGGCATGACGTCCCCGGCGGGCCAGATGCAGCGCCAGCCCCATGAGATCCGCCTCGCCCCGTCCCGGTGCCTCGATCATGCCTGCTCCCTGCTCCAGGGGCAGGGCACAGGTGGCGGCCGGGCGGCACGCCGCGATGCCTTCTCCCATCCAGACTAGAGCCCGTGGGCTCTCACTGTCGGCTCCGGAAATTCTCCGGATCATGCCCTGACGGGCTCGCGGGCTGTGACCGCCGGTCGGGATTCTCACCCTGCCCCGAAGACAGGGCGATTGTAGCAGTGGGGGTGGCCGGGCTGGGATGATTCCCCGATGGCCTACGAGGCGCTCCTCGCCGGGCGGCCCAGCCGCCACCAACCGGATTTCCCAGATCGATACCTGACCTTCAGCCGCAGCTACACCGTGGACCTGACCCACCGCTGCGTGCGCCGCTGTGGTTACTGCGAGTACCGCAGCGACCGCGGGGGGCTGGTCGGCCTGGACGAGGTGGACACCCAGCTGGAGGAAGCCCGGCGGCGAGGCTGCCGGGAGGTCCTGGTGATGTCCGGCGAGCAGCCCTGGAGGCTGCCCGACCTCGGCCTTGGAGGCGAAGGAGAGTTCGTGGAACTGGTGGTCGAGGTCTGCCGCCGGGCGATGCGGCTGGGCCTGCTGCCCCACACCAACGTGGGGCTCCTGGAGCGGGCCAGCCTGGTCCGCCTCAAGCCCTTCAACCCGTCCATGGGGCTGATGCTGGAGTCCGCCACCGACCGGATCCCCGCCCATGCCATGGGAGGCGGCAAGCGCTTCCAAGAGCGGCTCCGCCACCTCGAGGACGCGGGGGAACTGGGCATCGCCTTCACCACCGGGATCCTGGTCGGGATCGGGGAGGGGGAGTCCGACCGCCGCACCGCGCTGGAGGCGATCGCCGCCAGCCACCGCCGCCACCATCACGTCCAGGAGGTGATCGTCCAGAACTTCGTGGCCAAGCCGGGCACCCCGATGGCCGGCCATCCGGAACCAAGCGCTGCTGAGATGGTCCGGACGGTGGCCCTGGCCCGCGAGGTGCTGCCGGACTCGATCACCATCCAGGTGCCCCCCAACCTCAACTTCGACGCGTGGGGGGAGCTGGTGGCCGCCGGGGCCCGCGACCTGGGCGGGATCTCGGCCAACGGCGACTCGGTGAGCCCGGGACGGGCTTGGCCGGAGGAGGTCAGCCTCCAGGTCAAGGCGCGCAGCCTGGGCTACCGGCTCCAGGAGCGGCTGCCGGTGTACCAGGAGACCGCCGCCGACCTGAGAGCCGCCGCCGATCAGCTGCGACGGGAGCTGGTGGGGGACGAGGTCACCTACGTGGTCAACCGCAACCTCAACGTCAGCAACGTGTGCGTGGGCAGCTGCAAGTTCTGCGGCTTCCACCGCAGCTCCCTCAGGGCCAAGGACGCCTACTTCCACGACCGGGCCACCATCTTCGCCAAGCTCGAGGACGCGGTGGCCCGGGGCGCCACCGAGGTGTGCATGCAGTCCGGGCTGACCCCAGAGCTGGACCTCGTCTTCTACCGCGAGCTGTTCGCGGAGATCAAGGGACGCTGGCCCCAGCTCCACATTCACGCCCTCTCGCCAGAGGAGATCCGCTACCTCTCCCAGATCTCGGGGCGCTCCATCCGGGACGTGATCGCCGAGCTCAGGGACGCCGGGCTGGGGAGCATGCCCGGGACCGCGGCCGAGATCCTAGTGGACGAGGTGAGGGCGATCCTCTGCCCGGAGAAGCTCTCCACGGGCCAGTGGGTGGAGGTCATGCGGGCCGCCCATGGGCTCGGGGTCCCGACCACCGCCACGATCATGTACGGCCATATCGAGACCGCTGACCATCGCCTCCGCCACCTGGAGGTGATCCGGAACCTGCAGCGCGAAACCGGCGGCTTCACCGAGTTCGTGCTGCTGCCTTTCCAGGTGGAGAACAACACCCTGGGCAAGTACTTCGGGATCCGCCAGCCGCTCACCCTGGAGGACTCCCTGCGCTTCACCGCCTACTGCCGGCTCTACTTCGGGGCGGAGATTCCCAACATCCAGACCAGCTGGGTCAAGCTGGGCCCGGAGGGAGTCAGGGAGTCGCTCTCCTGGGGTGCCAACGACTTCGGCGGGACCCTGATGGAGGAGTCGATAACCCGCATGAGCGGAGCCAGTCACGGCCAGAATCTCGAGCCCTTCGAGATCGAGGAGGCGATCCGCCGGGCCGGCCGCCAGCCGCGGGAGCGCACCACCCTCTACGCGCCGGTCGAGGCCCGGCCGGGCCCGGCGCCCATGGCCTCCACGCGCCTCGCCTGAAGTTGCCTTGGGGGCATTGAGCAGGGAGAAGCCGCACAGCTGGAGGGGGGGCGGGCTGCCCAGCTTGTAGGGGCTGGCCGGGGCCGATGGGGTCGTGCGCGGCATCTCCCTCGGCCCCACCCTCCTGGCCGGGCCGCTCCATCTCCCCGGGATGCTCCTCATCGCGGCCGCGGCGCGGCTGCTGGTCAGCCTGCTCCACGTGGCCGAAGTCCTGATGATCCCCATCTCGCGGCTGGCCACCGAGGACAACCTGAGGGCGCGCCGACTGTACACCGAGGTGCTGATCCTGCGCCGGGTGGCGACGTTGGTGATCGCGCTGCTGGCGGCAGCGGCGGTTCTCCTGACCTTCCCCGAGGTTCGGGGCGGCAGGTGCGGGTCTCCTGGCCTCGGCAGGGCTCATCGGGGTCCTGGTCGGGGTGACCGGGCGGCCACGGCAACCAACCACGGGGCCGGCGTTCAGATCGCGATCAGCCAGCCCATCCGAGTGGACGATGTCGTGGTGTTGGAGGGGCGCTGGGGCAGGGTCGAGGAGATCTCCCTCACCATGGTGGTGGGCCGGGCCGCGCCCATGCCCTTCCGCGCCCGGAGGTTTCGCTCGCGGCGCCGGGCCGTCCCGGTGGCCCTTTCAGCAGAGGCCTAGGAACCGGCCGAAGCTGCCAGGCAGGGCCGGTGTCCCGGCGGTCGTCCGCCGCTCCGCCCGGAACCCGCCCCGCTGCCCAGCTTCCGGACGCGGCGGATGCTTACGGCCGCCGGTCAGTGCCCGGTGGCCAGCTGGCCGATCTTGAGCCCCAGCACCAGGACCGCCAGCACCAGGTAGCCGCGCAGCCCGTACATGGCCACCTTCTGGCCCAGGGACCACCTGGGAGGCCCGAGCGTTGGGAGCGGAGGCATCCGCCACACCTGGCGGTCCCCCTCCACCTTCCGCTGCCGCTCGGCGCCCCTGGACCGGCGGCGGGAGTCCACCCCCAGCGTTCCCAGGACCAGGGCTCCCAGGAAGGTCGTGACCAGGGTGAAGGGCCCGATGGGCACCTTGGGGAACACCGTGGTCACCGTGAGGATGAGGGAGAGGAGCACCAGAACCCCCACGATGATGCTGGCCACCACGTTCTGGCGGAAGCTGTTCACCCACGGCCCCAGCACCTCGGCGTCGTTGCAGAGCAGGAGCAGGAAGACGATCGCCGAGGGCAGCAGCACCCCGGCCAGGACCTGGACCCCGGTGGTGATCAGCCCGAGGGGGGCACCGGGGATGAGGACCACCGCCGCCGCCAGGGCGATCAGGACGGCGAAGGTGAGGTAGAAGCCCTTGGCGTCGCCCACGCTGCGGTGGAGGGAGTGGCGCAGCCCGAAGATGTCCCCCAGGGCGTACGAGGTGGCCAGGGTCACCGCCGAGGCCCCGATCACCGAGGCGTTGACCAGCACCACGGCGAAGATGGCCCCGGAGGCGGGCCCGGCGGTGTGGTACAGCCCCCTCGCCACCGTGAGCCCGGAGCCGAAGTTGCCCGCCAGATGGGTGTGGGAGAAGGCGAAGGCGGTGGCCACCATGAGGCAGGCGGCGCCGGCGGTGGTGAGCACCGCGCCGATCGAGGTGTCGGCCAGTTCGTAGCGGAGCCAGCGGGTGGTGATCCGCTTGTCGATCACGTTGGACTGCTGGAAGAACAGCTGCCAGGGGGCGATGGTCGTGCCCACCACCGCGATCACGAAGAGCACCGAGGTGGAGCTGAAGCCCCCCTGCACCCCGGGGTGGGTGATCCCGGTGAGGATCGGCCCCGCCGCGGGGTGGGAGAGGGCCGCCAGGGGGAACATGAGCAGGCTGGTGACGATGAAGACGAACATGAAGCGCTCCCAGAGCTGGAAGCTGCCGGTAGCCACCATGGCCAGGAGCCCCACCGCCACCACCGGCACCGAGAAGAGGGGGGTGATGCCGAAGTAGCGGAGCCCCAGGTCCACCCCGATGAACTCGGTGACCAGGGTGAGGAAGTTGAGCAGGAACAGGTCCCCCACCGAGAAGGCGGCCCAGAAGCGGCCGAAGCGCTCCCGGATGAGGCGGGCGTGGCCCACCCCGGTCACCGCCCCCAGCCGCACCACCATCTCCTGGGCCACGATCAGGGTGGGGATCAGGAGCACCAGCACCCAGAGCAGGCTGGAGCCGTAGTTCTGGCCCGCCTGGGCGTAGGTGGAGACCCCGCCGGCGTCGTTGTCCCCCACCATCACGATCAGCCCCGGCCCCATGATCGCGGCCAGGGTGAGAAGCCGGCGCGAAAGTGGGCGCGGCCGATCCGGGTCCCACTTGGGAACCCGGCCCAACGCTCCCCGGATCTCGCCCTCGTGGGCGGGGTCCAGAACCGCCGAGCCCGGTGGCGCCACCGGGCGGAGCTCTCTCGCCATCTGGGGCCCTCCTGGCTATCACTTCCGACGTGCGAGGCGCACGCCGGGGGCCTGGGGCGCTAGGAGAGGCTCAGGGCGCGCGCGGGGCTGGGGTTGCCAGGCGGTCTACTTGACCCGTCCATGCTCACCTCCATGCCTCGACCTGATGGTCACCGGGCCGAGGTTATCTCGGGGTTAAGCCCGGCGCGCACCGATATGCTACCAGGGTGAGTTCGCCCGCCGACCGTCGTCCCAGCTCCTCCTAGAGCTGACGTGGACGCCACCCCGAGGCGGCGGGTGCCGCGCCGGCGGCGCCGGCTGCTGGGCACCCGCTCGGTCCAGGCCTCCCTGGTGTCACTCTCCCAGCTGCGCGCCATCCCCGCCACGGACGAGGAGGGGCGGGGCGCCGGCCGGGTGGTGGACGTGGTGGTCCGCTGGACCGGAAGTGACGCCTATCCCCCGGTGACCGGGGTGGTGCTCCAGCTGGGGGAGGAGGAGCTCTTCCACCCCACAACCCAGCTGGCCCGCCTCGACCAGCGCGCGGTGGTGGTGCGTTCCTCGGAGACCTCGGCCCAGCCTTTCTCCCGCCGCGAGGGGGAGCTGCGGCTGGTCCAGGACGTCCTGGGCCGGCAGCTGGTGGACGTGGACGGGGTCAAGGTGCTGCGGGCCGAGGAGCTCTACCTGGCCCAGGTGATGGGCCGGCTCCGGCTGGTGGCCGTGGCCGGAGGGCCGAGGTCGCTTCTGGCGCGGCTCCTGGCGGGGAGCCCGGCGGAGCGGCGCCGGCTGGTGGACTGGTCGGCGGTTCAGCCCTTCGGGGAGCCGGGCTCCGAGCTTCGCCTCCAGCTTCCCCACGAGGGGATCCGCCGGCTGCACCCTGGTGAGCTGGCCGACCTCCTGGAGGAGCTGGACCGGCCCGCCCGCGAGGAGCTCGCCGGAGCTCTGGACACCTCGGCGGTGGCGGACGCCCTGGAGGAGATGGAGCCCGAGCGCATCGAGGACCTGCTGCGGGAGGTGAGCCCGGAGCGGGCCGCCCAGCTGGTGGCTGAGATGGAACCGGACGAGGCGGTGGACGCTCTCCGGGACATGGAGCGAGCTGAGGCCGACGCCATCATCGCCAAGCTGCCGGCGGAGACCGCCCGGCAGATCACCGAGATCCTGGGCTACCCGGAGACCATGGCCGGTGGCTTCATGACCACCGCTCTGGCCCTCGCCCAGCCGGAGGAGACGGTGGCGGAGGTGCGCCAGCGGCTGCGCCAGCAGCGTCCGCACGGGCAGGACATCGACTCCGTGGCGGTGGTGGACCAGGAGGGGCGGCTGCTGGCCGACGTCCCGCTCTTCGAGCTGCTCGCCTCCTCGGACGACACTCCGCTCTCCCAGCTGGTGGGAGACTCCGAGCCGGTGACGATCCACCCCGAGGCCTTCCTGGACGAGGTGGTGGACCGCCTGACCGACGCCAGGGCATCCTCGGTGGTGGTGGTGGACCCAGAGGGCCGGCCCAAGGGCCGGGTGCTGGCGGACGACGTGATCGACGCCCTCAAGGAAGGCGGGCTGCGCCTCAAGCTTCCCTGGCTCTTTCGCTGACGGGCCGGCCGGCCCCCACTTTCCGGGGCTGACCGGGCCTCTGGAATAGCGCCGTGGGGTCGGCTTCGGGAGGCTCGTGGATCTCCCACCCTGGGCCAGACCGGACCAGCAAGTACCAGAGGCGGTCCTCGCCCAGCCGTAGCTGCAGGCCGCCCCTCCGGCTCGTGATCCGCCCCTGGCGCACGTTGACCGGTCCGGAGGCCCTGGCAAGGGCCGCCAAAGCCTCGTCGCGCTCCTCTGAGGTGGGCTCGGCTGTCACACCGTTCCTACTGAGTGCCAATAAGTGACACCCGGCCAAGGCGGACGGTCTTACTTGGCCTAGGGGCCACCGGTACCACGTTTGCCGCTTCGGGTCTTACCTGGACTTGGCGGGCCTGTGTTGCCC
>JAKATL010000011.1 GCA_021827985.1 bacterium
TGGTCCCCTTCGTGGAGGCCAGCGAGGAGTTCAAGAGCAAGCCGACCCAGCACAGCGTCCAGACGCTGCGCGGGATCGGCATCCAGCCCGACGCCATCGTCTGCCGGTCGCGGCAACCGCTGGGGGCAGGGGTCCGCGACAAGATCGCCCTCTTTGCCGACGTCGATCCATCCGCGGTGATCAGCATCCCCGACGCCCGCACCATCTACCAGGTGCCCCTCATGCTCGAGGAAAGCGGGCTCGGCAGGTACCTGGTGGAGCAGCTGGGGCTGGACGCTCCCCGCGCCGACCTCACCTCCTGGGAAAGGCTGGTGGATCGGACCCTCTCGGCCGAGGACCGGGTGCTGGTCGGGATCGCCGGCAAGTATGTGGCCCTGCCGGACGCCTACATCAGCGTTACCGAGTCCCTGCGCCACGCCGCCGTGGCTCACGGGGTCGGGCTGGACATCCGCTGGATCAACACTGAGACCCTGGAGCCCGGAGATCGAGCCCCGTTCGAGGGGTTGCACGGGCTGGTGATCCCGGGGGGCTTCGGCCACCGCGGGATCGAGGGCAAGATCGCGGCCTCGCACTACGCCCGGCATCACCAGCTTCCCTTCCTGGGACTCTGCCTGGGCATGCAGTGCGCCTGCATCGATGTGGCCCGGGAGGCGCTGGGCACCGAGGACGCCAACAGCACGGAGTTCAACGCCTTCACCGAGCATCCGGTGATCGACCTGCTGCCGGAGCAGCGGGACGTGGCGGACATGGGGGGCACCATGCGGCTGGGGCTCTATCCCTGCCGGCTCGAGCCCGGCACCAAGGCTGCCGCCGCGTACGGCGAGCCGGTGGTGTATGAGCGGCATCGCCACCGCTTCGAGTTCAACAACCGCTACCGAGACGCTCTGGAGGAGGTTGGGGTGGTGTTCAGCGGAACCTCCCCCACCGGAAGGCTGGTGGAGATCATGGAGCTGCGTGACCATCCCTTCTTCGTGGGCAGCCAGTTCCACCCCGAGTTCCGCTCGCGCCCGCACCGGCCCCACCCCCTTTTCCATGCCTTCATGGCCGCCTGCCTCAGCCGGGCCGGGCTTTCGATGGAGCCCGAGCTGCCCCAGGATCCGGCCGTAGCCGCCGTCTGAGAGTGGCCGCGGCGTTGCGGCCGCTCCTCAGCGATCCGAGCGGCGAGATGGTGGTCGCCCCTCCGGGCTGGGAGGCCGTTGGCCAGAGTGGCCGCCGCTGGGTCGATGTCGAGAGATGGATACCCATGCCCCGGGGCACCACCCTGATGCACCTTCCCCGACGCCTGGGCCTGGCACGGCGGCCGGGAGGAGAGGTGGCCGCGGTGGCGGGGTCGCACCCCCTGCCGGTGGCAGCGGTGCTTCCGGTCGGATACCTGAGGCTCCTGTTGCCACCCCACCGTCCCGAGCCAATGGCACCGACCCTTCCCCTCTACGGGTACACCGCCGTGGCGGACCGGGACGGAGAAGTCGTGGTGGCCGCAGCCCGGACCGACGACTACCCCCCCTGGACCGGTCGTCGGCCGGGGCGCTCGCAGCTCGCCGCGGCGGTTGCCGCGCTTCAGCGGGAGCTGCCCCGCAGCGCGGTGGTGGCCCAGCTCTCGGTCTGTGCGCTGGAGCACAACTGCCTCACCGCCCAGAACACCTTTCTCGGCCACCACGAGGGTGCGCTCCCAAGCTCGGCCGCCTGCAACGCTGACTGCCTCGGCTGCATCTCCCTCCAGACCGACTCCGGTGCCCCCGCGCCCCAGCCCCGGATGCGGCGCGCCCCCACCGCCCAGGAGCTGATCGAGGTGGGGCACTCCCACCTCAGTCGCTGCGAGGCGGCGGGAGAGGCAGGGATGGTCAGCTTCGGCCAGGGCTGCGAGGGCGAGCCGCTGCTGCGGGAGCGGGTGCTGGTGCCGGTGACCGCGGAGCTCCGCCGCCACCACCCGGGGGCGACCATCCACGTCAACACCAACGCAAGCCGGCCGGGGGCCCTGCGGCGGCTGGTGGAGGCGGGGGTGAACAGCTGCCGGATCAGCGTCTTCAGCTTCCGCCAGGACCTCTTCGCCGCCTACTACCGCCCCCGGGGATATGGGATCGACCAGGTGATCCAGTCGGCCCGGCTGGCCGCATCCCTGGGAGCCCAGGTCACCGTGAACCTGCTGACCTTTCCCGGGGTCACCGACACGCCCTCGGAGGTGGCTCTCACCATGGATGTGCTCCGGGAGCTCTCGGTCGATCAGCTACAGCTCCGCACCCTGAACGGGGACCCCTCCTGGATCCTCGACCGGCTCCCGCAGCTGGAGCCGGCGGTGGGTATGGGCGAGCTGGTGACCCAGCTCACCAGGGGTCTCCCCGGGCTCGCAGTGGGCAATTTCACACGGCCCGTGGGCGGGGTCGCGCCAGCCCTCTGCTAAGCTGGAGCGGAGATGAAAGCGAGCATCCATCCTGAGTACTTCCACGACGCGGTGGTCACCTGCTCCTGCGGGAACACCTTCACCACCGGGTCGACCCAGAGGACCCTGCACACGGAAGTCTGCAGCGTCTGCCACCCGTTCTTCACCGGGGAGCAACGGATCGTGGACACCGGGGGTCAGGTCGAGCGCTTCCGGCGGCGCGCCCAGAAGGCCCAGCGCTAGGACGGGGCCGCCACTGGCGGCTTGACGGCTGAGGAGATGGCCACCCTCCCACCCAACTTGCAGACGCGGCTGGACCAGGCCCGGGAGCGACGCTTGGAGCTGGAGCGCCAGCTCCAGGACCCTGATCTCGACCCCCGAAGGCTGGAGCCGGTCGGGCGGGAGCTGGCGCAGCTCCGCCCGGTTCTGGACCTTCTGGAGAAGGCCGAGGAGGCCGACCGTCGCGCCCTGGAGGCTGAGGGGCTGGCCGCCGCCGAGTCCGACCCCGAGATGCGCGGCTTCTTGGAGGGGGAGGCGCGGCGCGAACAGGCGGCCGCGCAGGCCGCGGTTGGCGAGCTCCGGCTTCTTCTGCTGCCGGAGGATCCGGACGAGCGGCGCGACGCCGTGGTGGAGATCCGTGCCGGCACCGGGGGGGAGGAGGCGGCCCTGTTCGCCGCCGACCTCTTGCGCATGTACCTCCGCTACGGGGAGCGGCAGCGCTGGAAGGTGGAGATGATTGACAGCTCCCCCAGTGAGGCCGGGGGGTTGAAAGAGGTGGTCCTCGAGGTCCACGGCCGGTCCGCCTACGGCCACCTCCAGTTCGAAAGCGGGGTTCACCGGGTGCAGCGCGTCCCTCAGACCGAGTCCCAGGGACGGGTTCACACGTCGGCGGCCAGCGTCGTGGTGCTGCCCGAGGCCGAGGATCTGGAGGTGGAGATCCGGGACGAGGACCTGAAGGTGGACGTCTTCCGCTCGACCGGGCCAGGCGGGCAGAGCGTCAACACCACCGACTCCGCGGTTCGGATCACCCACCTCCCCACCGGCCTCGTGGTCACCTGTCAGGACGAGAAGTCCCAGCACAAGAACCGGGCCAAGGCACTGCGGGTGCTGCGCTCCCGCCTCTATGACCGGATGCGCGCCGAGAAGGACCGGGAGCTGCGGGAGACCCGGCTCTCCATGGTCGGCCACGGTGACCGCAGCGAGAAGATCCGTACCTACAACTTCCGGGAAAACCGCGTCACCGACCACCGGATCGACCTCACCCTCTACCAACTCCCCCGGATCCTCGACGGGGAGCTGGAGCTCGTCGTGGATCCCCTGCGCCAGGCGGACCAGGCGCGCCGGCTGGCCGGAGCCGAGTCCGCCTCGTAACGAGGCCGTCAGGCCAGGTCACGGAACTGGGTAGTAGCGGTGACCCGGGCGTTTCTTCTTGCGTAGGGCCCGAGTGGGGGCGAAACGCGGAAGGATGGGAAGCGGGACGGCTCGACCGGATGAGGCGGTCGGAAGGGTCGTGGTCGCTGATTTGAAGAGCGGAGCCGGGGCCGTTGGCCCAGACCAAGGAGGCACGAGTGCTCAGAGCGACCAATCGGCGCTGGAAGACCTGGGCGGCGACTGGTGCCGGGGCACTCTGCCTGGCGCTCGCGCTGCCCACGGCAGTGCTTGCGGCCGGCCAGGTGGCTCCGGCCTCCAGTTCGTCCGGCTCAGGGAACCCGAACCATGAGGACGTCTGGGTGGATAACGCCGGCCAGCCCCCCGGGCCGGGCCACGAGATGGACCCCCACCTCGCCTGCCAGGACATCAACCTCTGGGGCATCACCATGGCGGACGGCACTGGCCAGTTCACCATCGATGGCTGGCCGCCCTCGGGAAGCGGTTCCGGGGACCTTAACCATTCCGGATACAAGGAGGATCAGGCCTGGCCCGGCACCAAGGTCAACCCCTCCATGGCGACCTGGAACTACAACCAGTCCCAAGGCGGCGACCAGGTGATGGCCGTGATCAAGGTCAAGACCCTCATCGCTGATGCCATTGCCAACGGGGACAGCCCGGTCAACGGCCAGGGCTTCCACTTCAAGCTGCAGTTCCTGCAGGACCCTCAGAAGCACAAGACGTTCTGGGTGGACTGCCCTGGTCCGACACCGACGCCGAGCCCGTCCAGCAGCTCGACCCCGACCCCGAGCCCGTCCAGCAGCTCGACCCCGACGCCGAGCCCGTCCAGCAGCTCGACCCCGACCCCGAGCCCGTCCAGCAGCTCGACCCCGACCCCGAGCCCGTCGGGGAACCAGCCGACCCTCACCGTGGTTAAGAGCAATGACGCGGATGGGGACGGCACCTACCAGCAGACCGAGGAGGCTCCCAGCCCTGGGGCGTCGGTGCCCTTCAAGGTGGTGATCACCAACACCAGCCAGGTCATCGAGACGATCACCGCGATCACCGACTCCTACTCTGGCACCACCGCCAACGAGTGCCAGTCGCAGGTCGGGACCCGGCTGGATCCCGGCAACTCGGTCACCTGCTCCTTCACGATTTCCGATTACGCCCCCGCGGCCGGAAGCTCGCTGACCGACACCGTGACCGTGACGGTCACCTCGGACGGCACGTCTGTCCAGGCCGACGGGACCTCCACCGTGACGACGGCATCATCAGGAGGGAGAGTCCTGGGTGCCTCGACCGGCACCCCGGGAACCGGCGCAGGGCTGGAGATCGGCCTCACCGCGGCGCTGATTCTCCTGGGACTGACCCTGCTTGGCCTCGGGCGCTGGGAGCGGCGCCGGGCCATCGGCTGAGCCTGGGGGCGGGGGCGTGGGTCCCCGCCCTCATCCCTCCGGCGCCCCTGGTCGGCGGTCGGCGGGACGTTTCGGCTGGATGACCAGCCCGGGGAAGCTTCGCCGCGGGCCGCTCCAGGGCCCTGGAGGGGCGTCCAGGAGGTCAGCGAGCGCGTAGGCCGTCGACTCGTAGTTCACCCGCCACCCGTGAAAGTGCGGCCAGGCCGCCTCCCACGTGCGTTCGGTGGGGAAGCCGGCCTGTGACAGCATCTCGCAGGCGGCCTTAAACTCCGGCTCGGTCAGCTGGATCTGGTCGTCCGGACGAGGATCCGGCGGGTACGGGATCCTCATGGTGTCGCAGACTGCCCGCAGGGCTGCGTACCCCATGCGCAGGCAGGCCCGGGCTTCGACCGGCGCCGAGGCGGGGCACAAACTGAGGCACAGCGCCGCGGAGTCCAGCACCGCGAGCAACGACACGATCCACGAACGTAGGGGGTGCGGCGAGCGGAGAGTCAGGAGGACGGGGTAGGTGGAGTGGCTCTCGGCGAGGTTGGCCGCCCACTCCTCCCATCTCCGATAGAGCTCTCCCAGGCTCCCCGAGATCCCGATGAGCTGGTGGCGGATCAATATCTCCGGTCCCCAGGCCGGGGCCCCGGCCCGAAACTGGAGCAGCGTGACCAGGGTCTCGCGCCGGTTGAAGGCGGCGTAGATGGTGGGGAGGTAGGCGATCTGGACGGCGATCAGGGTGGGGCCGCTGGCCGCGGCGAGAAAGGTGAGCGCCAGTGGGCCGGGATGGTTGCTGGTGGCGAATCCCAGGGTGAAGAGGGCGGACCCGGCCAGGCGGAGCCCCCCTCCCAGCGGTTCCCCGGTCGCCGAGGAGAGCAGCAGCCCGTATCCCAAGAGCAGCGCGCCGAGCCAGGTCGCGAGCCCTCCGATGAGGATGGCCGGCCCCTGCAGCGCCAGCAGCCGGTCCTTGTCCTCGTACCGCTCCCGACGACCGGCCACCAGATTGAGGAGCCGCCGTGAGACCCGGGAGGTGGCTGTGACCACCCAGCCGTAGCCGCCTCGGGGGACCACCAGCTCTCCCACGATGCTGGCCCACGCGCCCAGAACCACGGTGGCCCCAAGGAGCCCCTCCAAGACCTGAAGGGAGGTGGTCAGGAGCCTCCTTCTGGGGGGGTGGCCGTCGGACGCCGCCGCCGGCCACCGCGGTGGCGCCGCCTCCTGCCGGGTGGGGCCGCCTCTCCTTCGGCCCTCGGCCTTGACTTCGGCGCTTCGACGGGGCGGGGCTCGGGAGGCATGCCGACTGCCAGGAGGTCGCCCAGGGTGCGCCACCCGTGCTCCCGCCGACCGATCTTCACCAGCTCCACGAAGCAGTCGGCGGTGGCCTCGGCATCGGCGAGGGCGAAGTGGGGCTGGCGATGGGTCACCCCCAGCCGCTCGCAGAGGCGCTCAAGGCCGATGGTGTCCCGGAGGTTGAAGAGAAAGCCCGCCACCCTGGAAGTGTCAAGGTGCAGCCGAGGCGGCGGCCGATCGAGCGCCTTGGCCACCAGCCGGGTGTCGAAGGCGTCCGCGCTGTGCTCGAGGGGCACCGCGCCCTTCGAGAACCGATGGTAGGTGAGCGCGACCCGGTGGGGCGGCGGCGCGCCGGTGAGCATCGAGCGGGAGATGCCATGGACGCGCCTCGCATAGGGGTTGATGTGGTCGGTGGTGTGCACCAGGCTCTCGAGCAGCAGCCGGGACCCGTGGCCGTCCGCAGCGGCGTCCAGCTGGAACCGGACCGCGCCTAGCTCCACCATCCGGTGCGGAAAGTGGCCGGTGGTCTCGCAGTCGAGGGCCACGAAATCCACCTCCTCCAGGGGCGCGTCCAAAGTGGGGAGGTGGGTGCTGGCACCCACCTCGCCGTCTCGCCGCTCCACAAGCGCGATGGGGTTGTGGAAGGGCGCCAGCTCCGGGCTGCTCGGCCCCAGCCTGGGAGCCAGTCGATCCCCGGGGGCCCCTGGTCCCCGCTCCCTCCCCCAGCGCACCCGCTCCGGGCGGGGCCCGGCAGCGGTGGCGGCCTCGTCTCCCTCCTGGGAGGCGGCGCTGCCGCGGGTCGGCTCGTGCACGGACTCCATCCTAGCCAAGGGGACCTCGGTTCGACCGGTGCGGAGTGGAGGCGGTACCCTGGCCAAGTTCTGCGGCGGCCCCATCCGGAGGTGCGGCACGATGAGTCCTGACCATGACCCCTTGCCCACCGGGTTCCCCGAGTGGCGTGAGGCTCCCCCGTGGGTGATGGCTGAGATGGTGGCGTCAGAGCCGCAGCTCGCTGTGCAGATCCTGGCGGAGGGGGAGGGGAGCCTCCGGATCGCCCCCCTCATCGCCTCCGCCCTCGCCCGCGGAGCGTTGGTGGCCGTCACCGGCTGCGGGACCAGCGAGCACGCCGCCATGGCCTTCTCCGACCTGGTGGGGAGCGCCGCCGGCCGTCGGGCCCTGGTACGCCCCCGGCAGGCGCTGGAGGCCGCCCTCGACCCGTGGACCGGGTTGTGTGTGGCGATCTCCCACGAGGGTGAGACCGCAGCCACGGTGGCGGCGATCGAGGCCGCCCGGGAGGTGGGTGCCGACACCGCCCTGATCACCGCTGCACCCGCCAGCTCAGGCGGGCGGGCGGCCCGGGCGCTGGCCAGGACCCCACAGGTGGACCGCTCCTGGTGCCACACGGTGGGTTACCTCTCGCCTATCCTGGTCGGCGCGGACGTGGCTGCCCATCTGGCCGGTTCCCAGCTCGACCCAGAGGCCGCGGGAGAGCACCTGCACCGCTGTCTGGCTGACCTCGGGCCCGGGGCGGAGCTGGCGGCGGCGGCTCTGACTCACAGCGCCACCGTGACCTGCGTGGGTGGCGCCGCCGACTACGTGGCGGCTAGGGAGCTGGCCCTGAAGATCGCCGAGGGGTCCCGGGTCCCGGCGCTTGGCCATCAGCTGGAGACGTTCCTCCACGGCCACCTGGCGGCCGTGGACTCTTCATCTGCGGTGGTGGCCGTGCTGGCCGACCCGGATGCCGGCCCCCACCTGCTGGAGCGCACCCGTCAGGTACTGGCCGCAGCCCGCATGGTGGGAGCCAGGGCGATCCTCATCGCCGGGCCGTTCGTGCCAGTGGACTTTGCCGCGCCACTGCTCTCCACGCCGGCCCTGCGCCTCCCACCCGCCGCCAGGCTCGACCCGAGGGTGGCGGCCACCCTGGGCGCCGCCATGGGGATCCAGCTGCTGGCGCTGGACCTGGCCACGGCGAGGGGGACCAATCCCGACCTCATCCGGCGGGAGGAGCTCGCCTACCGGGAGGCCGCCGCCCAGGCCGAGGGGGCCATCACTTTCTGATCCCCCCTCGCCGTGGGCGGCACAGTCTATACTCGATCTTGGGTTGCCATTCGTCGTCACCGGTATAAGCCACCGTCTGGCGCCCCTTCCGGCACGCGAGCGGCTCCACTTGGATGACCGTCAGGTGGTCGAGTCGCTGCGGGCCCTTGTGGGTCACTCGGGGCTGGTGGGGGCGGCGTGCCTCAGCACCTGCAACCGCACTGAGTTCTATCTCCAGACCAGGAGCGCAGCCGAGGCCCGGCGGGCGACCTCGCGCTTCTTCCACTACCTGGAGGGCCGGGCGCAGCTGGCCGGCCTGGTGATGAGCCGCACTGGTTCGGAGGCGATGGTCCACCTCTTCCGCGTCGCCAGCGGGCTGGACAGCGCCATTCTGGGGGAGGCTCAGGTGCTCTCCCAGTTCAAGCGGGCCCATCGGCTGGCCCGCGATGCTGGGACTCTGAGTGGAGACTTGGACCTCCTGATGCGCCGGGCCATCGAGACTTCCAAGTTGGTGCGGAGCACCACGGGGATCTCCCGGCAGGCGGTCGGGTACGGGCAGGTGGCGGTCGAGGCCGCCCGCAGGCGCCTTGGTGACCTGACCGGGCTGGGGGTCCTGATGGTAGGCGGCGGCAGCATCGGCGGGGCGGCGGCGCGTCTCCTGGCCGGTGCGGGCTGCGCTCCCATCCTGGTAGCCAGGCGGGGTCCGCGAGCGCAAGCCCTGGCCCAGGCGGTGGACGCCCGACTGGTGGAGCTGACCGAGCTCAGGGAGTTTGCTGGCCAGATCTCGCTGGTTGTCTGCAGCACCAGCAGTCAGGCCCGGGTCCTGACCGCCGCTGACGTGGCAGCGCTGCGTGGCCCGAAGGGGCGCTTGCTGATACTCGATCTCGCCGTCCCGCGAGACGTGGAACCGGAGGCCGGAGAGCTGGATGGCGTGGAGCTGCTCGACCTTGACGACCTCGGTGAGGAGGTGGCTGCCAATCTGAAGGCGCGGGAGATGCACCGCCCGCAGGCTGAGCTGGCGGTGAGCCGGGCGGTTGAGGCGGTCTGGGAGGAGCTCGCCGCTCGGGAGGCCGGCCCGACCATCGCCAGGTTGGTGGACCGGGCCGAGGTGGTCAGGAGAGGGGAGTTGCGGCGCGCCATGGCCCGGATGCCCCAGTTGGGTGACGCGGAGCGCCGGCAGCTCGAGCGCCTCACCCAGGCCATAGCCGCCAAGCTGATCCACCCGCCCATCGCCTTCCTTCGCGAGAACGCCGACGACCCCGAGCGCCGACGCATAGTCGAGGAGGTCTTCGACCTTTCGCCGGTGGAGGACGGGGGCGCCCCTTGATCGTCCTGGGCAGCCGGGGCAGCCAGCTGGCCCTGGTTCAGGCCAACCTGGTGGTGGCTGCCCTGCACCGCCTCCCCTCGGCTCCCGAGGCCGTGGTGCGCGTTGTAAACAGCGACGGGGACCTGAGCCCCGGAGCCAGCCTCGCGGACCAGCGGGTCGACGGCTGGTTCACCTCCCGGCTGCAGCAGGAGCTCGCCGCCGGCTCGATCGACGCCGCGGTGCACAGCGCCAAGGACCTGCCCACTGCGAGCCCCGCGGGTCTCGCAGTGCCGGCCTATCTGGAGCGCGCGGATGCCCGTGACGTTGTGGTCACCAGGGCAGGTGTCCCCTGGCTCGAGCTGCCCTCGGGGTGCTGCCTCGGTACGTCGTCACCCCGTCGGATGGCCCAGCTGAGTGCGGTGCGAACCGACCTCACCTTCCGCCCCGTCCGAGGCAACGTGCCCACCCGCCTCCGCCTGGTCGACGATGGGATGGTGGACGGGGTGGTGGTTGCCGCCGCCGGCCTGCTCCGGCTCGGGCTGCTGGGACGCGGCCAGCCGCTCGATCCCCGCCGTGAGTGCACCCCGGCCGCCGGCCAGGGCGCGATCGCGGTGGAGGCGCGAATGGACAGCCGCTGGCTCGGGGTGCTCGCTCAACTCGACCACCTCCCCACACGAGTCGCGGTGGAGGCCGAGCGGCGCCTTCTGGGGCGGATGGGAGGAGGCTGCCAGCTGGCTCTGGGGGCCCTGGCCGAGCCCATCCCGGTCGGCGGATGGCTGGTTTCGGCCGCCTATGCCGCGGACGGAGGGGGCCTGCGCAGGCAGGCCGCCGTGGTGCCCGACCTCCTGGCCGAGTTCGCCCTTGACGAGCTGGTGGGGCGTCTGAGCGCCCTGGGGTGAGCCGATTGAGCGGGGCCCGGGTCCTCGTCACCCGCCCGGAGCCCGCTGATGGTGGCCTCGGCGTGCTGCTCCGGGCGGCTGGCGCCGAGCCGGTCTGGGTCCCGGTCATCAGGCTGATTCCGCTCCTCGGCCCCGAGGAGATGGACGCACTAAGGGCGGAGGTGCAGTCCGGTCGGTTCGACATCGTCGCCTTCACCAGTGCCAACGCATTGCGCCTCCTGGGGGTTGGCCACCCCTCCGGCTCGGGAACTGAGCTCTTCGCGATCGGGCCGGGGACCGCGGCTGCCGCCCGGAAGCTGGGGTGGATGCCTCGGCCGCTGCCCCAGGAGTTCGTGGCCGAGTCCCTGGCAGAGGCGATGCTGGCTTCCGGAGTCAGCGGCCGCCGCGTCCTCCTCCCCCGTGCCGAAGGGGCTCGGGACGTGCTCCCCAGGGCACTTGAGGAGGCGGGGGCGGACGTGACCGAGGTCGCGCTCTACCGGGCCTCCGCCGACCAGGCCTCGGCCCCCAAGCTGAGAAGTCTTCTGCGCGACGCCCCGGACTGGATCACCTTCACCAGCTCCAGCACTGTCCGCGGTTTCGCCGAGCTCGCCCAGGGTCGGGGACTTCCCCCAGGCTCGAGGGTCGCCTGCATCGGCCCGATAACGGCGACGACGGCCGAGGCTTACGGGCTTGGGCCAGAGGTGGTGGCCAAGGTCCATTCCCTGCCGGGCCTGGTGGCGGCGATGGCGGCGGCCCCGGTCGACGACAATAGCCGCTGAGATGTCCTTCCCAGACGATCGCCCTCGTCGGCTTCGCCGCACCCCCATCCTGCGCCGGCTGGTCCGTGAGACGCACCTTCGGGCGGATCAGCTGCTCCTGCCCTGTTTCGTGGCCGAGGGTGTGCCGGAACGGAGGGCCATCTCCACTATGCCGGGTGTCTACCAGGAGACGGTGGACAGCCTCGTGGCCCTCGCCACGGAGGCCGCCGAGCTGGGGCTGGCCGGGCTGGTGCTCTTCGGGGTGCCAGAGCGCAAGGACGATTCGGGGTCCTCGGCCTGGGATGACCAGGGAATCGTCCAGGTGGCTCTACGGCGGCTGCGCTCCGAGTTCGGCGACCGTTTGCTGCTGGTGGCGGACGACTGCCTGGACGAGTACACAGTTCATGGCCACTGCGGTGTGCTGGATGCCCGGGGAGAGGTGGAGAACGACCGCACCCTGGAGCTCTACCAGCGGGTGGCGGTTAGCCAGGCGGCTGCCGGAGCGGACGTGATCGCCCCCTCGGGGATGATGGATGGGCAGGTCGGCGCCATCCGAGAAGCGCTGGACTCCTCCGGGCAGACGAAGGTTTTGATCCTGGCCTACGCGGCCAAGTTCGCCTCCTGCTTCTACGGCCCCTTCCGCGAGGCGGCCGACTGCGCCCCCCAGTTCGGCGATCGGCGAGGCTACCAGATGGACCCTGCCAACCGCCGTGAGGCGATGCGGGAGCTGGAGTTGGATCTGCTCGAGGGGGCCGACATCCTCATGGTCAAGCCCGGCCTGAGCTATCTGGACCTGGTCCGCGAGGCTCGCGACCATTTCGACGCCCCGCTGGCCTGCTTCTCCGTCTCCGGGGAGTACGCCATGCTGCAGGCGGCCGCCGCCGCAGGGGCTTTGGACCTCCGCCAGGCGGTCTTGGAATCGCACCTCTCGATGCGCCGGGCCGGTGCCGACGTGATCCTGACCTACTTTGCCCGCGAGATCAGCCGCTGGCTCAGGGAGGAGGGCTGATGCCGTCCTCCCTGCGACGCCCCCTGGCGCTGGCGCTGGCCGCGGTGGTGGTGGTGGCCCTGGGAGTGGTCGCCTTTTTCGTCAATGTCGGAGCCCATAGGGAGGTCACCCCAGTGTCCGCAGCAGATTGCCAGCAGGCCCAGTTCGGACCTCCGCTCGCCCCCCTCGACCAGCCCGCTAACCTGCGGCATTACCCCGCAGCTCCCCCGATGACCATCGACCTCCACCGGCTCTACGAGGCCACGATCACCGTCCCCGAGGGGGAGATCGTTGTCTGCCTCGTCCCCAGCTGGGCACCGGTCACCGTCAACGTGTTCGTGACCCTGGCGCGCAACCACTTCTTCGACGGGCTCAAGTGGGCACGCGACCCGAGGACCGCGCCCGGCGGGCCGGTGATCCAGGGCGGCAGCCCCCACGACAACCTCACGGGAGGGCCGGGATTCCAGTTCCGCAGTGAGCCGGTCAACTCCCCGCTCTACAGCAAGGGTGCCTACCAGCCGGGCGCCGTGGCCATGGCCAACGCCGGGGCCAACACCAACGGCAGCCAGTTCTTCATCACCCTGTCGCCCTTCACCCTCTCCCCCGACTACAACCTGTTCGGGGAGGTCGTCTCCGGCCTCGAGGTCGCCCAGAGGGTCCACCGAGGCGACCCCATGCGGATAACCGTCCGGGAGCAGCTTCCCTGAGCGCAGGGGGACACCGCCTGGACCGCTCCATCAGGGCCCTGGCGCGCGCCCAGCGGGTGATGCCGGGAGGGGTGAACAGCCCGGTGCGCTCATTCCGCGGGGTGGGGGGGGCTCCGCCCTTTTTCGCCTCCGCGGAGGGGCCATACCTGGTCGACCTGGACGGGAATCGCTACCTGGACATGGTCCTGGCCTACGGTCCCCTCATCCTTGGGCACCTCCCCCCGCCGGTCGTGGATGCGCTCCGGGCCCAGCTCGCCCGGGCGGAGGCGCTGGGGGGGCCCTCCGAACTTGAGGTCGAGCTCGCCGAGGAGGTTGCCCGGCGCATGCCGGCGGTGGAGATGCTCCGGCTCACCAGCAGCGGCACCGAGGCGGCGATGGGAGCCGTGCGTCTGGCCCGGGCGGCGACGGGTCGGGACCTGATCCTGAAATTCGACGGCTGCTACCACGGCCACGCCGACTCCCTGCTGGCGGCGGCTGGATCGGGGGTGGCCACCCTGTCCATCCCCGGCTCGCCGGGGGTGCCGGCGGGAACTGTGGCCGACACCCTGGTGGCGCCCTTCAACGACCTGGATGGGGTGGAGGAGCTGTTCTCGGCACAGGGTGAGCGGGTGGCGGCGGTAATTGTCGAGCCGGTGGCCGGCAACATGGGGGTGGTGCCTCCTGAGCCGCGCTTTCTGGAGGGGCTGCGTCGGCTCACCACCCGCCACGGGGCCCTGCTCATCCTCGATGAGGTCATGACCGGGTTCCGGGTGGCCCGCGGCGGCGCGCAGGAGCTCTACGGGGTCACCCCCGACCTAACCTGCCTCGGCAAGGTGATCGGAGGGGGGCTGCCAGTGGGGGCCTTCGGCGGCCGCGCCGACCTGATGGGGCTGCTGGCGCCCGCAGGCCCGGTCTACCAGGCCGGGACCCTGAGCGGCAACCCGCTCGCGGTGACCGCCGGGCTGGCCACCTTGGGCCAGCTGGACTCCCAGCTCCCCTACCGGCGGCTGGAGGGGATGGGCGCCCGGCTCGAGGAGGGGATGTCGGCTGCGGCTCGGGAGCTCGGTGTTCCCCTGCGGGTGAACCGGGTGGGGTCGATGCTCACGTTCTTCTTCTCGGAGCAGCCGGTCCGCGACTACGCCTCCGCTCGCTCCAGCGACCTGGCCCGCTTCGCCCTGGTGCACCGGGGTCTCCTCGAGCGGGGGGTGTTCTGGCCACCCTCCCAGTTCGAGGCGGGATTCCTCTCCCTGGCCCACACCGATCAGGAGCTGGGCCACCTCCTGGAGGCTTTCTCTGCGGCCCTCGCCGCCTCGGCTTGACCCCGGGCAGCCCCGGAGGGCCATTTTCGGCCGGTGCTATACTCCGGGCGCCGTCGCCGGAGTTCCCTGATAGGAGCTAGTCGAGTTGGGAGACCACTGGCCGCTGATCCTGCTGGTGCTGTTGGTGGCGCTGGTCATCTTCGGCCCCAGGCGGCTCCCTGAGCTGGGACAGTCCCTGGGTCGGGCACTGAACGAGTTCCGCCACGCCTCCCAGTCGGCGCTGGGAGATCCTCCCCCGAGCCCACCCCAGTCGGGCTCCCAGGACGGCCCGTCCAGCCCCCCGCCCGCGGTGGGAGCGGCGCCGGGGCCCACCGACCGGGCCAACTGAGCGAGTCCTAGCTGGTGGCGGCGCGCCGGCTGAGCGGCTGGCGCAGCGGGCCGGCGCTCCGGGGGCCGATTCCGGACGGCGGCCGGCAGCTCACCCTGGTGGAGCACCTGGAGGAGCTGCGCCGGGCCATCATCGTCTCCCTGATCGCCTGGGGGCTGGCGACCGCTCTGGCCTTCACCTTCAACCAGCCACTGATCGCCATCCTGGAGCGCCCCCTCCGCCTGGCGCTGCAGCGCACCCACTCGCCCTTCGGCCAGAAGGTGGTGGTCACCAGCCCCATCCAGGGTCTCGCCATCCCCTTCGAGGTCGCGGCGGTGGCCGGGGTGATCCTGGCTCTTCCGGTAATCGTCTGGCAGATCTGGCGGTTCGTGGCCCCGGGGCTGCGGGAGCGGGAAAGGCAGTTGGCTTTCCCCTTCGTGTTCGGGACGCTGGTCTTCTTCGCCCTGGGAGCGGTCTTCGCCTACTTCATCCTCCCCATAGGGCTCTCCTTCCTGGCCACCTTTCTCGGTGGGAACGCCATCTATCTGCCCGACCTCTCCGCCTATCTGTCCTTCCTTTCCCTGGTGGTGCTGGTCTTCGGGGTCACCTTCGAGATGCCCGTGGCCCTCAGCCTGCTGGCCGCGATGGGGCTCCTGAGCAGTCGGCGCCTCTCCAGCTGGAGGAAGCCGGCCTACTTCGCCATCGTCCTGGTGGCGCTGGTTGTCACCCCGGGGGCAGACCCCTTCACTCCGACCTTCCTCTCGGTGGCCCTCATCCTTCTCTACGAGGGGAGCATCCTCTTCATACGCGGGTTCCTGCACCGCTGATGGCCCGCCACGACGGCCGCCTCGCCGATCAGCTTCGCCCGCTCACCATCGAGACCTCGCTGGGAGGGTGGGCCGAGGGTGAGGCGCTCATCACCCTGGGCTCCACCCGGGTGCTCTGCACCGCCAGCCTCGAAGAGCGGGTCCCGCCGCACCGGCGGGGGAGCAGGTCGGGTTGGGTGACGGCCGAGTACGCCATGCTGCCCCGGGCCACTCCTGAGCGCACTCCCCGGGAGCGCAACCGGGTGGACGGACGCTCGCAGGAGATTCAGCGGCTGGTGGCGCGCAGCCTTCGCGCCGCGGTGGACCTCAGGCTGCTTGGGGAGAGGACCGTGATCGTGGACTGCGACGTGCTCCAGGCGGACGGGGGCACTCGCACCGCCGCCATCTCCGGTGGTTGGGTGGCCCTCTACCTGGCCTGCCGCCGGCTGAGGGCCGCGGGGATGGTGGCGAAGGATCCCGTCCGGCGCCAGGTGGCGGCGGTGAGCGTGGGCGTGGTCGAAGGGGAGCCGGTGCTGGATCTGGACTACCCCGAGGACAGCCGGGCGGACACGGACATGAACCTCGTCATGACCTCTGACCTGCAGCTGGTCGAGGTGCAGGGCACCGCCGAGGGTGCCGCCCTGGACCCGGCGCTGCTGCCCCCGCTTCTGTCCCTCGGGCAGGTGGGGATCGGCGTCATCCTGGCGGCCCAGCGAGCGGCGGTGGGGGAGGACTGAGGTGGAGCTGGCGACCGTGGTGGTGGCCAGCCGCAACTCCGGAAAGGTGGAGGAGTTCCGCCGTCTCCTCGCGCCCCTTGGCTGGCGGCTGCTCGCCCTGGACGAGGCACCCCAGGGAAGCGCCACCACCTGGAAGGAGGACCGGGAGACCTACCTGGGCAACGCGCTGGTGAAGGCGGTGGCCGCCGCCACCTCCACTCGGCTGCCCGCCCTCGGCGACGACAGCGGCGTCGAGGTGGCGGCGCTGGGCGGCTGGCCGGGGCTGCAGACCGCCCGCTGGCTGGGCGACGGCGCCACCACGGCTCAGCTGCGCGAGGGGTTACAGCGAAAGGTGGCCGACCTTCCCGAGGAGCAGCGTCAGGCGGCCTTCGTGTGCGCCCTGGCACTGGCGGTCCCCACCGCGGGCGGCGCCCTAAAGACCCTGACTGCGGAGGCTCGGGTGGAGGGGGTGCTGCTGGCCTCGCCAAGGGGCCGAGCCGGCTTCGGGTATGACCCCATCTTCGTCCCCGCGGGCGAGACCCGGACGATGGCCGAGCTGGCGCCGGAGGAGAAGGACTTCCACAGCCACCGCGGGCGGGCGGTCCGGCAACTGCTCCAATTGCTGGGACCCTCCGCTACCTGAGGAGTGGCTCCACGCCGGCGCCGGTATGATCGCGGCTGCGGGGCGTGGCCCAGTGGTAGGGTGCCTGCTTTGGGAGCAGGAGATCGGCGGTTCGAGTCCGCCCGCCCCGACCACCGCGAGGCCCGGGGGCCGTGCAGAGGTGTGTTGGCTCTCAGTGGAGCCCTGCGAAGAGGTCCGACTCCGGGAGGCCGGTACCGGTCCGGTCCTGCGCCCGAATGAAGTACTCGCGGGAGAGGAAATCGCGTACCAGCTCCGGCGGGAACCGGAGCAGGAAGCCGTTGTCGGCCTGGCTGGCGTGCGCCCTCAGCGCGGCCAGCTTGGCTTCGACCTGGGCTGACACATCGACCACCGTGGTCACCAGGGAGTCCTCGACCCCGAAGGGCGGGCTGTCGGGGTCCATCTCGTCCTGAAACTCCTGCAGGCTCACGCCCATCTCCCGCATCCGGCGCGTCGCCGCTGCCACCGCCGAGCGGGGGATGGCCGTGTGGTAGACCTTCTCCGGGATGGCGGTGGCGGCGGCCGCCGCCACCGCCAGCTGGTGCGTTCTGATGTGGTCCGGGTGCCCATATCCGCCTGACTCGTCGTAGGTGACCAGCACCTGGGGCCGCTCCTCCCGGATGAGCGCCGCCAGCCGCTCGACCTCCTCCTCGAGTGGCGCTCCGGTGAGTGACCCCGGCCGGCCGTTCTGGGCCCATCCATACATCCCAGAGTCCAGGTAGCCCAGCATCTCCAGCCGGGACACCCGGAGGATGCGGCATGAAGCCAGCAGCTCCTCGCGCCGGACGGCCCGCACCTGGCCCTCGTCGTGGCCGGGGTTGTCCGGCTTGACGCCAGCGGGGGCGTCGCCCAGCTCCCCATTGGTGCAGGTGACCAGCACCGTGCGCAACCCCTCCTGGGCGCAGCGGAGCAGGACTCCCCCGGTGGTGAGAACCTCGTCGTCCGGGTGGGCGTGGACGGCCATAAGGGTGAGTCGCCTTGCGGTCATGGCCCTCAGTTTGCCGGGCGACGACTAGGGGGCGCAGCGGTGAGAGCGGTCCAGCCTCAGGCCTGCCGCCACCGCGTCCGGGAGCCGATCCGGGTGGCGATAGCCTGGAGCAGCGCTCGCGGGGCGTCACCCTGGGCCGTCACCCCGAGCAGCAGCAGGGCGAGGCCCCCGGCGGCAGCCAGACCCAGCTGCTGCTCGCCGGAGAGGGCCGCCGCCAGCAGCGCGAACGCAGGCTCGGTCGCCATGATCACCGCGGCCGCCTCCGTGGTCAGATGCTTCTGCGCCGCCGCCTGCACCGCGAACCCGAAGGCCGAGGCGCCCAGGGCGGAGAAGACCACCGCCGCCGCCACCCCCGCCGAGGGAACCGGGAGCCCACCGGCGAGCTGAAGCGCGGGAAGCAGCATCAGCGCCACCAGCAGGAGCTGGGCGCCGCCGAGCGCGGTCGCCGACAGGGTCTCGCCCAGCTGGCCCACAAGCACGACCTGGAGGGCGAAGGCGGCCGCGGAGACGACCTCCAGGGCGATGCCCAGGATGGCGTCACCCGCGCCGGCCCCGCTTGCTGGAGCAGCGTGGCAGATCAGAATCGTGCCCCCGACGGCAAGCAGCGAGCTCACCACGACCCGCTGATCCGGAGACCTGCCGGTCATCGCCCACTCCCAGGCCGGTGCCAGCACCACCACCAGACTGGTCAGGGTCGCCGCCACGCCAGCCGGCGCCCCCAGCGCCAACCCCAGTGTCTGAGTGACGTATCCGACGGTGAGGGCTGCGCCCACCGCGATCAGGCTCCGCCGCGGCACGCCCGCCCAACGAGGCCGGCTGCTGGGACGGATGTAGGCCAAGGCCATGAGGGCCAGCCCGCCTAGGAGCATGCGCAGGAAGAGGAAGCCCACAACTGGGTACGCGGATACCGCGGCGCGCACCACGACGAAGCTGGCTCCCCAGAGCGCGACCACCAACAATAGGGCGGCCGCCGCCCCCTGAGCGCGGCTGGGTCGAGCTACAGCCATCCTTCGATAGTCCAAGTTCAGGTCCAAAATCTGATTCAATCGCATGAGTAGAACTTACGCAACCATAGGGGGCCACCGCAAATGGACCGAAAGAAATTCGCAGGCGCCGCCCTGGCGTCCGATCTGGACGAAAGCGATTCGAAGATCCTTCGCGCCCTCCAGGCCAACGCCCGAACCACCCTGGCCGAGGTCGGCCGCTCGGCTGGCCTGGCCCCGTCGTCGGTGCATGAACGGCTCCGGCGGCTTCAACGAGACGGGGTGATCCGGGGGTGGACGTTGGACCTGGACCCGGTCGCACTGGGCCGGCCGGTGACCGCCTTCGTGGGGGTGGAGGCGGACGTGACCGGAGGGACCCTGGCCGGCCGGCTGCGTCAGCGCCCCGAGATCGACGAGTGCCACGACATAGCGGGGGACCTCTCGTTCTTCCTCAAGGTGCGCACCCAGGACACCGAGGGCCTGCTAGATCTGGTCGACTGGATCCGGGAGCTTCCCGGTGTGCGCCAGACCAGGACCACGGTGGTCCTCAAGACCGAGTTCGAGCGCCAGGTCTGGCTGGGACCGGCGCCAGCGCCGAGGTAGCGGTTCAGCCTCCGGTGAAGTGAGGGGGCCGGCGCTCCCGGAAGGCGGCCAGACCCTCCAGGAAGTCCTGGGTCTGCGACGCCTCCTGCTGGAACAGGGCCTCCCGCTCCAGCTGTGCCTCGAGGTCGGAGTCCAGCGCGTCGTAGATGAGCCGCTTGGTCATCCCCAGGGCCGCCGTGGCGCCCTGGGCGAGCTGCCGTGCCAGCTCCTCCGCCCGCTCGCGGAAGCTCGCCGCCGGGAAGACGGTCGCCACCAGCCCCTCCGCCAACGCCTCCTCGGCGGTAAGGCGACGCCCCGAGAGGGCGAGGTGGAGCGCCCGGCCCGGGCCGAGGATTCGGGCCAGGAAGTAGGTTGCCCCCGAATCCGGGACCAGCCCGATCTGAGCGAAGCCGCAGCTGAACCAGGCGGAGTCCGAGCAAACCCTGAGGTCCGCGGCCAGGGCGAGCGAGAGCCCCGCGCCCGTGGCCAGCCCGTTGACCGCTGCCAGCACCGGAATCCGCAGTCTCCGGAGCCCGAGGACCAGCGGCGTGTACCTCTCCCGGATAAGCTGGGCTATGTCCTCTGGCAGCTCGTTCTCTCCCTCCTTGCCGAGGTACTGCCCGGCACAGAAGGCCCGACCAGCTCCGGTGATCACCAGGCAGCGGCAGGCCGGATCTTGGCCAATTGTCTCGACCGCGGCTATGAGGGCCAGGGAGAGCTCCCGGTCGAGGGAGTTGAGCCTCTCCGGCCGGTCCAGGGTCAGGGTGGTGACGGCGCCAGCCGACTCCACACGGATGCCGCTTGACGGTTGTGGTGCCCGCTCTGCCTCGGGGTGCTGTGCCATCCGGACATTGTCGGCACTTGGGTCTCGCTGGGGGTAGCTGCGAAGATGGGAACGTGGCTCTGGGATCACCCGAGGAGGAGGCGCTCCGACTGATTGCCTTTCTCACCGCCGCCCCCACCCCCTACCACGCAGCTCGCCTGGGCTCGGAGCAGTTGAGGGATGCGGGGTTCTCGGAGATGGAGGAGCAGGGCTGGGAGGACCCTCGCGGCGCCCATTACCTCATCTCCGGAGGCACCCTGTTCGCCTTTGTCGTCCCCCCGGACGCCCGGCCCGGCGATGGCCTGACCCTCGTCGCAGCCCACACCGACAGCCCCGGCCTGCGGCTCCGCCCCCACCCAGATCTCGGCCGGGCCGGGTACCGCCAGCTGGCGGTCGAGGTTTACGGTCGGCCACTTCTCAACTCATGGCTGGACCGCGACCTGGGTCTGGCCGGCAGGGCCGCGGTCAGGGTGGACACCGGGGTGGAGCAGCGACTCTTCGCCTGGACGGAGCCGGTCGCCAGGGTTCCGCAGCTGGCGGTCCATCTGGATGCTGGGGTGAACGAACGGGGCTTGGTGCTCAACCCCCAGACCCAGCTGGCGCCCGTCTGGGGACTGGGCGAGGTGGGGCAGATCCACTCCAAGGTGGCGGCCAGCCTGGGGGTCGATGGGGACCAGCTCCTGGCCCTGGATGCCATGCTCTGGCCGCTCGAGCCGCCGGTGCTCGCCGGCGCCGACCGCGAATTCGTGAGCTCCGCCCGCCTCGACAACCTGCTGTCCTGCTACTGCGCCATTCGCGCTCTCGTGGAGATGGGCCAGGACCTAGAGCGGCCGGTGGTGATCGCGCTCTTCGACCACGAGGAGGTCGGCAGCGTCAGCTCCACCGGTGCGGCCGGCCGGGCGTTCCCCCAACTACTCGAGCGCCTGACCCTGGGCCTGGGCAGCGGGAGGGCGGAGCACCTTCAGTCGCTTTCCCGGTCCCGCCTGCTCTCGGTGGATGTGACCCACGCCGCCAATCCCAATTACCCGGAGAAGTACGAGCCCTCCCACCTCTGCCTCCCCAACGGAGGACCGGCGATCAAGGTGAACTCTCAGCAGCGCTACGCCACCGCCGCTCCCGGCGCCGGCTGGTTCATCGCCGCTTGCCGGGACCAGGGCATTCCCGTGCAGTGGTTCTCCGGCCGGGGAGACGTGCCCTGCGGTTCTACCGTCGGGCCGAGTCTGGCCGCCCAGCTGGCGGTCGAGACGATCGACCTGGGGCTTCCCGTCCTCGCCATGCACTCAGCCCGGGAGCTAGGCGGCGCCCAGGACCCTCACCACCTGATCCGTGCCCTCCTGGCGGCGGCGGGCGCCTGACCTCTTAGGCGCCCTGGGCCATCACCACCCCGGAGTCCGTGCCGACGTAGGCGTCCGATCCAACCAAGGTGGGGCTCGTGAAGTGGGGCACGGGTCCGAGCGGGACCTTAGCCAGGACCTGGCCCGAGTTCTGCGACAGGGCGAAGAGCACTCCGCTGTTGGTATCCACGCTGAAAACTGCTCTCCCTCCCAGCACCGGCGGCCCGTTGGCGCCACAGCCGGTGGACCAGAGGACGGAGAAGCTCCCTCCCGGCGCGACCGAGACAGCCTGCACACCGTTGGCACAGGGGAGGTAGACGACATCCTGGTCCACGGCTGTACCTCCGAACGCCATCTGGCCTAGGCAGGTGGTCCCGCTGGCCACCTGGCCACCCACTCCCCCCAAATTCGACTGGCGAAGGACGTAGCCGACCCCGCTCTTACCGGCGATGAAGACGTACCCATCGGGCAGGAGGGTGGGGGAGACCGAACCCAGGTCCAGATCGCGGGAGTTGTCGTATCCCCACCGGGACGGCGCGAAGGCGTCGACCAGTCCAAGGGTCGGGGAGAGCTCGAGAACCGAGTCGGTGTGGTCCCAGGCACCGGAAAAGGCCGCCCCATTGCCGGTGGCCACCAGGATGTTGCCGTCCGGCTCGACCCTGGCCCGGCAGTCGCCCACACCGCACCTTCACGCGTGGTCGGAACCACGTAGGTCAGCGTGGCCCCGTTGCCACCGGTGGGGACGGCCTCCACCGCCCCCCGGTACCGGGCGCAATCCCCATCCAGCCCACCGAAGCTGATGTAGACGTAGCCGTTGGCAACGGCCAGCGCCGGCCGCTCCTGGACCGCCGCCGGGTCCTCGGAGGGGATCTGGATGTCCACTCGCCGGGACCAGCGGACCGCGCCGCTCAGGGGATCCAGGGCGTACAGGAGGTGGCGGAAGCCGGCCTCCTCAGCTACGGCAAATAGGGTCTCGGTCAGCGGGTCGTAGGCGAGCGTACCCGTGATCCCGAGAGGCAGGATGTCCCCACAGGGGAGACCTCCCTCAACCGGCGTGCCCAGGTGGGTACCCCAGAGGATCGCTCCCGTGGCGGGGGAGAGGGCGTAGACCGTGTCGTTCTCCGTGGCCGCCAAGATCTCTCCCGCCACATCCAGCGGCTGCCCGTACACCGCGCCGTCCAGCCCGGCCTTCCATCCCACGGTGAGGGACGTCGGCACCGGCGTGTTGTCCGAGGCCCCGGTCCGCTCCGGGTTCTGGTGGTACACGGGCCAGCTGGCGGTGAGAAGGGGGCTGGCCAGAGGGGAGGGAGGGGGCGCCGCGGCGGCCGTGCTGGGAGCGGAAGGGCTAGGGCGGGCACGAGTGACGCCGCCGCCGCAGGCGGCCACCGTCAGTAGGAGGACCACGGCGGTGCCGCAGTTCTTGAGCCCATACGAGCCGTGGGGAAGGCCGGGGAAGCGCCTCGCAGGCATCGCTGGAGTGTAGGCGCGCCGGTCCGAGATCGGAGGCGAGCCGTGCTGCGGCAGGTACAATGAACTCGGTCTGGGCGACTTAGCCAAGTGGTAAGGCAGCGGTCTGCAAAACCGCGATCCCGGGTTCGATTCCCGGAGTCGCCTCCAGCAGATCGAGATCAAATACCCGCAAATCACCTGGTGGAGGACGCTCTAACGGGCCTGCTGATACCAACCGTGATACCAACCCGTGCAGAGTCAGAGCTCGCTGCCCTGTACCTCCAGTCAAATCTCTCCGCGACGGTGGCTCGCCGTAGAGCGATTTCCTACCCACCTTCGGCGTCGCCGACGGTTGTGTCGTCCAGCCGTCCATTGACGGTACGGTACCTACCTGGCACGGTGGCTTGGACTAGGTATCGTTCGCCATGGCAAAACGGACTCCTCGAGATCGGCCACAGTCGTCTCCGAGATGGGGATGTCCCGAGTGCTGCGTAGCTACCGCCTGGCTTTCGCGCTTGGGGCTAGGTACCACGCGACCCAAATGGCGACTTCCGAGGAAGTTAGACTAGCTGGCCTGCTAACCCCACACGGGACCAGTGCGGGGTACAACGACGGCTGCCGCTGCGAGAGATGCAGGGCAGCGAACGCCGCGAGGGCCAGAGCCCGGAGGGCGCGGAACCGGGCGCTTGGCGCGCGACAGGCCCCCGAAAGCCTCCCGTCCCTAGCGATCGAGCCTCTACGCGTTCGGGGGGCTCCGGAGAGTGCGCCGGTCGCTAGCCCGGATGGTTCCGAGGACGCAGTTCACATGCCAGCGCCGGAATCGCCCACGGATAGTGGCTGGGGAGTGGCGCTAGCTGTAGTCGGGCTCCTCGTCCTCGTGGGCCTCACCGTGTGGGCACTCCGGAGGCGTGGCGGGGGCGGTGAAGGCGATGGACCGCCCCCTCGGCCGCAACCTCGGCCTGGTGGGTTCTACTGATTGACCCTGTGAGGATGCCGGTCCCCAAAGGGGGTGCCTCTGCCACTGCCTCCGGCGAGATCAGCCCGGGCGGCTGAAGGGGCGGTCCCCAAGGAAATCTTTGCGGACCAGCACAAACCGTGAGGATCGCACTACACTTACCATCGCCAGCCGAGCCGGCACAGTGCGTCCGACTTCCCCACTGGCAGCCATGAACCCGATGCGTCGCGATTGTCCGCCTAGGTACTCTCGACCGTGCTACATCTTCGGCTTGGCGCGTCGTCTCGGCTTCCAGCGGACCGGAGTCTCACAACGTGATAGACAGTGCGAGTGGGCCGCACAGGTTCGGCCCGGGGAGCGAAGAGCCAGCGTTTGCTCCGCTCTTCATAGAGACCGTGAGAATCCGGAATTTTCGAGGAATAGCCGACTGCCGCGTGGTCCTCGAGCCCGATCTGACTCTCTTAGTGGGCCGCAACAACTCAGGGAAGTCACGGTTGCTTCGAGCCCTTGCGATCGCACTCGGAGGCGTGCCAGCGGAGAGGGACGATTTGAGTTACCCTGCTGCTGGCGAGGCAACGATCGACATCGTACTGGCACCCCGCTGCGGGCCCGGGCCCGAGCAAGTCTTCGACCAAAAGGTTACCCGCCGGTTGGCTCAGACCTATTCCATCGGCAGTGGGCCTACTCGAGAACGGTTCGCCTGGAGGACGACACTATTCGAGTCTCGAGAGGGATTTGGAGTGTTTACGCGGCATGTCCCGTTAGTCTATGAATCCGCTGTTGGCGACTGGGTCTTCGTGGCGAACGCGCCTCAACTCACTCTAGATCAGCGCGCAATCGTGTCCGCTGATCTCTTCCACACTAGCCGGGATCTCGCAGAAGACATGGGGCGGCGCAACTCACCCATTAGACGCATCTTAGACGACCTTGAAATTCCAGCAGATCTCCGACGACAACTCGAGTCTAGACTGAAGTCACTCGGCGACGATATCGTCGAAGATAGTGACTCGCTGACAGCCTTGCGCGCATCCCTTGGGTACCTTGCGGATTCGGTGGACGGGTTGGGGGCGGCCAGCCTCACTGCACTTCCAGTGAGACTGGAGGACCTGGCTCGCTCGGTGTCGATCGACTTCAACACAGGAACTGGCAGCCTCCCAATTCGCTTTCATGGCTCTGGTTCGAGGAGCCTGAGTGCCCTCCAGGTGCAATCAGTGCTTTATCAACGGCGCCTTGGCCGGGACGGGCCAGCACTTCTGCCTCACCCGGTAAGCCTCATCGAGGAGCCGGAAGCTCATCTGCACCCGCAGGCGCAACTCGAACTTCCGACCTTGCTGGAGACCGCACAAGGTCAGGTTGTGGCAACCACCCACTCTGCTCTCCTATCGTCCATCGTTGAGCCGCGGTGTCTGCGGCTACTGGGATGGAAAGAGGGCGGCCCGGTGGTGCGCGACCTAAGCGGGCTCGAGGGGGAAGACGTTGTTGAGAAGCTGCGGAGGTTGGTGGAGCGTCCATTCGGAGAGCTGCTCTTCGCGGCCGCGGTGGTCGTCGTCGATGGCGCTACGGAACGCGCGTTTTTGCCTCCGGTTCTCCGAAGCGCTCTCGGTCGGCGAGCTTACGGGGTTTCAGTGGTCGACACGAATGGGATGGGCACGCCATATGCGTTCGCGGTGGTACGCTTCGCCGAACGCGTTGGTATGCCGTGGATCTTGTTCGCTGACTCCGATCGGCCGGGAAGAACTGCTGCGGACAGAATACTTCAGGCGTTCCACGGTTCGCCCACACAAGTGGTTTGGTCCGGGAGTGGAGCTCCGGTCCGGTCGGGAGCTCTAGAGAAGCTGTTATGTGACTTCGATGAGGCAACGTGTCGCGCCGCCTGTGAGACACTTGGCCCAGTCGAACCGGGAACGGCTACCCTCACGGCAATGAAGAGCTCCAAGGGCGCGATCGGTCACGTTTTGGCCAGAGAGTTTCTCAGGGCGCACCCGTGGTCCGACGGTGCCAGCTACGGGCGACCGGACTGGCCGGCGCCCCTCGTTGAGCTGGTAACCAAAGTGCACCAAATCATGGAAGGAGACGGTGCCGGTGCTCGCTGAACCCACCCTAGACGACGATCAGAGCAAGGCTGTGGAGTCAGACGCCGTCTCTTTAGTGGTAGTCGCCGGAGCTGGCTGTGGTAAAACCGAAGTTGTCTCCAGAAGGGTTCAGCGGCTTCTACTGACGTCCACGGCCGACCCTTACAGGGTGCTCGCTATCTCCTACACGGTACGAGCGTCGGACGAACTACGTGACAGGTTGTACGGCCGGGTTGGGGACCAGCGTTCGCGAATTGTCGCAGACACTATCCACGGATTCGCGTGGACCCTCCTACGCCAATATGGGAGTCGGATTGGCCTTCCGCTTGAGCCGGAGGTCCTTGCCCGGGAAGCTGACCGAACTGACTTACTCCAACGATGGCTGCTGACCTCCGGCCAGCCTCCGGTCGACGATCCGATCGGGGCCCTCCAGCGGATCGACCTAGCGCGGGCAAGGGACGAGGACGCGCCTCTTTTGGGAGAGTGGAAGCAAGCATTGGCGACTAGTGGTACGGTCGACTACCCGGCGATGATCGACTTGGCTCGTGAACTAGTTACCGACCAATGGGTGGGCCGGCATTTGCATACACTGTTAGGCCACGTAGTCGTCGACGAAGCGCAAAATCTGACCGCGTCACAGTATGATCTGATCACCAAGCTCATTGGGGATCCGGGCGACGGTCACATCCCCGCGACGCTTGTCGGAGATGGCAGGCAGTCCATTGTCACGTTTGCAGGCGCGGACCCCACCCTTATGCAACGGTTTGAGGCAGATTACCGCGCCGAGAGGATCGAGCTACGCATTAATTACAGATCGGCAAGGGTATTGGCACAGGCAGCAGACGTCGTATCACAGCACCTCGGGCACCCGACGAAAGCTATGGGTGGCACGAATTTCGCCGCGCGAGGCGTGATTTACATTAAAGAGCTCCCGGATGAGGTAGCTGAGGCTACTTACGTAGCTCAGTGGGTGTCGTGGATTCTAGAGCACGGCTTGCCAGGAGGCGCCGCGAGCCCGACAGATCCGACCCAAGTCCAGCCCGAAGAAATTGCCATCTTGGCCCGGGCCGCTTCTAGCTTACTCCCGTGCCGGCTGGCGCTGGCACAGCGCAGCATCGATAGTGCGGCCTCAAGCAGCGAAGAGTCCTGGGTCGCAAGTACGGTCGCCAAGGCCCTTGTTGAGCTAGTTGCTTTCAGGAGTGCCAAGGATCGCTACTTTACCCGCCGGCACCTTGAGGATCTTTGCGGTGCCACCACCGCAACGGAAGATGTGGCTGCGCTGCTGAGTTCAGCCGCGGATGGGGACGTGCGCCATCTGACCGCTCTTCTCGACTGTCCCGACGTCTCGTCTATGATGCAGTCCGCAGCGGCCCTGCCGATCAGCGATCCGGATTGGCGAGCAGACTGGGAGCAGCTCTTCGGTGCTTGGCTCACGTTCACGGAAAGAACGGACGCCGCTGGGCTATCATTTGGCGGCTTTCAGCAGCACATTGCGAGGTGCCAGCGCGGCGAGCCGACGACTCCTGGCGTGAGGCTTCGTACGGTGCACAAGGCTCAAGGTCAAGAATTCAAGGCAGTAGCGATCGTTGCGTGCAACGATGGCCAGTTTCCGGACTTCAGAGCAAAGGGGAAGGAGGCCTCAACAGCTGAACTGAGAACGTTCTACGTCGGAGTAACGCGGCCATCTCGGGCACTTCTGTTGACTCGATCCATGGAGAGGCTGACGCGCCACGGCGGTCCGATGGTGACTGCGCGTTCCCCCTTTCTAGAACTACTCGACTCCCTGGCCGCATCGCCTACAAGCTAGCTCCTGGTGCACTGGTTCCGGGGTTGAGTCCGGCCTCCCGGCTCGCCTGACGCCAAAGCTCCTTCACGTGGTGGGCCACCTCATCAGCACGGGCACGGCCGAAGACCTGGGCTCGCTCTGCCACCTGCCGATCGAAATTGGCCTCGGCTTCCTGCCACGAATCGACCAGCGACTGGGCTCGCGAGGGCGATGTCGGGACCGCCAGCGGCGGTCTGAATCCAAAGTCCAACAAGCGCCCAGCATAGAGAGCCGTGTGCCAACTGCCGAGGTCAACCGAATGACCGTCGACCCCCTCCCCATACCCTCCGTCAAACAGAAGCTCAGTCGCAGACGGCCGCCACTTAGGGCTCACGTCGACGGCGACCATCGTTTCGCCTGAGATAACTTCGCTCCCTTGCAAAGGTGATCTCATAAATAGCGGTCTGCAGAACCCCGATCCCGGGTTCGATTCCCGGAGTCGCCTCCAGCAGATTGAGATCAAAGTGGCCCCCAGGCCCTGCTCTTCGGAGTCGGCCGCGCGGGCTTGACGGCATCAGTGACCGCAAAGGGCACCAGCCTCTTGCACCGCCAACCACGGATGGCCCGGGTGCGGGCCAAGGTCCGACACGCTGCCTGGCTCCGGAGGGTGTGGCCCAGGACCGCGGCGGTCCGGTGGCGCAGCTGAAGTCAGACTCTTCACGACCATCGGGCCGCCCGCCCAGCCCTCAGGCATGGGAAGGGCGGGCCGTGGAGTCGGAGGGCCCGGTCGACAGCGGCCGCCTGGTCCGGACCGTCGCGGTCCTGGAGGCGGTCCCCCATTGAGTCGAACCTGGTATCGGACTCGGAGCCCGCCGGCCCCGCCTGGGTCTCGACCGCGCTGGGTGCTCGGTGGCACCACGAGTGCTTGTCTCCCAGTGGATGCTCCTATAGGTTGTCAAGCTCAGGGACGAGATCGGCGGCAGCAACGGGATCGTCGCCGCGGAGGCCCCGGGAGTTGACATCATGCAGTCACCGCGAGGGCTGCCGGCGCGAGCAGTTCTCGGTGCTAGCGATCATCTGAAACTCCCCAGAGCTGATCACTGAAATTCCCCACCTGAGAGCGGTCTTAGGGGGCCGTCCGGAAGGGTTCAAGAAGGGGCAGGACTCCCCCAAGCTGGCGGTGTCGAGCCAACCAGCTGGAGGAGCCCCGGCCCATGATCACACGGGGAGAAGACGTGGAAGCAAGCGCACTACGGCAGCGGGGGTGGTCGATAGCCGCCATCGCCCGCCACCTGGGGAGAGACCGGAAGACGGTACGGGCGCACCTGAAGGGCAACCTGGAGGCAGGCGTGCGGAAGCGGTCGGGGCCGGACCGGCTCGGGCCGTTCGTGGCCTACCTTGGGGCACGGTTCGCGGACAACGCCCACATCTGGGCGACCGCCCTGTACGACGAGGTGGTCGGGCTGGGCTACCAGGGCAGCTACCCGAGCTTCGTACGCCAGCTGCGGCAGGCGGAGTGGCGGCCGGTCCCGGGCCTGGGCGAGCTGGTGTTCACCACGTCGGTCGGCCGCTGTCCGGCCCGCACGTCACCCGCCACTTCCAGCGGGCACTCGCGGCCGCTGGCCTTCCACGGCTGCGCTTCCACGATCTGCGAGCTGCCAGCGGAGCGCTGCTGCTCACCGCCGGGGTCGATATCGCCGTGGTCAGCCGCAGGCTCGGCCATAGTGGCATCGGGGTGACCGCCAGCCGATACGCCGGGGTGGCGGACAAACTCCAGCGTGACGCCAGCGAGCGCCTCCAGGCCCTGCTGGAGGCTGGGCCTCAGGCGTAGAGGGGAATATCGTGCTCGGAGAGGCTCCGCTCGACCATGAGCCGGTCCGGGACCCCGTCGGTATCCACGCCGCGGCTGACGCCGAGAAACTCCACTCCGACCGGCTGCCCAGCAGCGTCGTAGTCCACCAGTCGCCCGGCCCCAATATCCTCGGTCCGGGTCACCCGGTGGTCGCTCAGTCGCACGTACACCGCGTCGGCCTCGGTGTCATGCTCAAGTTGCACCATCGCTCAAGCCTCCCAGGCGGTGACAACTTCGACCGGGTCCGAGCCGTTAGCGACCACGACCACAAGTTTGCGGCCCCCGACAATAGCCCGCAGGGCGGAGCGCCCGGGCACCCCGCTCGGGTAGACCGCGTCCGGGGCGGCCAGCACGTACCTCACCTCGCGCTCCGTGATGTTCCGTTCGATCATCCGCCGCATCGCATGGGCGGTCAGCCTCAGCCTCGGGGGCTCGCCCATCGGCTCGATGATAGCCGATAGGTGGCGGAAATGGCCGGTCCCTGGTGATACGCTGCAGCACTTGACTCCGAGGCAGCGCCGTACGCTGGCCGCCCGACTGCTGCCCCCGCTGGATGCCCAGGCACGCAAAGGCCTCCAGGCCCTGCTGGAGGATGGCCGCTAGCCGCCGGCCTGTGGAAACGGTGGATAACTCCTGGGTTGGGGTATAGGCTGGGGTACGCTCACTTCGAGCCCTTGCAAAAGTGATCTCAGAAGTAGCGGTCTGCAAGACCGCGATCCCGGGTTCGATTCCCGGAGTCGCCTCCATTTTTTGATCTCGCGGAGTGCCGCTGAGTGGAGGGAATGGGCAGGGCCAGTGGAAAGCCTGGGAGATCACGTGACCGGCCGGAGTGGAACCGCGCCCGCTGTGACTCCCCAGGAACGAGTATGATTATCGTATGCAGAAATCCAGGGTGACGATCACGGTACGACCAGAGGTACTGGCAGCTGCGGGGGAGGCCGTCGCCCATGGACACGCTTCCTCGCTCAGTGCCTGGGTCGACCAGGCAATGGAGGAGAAGCTAAGGCGCCAAGCGCTCACGGACGTCCTGGCCGAGATGCGCGCTGACGTCGGGCCGGCCGCTCCGGCGGAGGACGAATGGGCCCGCCAGGTCCTCGGCCTGTAGTCCTCGACGCTGGCGCGTTGATTGCCTTTGAGCGCAGCGACAGGCTGATGCTCCGCTTAGTTGAGCTGGCCGTGGCGCATGAGCGGGTCCTCCACGTTCCCGCTGGGGTCGTTGCGCAGGTTTGGCGTGACGGTGCCCGTCAGGTCCGCCTGGCTCGCCTGATCACTTCCAGCACCGTCACTGTGGCTCCACTAGACGCAGGCGAGGCGCGGGCCACCGGAGCTCTGTGCGGCCTGACCGGGACGTCGGAGATTGTCGACGCCAGCCTGGCCCTGCTAGCTCACCGCCTCGGGGCGACGGTAGTGACCAGCGACCCTGTAGACATTCGTCGTCTTGATGCAACGCTCACGGTAGTGCCCTGCTGAACATCACGCTCGTGTAACTGGCCGAGATCCGCGGCGACCCGGCGTGCCCGCCCAGGATGATGGGGAAAAGACTTCCCGCGGTCCACGATTTCGGTGAACAACTGGTTGGCATGCTGGGCCGGGCAACCGCGAGGGAGGCGGATGACCGAGCGGCGGCGGCGGGGTGCGCTCGCAGCTGAGCCATTGTGACCTGCGGGACCACGCTCCCACACGCGCTTGCCCAGGGGTTCTAGCGCCGGCACCGGTCACCGCCGGAAGCTGGGCTGAACGCGCCTCCTGTGCGCACCCACGCCCGCTCCGCCGTTCCACGCCGTCCCGACTGCCGCTTTCCCGGACCGATCAATGCCCACTCGCAGCACGGTCCAGGTCGCTCAGAAAAGCCAGGAGACCGCTGAAATACACCTCCTGATCGTCATACATGGCCAGGTGGCTTCCATTGGGGCAATGATGGTATCGCCCTTGCGGTAGCCGCCAGGCCATCTCCCGCAGATGATCAGGGTCCATCGTGTCGTGCTCCGCGCCGATGACCAGGGTGGGCACGGTGATCCGTCCCAGGTCGCTGACGCGGTCCCAGCGAGCCAGGCCGGCGTTCGGGCTCATGCCCAACTCGCTTGGGCCCTGCATCGGCACGTAGATCGCCGGGTTGATGTGGTTGAAGCCCCGCTGCACCGGGTCGGGCCACTCGCTGGCCGGCATGCGCAGCACGTGGTGCTCATAGTGATGGGGAATCAGCAGCTCGAGATAGCGGGGGTTTTCGGTGTCGCTCGCTGCCTCCAGGGCGCGAATCTCGGCGAGTGCCGCCGGGTCCATCTGAGGGGCGAGGACGGACTCGGCGTAGGCCGTGTAGGCCGGGGCGCTGGCCATCATGTTGGAGATCACCAGCCCGCGCAGCCGCCCGGGGTGGGTCAGCGCGTACTCCATGGCCAGCAGCCCGCCCCAGGATTGCCCATACAGGACGAAGTTTTGCGGGGTCAGACCGAGTGTCCGGCGCACCTGCTCGACCTCGTCCACGAAGCGGTCCAGCTGCCAGAGCTCGGGTGCGTCTGGTCGGTCGCTGTTCCCCGACCCAAGCTGGTCGTAGTAGTAGTACTCGATGCCCGCCGCCGGGAGGAAGCTGTCGAAGGCCTCCAGGTATTCGTGCGTCGAACCGGGACCTCCGTGCAGAAGCAGGAGCTTGAGCCTGGGATTGTTGCCAATTCGTTTGGTCCACACGAAGTGGCGCCCCGCCGGCGTGTCGATCGGCATGCGGCGAGAGCCGCCGCTCAGTCGGTCGGTCAGCCCCCGGGTGTCCAGGTAGGCGGTCAGGTCCTTCAATGCTCGGGTCTCCTGAGACAAGCGGGATGCCCAGCGGATTGACTCCCCGCCACTTTCAACCCTGGTCGCCGCTGGGTCACGCGGTCCCCACGCGGGTCATATCGCGCTGACTTTGACCTCGTGTCCTTCCGGCGCCGGAACGATGTCCCATCGCCCCGCTGCGCACCAGATGGCGGCGGACCCGGACCAGCATGCGTATCAGCTCCTCGGTCAGCTCCTCGGGTGCCGCCCGCGGATGGTTGTAGAGGACGTATTCCTTGGCGACGAGGGTGGCCAGGTAGTCCAGCAGAGCCATCTCGTCACCGCGCACCAGGAGGAAGTCGGGGTGGCTCTGGTTGTAGAGCACAGCGCCCTCCTCGGGGTCGAAGCGGCTCCGTGCGGACCCCGGGGTGGGATCGGGGATAAGCGTTGGAAGGTGGCGCGACCGCTGCCGCTCCGCCTTCGAGCCGCTCTCGGGGAACCCGGGCGGCTCCGGGGGACGTTCAGGCCGGGCGGCCGGTTGCAGCGAGATGGGGAAGTCCTCGGCGCCCGTCTCTAGATCGTCGTGGCCGAGCTGGTTTCCATTGGCCAATTCGGCCAGCAGCTGCATCTCCGCCCCGTCACCGTCCTCGGTGCCCAGCCAGCTGCGCATGGGGTTGTCCAGGTCGCTCAGCTCGCGTAGAACCCGGCCGAATATCCTGCGGACTGCCTCGGACACCCGGTCGCTGACCTCCCGCTTGGACTCCTCGGCCAGCTGGCTTAGGGTTGTGGTCACGTAGGGCTCCACCTCCCGCACCGCGGTGCGGAATACGGGGTATACCTCCCGATCAAGGAGAATGCCCCGCCGCCCGGCAGTTTGCAGCAGCCGTTCGAAGGTGATCCGTCCCGCGACCTGATCGCTGTTCCAGGGCGGCCCATCGAAGTCGTCCAGATCGGAGATGTCATCGATGATGGTCGTGCCCGCTCGCCCCACCACGGCAACTCGCCGACGGTGGTCCGGCCGGGGCGCCACCTGCAGCGAGAACTCCACCCGGCCCAGCAGTGTCGAGCGGGGCGGGAGCGGCAGCCGCACCCCGTCCGGCGGAAACGGAGCGACCACCTCGGAGTGTGTGCCCTGCACCACCTCGATGCTGTAGTCCCCACGCTCAATGGCAGCCCCACGGCGCCGCTGCAGGTAGTCGACCAACCTCCTCAGAGTGATTCCCCGAACAGCGTCGGGATCCAGATCCCCGAGGTAAACCGTGGTACCGGGCCCCACCCTGGCCCGACGTCTCTCCGAGAGCTCCAGCTTGGCGGTGGTGCTGCCTCGCTCAAGGTGCAGGCAATGGGTCTCGTTCCCACCTTCCGGCCGGGTCACCACATCGCAGCGCCCGCCCAGCTGCTGGAAGGCCAGCAGCCCGATGGCCTTCTCGCCCAGGGTGCGCGGGTCACCCTCCTTCTGAGATTCGAAAAGGCTCCCTGCCACCCGGCGCAGCTGATCGGCGTCCATCCCAGGGCCGTTGTCATCGACCGCAATCAGGGGATGTCGGCCCTGGCGCCGCAGCACCACGGTGATCCGGCCACCCCTACGATCGGCCGCCAAATAGGCGTCCGCGGCGTTGGAGATGAACTCGTTGAGCGCGTCCTTGGGATCCTGGTAGGCCTGGCCGGTGACCAGCACGGCCTTGGCCAGGTTCCCGATGCGAAGCTTGATCTCCTCCGGCATGCCCTGGGATCTTAGGCCCGGCAAGCGTCTTTGGGTTGAGTTGGCCCGGCGCCAGCCACCCCCGCGCCGTAGGGAGCGGTTTGCTAGGCGTCTGCCGGGCGTCGGTGTCGGCTGATGTCCATGCAGGAGGCGCACACCGACGCGGGGATCAAGCCGACGGCCATCAGCCGGGAGAACAGCCAGCACCCGAGGCAGAAGGCGAAGGCAGCCTCAAGAAAGGCCGCGGCCAGGAGAACCGCGAGAAGCACGTACGCCAACAGGGCCGCGTGAAAGCCGAACCAGGCGGCCGTCGCGGCCACGGTCAGCACCGCCCCTATCCCCTGGGCGAAGCGCTTCGGGGGACCGGGTACGAGCCGAGGTGAGGCGCTGAGTCGTGGTGCGACCCAGCGGGTCGCCAGCTGTCCCAGGGGGCTGAGCCGGGGGCCGGTGGCCACCCGGGCCAGAAAGCCATAGGCGAGGATCGCACTCACCCAGGGCAACTGCAGGGTCAGGGCCAGCGCTGCGACAACGACGACGCCCGAGGCCACCACCCGGCTGGCCACCTCATTCACGGGGTTGGGAAAGCTGAACACGGGGCTCCTCGGAAAACCAGGACTTGCTCCGTCAGCATAGGGTCCGGCGCGCGGGGGCGTCTACCTGGCCATTCCGCTGCGGAGGCTCGGAGCAATGGACGCACCGCCACCCGGGGGGGGCCGCGCGGCCACGATTCAAGAGGACGCCTCCCGAGCCAGGGTTCCCAGGGAGTCCAGGAGGCGGACGGCGTAGGTGCCGGGGCCGGGGAGCGGGGGGAGGGCCGCCCGGCTCCCCGCCTCCTTGAGGATGGCCGAGGCGTCCTGCGCAGCCTGGAGCGGGTCGGGGACCACCGCCAAGATGGCGGCCATCACCGCCCCCAGCGCGCATCCCACTCCGGTAACCCTGGTCATGAGGATGTCGCCCCCCGGGATCTCCAACACCCGCTGGCCATCGGTCACGTAGTCGACGGCGCCGCTCACCGCCACCACCGCCCCACTTGCCCTCGCCAGCTCCTGGGCCGGTCCGACAGCCGCCGCCGAGCCCACCCTGGAGTCCACCCCGCGGCCGGCGGCTCCGGACACGCCGGCCAGGCTGGCGATCTCAGATGCGTTGCCGCGGATGATGGCTGGCCGGTGGTTAAGGAGTTCATGAGCCAGGATGGTGCGGTGCTCCAGCGCCCCGACGGCGACCGGGTCGAGGACCCAGGGCCGGGCGGCGCTGTGCGCCCCCACCGCCGCCGCGCGCATCGCCGCCTCCCGCTCGCCGCTCAGGGTCCCCAGATTGACCAGCACCGCCCCAGCCACCCTGGCAAACGGCCCAGCCTCCTCGGCATTCTCGACCATCGCCGGGGAGGCACCCAGGGCCAGAAGGACGTTGGCGGTGAAGCCCGCGACCACGATGTTGGTGAGGCAGTGGACCAGGGGTGACCCGGTCGCCACTGCTCGCAGGGAGGGATTCCAGGTGGGCTCGGTCATGACGTCCCTTCGCTAGTGCCAGCTAGATGAGGTTCCACAGGTGTGCTCTCAGTCCGGTGGGACGGACACCCTGCATCACTGGCTCCATCGTACGCGGGGTCCACGGTGAACTCGCCCCACGCTGAAGCGCAGGCACCGCAAGGGCCGAGCAGCACCTGCGCCTGTCCGATCACCTTGACAGCGCCCGGCGGTTCCCAGCAAGGTCGACTGGTGCCAGACCTGGATCCGGTTGCGACCCTGGGGGAGGTGGGGCCCCTCGGGGGCCTGGTGGTGGCCGACTTCAGCCGGGTTCTGGCCGGCCCCTATCTCACCATGCTGCTCGGCGACCTAGGAGCCGATGTGATCAAGGTGGAGCGCCCGGACGGGGGTGACGACGCCCGACACTGGGGCCCACCCTGGGACGCGGAGGGGCGCAGCACCTACTTCCTCTCGGTGAATCGCAACAAGCGCTCTCTCGTCCTGGATCTCGGGGAGGAGGCCGACCGGGGAGTGGCGCGCCGGCTGGTGGCCCGGGCGGACGTGGTGGTCGAGAACTTCCTTCCCGGAACCATGGAGCGCCTGGGGCTGGGCTACGAGCAGCTCTGCCGACTTCACCCGCGGCTCGTCTACTGTTCGATCAGTGGCTTCGGTGCCGGGGAGGGCCGCAGCCTTCCTGGATACGACCTGCTGGTCCAGGCCGTGGGCGGACTGATGAGCGTCACCGGGCCGGCACCGGACTCGCCGACCAAGGCTGGCGTGGCCCTGGTGGATGTGCTCACGGGGCTCCACGGCGCGGTGGCTGTCCTGGCCGCCCTTCGGGAGCGCGACCGGAGCGGGAAAGGCCAGCTGATCTCCCTGAACCTCCTCTCCACTCTTCTGTCGTCCCTGGTCAACCAGGCGTCCTCCGTCGTGATGGCGGGGGTCGTTCCCGAGCCGATGGGTAACCGCCACCCCAGTGTGGCGCCCTACGAACTCCTGGAGACCCTGGACCGCCCGATCGCCCTGGCGGTGGGCAACGATCGGCAGTTCCGGTCGCTCTGCTCGGTGCTCGAGCGGGATGACCTGGCAGGGGATCCCCGCTTCGCCACCAATCCCGCCCGGGTCAGCAACCGCGATCAGCTCCGGCAAGAGCTCGAGGCGGCCCTGGGCCAGCACCGTGCTGTCGAATGGGTCCCGGTGCTCTCCCGGAGGGGGATTCCATCTGGCCTCGTGAACAACGTGCAGGAGGCTTTGGCCCTCGCCGACAGTTACGGCCTCGGCCCCGTGGTCCAGCTCCCGCGTGCGGGCTCGGCTCCGGACCGGGGGGTGGCCGATCCGATGGGGCTCTCCCGCACCCCGGTGACCTATCGCCGCGCCGCCCCCGGGTTGGGCGAGCACTCGGAGGAGCTACGGGACTGGTTGACGTCGCTTCCTAGGTAGGTCCCCTGCTTCCGGGTACCCTCGTATCTGGCCAGCAGCAGGTGATGTGGGGGGTGGAACTTGGCGACCATGACCTACCGGCGGTTGGGGCGCTCGGGGCTCAAGGTGAGCTTGCTGTCGCTGGGCTCCTGGGTGACCTTCGGCAACCAGGTGGACGAGGATCTGGCGCTCAGCTGCATGGAGGCGGCGTACGAGGGGGGCGTGAACTTCTTCGACTCGGCGGAGGTGTACGCCGGGGGACGCGCTGAGGAGATCCTCGGCCGGGTGCTCCGGCGTGCCGGTTGGCCCCGCTCCCAGGTGGTGGTGTCCACCAAGCTCTACTGGGGGATCGATGGCGGCGTCAACACCACGAAGACGCTGAACCGCAAGTACCTCTTCCAGGCCCTGGAGGGCTCCCTTGGGAGGCTCCAGCTCCCCTTCGTGGACCTCCTCTTCTGCCACCGGCCAGATCCCGAGACCCCGGTGGAGGAGACCGTGTGGGCCATGCACGACCTGGTGTCGAGCGGTCGGGCGCTCTACTGGGGCACTTCAGAGTGGCCGGCGGACGACATCCGGGCGGCCCTGGAGATCGCCGAACGTCACCACCTCCGCAAGCCGGTGATGGAGCAGCCTCAATACAACCTCCTGGCCCGGGAGCGTGTCGAGGCGGAGTACCGGCGCCTCATCGAGGACTTCGGCCTGGGGCTCACCACCTGGAGCCCGCTGGCCTCCGGTGTCCTCACCGGGAAGTACGTCGATGGGGTGCCCGAGGGGAGCCGGGCAACCGTCACCGGATACGACTGGCTGCGGCCGGAGCTGACCGACCCAGTCCGCAACGGCGCAGCCCGCCGGCTCGGTGAGGTGGCCCAGCGGCTCGGCTGCAGCACCGCCCAGCTGGCGATCGCCTGGTGCGCCGCCAATCCGCGGGTGTCGTCGGTGATCACCGGCGCGACACTGCGGGAGCAGGTGCTGGAGAACCTCGCCGCCCTGGAGGTGCTGCCCCACCTGGACGGGGCGGTCATGGCCGAGATCGACAAGGCGATCGGAGGTTAAGCTGGAGGAGGCGGGGCCGGGGTCCCGCCTCCCCCCGGGCTCAGGCCTCCGGTGCCAGCCTCTCCTCGGGGAGGACGCGGTTGAAGTAGGGGTTGCGCCGGGCCCAGTAGTAGGCCATAGGGATGAGGCCCAAGGCCAGCGCTCCCAGACCCACGGCGTCGGCGGTGGGGGAGAGGTTGGGGATGGACTCCCCGAACATCACGAACATGAAGATCGCTCCCACCAGCGGCCACAACCCCATGAAGAGGAAGTTGGACTTGGAGCGGAACAGCTGGCGGCGGTAGAGGACCACCACCGAGAGCCCCGCCAGCCCGTAGTACACGGTGATCTGCAGGCCGATGGCGTTGATGGCGTCAGTGAGGATGGTGGAGACGCTGCCCACATAGTTGGAGGCGACGAAGAGCCCGACCGAGACCACGGCGATCACGATCGTGGCCACCCAGGGCGTCCTCCAGGTGGGGTGGATCTTCCCAAGGGCCCGGGGCAGGGTGCCATCGCGGCCCATGGCGAACAGCGTGCGGGTCACCTGGATGAGGGTGGTCTCCAGGGTCGCCACGGTGGAGAGGATGACCGCCAGGACGATCAGCTTGCCGCCCGCCCCGGGCCAGACGGTCTGGCCCAGAACGTCCAGCACATCCGCGCTGTTGTGGCTCACCTGGCTGGCCGTGAGCACCATGTTCGAGCCGATGGTGAAGGCCATGAAGAGGGCGAAGACCACGATCACCCCGAAGATCCCCCCGAAACCGGGCGTGACCTTGGCCTCCTTGGTCTCCTCGCTGAGGTTGGCTGTGGTGTCCCAGCCCCAGTAGTAGAAGGCGGCCACCAGCGCTCCCGCGAAGAAGCCGTTGATGCCATGGAAGCTGGTCGGCGAGACCCAGGACCAGCTGAAGGCGTGGGCGGTGCCGCCATGGACGAGGGCCAGGATCGCGAAGAGGAGCAGGATGGCCAGCTCCACCGTCGACATCATGACCTGGAGGCGGGCGGTGATCCGCACCCCGACCAGCACCGCCACCACCATGAGGGTGAAGAAGAGGGCGCCCACCGCGGTCACCGCCAGGGTGTTGTTGGCGAGGCTGCTGGAGATGAGGCCCAGGGTGACGGCGCCGGCGGGGAAGGATCCCGCCACCATGAAGAGGAGGGCGGAGACCACCAAGGCCCACCCCGCCACGTAGCCGAGCTGGGGGATGAGGGCTCTCCTAACCCAGGCATAGCTGGCACCGGCGTTGGCATCCACCCTGCCCAGGTAGTTGAAGGCCCAGACGATCCCGAACATGGCGATGCCGCAGTAGAGAAGCGACCCCGGGCCGCTGAGCGCCACCGCCCCGAAGAGCACCGCCGTGCTGGCCGCGATCGAATAGCCCGGCGCCACCCCGGCGACGCCCATGACCACCGAGTCGAAGAGGCTCAAGACATTGGCCTTGAGCTGGTGTCCTTCGGCAGCGCTGCCCAGCGCCGCCTCGTCGACCGCTACGTCCACGTGGTCACTCCTTCAGGGGTGGGTTGATCCCGCGGAACATAACCGCCGCGCCAAGCGGCCGCCAATGGGCAAAGAACACAAAGTTCGGGCCAGCCGCCTGCGTCGGACGCACAAAGTAGGCCTTGCCCGGGGCCACGCCTCAGCTCTGGGAGCGGTCCATCCGGGCCACGAGGGCCTCCAGCTCCGACGACAGGCGTAGCGGGAAGGGCGCCGGGGCCTCCAGGTCTGCCAGCGCTGCCGGCAGGGAGGCGATCTCCCTGGCGTGGTGGGAGCTCGACTCCGCCAGGGACCGCCGCCCCGCCTCCGTCCGCTGGCCCGCTCGCATAACCAGCTCCAGGAGGGGCTGATGTGCTCCTGACGGGGCGGCCTCGTCGCGCAGGGCGAGCACGTCCCCGGCGAACCCTGGAGACCGCCAGACCTGCTTAGGCCCGGGAAGCGTGACCTTACCCGCAGAGGTCTTGCGCACCGGTCGCCCGCTACAGCAGACCAGTTTGTAGACGGTGTCGGTGAGGGGGGCGTCGGCGGACACCACCATGGCCGATCCCACCCCGAAGCTGTCGATCGGGGCTGGATCGGGGCCGGCGGTGAGCTCGGCGATCCGGTACTCGTCCAATCCCCCTGTGACGATCACCTTCACCGCGAATAGCCCCGCCGCGTCCAGGGCGTGGCGGGCGAGGCGGGAGAGCTGGTCCAGGTCCCCGGAGTCGAGCCGGATGGCCGCCACCTCCACCCCTTGCTGGTGCATCTCGCTCGCCACCTGAACGGCCGCCGCGATCCCGCGCTCCGTATTGAAGGTGTCGACCAGGAGGGTGGCGCGGGGCCCGAGGGCGTCAGCCAGGTTGCGGAGTGCGCTGATCTCGTCCTCGTGCGCCTGGACGAAGGAGTGCGCCATGGTGCCCGAAACGTCCAGCCCGTACTCCAGGGCCCCGGCAACGTTGCTGGTGGCCTTGACCCCCACCAGCCGACAGACGCGGGCCACCTTCATTCCGGCATCCAGCCCCTGGGCATGGCGGAACCCGAACTCGGCCAGGGGGCGGCCCGCGGCCGCCTGGCGGCAGCGGGCCACCTTGGTGGCGAGGGTTGTCTGGAGTGTTGCCTGGTTCAGGAGGTAGGTCTCGGCCATCTGGGCGACTGCCAGGGGAGCGTCGACCTCCAGGAGCGGCTCGTCGGGGAAGACGACGGTGCCTTCGGCCACGGCACGGACATCCCCCTGGAACCGCAGGCCGCCCAGCCAATCGAGGAACTTGGTGGGGAAGATGCCCAGCTGCTCGAGGGAGCTCAGCTCCCGCGGGCCGAAGGAGAGTCGCTCAAGCCAGGAGAGGCAGTCGTCCAGCCCGGCGGCCACCAGATAGCCCCGCCGCCTGGGGAGCGAGCGGGTGAAGAGGCTGAAGGTGGAGGGCAGCTCCGCCATCCCAGCTGACCAGAAGGCCTGGGCCATGGTCAGCTCGTACAGGTCCATCATCAGGACCGGCGGCGGGCCGGCGGGCCACGGAGGAGTTGACCCGTCGCCGTATCGGCTGGCGTCGCCGGACGTCTCGGAGACCTCGGCCTCACCTGCCACGCGACACCCCCCAGCGGCCGCGGAACGTCTCACCTGGGCCAAGCACCAGGAGGCCGAGTCCGGAATTGAAGGCGTCGGGGGCGCAGGTCATCGGCTCCACGGCGAGCCCACCGCGGCGGCGACCAGGGGGGCTCACCCCGTCCCCGCTGTAGACCATGACATAGGGGAAGGCTCCGTCCGCCCAGACCCGGACCTGGTCGAACCCGGGGCGCACACCCAGTTCGACCGACCACCCCTCCCTGGGGAGGTCGGAGTAGCAGGTGTCGAGCGTCAAGCGGCCGAGGCGCCGCCCGTCACGGAAGTCGTATTCCGTTCCCTCAACCTCCACCTCGCCAGTGGGGATCCCCTGGCCGTCGGCGGTGAGACGGCGGCTGGCGGGAATCCGGAGAAAGAGATCGTCGACCCCGTGGCCCGCGAGCCGGACGTAGGGATGCGCCCCTGCCCCGAACGGGGCCGGCCCGCGGCCGAGGTTGCGGGCGGCCACCGTGACTTCCAGCCCCCCCATGGTGAGTTGGTACTCCGCTTCGAATCGCATCCAGAACGGGTAGCCGGGCTGGGGAGTCAGCTCGACGGCAAGACGCACCTGCTCCGGCTCCGCCTCCTCAACCTGCCAGGTAACCCATCGTACGAGGCCGTGAATCGCGTTGTTCCGCCCCACCTCGGAGATGGGCAGCTGATGGCTCTGGCCCGCGAAGCGATAGCGGCCATCCCTGATCCGGTTGGGCCACGGCAAGAGGAGCTGGCCGCGGCCATCCCGGCTCCAACCCTGCCTGCTGAAGCCGTCCAGAAGCTCCCGACCTTGAGACTGGTAGCTCCTCAGGGTGGCGCCCGTGGAGCGGATCGATGCCCGCTGCGCGTCACTCCGAAGTTGTATCTCCGCTGGGGTCGTGCCGCCGGAGGCGGGCGTCGGGGTCAGCCGGCGGGCCATGGGCGAACTCCGAGGCTCACTTTCGGGCCAGCCAAGATCCGTCGATCTTAGCGGCTCCAGGACGCTCCGCCCGCCATGCCCGCCCGTGGCTCCCGGCCGCCCCTATCCTCGTCCCGACCGCGGGGTGGGTTCGGTTCAGGAGCCCGTGGCCCCCACCAGCGGCGGGTGCCCTTCGCGGTCCCGCTTGATCTCGAAGAGGTAGTCGCGCCTCAGCATGCGAACGGTGTCCTGGAGAAGGGCGACGGCCTCCCGGTCCTCGGGAACCCGGGTTATCACCGGGCCGAATGCTCCAGGTCCCCGCCCCCCGTCCAGGACGATGGTGGGAACCCCGAAGGCCTCGCACGCGGCGACCGCGGCCCGATGGTCGGCAAGGACCTCATCCCAGAGCGTCCGGTCACTCTGCGCCTTGGCGAGGAGCGCCGGGTCCATTCCGACACGCTCCAAGGCGTGGGGCAGGGTCCCGTCCTCCGGAAGCGACATTCCCTCCTCGTGAACTAGGGTCCCGATTGCGGTGTACAGGCGGGCGACGCCGGAGTTCCCCTGTTGCCTCCGCACCAGCGCCAGAAGCCGCAGGGCGGGACTGCCCCAGAGTTCCGCCGCCGGACCGGGGTCGTCCCCCTCCTTGAGGTGGGCAACCGCCAGGGAGAAGAACCTCCAGCGGACCTCGAGCTCGCCGAGCGCCTCGAGCCGGGACGCCCACCGCGAGGTCAACCAGGCCCAGGGGCAGATGGGGTCAAAGTGGAAGTCGACCTGTTCCAAGCTCACGTCTCCTTTCGGCCCGCCCACGGCTTGGGCCCCATCCGGCCCTCATGGGATGAGGGTCAGAGCCATTTGCGAATTTCTGACTGAGATTGAATTCGCGTTCATTGTGGCAGCTGACCAAGAGGTTTCACAGTAGCTGAGATCAGATGAGGGGTGGGTTGAGATCACCGTGGTAAGCCCCGCGGGGCAGGCGGCTCTGGGCGGTCGGGCCGATACTCTCCTCCCTTCATGAAGACTTCATCTGCCGGTGACACAATCTCAAGGATGCGGATCCTAATCGTAGAAGACGATCGTCGGCTAGCCTCGATCTTGACCCGAGGACTTTCGGAAGAAGGTTGCGGCGTCGATTCCGTCGGCACCGCAGCGGAGGCGCTCGCAGCCGCCACAACTACGGCATTCGACGTCCTCACGGTCGATGTTATGCTCCCCGGCCAGCAGGACGGGTTCGAGCTCTGTTCCGAGCTGCGGCGCCGCCGCATTGGAACCCCGGTCTTGATGTTGACCGCCCGCGATGCCGTCGAAGACCGCGTCCGCGGTCTCGAAGCGGGGGCTGACGACTACCTTCCCAAGCCGTTCGCGTTCGCCGAGTTGCTCGCCCGTATCCGCGCCCTGGCCCGCCGCCACCTCGCGAACCGTCGGGCCATCCTGGACTCTGGGGTACTGCGGCTCGACACCGCCGCACGCGAGGTCATGGTGAGGGGCCAACCTCTCCGCCTTACCAGCAAAGAGCTTGCGGTCCTTGAGTGTTTGATGTTGCACCCGAGCCAGGTGCTGACCCGCAGTCAGATTGAGGAGCATGTGTGGAACTACGACTTCGACGGCCAGTCGAACCTGGTGGACGTGTACGTCGGACGCCTACGCCGCAAGTTATCGGCTGCTGGTGCGAGTGCACCGATCACCACCGTGCGCGGAACCGGCTATCGGTTTGATCCACAACCTCCATGTTCCACTGGTTCCGCCGCACTCGCGTCCGCCTGACCCTCACCTACGTCCTGGCCTTCGCGGTCCTGGCTGGGCTGGCTGGGGTCGGCTTCTGGATAGCCTTCGCGCACTTTGAGTACGCCGCGGTGGACCAGGGAATCACCGCCCAAGGGCACACCATCTTCGGCGGACTGAATATCGGGAATGGGCAGGTCAACTTTAGCGGGGAGTCGCCCCTTCCGGGTGAGACCAAGCATGGGATTGCCATCACTGCCCTCCTCGTAGGTGGCGCGGGGACCATCCTAGATCGGTCGGGAAACAACTCCAATATGAGTGTGCTGGTCCGGGCTACTCGGAAGGGGGTACCCCACGGCGTTCCCTTCAACTTAGTCGTCGGCCACCACACCTATCGCGTGCTCGTGTTGCCAGTGGCCGGCAGCGGGGCGCGCCTGGTACTGGCTCAGCCCATAGACGACCTTGAGCAAACCCTCCTCCTCGCCGCCATCTTGCTGGTAGCGATCGTCGCGACCCTGATTGTGGCCAATGCGCTCCTCGGCTACTGGGTCGCCGGTCGTGCGCTCCGGCCGGTCCGGGTCATGGCGGCTACCGTGCGCGACATTAGCGAACACGACCTGGGGCGGCGGCTCCAGATCGCGCTGCCGCCGGGCGACGAACTCGCTGAACTGGGCTCCACCTTCGACGCCATGTTGGCCCGCCTGGAGGCGGCATTCGACGCGTTACGTCGCTTCACCGCCGACGCCGCCCACGAACTCCGCGCGCCTCTCACCCTGATGCGGAGCCAGCTTGAGGTCACCCTGCGTCGGGAGCGGACTCCAGACGAGTATCGGGACAGTCACCGGGTACTGCTGCAAGAGATCGATCGCCTGAGCCGGACAGCCGAGCAGTTGCTGTTGCTGGCTCGGGCCGACGCCGGGTCGCTGGTCACGCGAAAGCTGGCCATTGATGCCGGAGACTTCGTCGAGGAGGTCGTCGGCCGGTGGCAACTTGCCGCCAAGCAGCACGGTATCCAGTTGCTGACGGACGTGCGCTCAGAGGATACGGTCCAGGGCGATCCTGATCTGCTCCGCCGGTGTCTCGACAATCTCATGGACAACGCCGTGCGCCACACCCCGCCGGGCGGGCAGATCATTGTGTTGACGAGTGTGGAGGGGCCGTGGTGGACCCTCACCGTCGACGACACTGGCCCTGGGGTCGATCCCGCCATCAGGCCCCGCCTCTTCCAACGGTTCATTCGGGCCGACCCGGCTCGCGGCCCCGAGGGCGCTGGTGCCGGCCTGGGCCTCTCCTTGTGCCAGGCGATCGCGGTCGCTCATGGCGGTGGAGTGACCCTCGGGAACTCCGTGCGGGGTGCCCGGCTCGTGGTGCGACTTCCGGTTGGGCCAGGAAACGCTGCCGCCTGACGCCCCCTGACATCTCTGGATTGCCGGCGCGCCCGGACCTTGGCGATCCTAAGGGCACTCGGAGTGCCCGCCCGTTTCATCCGAGGTTCACATTCGCTGGCTAGCCTGCACTCAAGGGCCCTGAGCAAGGGTCCACGATTACAGGAGGTCGGCTACATGACCCTAGGAAAGAGACTGTTGATGTCCCTCAGCACGGTGGCTGTGGCTGGCGGACTCGCGGCCTTAGTCGGAGGAGCCGCTTCGGTGACGGCGGCGACACCGACGGCGGCGGCGGCGAGCTCCGGAACCAGCACGACCGTCGGCGCGGACCTGCAGAGCGGATTGAACGTCCAGAGTGGCCTGGATGTCCAGCAAGGCGGACCCGACGTGACGACACCGGGCGGCGGGCACGCAGAGACAGACTCCGCTGGCGCCTGACGCAGGTGCCCGCCGTGGGAGGATGGCCCCGGCCATCCTCCCACCTTCTCCAGCCCACTTGGGGCGAGGTCGGGCCGGGATCCGTTCCGGTTCAGCCCTCGCAGATAGGAATCAAGGGGAGGAGGCTCTGATCGCCCGAGCCCAGCGGGACCCGGAATGCTTCGGCCAGCTCTATGACCACTACTTCCCCATGATTTATCGCTACGTTGCCTCAAGGGTCCGCACTCAGGAGCTGGCCGAGGACCTCACCAGTGAGGTCTTCTTCAGGGCCTTGCGGGCGATCGGACGCTACCGCCACACGGGCCGCCCCTTCTCAGCCTGGCTTTACCGGATCGCGACCAACGCGATCACCGACCGCTATCGATTCCGGAGATCAGTCGACGACAGCCTCCATTGTTTCTCCGAACTGGAGGACGCATCCCCCGCCGCCCAGGACGAGGTGGCTCGTCGGCTGGGCGCCCGGGAAGTCCTGAGTCTCATCGAGTCGTTGCCGGCGCAGCAGCGGATCGCGATGACGTTGAAATACGGAGAGGACATGGAGCTGGCCCAGATCGGAGTGGTGATGGGCAAGACCGAGGGGGCGGTCAAACTGCTTATCGTCCGGGGCACCGCCAGCATGCGCAGTCTCCTCCAGGCGCCACTGGAACAAAGCTCGGAAGGCTCGCGGCACGGCTAGTCACCAGATGGTTGCCAGCGGACTGCCAGGATCGGAACCACTGTGCAGCCTGGACGGGGCGATCACTTGCTCCACGCTCAGCACCCGACCTCCCGGGATTCGGCGGGGCGCAGTGGGTGGCCACTCCTGGCGCCAGCGTGGTCACCCGGGAGCGGCAGTGGCAAGGGGATGAGGCCGCCGCGGCAGGAGGCACCCGGATCCGGCAGGGCGGCCATCCGCAGATGAGGCGTTCCCCTCTTCCCACGGCCAGCCAGGAGCGGCAGTCGGACAAGTGCTCGGGTACACCCCACCTACCCGGCCAACCGCCGGCGTGGCCAACCGGGGCGGCACCAACCCCCACGTCGAGCCGCAATCGACGACCACCCTGGTTGATCCTCTCCGCAGTTGTACCCGCCGGGCTCAGTCTCGCAGTGAGCTCCAGCATCCTGGTCGCGATGTTGACGGTCCCAGAGGCTGCCCGGGGCGTCGACTTTCACGTCTTCTACGCGGCAGGCTGGGCAGTGCGCCATGGGCTCGACCCCTACCGGGCGAGCGCTCTGGCCCACGCCTGGATACAGTCCGCCCCCATCAACTCTGGGCAGCCGCTGGGCGCGTTTCCTTATCTGCCGTGGGTGGGATGGGCGATGGCGCCCTGGAGCCTACTTCCGTACCCCGCATCCCTGGTCCTGTGGCAGATGGTGAGTGCGACGCTGGTCTTGGCGTCTTCCGGGGTTTGGGCCCGCAGCCTCGGATGGTACAGAGCTTGGGCCCTTGGCATCCTGGCGTCGGTGTCGACGGTGGCCTTTCTCGGCTACCAGGTCGGTCAGTTCGACGCCGTGGGGCTCGCCCTAGTGGTGGGCACTAGTCTCGCAGCTGGCCGCGGCCGATGGCTATTGGCAGGGTTGGCGTCAGCCGCGGTGGTGCTGCTCAAACCGCAGGTCACCCTGCCCCTGGTGCCTCTCCTGTGGGTCCTGGTGGTCCGGGAGCGCGCTCCCTTGCGGTCCGTTCTCACCGGTCAAGCGGTTGCGCTGGCGATTCTGCTCGGCCTGCCGATGTTCCTACAGCCGCGGCGGACGGGGGCCTGGATGCACCTCGTTTTGGGCTTCTCACACAGCATCGGCCAGGGCCAGTTCACGCCCGTGGGACTGTCCGGGCTGATTCACCTTGCTCCTTCCTCATGGCACCTCGGCACCGGCTTGACCAGCCCAACCACCATTGGCCTCGTGACAGCCGGGCTGGCGGCGATGGTTCCCGTGGCCTGGGCGCCGATGCGGGGCCGAAACGGCGGTTGCTCGCGGACCACACGAGCAGGGTGGGGTCTGCTCCTCCCGCTTGGGATCTGGATGCTGGTCACTCCCTACGTCCACACCTATGACATCCTGATCCTGCTTCCTTTGTTCTTCCTCACCCTGGGTCCCGGCGGGGTTGAACTGCGGCGACCCCTACCGTGGGTGATCATGGGGTCGCTGCTGCTGCTCCCCGTGGTCTACCTGCACATCCCCGAAAGCACTCGAACTGCGGGGCCCCTCTCGAGTCTGGCCGTGCTGGCCCTGGTGCTGTTCGCGGTCGGGCGGCGGTCCCGGAGGCAAGCGGTCGAGGTCCGCCAGCTCGCCGTGTCACAGCCGACCGGGCGAGGTTGCGAGCCGAACGCAGAGAGGGGCGGCGGTAAGTACGGGTGGCGGTGAAGACCAGCCGGTAGCTGGCTCCGGGCGCGACCTTGAAGGTGGTGCCCGCTCCGCTCCGGTGCAGGTGGGGGTGCCGGCCCCGAAGGGTCTGGATCGAGGCCAGGGTAGCGCCGGCGCAGTCGGGCACTGTCACCCGGGTCGCGGTCGCACTGACCACGGTGGCGCTGGCACAGCCCATGTCGTCGTAGTGGTAGACCACGAGGGCCCGGGAGTTGGCCAATGTTTGGGCGGTCACCCTGCTCCCAACCAGGTAGGTCCAGCCTCCACCAGGGAGCGGGGCAGCCCGCCCCTGGCCACGCTGCTGGCCGACTGCCAACAGGCGGCCGAGCGCCCGTGCCAGGCCACGGTTGATGGGCTGGCCGCCGGCCCACTGCGTGGAGTAGTAGATCGCGGGCACCCCGAACACCGCGCTCTCTACTATGTGGGCCACCGCCTGGGCCCCGGTCAGCTCCCACCCGTCCCCGTCGATCTGGCCGAGAGGGTCGACAGCGCTCACGATGGCCGCCCGGTAGCTCCAGGTGGCGGCCTGGTGGGCGTCGTAGAGGCGCAGGGTGTCCTGGGTGCCTCCAAACTGCGGCGCGATCGCGCTGCCGTCGATGACGGCCGCGGGGTCGGCCTTCCAGGCAGCCCTGGAGAGCATGGTCATATAGCGCAGCAGCAGCGAGGCGCCAACGCCGACCTGGGGCCGGGCCAGCTTCTCTTGAGAGGGAGGAGGCACCAAGAAGCCCCAGTCCAGCTTCAGGCCGTCGGCGCCCAGATCACCTGGGCCGGTGCCCAGAACCTTGGTCATCTGCCCTGAGATCCTGGACTGGAACCCTGGCGCGGTGGGATCGACTGGAAGCTCGTGTCCGGACGCCGCTTGATCCTTCCAGAGCGGCCACCAAAGCATCACCCGCACGCCCTGGGAGTGCAGTTGCTGGATCAGCTGTCGCATCCCAGCCATGCCGCCGAATCTGGAGCTTGGGGTGGTGTGGCCCAGGCGGGCCTGCCACTGTGCGTCGATGACTAGCGTGAACGCGTGGACGCCGAACTGCTTCCGCCAGCTGGCGACGAAGGCGCGCACCCAGCTGGCGGTGAACTTGGGCGAATTGCGGCTGGCAGCGCTCACCAACTGCTGGCCCCAGGTGTCCACCATGGGTTGCGCCCACCAGGCAGGCCGCGTGCCAGGAGGGGCCGCCGCCGGCGCTTCGCCCAGTTGGGAGAGGGCGTCATGGTAGGCTGTCAGCCCCAAGGAGGAATTGGTCGCCAGGGTGACCACGAACGATGGGAATGCCAGCCATACGCCAGGTCCCGACCGGCCCGGCACGCCGGAGGGCGCGGCCACCTGTCCGCCGGCACCCAGATCGCGGATCCGGGCCAGCAAGGCGAGCGGGTAGTTGACCTTGATGCCGCCTCCCCGGGTGATCGAGAGGACGGTCGCGTTAGGTACCTGCACCAGGCCGATGCCAACCCATCCGGGGTTGATGTGGAACTCCAGGTCAAAGGGGGGCGGTGCGAACGGCGAGGTCGGCAGCGGGCGGTGGACTCCAAGGTAGGTAGTTGGAGTCGGGAACAGCGAGGCGCTGACGGGGTCAGGGCTGAAGGCCTGGTGGAGAAAGCGGATGGGAAGAGCGCGGAGTCCGTTACTGAAAAAGGTGGCTCCGGCGGTTAGGTCCCTTCCGAGCCGGCCTATGAAGTTCACCGTGAAGAAGTAGGGACTGGCCACCAGGCGGGCCTTCTCCAGCAGGTTCCCGCTCCGGTCGAAGGCATAGAGGCTCAGCTCGGAGCGGTAAGTGGTGGCCACGAAGTAGGTCCCGACCGGCAGCTGGGTGCGCCCGACCAGGGCCGTGAGGGGAAGCGCGAAGCTGCCCTTCCTGGACTGGACCGTGAGGAATCCGGTGCGGCGAGACAGTTGCAGGCTGTAGCCGCGCTCCCGCAGCGCCAAAGGGTCGGCGATGGACTCCCCGGTTGGCCAGGACCAGGTGGTGCCCACCGCCTCCGTGGCGAGATGGCTGTACTCCAAGCCCGGCGGCGCGGGTTGCGGGCTCGACCGCGCCACGGCCAGCTCGCTGCCGGCCGCCATCCCCAGCACCAGGACGGTGGCCATCCCCATCCTGACCCATCGGGCTCGCTCCACGCGCGCTGCCCCAGGGGAGGAGGGGCGATCTGGAGTCGGCGGCGTCATCTTGCGAGCCGTCGTTTCAGCGGGCATTTCATCAGGCCCCGCGGACCAGTTCGCTCTCGCCCGAGTGGAGGGGGGTTGGCCCGGCTTGCGTGGCGCTCATTGGTGCCACCAGGCACCCCGTCCGAGGTGAGACCGTGTCTGCCCGGCACCAGCGCCGAGCTGGCCCCTCAGCAACGATCCGTGCCCTCGCAGCCCGCCCGGGCTAATCGCGACCGGTGAGTGCACCACCACTCCGGGGTACCGGCGCCAGCGACCAGACGAGCTAGTGGCCATCAGCTGGGCGCGCCGTACCCTGCCTCCGCCAGAGCCGCCTCGGCTACCGCCACCTCGTCCCAGGGAACACTGCCGCCAGACAGGTACATCTGGCGCTGCCCCCCCTTTCCGGCCAGGAGCACAGTGTCTCCAGGACCAGCCGCGGCGACTGCCTCACGGACTGCCTCCGCTCGGTCGAGGACGACTTGGAATTCCGCCCCACCGTGCCATCCCTCGGCCTCCATGCCGGCTGAGATCTCCCTGGCGATCGCAGCGGGACTCTCGTGGCGGGGGTCGTCGGTGGTGAGGATCGCACGGTCGGCCAGACGGGCCACAATCTGCCCCAGCCCCGGACGTTTCAACGCATCCCGGCCGCCCGCGCTCCCGAAGACAACCCAGATCCGACCATGGGTCCGCACGCGGAGGGCCCGCAGGACTTCCTCAAGCCCGTGCACTGTGTGCGCGAAGTCGACGATCAGGCAGAAAGGTTGCCCTCTGTCCAATCTTTGGAGGCGACCGACGACGCCGGCAAATTGGGTGAGCCCGACCGCCACCTCATTGAGGCGACCGCCTGACGCCAACCCCACAGCGGCGGCGGCCAGGGCGTTGAGCACGTTGTGCCGACCAACCAACTGCGTCCGGACCGGCAGCTCCTGGCCTCTGAACAGCAGGCGGAAACCGGTGCCAGCTCGGAGCTCTTGGATCTGGACGGCCCGCAGGTCCCCGGCCTCGATCCCGAACTCCAACTGGAGACCGGGCCATCTCCGCCGGTAACGATCCAACTCTGGGTCCCCGGCAGCGGTGACCAACACTCCACGGTCGGTGGCGGCGCCGCCACCCAGCAGGGCCAGCAGCTGACCCTTGGCCGCCGCGTAGGCTTCATACGAGCCATGGAAATCCAGGTGTTCGGGAGTCAGGTTGGTGACTACGGCCACTCGGAATGAGCAGTCGTCGACCCGGTGCTGGACCAGAGCATGCGAGGTGACCTCGACGACTCCGGCCTTCACACCCTGCAGCAGTTGCTCAGCCAGGAATCGGTGCACGATCGGTGCCTCAGGAGTCGTCATGTCGGTCTGGTTCGGAACTGAAGTTCCGTCTCCACTCACGAAGGCGACCGTGCTGACCGCGCAGGCCTTGAGGCCAATCCCTTCTAGTACGGCGGCGATCAGGTGGGTGGTGGTGGTCTTGCCATCAGTCCCGGTCACGCCCACCAATCGCATCCGGCGCCCCGGATCGCCGAAGAGGCGCGCGGACATCGCGCTGAGAGCGCGGCGGCCGTCGGGCACGACCACCAGCGGTGCTGGCCGATCCGCTGGGGGCTCGACCACCACCAGCGCCGCCGCGCCCGCACGTGCCGCCTCAGCCAAGTGGTGATGTCCATCATGCTCGGCGCCGCGGACGGCGACGAAGAGGTCCCCAGGACGGACTTCCCGCGAATCCCATGCCAGGCCGGTGAGTGGCGGGCCCGCTGCGGGGCAGTGCCCGCCAAGCTCCACCACCGCCTTCGCAAGCCGGTCCCAGGGCTGGGGTTCGAGGGTGTCGACACGGCCGGCGGTCATCATCTGTCACCTCCAGCCATCAACATTTGGATGGCTGAATGAACCTTCGATGAACACGGCCGCTCCGCCCACCTGGGACCGCTCCGGGTGGATGCTCAGTCCCAGCCCGGGATTTCCCAGCTGGGCGTTAACCGACAGCCGCAATTGCAGATGAAGGGAACTGGGGACCACCAGATGCTGCCCAAGCTCAGTGGGCTGGGATCAGGGTTCGCCCTAGAGCAGGGCTCTGGACGTAGAGGTCGACCGAGTGGTGCTCCAGGTCGGCAGCGCAGGCCTGCTCACCCCGTCCACCGGACCAAGGCGGAGGTCTCGGTCGTGCGACATCTTGGTCATGCGCCCCCCTTGACCAGACGAAGCCGATGGGTCGGCAACTTGGCCTGGGCCGGTCCGTGAGCACTCCGGCCACCAGGGAACCGAGGATGTGAACTAGCCACGCCTCACGGTGCCCCCGGCGCACAGTCCGGCAGCGGCAGTGCGGGAGACCGCCTTCTGCGATCCAGAACCTCTGCCTGCGCCTGCCCGGGCCGGCTCACGAGATGGAGCCACACATCGTTTCGCCGCCGCCGGCTGGGGTGCCCCTTGGTCCCCGGGTCGATACGCAACCGGGAGAAGTCGCCGGTCGCCTTCTGCTCCGGCCAGCACCGCGAGCACGACGTTTGCTGTCTTCGGCACGGGATCTGGAAGGTGCGAGTTCGCCCCATGGACCTTCCAGCAGCAGGTCTACGGGAGCCCGGACTGGACCAAGAAGTACGGTATGCGCTCAGCGATCTGGCGGAAGTTCAGCTAGGTGAAGAACTCCGATGTGATCGGCCTGCATCCCGGATCATTCCGGCTCCTCGGCGTGACCTCCATGACGCTCCTGTTCACGGTGGCGGCTGTCGCGCACAGCCTGAGCCTCCTGGCCAGTGCCGTGACCGATCCCCGGGGCCGTTCCCTACGGGCGAACTCCCAGCCACGGCGTAGCCGGAGGCCGGAGAGCGGCGGAGGTGACCTGAAACTCCGTTTCAGCGCGCCGTGATCCCCGCCACAGGTGCCTTCCGGTACCCCATCCGAGCCTAGCCATGAGGTCTCAAGGCTAGGCTCGGATCATGTCTCCCTACGCTGGCATGCCTTGGGCAGTCCCGGACGCCCCTCTGCGGAAATTCGCAAAGGAGTTCCGGGAAGTTCGCCAATGGCACGGGTTGAGCCAGTTGCGAATTATTGGCTGAGATCGAGTTCGTCTCCATTGTGGCACCTGGCCGAGGGGTTTCACAGTAGATGGCTGAAATTTTCACAGTGGCTGAGATCAGACAGGAGTCTGGGTGAGATCAGCAGGGTCCCGGTTCCGAGCTGGGGGGGAGGAGAGAGTCCCCAGCAGGAGAAGCTGGTGATGCACAGGTGGATGGGTCGTGGTGTGGCGGATTTGCCGTGGTGAGGTCGCGGGAGGCGGTCGAAGCCATCGCACCAGGCCCCTGCGCCGCACTTCCTCGTGGAGAGCTGGTGGCAAAATGCGAGCGTCGACGACGACCCTGTTGATCTCGACCAGCCAGGCGTCGGGGTCGTGTTCGAGCATCTCCCGTAGGCACAGTTCGGGCGCGAGAGGGTCGATTCGGAGGCTGCGGTGGATCACACCGGGTCGTCTCTCACGCTGAGCATTCTCCCTCGCCGCGTTCAAGGCGGAAGAGCGCCGTCCGGCCCGAATCTCGGTAGAAGTCGACCGTCTCCGGACCGAGAGCCGGTGGCTCGGTGAGATCGGAGAGCAGCCTTTGGAAAGCATCTGGGCCAAGGCGGGCCACGAACGCCCCGAAGGTTTCGCCACGCTCACGGGCGTCCCGGTAGTGGAGCAAGGTCCGGCGTACCGCCGGAAGCGCGTTCTTGGCCGGGAACCGGAGTCTGATCCTCTGTCCGAACTGGGTGCCAGGGCCACCTCCCGTGGCCGGGCCGCCCGGGTAGCGGCCGCCGAGATAGAGGTGGTAGCAGGGAACCCAGGCGTCGCCCCGCCGCATGGTCGCTCCCTCCAGGCCGATGTCCGCCAGGTGGTGCTGACCGCAGCCGTTCGGGCATCCGCTGACCTTGATGTGGACCGCGTCGAGCAGCTCATCGATGTGCTCAAGGTCGGCTAGGCCGCGCGATAGTTCCCGGGCAAGTTCCATGGATGCGGTGATGGCAAGCTTGCAGCTGTCCGTCCCCGGGCAGGCGGTCACGTCAGTGAGCGTGTTCGCCGCCGCGCCGAGCCCCAGCTCCAGCAGCGCGGCATGCAGGTCGGCCAGTCGTTCCTCGTCCACCCAGCGCAGCACCAGGTTCTGTTGCGGCGTGAGCCGGACCTCGCCGCGTCCGAACCTGCGTGCGAGTGTCGCCAGACCGGCGAACTGGTCCGCCTCGATGTTGCCGCAGAGCAGCCTGACCACGACCGCCCGAAAGCCGGGCTGCCGCTGGGGGACCGCGTTGTTGCGCAACCAGGCCGTGAAGGCTGGATCGGATGGCCCAACGGCTCCCGGGGCGGGAGTTGAGGCCGTTCCCGCTTCACGGGGCACCGACTCCGGGCTGGCCGGCAACGTCAGCAACGGGGCGAGGTCGACCGGCCGCTGGGCCCACGGACCGCGCAGTTCCGCCTCGACCTCGGCCCGGAAGGCTGCGAGGCCCACCCGCTGGACGTGGTACTTCAGCCGGGCCCGCTGCCGGTTGTGGCGCAGCTCCTCACACCCATCGAAGACGCGCAGGACGGCCTCACTGAGGCGCAGATAGTCCCCGACACCGACGAACTCGGACAGTATCCCCGCTGGCCGGACGAAGATGGAGGTGCCGCCGGCCACCTTGACCATGAAGCCTCGCCTCGCCTCGCCCGCGACCGTCTGCACCTGGGGAATGAAGCCCAGATCCTGGATGTCGGCGATGGTGTCGTCCTGCTCGCAGCAGGAGAAGGAGGACTTGAACTTGCGCGGCAGCCGCTGGGTCAGGGGATGGCGCAGAAAGTAGCGTGCGTACGCGGCCGCATAGGGGGTCACGTCGAACGGTTCCCGCGGGCAGACTCCGGCCAGCGGCGATCCGGTCACGTTGCGGACGACGTTGCCGCCTGCCTCGCGCGTGGTCAGGCCGACCGCGGCCAGCTGCCCCATGATCGCCGCCGCGTCCTCCAGGGCGGTGAAGTGGAACTGGATGCTCTCGCGGGTGGTGACGTGGCCGCGCCGATGCCCGGCGTAGCCGCGGGCGATCCGGCCCAGGACCTCCAGCATCTCGGCCGTCAGGATCCCCACCGGGATCTTGACCCGCAGCATCTGGGCATCCGGCTGCCGCTGCCCGTAGACCCCGCGCACTGTCCGATAGGCGATGAAGGCGTCCGGGGCCCACTTCCCGGACCGGAAGCGGCCCACCTCCGCTGCGAAGGCGGCGATTTCCTCGGGGTCCCCCGAGAGGATCCCGCCGGGCTCCTCAATCATGCTTTGCGCCTCCTCGGCCCAGCGTCCCGGGGAGTGTCGTCCCCAGCTCCGCGCAGTGGCGCTCCACCACAGCGGCACCCACGACCTCGCCTGCGACCAAGGTGGCGGGCGCAGTGATGCCGGCTCGCCTCGCAGCCTCGGCCAGTTCGCCGAGACTTCCCCTCACCACCTTCTCGTCCTCCCAACTGGCTCGTCCCACCAGCACCGCCGGCCAGGCCGAGCCGCGGACCGCAGCCAGTCGGGCCAGGATCTCCTCCAAGTGGCCCAGTGGCATCAGAACCACCAGCGTGTCCACTGCCGCCGCCACCGCCTCCAGTCCAGAGGGGCAGCCATCAGCGCCGCCCTCATGACCGGTCACCACACCCACTGAGGAAGCGACGCCCCTCATCGTGAGCGGGATGCCCGCCGCCGCCGGGACCGCCAGGACCGAGCTGACACCCGGGATCACGGTCACCTGCACGCCGGCCCGGGTCAGCTCCAGCAGCTCCTCACCGCCCCGGCCGAAGACGAGGGGATCGCCCCCCTTCAGACGCACCACGCGAAGCCCGGCGCGCGCGCTCTCCAGGAGTCGGGTCGTGATCTCGGCCTGAAGCGGGCCGGGCCGGCCCGGGCGCTTGCCGACATCGACCAGCGTGGTTCCGGGCGGGCAGAGTGCCAGCACGCCAGGGTGCACCAGCGCGTCGTAGAAGACAACGTCCGCCTCCCCCAGCAGCTCGCGCCCCGCCTGCGTCAGCAGTCCGGGATCCCCCGGTCCGGCTCCGACCAGGGCCACCCGGCCTGGTCCGGCGGCATCTCCAGCGGCGAGCCTGGCAGCCAGCGCGGTAGCAGCCTCCGCCTGTCCCTGGCGCAGCAGCTGCCTCACCTCTGCGGTCATCAGGTGCCGGAACACCTTCCGCTGGAAGGCAGGGGAGGACCCCGACTCTCTCAGGTGACGGCGGACGCGGCCCACCAGCGCCACCAACTGACCCCATTCCTCGCCTACGCTCCCCGCCAAGCGTCGGCGCAGCTCCGCGGCCGCGTACGGGCTCTCCCCGCAGGTGGAGACAGCGATCAGCAGCGGGTGTCGATCAACCACTGCGGGGGTGATGAAGCCGGACCGCAATGGCTGATCGTGGACGTTGAGGAGGGTGCCCGACTCCTCCGCCTCCCGGCCCATGTCGTGAGCCATCAGAGCACCATCGCTGGCATCGATTGCCAGCCTGACCCCGGACAGGTCACCCCGACGATACTCACGCCGCAGCCATGTGACCTGGCCGGAGGCAGCCAGGTCGTCCAGGCTGCTGGAGGGCTCCGAGCTGATGACGGTGACGTCCCCGCCGGCGTCGACCAGACCCCGGGCTTTCGCCAGGGCCACGTCGCCACCACCCACGACAACACAACGGCGACCACGAAGGTCCAGGTAGACCGGGTAGTAGCGTGGGCTCCGGTGCCCGCGATCAAGGGATTGGGTAGACATGGCAGCTCCCTGCTCGATGGTGGGGGGGGCGTCCGCGCTTGGCCGTGGCGCGATCCCGCGGCATGGAATGGGGGCGTTGGCCGTCGCGCCGACTCGAGGCCGGCGCTACCGGCTACCTACAGGAGCAGTCCGAAACGAGCACCAGATCGCGCCCGCGACACTCCGCCACCAGGGCGCTGCCCAGAGGTGCACTCGAGGGTGCCAACCAGCCATTCAGCGCAAGTACCGCCACTTCCCAAGAGTACACCCGGCGGGGCCGTCGTGTGGGCAGGACCACGTCAGAGTCGACTGAGGGGAACCGAAGCGGAGCCAGGCCGCTCGACGCCGTGATCGCCGACGTAGCCCATGTGCCCGCCGCCCCAGCTACTTCGCGGCCGCCGCGACGATGGCGGAGGTGGATGGAGAGCATCCCGCTCCAGTTCGTTGCCAGGAAGTGGGCCATCTCGTGGTCTCCCTTGTCCTGCCGCCTGCTATGGCGCGCTGGCGGCCGAGACCGCTGGCATGGAGACGCGCGGGGTCGTGGAGGCCCGGGGGGCCCGCCACGAGCGCAACCGGCTGGCGTTGCTCACCACCGAGAGGGAGGAGAGTGCCATGGCCGCAGCGGCGATCATGGGCGACAGCAGGATCCCGAAAAACGGGTAAAGAATCCCAGCGGCGACGGGAATCCCGATG
>JAKATL010000012.1 GCA_021827985.1 bacterium
TAACCGGGTAAGACCCCAGGTAGACCACCTGGTTGATAGGCCGCGGGTGTAAGAGCAGCAATGCTTTGAGCTGAGCGGTACTAATCGGTCGAGGGCTTGACCATCTCTGCCACACCGTTCGCGGGCGCGCCCCCGGGACGTGGGCTCCTACTGCGCTCGGGCGGCGCCGCCGGCGATCCGGTGGCGCGCCCTCAAATTCGACAATCGAGATCCGGTGACGATAGCGGCGGGGAAACACCTGTTCCCATTCCGAACACAGCAGTTAAGCCCGCCAGCGCCGATGGTACTGCCCTGGCAACGGGGTGGGAGAGTAGGTCATCGCCGGGTCTCTTTTTTTTACCGTGGCGCCGCCCTCGGGCGCTTCCGCCCCCGTCGCGGAGCCGGTAGCGCCGAGGAGCACGGCTGCCAGCAGAGCCATGAGCGGCGCTGTATTGACGTCCGTGGCGACCCCGGTGAAGGCGCCCCCCAGCCCCTGGCCGAGGACCCAAAAGGCCGAGAGCAGCAGGAGGCCAACGACGAGGGTGGGCCGGCGCAGGGCCGTTTTCCAGACCGCGGCCGAGAGAAGCAGGTAGACGACGGTGAAGGCGACGACCAGGGGCCACTGGAGCTGGAACGCCAACCGGGCCAGCTGGTAGTCGATGGACTCCAGCGGGCCGGGCGCCGACTGGGCCGCGGACTGGAGGTTGTAGGCCATGACCGCTCCTGGGGGGTACCGCCAGGCGAGGTCCAGCAGGGCGCCCATCCCCCAGTAGATGGTCCAGACCCACATTGCCGTTCTGGGCCAGCGCGTGGGGTGGCGTCGCCCTCGAAGGGCCAGGAGGGAGAGTGCCAGGTAGATCAGCGCCGCCCCCGGCGCTCCCGACCAGAGCGATGCGGTTCCCGTGGCGAGGAAGCCCATGCCCTCGCCCAGGATCCACACCGCGCTGGCCCAGGCGGCGGATGCAACCAGGCCGGCTCGGCGAGTGGCGGGCCAGAGTAGCGCCGCGCCAACCGCCAGCTGGACCGCCGCGATCAAAAGGGTCGTGGCCGTCAAGTTGGCGGCCTCCAGCCGGGCCACGGCGAACAGGAAGCCGCTCAGACCGGGCGGCTGGTACATCAGGGCGGTGCTGTACAGCACCTGGCCCGCGAAGGCTGGCGTAAACATCCGAGGCTGGAGCTGCAGGATGGCGTCGCCAAGCCAGAGTATGCCCAGCGCCACCGCGAGGAAGTCGGGGCCCAGCCTTGGGCGCCAGGCCGTCAGGGTGGGGCTGCGCCTGCCCTCAGGGGCCGGCACGGAGGCGCGCCTCGTCGGCGCCATCAGCGGGGAAGAGGCGCCAGAGATACCAACCGGCGACCCCCACCATGAGGGCGTTGTCGAAGACGAACATGATGATCCCGCCCAGCCGCTGGTCGGCCAGCGCGCTGATCCCCAACCGGGGTGCCCGGTGCAGGTAGAAGACGTAGACGGCATGAGGCAAGAGCGCCACCGTCAACCCCACCACCACCGCGGGCAGAGCGCCCACTGTGAGGTAGGCCACCTCCCCGAGCACCGTCAGGTTCCAGCGCTCTCCGGGGCGGTGCACCACCACGGCCCACCAGAAGAGGAGCCCGACGGCGATGAAGGTGAGGTGCTGGAGGATGTGCACCGGAGGATGGGTCAGGGCATAGTCGAAGAAGGGCGGCCAGTGCCACCCAACCAAGACCAGGAAGTAGGCCGGACCCGCGAAGAAGGGGTTCACGATCAACCGCAGGAAGTGACTGGCGCGGCCGCTCAGGAAGGCGTCGATTGTCTGGGGCGGCAGGCCGAGGATCATCAGGGGCGGACCGACCATGGCCAGCAGCAGGTGTTGGGCCATGTGCATGCTGAACAGGTAGTTGTCGCCCAGCACATCTATGGCCGACTCCAGAGACACGAATATCACCAGCACCCCGGTCGCCCAGAGGAGCAGCCGCCGGTCCCGGTGGGCTCCTGGGAACCATCGGTAGGCAACCAGAGCCAGGGCGCAACCCGCCCAAACCGAGGGATCGACCTCCCAGACCGTCAGCCAGTGCATGCGGGAAATACTCCTGGACCGAGCTCCCCCCGCAGGGGAGTATGCCTCACGCCGGAGGTCCGCTCGGGGATTCCACCAGTGCCAGTTCCCGAGCCAGGATCCGCTCCTGCCGGCGCGGCTCTGGCGTCAGGGATGCCCGGAGCTGGCCGCAGGCAGCGGTCGCCCGGTCGCCTCGGGAGTGGCGGATGGTGGCCCGGGGCCCCACCAGCGCTGCGAAGTCACGGCAAGCCGCCGCCGAAGGTGCGCGCAGGTCGCTGCCGGGGATCGGATTCATGGGGATCAGGTTGACGTGGCCATGGACCGAGGCCGCCATCTGCCCCAGCCTTCGGGCGGCTCCAGGGTCGTCGTTCACGCCCCGGATCAGGACGTATTCCAGGGTGACCCGGCGCCCACTGGCCGCCGAGTACTTCCGAGCCGCATCCAGGAGGCTAGCTATGGGGAACCGACGGTTGATCGGAACCAGCCGGTCCCGCAGCTCATCGTGGGTGGCATGCAGGGAGATCGCCAGGCGCACCCCGAGCCCCTCTTCAGCCAGTCGCAGGATCTCGGGAACCAGCCCGCTGGTCGAGAGCACCACCTGCCGTGGGGAGATGCCCCACTCGTGCAGCAGATGGATCGCCAGGACCACCTGGTGGTAATTCTGGAGTGGTTCGCCCATGCCCATGAGGACCACGTTGGTGGGGCGCCCGACGCTCGCGGCGTCCCACCGGCGGGCAGCCTCGAGCACCTGGTCCACGATCTCCGCCGCGGTGAGGTTGGCCCTCAGCCCCAGGCGACCGGTGGCGCAGAAGACGCAACCGATGGCGCAGCCGGCCTGGGAGCTGACGCACACCGTCCGGCGGCCCCGGCTCCCGTCCCAGGCCGGGTGGGTGATCATCACCGCTTCCACCTCGTGACCAGCTTCGGTTCTCAAGAGAAGCTTCTCGGTCAGGCCGCGGTCGGCGATGGTCGCTGCCAGGACCTCCAGGCTGGACCAGACGGCGGACTCTTCCAGTTCAGTGCGGAGCTGGAGCGGAAGGTCGCTCATGGAAGCGAAGCCGCCCTCACCGGCGCGAAGCAGGTGGCGCCGGATCTGATCCGCCCGGTAGGCGGGATGGCCCCGCCCTTCCAGCCACCGGCGCAGCTCCTCTCGCGAGAGCGAGCTCAAGGCGAGGGCGGTCATGGTCGGGACAAAGCCATGAGCCGGAGAGCACCCTCGCGCGCCGGGATGTCGCTGGCCAGCTCGCCTCTGGTGGCCACCGTGACGACGCTGTGTCCTGGCTGGGTCGCCCCGCGCATGCTCATGCAGAGGTGTTGCGCGGTCAGGGCCACCACCAGCCCGCGGGGCCGCAGGCCGCGCTCCACGGTGGTGGCGATCTCCTCAGTCAGCCGCTCTTGGACCTGCAGACGGCGCGCATGCGCGTTGACGACCCGCGCCAACTTGCTGAGCCCAGCCAGATGGCCGTCCGGCAGGTAGGCGATCGCAGCCCACCCGAAGAACGGAAGCAGATGATGCTCGCAGAGGCTGTGGAAGGTGATGTCGCGGACCACGACCAGCTGCCGCTCCATGGTCTCTCCCAGCCCTGTGGCAAGAAGAGCCGCGGGGTCTTCGCGGTAGCCCGACGACAGCGCGCTCAAAGTTCGCGCCACCCGACCCGGAGTGTCGCGAAGAGCCACCCGCTCGGGGTCGTCGCCAGTCCAGGCGAGGATGGTCCGCACTGCTTGTTCCACGCTCGCCTGGTTGGGTATCCCCTCAGGGGTGACCATCGCCTTCCTGACCTCGCGAATTCAATGGGGCGGCAGTGCCGAGCCGCTGCCACAGGGCCTGGGCGGCGCGTACCCCATCCCTCATGCAGGCCTCCATCCCGACTCCGCGATAGGCGGCGCCAGCGAGGACGACCGGGTACGGGAGGGCCGCCACCTGAGCGTCCACCGAGTCGCGCCAGGCGAGATGGCCGGCACGGTACTGTGGTAGCGCCGGCGCCCACCGCTGGACCCTGGCCTCCAGGGGCACCAGCCGGAGGCCGAGGTGACGGCGCAGATGGGTATGCACCGAGGTGACCAGGGTGGCGTCGTCCACCTCCAGGGGCCAGTCGTCCCCGTGTCCGCCGGCCGACGCCCGCAGGAGGAGGATGCCGGGCTTCCTGAGATGGGGCCACTTCTGGTCCATGAAGGTGCATGCCGTTACCACACGGCCGGGAAAGCGGGGCACCAGGAACCCGCTACCGGGTGGCCGCCGGCGCACCGCCGACTCTGGGTAGACCAGGGTCACGGTGGCCACGTTGGAGTACCTCTGGCGCCGCAGCTCTCGAGACAGCTCCGGCGCGAGGCCCTCCAACAGCTGGGCCGCCGGCGGCGCTGGAAGTGCCAGGACCAAGCCATCGAACTCCTCGCTTCCGCCGCCGGACTCGACCCGCATCAGACCCGAACGACCCGGCCAGGCGCCTGTCACCGGGGTTCGGAGTCGCAGAGCCGACGGGTCCAGCCCGTCCGCCAGCTTCTCGGCAAGGGTCTGGAGGCCGCTGCGCAGGGAGACGAAACCCGTCACCGCTCCCGGGGTAGGCGGCGGCTGTTGCCGCAGGCCGCGCAGCAGGCTCCGGTCACGACCCAGGGCGGCCAGCAGATGCGGAGCCACCGCCCCCACGCTGAGCAGCTCGGCGGGGCCGGCATATACCCCTCCAAGGAGCGGATCCACCAGCCGGCTCACCGCCAACCTACCCAGCCGGCCCACCAGAAACGGGCCGAGTGGGTCGTCGGCGGTCACTGTCGGCCCGCGGAGCCAAGGCTCCAGCGAGGCCCGCAGACTGCCCCGCGGGCCTAGCAAGCGGACTACTTCAGGCTGAAGGGGGTGCAGCGGAACGCCGAGGGAGGTGCCCTTGGGGATGGGCACCAGTCGTCTCGCGGACCAGATCGACGCGGACGTGGTTCCCGGCCGGACGAGCTCTTCGTCCAGGCCGAGCGAGCTCAGGGTCTCGAGGGTGGATGGGTCGCGTACCAGCATGCTCTCGGCACCCAGATCGATGCGCTGGCCCCGAACGTCTGCACTCAGGACGCGCCCGCCCACGCGATCCTCGGCCTCGAAGACGGTGACTCTGGCGGGAATCCCTGCCTCGCGGCTCGCCCGGACCAGCTCGCGGGCGGCGGACAGTCCGGAAACCCCGGCCCCGACCACCGCCAGGCGCAGAGGTGTCAACCCGGGCTGGCCATTCCCCGGCGCACCAGGTCCCGCAGCACCGCGATGAAGGCCGGGTCGTCGTTGGGCATCGCGGTCCGGGATATCGTGACCCCGAGATCTGCGGCCGTCTGCTGCGCCTCAACGTCCAAGTCGTAGCGGACCTCGAGGTGGTCGGCCACGAAGCCGCAGGGGCACACCAGGAAGTCTCTGGTTCCCTCTGAGGCCGCCTGCCTGACAACCTCCAGCAGCTCCGGGCCGAGCCAGGGCTCACCCGCTTCCTGGGCGACGCTCTGCCAGCCGATGTCCCATCGGGGAAGGTCGAGGATCCTGGCCACTGCGGCGGCGGTCTCGCCCAGCTGATCCGGGTAGGGATCGCCCATCTCCCGCAGCCGTGCGGGCAGGCTGTGGGCGGTGAAGATGACCATGGCGCGCTCGGCCCGCTCAGGCCCCATCTCCGAGAGTTTCCCCGAGACGGCACCCGCCAGCCAGGAGAGATAGGACGGCTCGACATGCCAGTCCTCGACGAAGCGGATCTCGAGCGGGCTACCGACGCTGGCGGCCCTGGCGCGCTCCACGTAACCGGCGACGCTCATGCGCGAATAGTGGGGCGCGAGCACCACCCCGACCACGTCCTTGATCCCGGCGCTGACCAGCTCTGCCACGGCGTCTTCGATGAATGGCGCGATGTGCTTCATCCCCACCGTCACCGTCCAGCCGGGCCCATCCTCGGATCGAAGAAGATCTTGGAGTGCGGAGGCCTGAGCCAGCGTGATTTCGGTGAGGGGTGACCGTCCGCCAATCGCCTGGTAGCGTGCTTCGAGCTCGGCCAGCGCCTCGGGGCGTGGCGGCCTGCCTCCTCTCATGTGGGTGTAATAGGGGAGGATGTCCTCGGGAGCGCGCGGGCTGCCGTAGGCCATGAGCAGCACGGCCTTGGTGGCGGCCGTGTCGGATGGGGCGGAGTCGTCGGTGGGTGAGAGCTTCACGCAACCTCCCTGCGGCATCTCAGCACGGTAATCTCGGAACCCACTCTACCGGGCCGTCCAACTGGCCAGCGTTGCTAAAGTGGGCCGCGCGAGGGCCGCTGGGTCGGGGGCGAAGGCTTTGGGCGTGGGGTCAGGGCTCGTATCCGTGCACGGGGTGGCTGGATGATGCGCGAACTGGGTGCGGCGTCGGATGACCTGGCGCCCGGGGCAGAGCTGATGGAAGGTGCCTCCACGGTGCTCGGTCTCCCGAGCGACCGGCGGCGCCAGGCCCTGGCGGGGATGGGCCGTCCCCTGGTGCTCGAGCTGTTTGCCGCCATGGCTCGCCTCCGGGCCTTCGATGAGCGGGCCGTGATCCTGCAGCGGCAGGGGGTGATTGGGACCTACCCCACCTACTTTGGCGAGGAGGCCGTGCAGGCGGGCAGCGTGCTGGCCCTCGAGGACCGTGACTGGCTATTCCCCACCTACCGGCAGAACTCGGTGGTGGTGCTTCGGGGCTGCCCTCCGGAGGTGCCACTCCTCCTCTGGCGCGGTAACCCCGCGGGATGGCACGACGTGCAGGCCCTGCACACGGCCCCGGTCTGCGTGCCGGTGGCGACCAACTATCCGCATGCGGTGGGCGCGGCGTGGGGCAGTCGACTCCTCGGAGAGGCCAGCGTGGCACTGGCCTACGGCGGCGACGGCTCGACCTCGGAGGGGGACTTCCACGAGGCCTGCAACCTGGCCGCGGTCGCCCGGGCCCCAGTCATCTTCCTGGTCACCAACAACCAGTGGGCCATCAGCACGCCGCTCAGGCTCCAGACCCGGGTGGAACGCATTGCGGACAAGGCCTCCGCGTACGGAATGCCCGGGGTCCGAGTCGACGGCTTCGACGTCTTCGCCTGCCACCTGGCGATCTCGGAGGCTGCGGCCCGGGCACGCAGCGGCGACGGCCCCACCCTGGTGGAGGCAGTCGGTTACCGACTGGGGCCCCATGGCACCGCCGACGAGCCCTCGCTCTATCGCGACCCGGAGTCCGCCCGGAGATGGGACGTGTGGGAGCCGATCGGGCGGGCGGGGAAGGCTCTGGTGGACGCGGGCCTCGCCTCCGCGGACGAGCTTGCCAAGCTTGGCGCCGACGCGGCCGCGGAGATGCGAGAGGCTGGGGACCGGCTCCAAGACTTCCCCGTGCCTTCCCTTGAGGAAGTGGCGGCCCGCGTGTACCGCGACACCCCCTGGACTCTGGGTGCGGAGGGGCTGCGGGAGCCGACCTTCGGGGAGGAGGGGTGAGGTGTCCACGCAGGTGACCATGGTCGAGGCCGTGGGCCGCGCCCTCGGCCAGGTCCTCGAGGAAGATCCCCGGGCCATCCTCCTCGGTGAGGACATCGGGGTCAACGGGGGCGTGTTCCGGGCGACGGCGGGGCTCCAGGAGCGCTTCGGGCCGGATCGGGTGGTGGACACCCCCCTCTCCGAAGCGGGGTTCGTGGGGGCGGCCATCGGGATGTGCCTTGTCGGACTGCACCCCATCGTGGAGATCCAGTTCGACGCCTTCGTCTACCCCGCCTTCGAGCAGCTGGCCTCGCATGCGGGCAGGTTCCGCTGGCGGACCAACGGCGCCTACGGCCTCCCCCTGGTCATCCGCATCCCCTATGGTGGCGGGACGAAGGCCCCGGAGCTGCATTCCGACTCCCCGGAGACGCTCTTCAGCCACACCCCGGGGCTACGGGTGGTGGCGCCATCGGACCCACTGTCCGCTGGAGAGATGCTGGTGGCCGCAGCCGCCTGCGGCGATCCCGTCATCTACATGGAGCCCAAGCGGCTCTATCGCCGGAGCCGAGCCGAAGTCCCCGATCGCTTCCAAGCCTTGAGCCTTGACCGGGCGCAGGTGGTGCGCCCCGGCGCCGACGTGGCGATCCTCGCCCACGGGGCGATGGTCGAGGTGGCCATGGGGGCAGCCGAGCAGCTGGCGGCGCAGGGGGCCTCAGCACGGGTTGTCGACCTCCGCTGCCTCTATCCGCTTGATCGGGACACACTCCTCCGCACCGCCACAGAGGTGGGGCGCGTGGTGGTGGTGCACGAGGCTCCCCGCCACAGCGGACTTGCCGCCGAGGTGGCAGCCATCCTCCAGGAGGAGGTCGCCGACCATCTTCTGGCCCCCGTCCTCCGGGTGACGGGGATGGACATGCCCTTCCCCCTCTTCCAACTTGAGGACCAGGCGCTGCCGTCGGCGGCCCGGGTGGTCAGCGCGGCCCGGGCCACCCTCGAGTACTGATGCCGCTCCCTGAATTCCGGCTGCCCGACCTCGGCGAGGGGGTGGCCGAGGGGGAGGTGGTGGAGTGGCGCGTGCACCCCGGGGACCGGGTGGAGCGGGACCAGGTGCTCTGCGTTGTGGCCACTGACAAGGCGACGGTGGAGCTGCCGTCGCCGTTCTCCGGGGTGGTGGGGGAGCTCCTGGTCCCTGAGGGACGGGTGCTCCGGGTGGGCGAGCCCCTCCTCCGGCTGGCGGACCCGCCGGTCCCGGCCGAGGCTGAGGGCGCGGAGGGGCAGAAGGAGTCCCACGCGGCCCCGACCCCGCAGGCTGAGTTCCGGCTGCCCGACCTCGGCGAGGGGGTGGCGGAAGGTGAGGTGGTGGAGTGGCGCGTGCGCCCCGGGGACCTGGTGGAGCGGGACCAGGTGCTCTGCGTTGTGGCCACCGACAAGGCGACGGTGGAGCTGCCGTCGCCGTTCTCCGGAGTGGTAGAGGAGATTCTGGCTCCCGAGGGCCGGACGGTGACCGTGGGGGAGAGCCTGGTGCGCATCGGAGCGGTGGAGGGAGGTCGGCTCGCCACGGTGCCCGAGCCTCCCAAGCTGCCGCTCCACCCCACCGAGCCCCCGCTCCCCGCAGCGACCTCGCGGCGCGTCCTGGCGCTACCGTCGGTGCGCCGGGCCGCCCGGGAGAAGGGGTTGGCCCTGGATCAGGTGGTCGGCAGCGGTCCCGGTGGCAGGGTGCGGATGGCGGATCTGGTGGCCCCGGGGAATCGTGAACGCCTCCGCGGCACCCGCCGGGTCATGGCCGAGCGGATGGCCGAGGCCCACCGCCACGTGCCCCAGGTCACCGTGGCGCTGGACTGCGACATGGCGGCGGTGGAGCGGGTGGCGGCCGATGGTGGGGCTAGGAACCCGACACCTCTCGAAATCGTGTGCCTGGCGGCGCGTGCCGAACTGGAGCGTCTTCCGGTCTTCAACTGCAGCTTCGACGAGGTGGCCCTGGAGCTGGTTCACCACCCGGAGCTCCACCTGGGAATCGCCGTGCAGACCGAGGAGGGCCTCAAGGTGGCAACGGCACGCGGGGCAGGACGGATGTCGGCCACGGAGCTGCAAGCGGAGATCCAGCGGCTGGTGGGCGGTGCCCGCTCCGGCACCCTCTCGCCGGCCGAGCTCAGCGGCGCCACCTTCACCATCTCCAGCGGTGGCAAGTTGGGGGGACTCCTGGCCACCCCCCTGGTGAACTGGCCGAACGTGGCCACCCTGGGCATTCACGAGATCCAGGACCGCCCGGTGGTCCGTGACGGCCAGGTCGTGGCCGGTCGGTGCGCCGTGCTGACCCTCTCGTTCGACCATCGGGTCATCGACGGGATGACCGCCTCCAGCTTCCTCTATGGCGTGGTGGAGCGTCTGTCCGAGCCCCGGGGCCTCCTGGACGGCGGCGAGCGACGGTGACCACCAGCCCGCTCAAGCCCCGGCTCGGCTCCCGGTGAAGGTCCGGGTCCACCCTGACCCGCGGGGATTCCTTCGAGCCAGCGGACAGTTAATCACCAGGGACCCGTGGAGTTCGAGCGTGGTGGTCGGCGTGGCCGAAGGGCTCGCCGCCGGAGCCGAGCAGGGCTCCGGCGATGACCTCTTTCTCACCATCGAGGAGGAGGGGGCGGTCGTCGGGGTGGCGATGCACACGCCGCCCCACGCGCTCTTCCTGTCCCGGATGCCACCGGCCGCAGCCGACCAGTTGGCGCACGCCCTGGCCCACAGAGGACGCCAGCTGCCCGGAGCCAGCGGAGCCATGGACGCCACGTCGGCCTTCGCCAGCACCTGGCTGCGGCTGACGGGCCGGCGCGCGGAGTTGGGCAGGGCCCTCCGCCTGTACAGACTCCACCAGCTGGCAGCGCCCGAAGGCGCTGGGGGACAGCCGGCCCGCGCCGGGGCGCCCCAGGACATCCAGTTGATCTCTCGGTGGATGCGGGAGTTCCATGACGAGGCGGCGCCGCAGGCGCCTGGCCAGGACTGGAACCGCGCCGCCGCCAGGCGCATCGCCGGGGGGGAGGTGCAGGTCTGGTGGGATGGCGGCCAGCCGGTCGCCATGGCATGCTCGAGCCAGACCGCCGCCGGAGTCGCGAGGGTGGGGCCCGTGTACACGCCGCCCCAGTTCCGGCGGCATGGCTACGGGACGGCGGTGACGGCCGCGGTCACCAAGGCGGTGCTCCTCGCCGGTGCCCGCGACGTGGTCCTCTACACCGACCTCGCCAACCTGACCTCCAACTCGATATACCTCGCCATCGGCTTCCGCCCGGATCACGACGCCCAGGAGCTGCGCTTCGTCTGAACACGGTGTCCACACGGCACCATCTCAGCGAAGCCCGCTGGAGAGCGGCATCGCCAGGACCCCGACCGCCGCCACCAGGACGCAGACCGCGACTGTCGCCCATCTCCTCCAGCCCCGGCGGCGGTACGCCGGCGGGAGGGCCCGCCTCTCGAGCAAGAGCAGGAAGCCCAGCACCACTGGCAGGAGGACCGCGTTGAGCACCTCGGCGTTCACGGCCAGGCTGATGAGATCGGTCCGGGTCAGCACCAGCAGTGCGCCCGCCGCCAGCGCGAGCGTGTAGGTGACATAGAACGGGGCGGTGTCCCGACTGGGACGGCGGTTCAGCGAGTGCTGCCAGCCGAAGACCTCGGCGAGTGCCCAGGCACCGGCCAGGGAAGCGACCAGGGCGGCCACCAGGCCGGCGCCCAACACCCCCACCCCAAGCAGGACCCGGGCGCCGGTGACGCCGAGGAGCGGGGTCAGGGCGGCCGCCATCTGGCCCACCGTCCGCAGGGTCGAGCCCGGATGGGCGGTGCCCAGGGTGGCGGCCAGCGCCACCACCACCGCGATCATCACCAACTGAGTCAGGACCGCGCCGACCATGGTGTTGCGTCGCTCGGCATCCATCGATCCTCGGGTCAGGCCCCGATCGATCACCGCCCCCTGCTGATAGAAGATCATCCAGGGCATCACCACCGCCCCGACGTTGGCCGCCAGCAGGAAGAGGAACGCCGGGGCCGCGTGGGGAACAGTGATCAGCCCCGGGAGGAGTGCTTGCAGTCGCGGATGGGAGAGGACCATGGCCGGCAGGAACACCAGCTCCGCTAGGCCCACGGCGATCCCGATTCGCTCCGAGCGCCGGTAACTCCCGGTGGACGCCACCCCGACCAGAAAGGCCGCGGCCACCGGCACCGACAGCCAGCGCGGGACCCCGAACATCTGGCCCACCCCCGCCACCCCGGCGAACTCAGTAACCAGCGCTCCCAACGCCGAGGCCAGAAGTGCCAGAGACGCCGTGATCGCCCAGCCGCGTCCGTAGTAGCGGCGGATCAGGGCGGCATGGCCCTGGCCGGTGAGGATGCCCAGCCGCACCGTCATCTCCTGCACGAGGTACAGGACGGGGACCAGCAGCACCAGGGGGAGCACCATGGCGTAACCGAAGCGGGCACCGGACTGGGCGGCGGTGGCCAGACTCCCGACGTCGGTGTCGGCCAGCATCACCATGAGCCCTGGCCCCCACACCGCCAGCGCTATCCAGATGGGACGCCGGCCATTCGCCCGCTCCTGACCGGCAACACCGCTCCGTGCCAGCCTCTCCGTGGCATTCGGCGTAGAGGCCAGCCCGGCTGCTCGAGTGCTCCCTTCGCGGCCGGAATCCATTCCCGGCACGCCCACCCTCCGTCTGGATCGTTTCGACCCCGGAGCAAAGTTTACCTGGGAGGTCGGAAAGTCAAGCCGCTCGTGTGCCCGCGCCTGGGGTGGGTCCCCTGGTGCCGAGACCGGGAGTTGAACCCGGACGAGCTTGCGCTCACTGCCCCCTCAAAGCAGCGTGTCTACCATTCCACCACCTCGGCGGGACCTGGGGCATCTTACCGGATCCCGTCTTGGCCCTGACCGGCGGCTGGGACAATGTGGCCGTGGCCGATCTTTACCTCACCGCCGGCCCCTGGGGAAGGGGCGCTGCCATCTCGGGAGGCCGCCCTATCTCGGTGAGTTGCCAGGACACCTTCCTGGTGGCGGCGGCGGACGGCAGCGTGGGCGGTGGCCAGGAGTCCTCTGGGCTCTACCACGCCGACACCCGTTACATCGCCGAGTACCGGCTGTCGGTGAACGACCAGCCGCTCCAACCACTTTCGGTGTCCCGGTTGGGTTTCTGGCACGCCAGATGGGAGCTCCTGGCGTCCCGGCGCCGCGGGGTCGGCGCCGGGGAGTCGAGCCCCGGCACCGTGACGGTGACCCTCGAGAGGCACCTGGGTTGGGGGCAGATGCACGAGGACGTGACCGTGCACCAGTGGGGTGGCGCTCCCGCCAGCCTGCTGCTCACGATTCACATTGAGGACGACTTCGCCGACCTCTTCGAGGCCCGAACCCAGAGGTGGCAGCGGCGGACGCACCTGGCGACCTCGTGGGACCTGCGCCGCGGGCTGGAGACTGCGTACCGCCGCGAGGATTTCGTGCGGCGCCACCTCCTGAGGTTCCGCCCCCGGGTGGCCGGTGCGGGGTACGCCAACGGCGAGCTCCGGTTCCCTCTAGATCTGCGACCCGGGGGCGAGTGGCGGCTCTGCCTGCAGCACGACCTCATCGACCGCCCCGGAGCTCGGCCGGGGATCCGCCCCTGTCCCCTCAAGAATTCAGGAGGGTGGTCCCGTCCCGCTGTCCAGGAGCGCCGCTGGCGGAATACCGTGCCCGACCTGGCCGCGGCCGACCTGCGCCTGGAGGGTGCCTACCGGAGAGCCGTGAGCGACTTCGCCTCGCTCCGCATGGACAGCCCCGCTCCTGCGCACGGCCTTTGGGTGCCTGCTGCGGGGACGCCATGGTTCGTGGCCCTTTTTGGCCGAGACTCGCTGATTGCGGGCCTCCAGGCGCTGATCGTCGACTCTCGGTTGGCCGTGGCCACCCTCCAGCGTTTGGGAGATCTCCAGGCAGAGCGGGCTGACCCCTTCCGCGACGCCGAGCCGGGAAAGATCCCTCACGAGCTTCGCCAGGGGGAGTGGGCCCACTTCGCCACCGTGCCCCACTCCCCTTACTACGGCACGGCCGACGCCACCCCGCTCTACCTGCTGCTGCTGGCTGAGCTCTGGCGCTGGACGGGTGACGCCGAGGCCCTTAAATCTCTTAGGCCGGTGGCGGTTCGGGCTCTGGAATGGATCGACCGCTTCGGGGATCTCGATCAGGACGGCCTCCAGGAGTACCGGCCCATGGCCCCGGGGAACTACCGGAACCAAAGCTGGCGGGACGCTGAGGACGGCATCCTGGACGAGGTCGGGCAGCTGCCTCCCCTGCCGCTGGCCACCTGTGAGCTGCAGGCCTATGTGTTCGCTGCCAAGTCGAGCATCGCCAGCTTGTTCAGCGCCTGGGGAGATCCGGCTGTCGCCGCCCGACTGGAGGCTGAGGCCGCCGCCCTGAAGCAGCTTTTCCGCCAGCGCTACTGGGATGGAGACCGGCTGGCGCTGGCCCTGGACGGCGACAAGCGACCGCTCTACACCGCCAGCTCCAATCCCGGCCACTGCCTCTGGGCGGGCATCCTAGAGCCTGAGTTGGCCCGGCTCTGTGCGGACCGGCTGATGTCTCAGGACATCTTCTCCGGCTGGGGACTCAGGACGCTGTCCACCCTCCATCCCAGCTTCGACCCGCACAGTTACCAAGCCGGGTCGGTGTGGCCCCACGACACCGTCATCGGCGCAGCCGGGATGGCTCGGTACGGTGAGATCGAAGGGGCCTGGCGCCTTCTCGACGGGGTGCTGGACGCGGCCGCGGCCTTTGATTTCCAGCTTCCGGAGCTCTTTTCCGGCCTGGCCCGTGACGGCTCCGCTCACCCCGTGCCCTACCCACTCGCCAACCGCCCCCAGGCCTGGGCCGCCGGTTCCGTCTTCCAGGCCACAAGAGTCCTGCTCGGGCTTCACCCGGACCTGGGCGCCGGGCGGGTCTATCTCCATCCGGAGCTCCCGCCCTGGTGCCCGGACCTTCGGGTTGAGGGAGTATCAGTCGGTGGCGGCCACCTCCACATCTCGGCCCACCGGGGCCGCAACGGTACCGAGCTGCGCCGAGCGGAGCTCGTCGGGGTAGAGGCGGAGATCATCGAGGGCGTGCCCCCCTGGTTCGGCAGCTGAGCGAAGGCGCCCCGCCGCTACCCGGCGGTAGAGCGCCTCGTACTCGGCCGCCATCCTTGCTGGAGAGAATCGCCGCCGCGCCCAGGCGGCGATCGCGGCGCGGTCCAACTCGCCGCACTCCAATGTCCTGGCAGCAAGCTCCGCCACGTTCTGGACGACGAAGCCGGTCTCCCCGTCCCGGACCAATTCGCTAGCGGAGCCCCGGTCCAGCGCCACGACCGGCGTCCCACAGGCCATGGCTTCCGCCATCGCCAGCCCGAATGGCTCCTCCCAGCGCAGGGGCAGCAGCATGGCCCAGGCGCCGGCGAGAAGTCTCGCCTTGTCCCGCCCGTATACGTTCGGGAGGTGGCTGACCCGGTCACCGTCCAGGTGGGGGCGCACCCGCTCCTCGAAATAGGCGCGTCCCTCCGGCGTGGCCTCCACCTTGCCCGCGAGAACAAGGCGCATCCCCGTCCGCTTCGCCACCTCGATGGCGAGGTGCTGCCCCTTCTGGGGGCTGATGCGGGCCAGGGTGAGTAGATAGCGGTCCGGGGACGTGCCTCTGGCGGAGGCGAGGGCGTCCAGGTCGACAGCGTTGTGGACCCAGCCAGCCCAGCGCAGGCGGGGCGCGAGCGACATCTGGGAGCGGGAGATCGCCACCAACCTGGTCGCCTGACCCATCTTGGCGTAGAACTCCGACTCCCCTTCTCCCACCGGTCCGTGAACCGTGTGCAGCGTCGGCAACTCCCAGCGCAAGGAGTCGAGCGCGATGGCCACGATTCCGCCGCTGTGGTCGTGGATGACGGCTCCCGCTCCGTGCTCCCGGATCCACTCCAGGACCGCGTGGGAATAGGCGAGGTCGAACCAGCGCTCGTCAGCTCGCCCGAGGTGGCGCCCGTATTCGGCCGGCGCTAGCGCCACCAGCCCGGGAATCGGCGACCCGTGGGCCCCGAGGACGCTGACCTCGTGACCGCGCTTCCCCAGCTCCTTGGCCAGGAGCCCCACCACCAGCTCGATTCCCCCATATCCCTCGGGGGGAACCGGATACCACGGAGGAGAGATCAGAACAACCCGCAAGCTAGCTCCTTCCGTAACTCCCTCTCCCACTGGTTTATACCCACAACGCCCCGCGCCCAAGCGGTGCGCCAGGGCGGACGCCCCAGGGCGCGGCGACTTGGAGGCGAGCAGGTGGGCTGGCTGTGGCCGAGAGCCGGAGCCGACGGGGTTACGGTGGGGGCACTTGCGGCCGGGGAGGCCGAGGCGGATCCGATCCGGATCAGGCGCTCTTGGAGCCCCTCGATCTCACAGCCGTAGCGGCATCCCGGCCCTCACCGCCGCGGGCGGGAACCGGAGGGCCGACTAAGCCGACTTGATGCTGGTGCGTAGGCAGCGGGTGCAGACCCGCATCCGCCGCGCCAACCCGCCGCCTCGGGGGGCCACACGGGCGTTGACCAGATTGGGCATGAAGCGCCGCCGGGTGTGGACCTTGGAGTGGCTGACGTTGTTGCCCGCGACCGGACCCTTGCCGCAGATCTCGCACCGCTTGGCCATGGCGACCTCAGTTGAAGGCTAAGTGACGGGACCCGGCCGGCGGGCGGCCCCGAAGTATCATTCCGCCGCAGTCTACCAGCCGCGAGCTGCCAGTCGCCGGATCGCAATGCGGGGAAAGAGGACACATGCCCGGAGCACGACCGTTGGTCCAGACCCACCCCCTCGGCACCGTCGAGGTCTCGCCCCGGGTGGTGGCGGCGCTGGCGGCCCGGGCCGCGGAGGAATGCTACGGCGTCGCGGGGATGGCAGACCGCGGCTTACGGGACGGGCTCGCGGAGCTCCTGAACCGTGACGCCTTCGAGCGGGGCATCGACCTGCGTATCGAAGAGCGGGGCATCCGGGTTGAGCTCTATGTGGTGGTCGAACACGGGGTGCGCATCCTGGAGGTGGCGCACAACCTCATGAGCTCGGTGGCCTACAGCCTGGAGCACCACTTGGGGCTGGCCGTGCTCAGCGTCGACATCAACGTCCAGGGTCTGCGCCTGCCCGAGCGAGCCGATGGCGGCACCTGAGGTCTCACCGCCGGTCACGGCGGTGGTCCTGGGCCGGGGTTTGCGACGCGGCCTGCGCTCGGCCCTGGCCCGGCTCTCCGAGCAGCGCGATCGGATCAATGACCTTAACGTCTTCCCGGTGCCGGACGGGGACACCGGCACCAACATGCACCTCACCTTGCAGGCCGCGCTCGCTGAGGCGGAGAACCTGGGGCCGGACCCCAGGGCCGGCGAGGTGGCGGCTGCAGTCGCCCACGGGGCGCTCATGGGAGCCCGCGGCAACTCGGGCGTGATCCTGTCACAGATTCTCCGCGGCGTGGCGGAAGGGCTCCGCGGCAAGGCGGAGATCGGCGCTAAGGATCTGGCCGCCTCCCTCCAGGAGGGGAGCACCGCGGCCTACCGGGCGGTGAAGCGGCCGGTGGAGGGCACGATCCTGTCGGTGGTGCGCGACGCCGCTGAGGCGGCTGCGTCCGCCGCCGCCTCGGGGTCATCCCTGGCGGAGGTCCTGCAGGCCTCCGCCGCCGAGGCCTGGGATGCAGTCGAGCGGAGTCGCAGCCAGCTAGAGGTACTGCGCCGGGCCGGCGTGGTCGACGCCGGGGGGTTCGGGGCCGCCGTCATCCTCACCGCCCTCTCCGAGGAGATCTCCGGGGCGGGATTCCTCCAGGAGCCTGAGGCGTTCGGCCCGGGGGGGGATGGTCATCATCAGGGGGTGCTGGCGGTGACCGCCCCGGATCAGGGATTCGGTTACTGCACCGAGTTCAGCCTCGTGGGGTCTGAGCTCGGTGCGCTGGAGGTACGCCAGCGGTTGGGCGGGGAGGAGGATGAGGACGACTCGGCCCTTGTGGTGGGGGACCCGGGTCTGCTTCACGTTCACATCCACACTGCCGAGCCCTGGCAGCTGTTGACCCGGGCCGCGGAGCTGGGGCGCATCGAGCGGCTGAAGGTGGAGGACATGACCCGCCAGCACCATGAGGCCCGGGCTCGCGCCGGCAGTGGGCCGGCGGCCGGGGTGGGTAGCCGCGGGGTGGTGGTGGTGGCGCCGGGCTTCGGCTTTCACCAGCTTCTACTCGGGCTGGGGGCGGCGGCGGTGGTGGAGGGAGGGCAGGGGCGCAACCCCGCCATCGAGGAGCTGCTCCAGGCGATCGGGGGGGCGCGCTGCGCCGAGGTCCTGCTCCTGCCCAACAATCCCAATCTCCTGCTGGCGGCGGAGCAGGCGGCCCGGGTCAGCCGGAGCCAGGTCGCGGTGGTCCCCTCGCGCAACCTCCCTCAAGGCATCGCGGCCCTGCTCGCCTTCGACCCAGAGGTGGGCTTGGAGGTCAACCGCAAGCGGATGCAGCGCGCCATGACGGACGTCCACTGCATCGAGGTGACCACCGCGGTGCGTCCCAGCGAGTACCCCGGGGGGGCCATCGCCCGAGGCGACACCATCGCCGTGGTGGACGGAGATGTCGCGGCCGCAGGGTCCGAGGTGGAAGCCGTGGTGGGCACCGCGCTGGATGGCCTGGGGGGCGAGAAGCTTGAGGTGGTGACCATCTATCGCGGGGCGGGCGTGGACGCCGCGGCCTCACGTCGTCTCGAGTTGGCGATCAAGGGGCGCTTCCCGGAGCTGGAGGTGGAGTCCCACGACGGTGGGCAGGCGCTCTACCCGTACATCATCTCGGCGGAGTGAGGGTGGCTGTCCGCATAGTCACCGATAGCACCTGCGATCTCCCGGAGGAGTTTCGCCGCCGCCACGGGGTGGTGGTGGTGCCCCTCCAGCTCCACTTCGGCGAACAGACCTACCGGGACCGCGTGGACATCTCCGACCAGGAGTTCGTGCGCCGGCTGGAGCGCGGTCGCCAGCCTCCCAGCACCTCCCAACCGCCCCCCGGGGATTTCGAGCGGGTTTACCGAGAGCTCCTTCAAGGTGGCGCGGAAGGGGTGGTCTCCATCCACATCGCCGCGGTGCTCAGCGGCACCGTGAGTTCAGCCACCATCGCCGCCGACGAGGTCGGCCCGGGGCGGGTGCAGGTGGTGGACAGCCGCACGGTGAGCATGGCCACCGGCTTCCTGGTTCAGGAGGCCGTCCACCGGGCCGAGCGGGGGGAGTCGGCGGTCCAGATCGCCGCCGCACTGGCCACCATGCCTCCGAGGCTGGGGATCATCGCCTTGCTCGACACCTTGCGGTTCTTGCTGCTGGGGGGCAGGATCGGCAAGGTCCGGGCCATGCTCGGAACTGCGCTCTCGATCAAGCCACTCATCGGACTGGGACCGGACGGCTCCGTGGTGCCCCTTGGGCGCGTCCGCTCCCGCTCGGCGGGGGTGGCCCGGCTGCAGGAGCTCCTGGCCGAGCGGGAGCCGCTGGAGCGTTGTGGGGTCATCTACGTCGGGGCCCCGGAGGAGGGCACGGCGCTGCGGGAGTCCACCCAGCGGACCTACCCAGAGATGGACGTGCTCATGAGCCACGCCAGCCCGGTACTCAGCACCCATACCGGTCCGGGGACCCTTGCCTACTGCTACCTGGAGGCGGCCCCAGATCGCCGCTGACCAGGGCGGCCAGGCGGCCGGCACCCGGCCGGACGGTCCCACCCTGGACACTCCCCTGCAGCGGTTGCCCAAGATCTCGGGGGAGCGCCTGGCAGGGATGCGCCGCTTGGGCCTGGTCACGGTGCGGGACCTCCTCTGGCACTTCCCGCGCCGCCACGAAGATCAACGGCTCAGGGTCCCGGTGGGGCGCCTGCACCCTGGGGAGCGCGCCACGGTTGAGGTGGAGGTGCTCTCCGTCCACCTGAGGCAGGCCCGCCAGCGGCGGATGGAGCTGGTGGAGGCGGAGGTGGGCGACGAGACCGGGACCGTTGGGGTCATTTGGTTCAACCAGCCCCACCTGGCCCGGATCCTGCACCCGGGGCGGCGCGTGACCCTGCACGGCCAGGCCGCCCGCCGCCCCGGCCAGCGGCTGCAGCTGCGCAACCCGGAGGTCCAACTGGAGCGGCGCGACGGAGCCCAGCTGAGCGTCGGGGGTCTCGTCCCCGTCTACCCCGAGACCGCTCACCTGACCTCAAGGTGGCTGCGTGCCAAGGTGGCGGAGCTCCTGCCGCTCGCCGCCTCGGTCGAGGAGACCCTCCCCGAGGAGGTGCGCCGGGGCCAGGAGCTGCTGCCCCTGGGCGAGGCGCTGCGCCAGGTCCACTTCCCCGGGAGTCAGGAGCAGCTGGATGCCGCCCGGGCGCGCTTTGGGTTCGAGGAGCTCTTCTTCCCCCAGCTGGCAGCCCTTCTGGCCCGCCGCCAGCGGCTGGCCCGGGCCGGCACCCGATCCCCGTACGACGTGGAGGTGGCGCGCGCCTTCACCCGTGCCCTGCCCTTCCGCCTCACCGAGGACCAGCGCCGGGCCGCCCACGAGATCCTCATCGACCTCGACCGGCCGTCCCCCATGAACCGGCTGCTCCAGGGGGACGTGGGGTCCGGGAAGACGGTGGTGGCCGCCATGGCGGCCCGGATGGTGATCGCCGCTGGCCACCAGGTGGTCCTGATGGCACCCACCGAGATCCTGGCCCGCCAGCACCTGGAGACCATGAGGGACCTCCTGTCGCCTTTTGAGATTTACCCGCGCCTGCTGGTGGGGAGCACCGGGGCGCGGCAGCGGCGGGAGACTCTGGGGGGGCTCCTGGCGGGCACCGACAAGCTGGTGGTCGGCACCCACGCCCTCATCGAGGACGAGGTGCGCTTCCCCCAGCTGGGGCTCTGCATCGTGGACGAGCAGCACCGGTTCGGGGTGGCCCAGCGGCTGCGCCTGCGGGAGAAGGTCGACCTCAATCCCGACTTCCTCTCGATGACCGCCACCCCCATCCCCCGCAGCCTCAACCTGACCCTCTATGGGGACCTCGACGTGAGCCAGATCCACACCCTCCCGCCCGGACGGGTGCCGGTGCACACCGAGCTGGTCGAGGCCGCAGGTCGCGAGTCGGCCTACCAGCTGATCCGCTCGGAGGTGGCGGCGGGCCGCCAGGGGTTCATCATTTGCCCGCTCATCGACGACACCCCTGGCGCGGAGGCGCGCTCGGCCACCGCCGAGTACGAGCGGCTGACCCGGGAGGTGTTCCAGGACCTCCGACTGGTGCTGGTTCACGGGCGCCTTCCGGCCCGGGAGAAGGCCGAACGCATGGAGGCATTCGCGGATCACCGGTACGACCTGCTGGTGGCCACCAGCGTGGTCGAGGTCGGAGTCGACGTCCCCAATGCCACGGTGATGGCGATTGAGGACGCCGGGAGGTTCGGGCTGGCCCAGCTGCACCAGTTCCGCGGCCGGGTGGGGAGGGGGGCCCAACCGGCGCACTGCCTGCTGTTCGTCGGGGAGGAGGATCCGGTGGCGTCCGCCCGCCTGCGTGCCCTGATCGAGCACTCGGACGGCTTTGAGCTGGCGGAGATCGACCTGCGCCTTAGAGGTGCGGGTGACCCCTATGGGCTCCGGCAGCATGGCTTCCCCGAGATGAGGGTGGGCGACCTGCTGGACGACCCGCTGCGCGAGCGGGCCCGGGCCGCGGCAGAGGCGGTGCTCAAGGCGGACCCGGAGCTGTCCGATCCCATCCTGCGGCGGGGGATCCGGGACTACCGGGTGGTCTTCGAGTTTGACTGAGGGGCGACTCCCCCGGTGCCCGGGATGCCATGCTATGCGAGTTGGCAACCTACCAGCGGATCCCTGCCTCCACGGAGCCCGGCCCGACCCCGGGTCGGGGGCCAACCCGTCCGGAGCGCCGCCGCCTGAAGCCGGTCCGGGGAGCGCGGCTCACCGGGGGGGAGGCGGCCGGGCGCTGGTTGCTGACCGTCGAGGAGCCCGACCTCCGGGCAACCGCGGGGGTGGCTCGGGGTGCGCTCTTCAACATCCTCGGCAACCGGGTCTACGGCATGCGGGTGGTGGATCTCTGCGCCGGGGTGGGGACGCTGGGTATCGAGGCCCTCTCCCGAGGTGCCGCCCATGCCACGTTCGTGGAGGTGCGGTCGGCGCGGGCCCAGCTCATCGCCCGCAACTGTGAGAGCCTGGGCCTCTCCGATCGGGCCGAGGTGGTGACCGAGGACGCCGACGGCTGGGTGCGCCGTCGGGACGACATCTTGGCGCGCTCGCAGCTGGTCCTGGCGGACCCCCCATACGCAGCGCCGGGGCCAGAGCTGCTGGTGCGACTCTTGGTCCAGGTGGCTCGGCTGGCCGGAGAGCTCCCCGCCTGGGACCCCACGGTGGTCATGGAGCACCATCGGGATCTGGTGCTGGACGATGCTCCCGGGGCGTTAAATTGCGTGCGGGTGGCCCGCTATGGCACCACCGTGCTCTCCTTCTACCGGAGGTCCACATGACCACGGCCGTCTATCCCGGGAGCTTTGATCCCATCCACGAGGGGCATCTGGACGTGATCAAGCGGGCCCGGATGATCTTCGACCGGGTGGTGGTGGGGGTGCTGGACAACACTGCCAAGAGCTGCCTTTTCACGGCCTCCGAGCGGGCCCAGATGGTGCGTGACAGCCTCGGCCCCGAGAGCGACGTGGCGGTGGCCCACTTCTCCGGGTTGGCGGTGGAGTTCGCCATAAGCCAGGGGGCGGCGGTGATCGTGCGCGGCCTCCGAGCGGTCTCGGACCTGGATAGCGAGTTTCAGATGGCGCTCATGAACCGCCGGCTGGAGCCCCGGGTGCACACCGTTTTCCTGACCACCAGCTTTGTCAACGTGTATCTCAGCTCGTCGCTGATAAAGGATGTCTGGGCCCACGGTGGGGGCGTTCAGGGGCTGGTTCCGGCGCCGGTCGAGGTCGCGCTCCGCCAGCGGCTGGAGAGGCCCGGCCCCCGCCCGAGAGCGGAGGAGGAAGCATGAGCGACGACCAAGACGAATTCGGAGTGGAGAGCGAGCGAGTCTCGATCTTCGACGTACTCGATCAGCTGGAGGCGCTGGTAAACCAGAGCCGGCGGGTGCCGCTCACCCCCAATGTGGTGATCAACGAGGACGAGATCCTGGACGCCATCGATCAGATCCGGGTGGGGTTGCCCGATGAGATCAAGGAGGCCCGCCTGGTGCTGGAGACGCGGGAGGCGCGCCTGCGCGAGGCGGAGGCGCAGGCGGAGCAGACGATCCTCGCCGCCCAGGAGCGGGCCGAGAGGCTCACCGACCAGCACGAGATCACGCGCCAGGCCACTGCCGAGGCCGAGAGACTGCTGGCGGAGGCGCGGGAACGTCACCGCAAGATGCGTAAGGATGCCGACGACTACGCCCGGGAGCGGATGGAGTCGCTGGAGACTCAGCTCTCCAGTGCGCTCAGCGAGGTGCGCCGGGGCCTGGAGACGCTGGAGTCCGGTCGGGACGGCGAGGAGAGGCCCAAGGGGCGCGGCCGGAGGCGCTGAGCCCGCCACCTGATAGACTGGCGCCCGAGATGGCTCTTCCGAAGGAACGCGTGCCCAAGGCCCGCCGGGATCGGCGGCGCTCCCACCTGGCGCTGGCGGCGCCGACCCTGGCTCCATGTCCACGCTGTCGGCACCCGCGCCGCCCCCACACGGTGTGCCCCAACTGCGGGCAGTACCGTGGACGGGAGGTCATAGCGACTGACTAGGGCCTGGTGCCAGGGGGGGGAATGAAGGGCGACGCCCTGGTGTTTCCCGGCCAAGGGGCACAGGCGCCCGGGATGGGGAGGGAGCTCCTCGGCAAGGGATGCTCCCTTGACCTGATCGATGTCGCTGAAGCCGAGGGGGTGCCGCTGCGCTGGCTGCTCCTCGATGCCGCCGCCGAGGACCTGCGCCAGACCGAGGCGGCGCAGCCCGCGCTCTTCTACACCGGGGTGGCCATCTTCCGGCTGCTCTCGGAGGGAGGGCTGGAACCCGGCTTCGCCGCCGGACACAGCCTAGGGGAGTACTGCGCCCTGGTGGCCGCGGAGGCCGTCGGCCCGGAGGCGGGAATGCGGCTGGTCATCCGCCGGGCTAGGGCGATGGCCAGCGCTCCTCCCGGCACCATGGCGGCCGTCCTGGGGCTGGCGTCCCAGGTCGTGGAGGGGATCTGCGCCGAGGTCACGGCCTCCGGCGCACTCTGCGTTCTGGCCAACGACAACAGCCCCCAGCAGCTGGTGGTGTCCGGCTCGGCGGCGGGGGTCGACGAGGTTTCCCGGAGGGCTCGGGAGGCCGGTGCCCGCCGGGTGGTGCCGCTCCAGGTAGGCGGCGCTTTCCACTCTCCCCTGATGGCCGGGCCGGCCGCCGAGTTCGCTCCCGCCATCGCCGAGACCGAGATCGCCGATCCCGCATTTCCCGTCGGTGCGGGGGCCCTGGGCCGGGTGGTGAGCAGCGCCGCCGAGATCCGTCGCGGGCTCGAGGTCCAGCTCGAGAGCCCGGTCCTGTGGACGGCCACAGTCCGGGCCCTGGAGGCGGCCGGGGCGCAGCGCTACCTGGAGTGCGGCGCCGGGGCCACCCTGGGACCGCTGATCAAACGGGTGTTGGAAGGTCCGGATGTGGTCCAGGTCGACTCCCCCCAGCGAGCTGCCGAGGTCGCCCAGGGGACGCTGCCATGACCCATACAATGGCCCGCAGCTTGGGATCCCAGATCCGTCCAGCCTTCGGTACTCGGCCAGCCGGCCGGTGAAGTCCTTCGTACGCCGTCTGGTGCGTCCCGGCCGAGGCGAGGAGACCTCCCTTGCCGCCCCGACCGACTCGTCTCCCCAGGACCAACTGGCGGTCCTGCCCGGGGAGCGGCTCAGTGGGGGCCGAGCCCGATTTGGCACAATTCCCGAGCGCGACATCGCGGAGCCGGCGCCACAGCTGCCGGAACCAACAGAGCTGGCCAACCAGACGGCTTCCAGCCGTCCAACGAGGGGTAGAGATGGCAGACACGACGTGGGAAGGGTTCCAGGCGATCGTGGTGGAGCAGCTGGGCGTGGAGGCCGAGCAGGTGACTCCCGAGGCGAACTTCGTGGAGGACCTGAACGCGGACTCGCTGGACCTAGTGGAGCTGATCATGGCCTTCGAGGAGGCTTACGGGATGGAGATCCCGGACGAGGACGCGGAGAAGATCCAGACCGTGGGACAGGCCTGGGACTACGTGAGGGAGCACCTGGACCTGGCCAGCTGACTTCGGTCCGGCGCCGCCGGGGAAGGACCACCCCGGAGGAGCTGGCGGCCTTGGAGGCCGAGGCGGAGAATCGGTTGGACGAGCTGGAACGCCGCCTGGGTTTCCGGTTCAAGCAGCGGGAGCTTCTCCGCGAGGCCATGACCCACACCTCCTGGATCAACGAGCGGGGGGTGGCGGGGCGCGACAACGAGCGGCTCGAGTACCTCGGAGATGCGGTCCTGGAGCTTGTCGCCGGTGAGTACCTCTTCAAGCGCTTCCCCGGATACGACGAGGGACAGCTGACCCAGATCCGCTCCTCCCTGGTGAGCACGGTGGCGCTGGCCCGCCTGGGCGAGGAGCTCAGGCTGGGGGAGACCCTGCGCCTCGGCAAGGGGGCGGCGAAGTCGGGCGCGCGGCGGCTGACATCTCTGCACGCCAACGCCTTCGAGGCCCTGGTGGGCGCCACCTTCCTCGACCAAGGGTACCGGCGAGCGGGCCGCATCTTCCTTTCCCGGATCGGGGACCTGAGCGCCTGGACCGACCCCAACTTCAAGGGCCGACTCCAGGCCGTCGCCCAGGAGAAGCTTGGGGGGCCTCCCCAGTACCGCACCGCTCCAGTTGGACAGGATGCGCGCAGCCGGCAGTACCTCTCCCAGGTCTCCGTCGAGGGGCACGGGACGCTCGGAGAGGGCCGGGGGGGCACCAAGCAGGCAGCCGAGCAGGCGGCCGCCCGCCTCGCGCTGGAGAAGCTCATGGCTCCCGCGCCGAAGCGGCGGCGCGGTCGGGGCGCGGTCTCACCGACTGCGGAGCCGGTGGCAACGACGACGGAGCCGACACCTCTGCCCTCGGTCCTGTCCGCGGTCGCGGTCGCCGGGGACGAGGCTCCCCAGCCCCGGCGGAGACGGCGCCGGTCCCGTCCCCGGTCGGGGGTGGAGTTGCTGGCGCCGGAGGTGTCGCTTGTCGAACCCAGCGGAGTCGAGCCATCCCGCATCGAAGTTCCCCTAGAGGCAGCTGCCCCGGCGCCGTCTGCGTTGGCGGCCCCGGTCGCGGGGGACGAGCCCGGCCAGCCACGCCGGAAGCGCCGTCGTTCCCGCCCTCGCTTGGCGGTGGAGGACCTGGGGCCGGGACCAGACGTGGTCCCCTCGGCGCTGCCCGGGGCGGCTGAGGGCTTGGTGCCAGAGGCCGCTGTCGAGGCGGCTCCTGGCCGCCGCCGCCACCGCCGGAGCCGATCGGGGTCCGCGGCGGCCTCCTCCGCATCCTCCGAGCCGGCGGCGGAGATGGCTGCCGAACCTACGACGACCCGCAATCCCATCTCGGAGGCCGTGGAGGCGGCTCCCAGCCGTCGGCGGCCGCGCCGGAGCATGGCGGCCCGGTCATCCGGCCCAGCAGTAGGGGATGCGCCGGGAGCCGTCCCGGGGCCGGGACTGGTCACTTCGGCATCGGGATCCGAGGCGGCGAAGCAGGAGCTCGCCGCCGGGCCCGACGGCCAGGGCGCTCCCCGCCGCACCAGGCGCGGTCACCGGGGCGGGCGGCGTCGGACCAAGGTGGTGGTCTCCGGCCCAGAATGAGGGTCACGCGCCTCCAGCTTCAGGGATTCAAGAGCTTCGCCGCGGCGACGGAGCTTGACCTCGGAGGCGGTATCACCGCCATCGTGGGGCCCAACGGGAGCGGCAAGTCCAACCTGGTGGACGCGATTCGCCTGGTCTTGGGGGGAGCCAGCGCCCGCGAGCTCCGGGGACAGCGGCTGGACCACGTGATCTTCGCCGGTGGTGAACGGCGGGCTCCCCAGGGGATGGCCGAGGTCTCGATCACTTTCGACAACGAGGATCGGCGACTCCCCGTAGAGGACCTCGAGGTCGCCCTCAGCCGGAGGGTCTTCCGGGACGGGGGCAGTGAGTTCCGACGCAATGGGGAGCGGGTGAGGCTCCGGGATGTCTACCGGCTGTTGGAGGCCACGGGCCTTGCCCAGTCGGGGTACGCCATCATCGCCCAGAACGACATCGAGGCGATCATCCGGGCGACCTCCGCCCAACGCCGGCACCTCATAGAGGAGGCGGCCGGGGTCCGCGGCACCCAGGCGCTGCTGGACGAGAGCGCGTCTCGCATGGCCTCTCTGGACCAGTGGCTGGAGGGGTCCGGGGGCAGGCTGGCAGAGCTGTGGCCCCGGATCGAGGAGCTGCGCCTCGAGGCCCAACTGGCAGACGAGGCGTCGGTGCTGCAGGAACAGATCCGCCGGCTGCGTGGAGGGCTGGAGCGGGCTGCCTGGCTGGAGGCTGTCACCGAGACTCGGCGCACGGAACGTCAGCTTCAAGCGGCCCGTCGCGCCCTGGAGCAGGCGCGAGTCCGGGAGTCCGAGTACGCGCTGATCTACGGGCGGCAGCGGGAGGAGCTGGAGCTTCGCGAACGGCTGCGCATGGAGCACGAGCGGGCCATGGGCGAGCTGGCGGTCAGCCGCCAGCGGCTGGAGGGCGAGGCAACCAGGTGGGGAGAGCGTGCCGTCCAGGCCGTGCGGGACCGCGCGGCAGCCCTGCGGCTGCAGCGCGACGCCCTCGGGGACCTCGACCAGCTCGGGCCTGCGGCGACCGAGGACGAGGGCGATCCCGTGCCGGCTAACACCGACCGGCTGGATTCTCTGGAGGCGGAGGCTCGCGAGCTGGGGGGGCGGGAGGTGGTCCTGCGGGGGGCGCTGGCGCAGGCCGAGGCCGAGGCGGCCCGCTACCGGGCCGCCCAACAGGGTGCGGAGCGAGCCATACAGCGGCTGGAGGGGCGGGTGGAGCTGCTCAACTCCCAGGGAACCCGCGCCCGAGAGGGTCTCAACGCGCTACGGACCGAGGCCAGGGAGCTGGAGCAGCTAGTGGGGAAGGATCAGGAGGCTGTCCTGGTGGCAGCCAGGGCGCAGGAGGCCGCGGCCGGCCGTCTGGAGAGACAGGTCCAGGCGGAGGCCGCGGCTCGCCGCAGCCGGCGCTCCCTGGAGGTGGCGCTGGAGGAGGCGGAGCGGACGGCCCGGCAGGCGTCCGGGGAGCTCGCCGAGGCCGAGGCGCGGGCCGGCCGGCCAGGAACCGATCGCGAGATCGCCGCCGCGGTACAGGCCGGGGAACTGGCGCTGTCGCCCATGGCCGATGTCCTCCGGCCACTTGCTCCAGATGATGCCGTCGCCGTGGACGCCGCCCTCGGCGAGCTGGCGAAGGCCCTGCTGGGAGATGCGGAGCAGGCGAGGCTTGCGCTGGCGCGGCGCGGCGAAGCGGCCGAGACCGTTGTGTGGTCGGCAGGGCCGCCTCACGACCACGGAGTCAACCCACCGGTGGGCTGCCGCCGGCTGGTGGAGGTGGTCACTGGCGACCCTCTGGCTGTCGAGGTGGTGGGCAGCCATCTGTCCCTCGTCTGCCTTGCCTCAGATCGGGGAGCCGCGGACGCCTGGCTCGGCCTGGAGCCCCTGGGCCGGGCGGTGCTCCCGGATGGAACAGTTCTCGGCGCCGGCTGGGAGCGCACCCCGGCGCGCGGTGGGGGCGCGATAGTGCGCGCCACCACCATCCGGTCACTGCGATCGGAGAAGGCGCGCCGCGAGGAGATGGTCCGCGAGGCCGAGGCCCGGCTCGAGTGGGGCGCGGCCCAGCATCGAAGCAGTGAGGAGGCGGTGGACGGCGCTCGCGCCGAGCTGGCCGCCGCCCGGGAGGAAGTCGACGCCCTGAGGGCCAGGGTGGCTCGCGGGGAGGCAGCTCTGGCCGATCTCGGGCGGCGGATAGACTCCCTGGACGCCGAGCTATCGGGTCAGGAGCCCCAGGTCTCCGGGGCGCTGTCCGAGCTCGCATCGGCCCGGGCGGAGGAGGGGACGGCGGGACGGGAGCGGGCCGCTGCCGAGGAACGGGCCAGGGTGGCCCAGGAGGAGCTGTCGCTGCTCCTGGACCACCTCACCGAGGTCCGGTCCCAGGTGGCCATCCTCCGGTCCCAGTGGGCCGAGATTGAGGCACGCCGGGAGACGAGCCTGCGTCTCAGGCGCGAGCGCCGCGCTCAGCGGGACCGGCTCTCCGCGCGGGTGCTGGCAGCGGCCCAGGGCGCCCGAGACGCGGAAGCCGCGGCCGCCCACGCCCTGCGCCGCCTGTGGGCCATTCGCGAGGAGCTCGGCCACCTGCTTCGCCGGATGGTGGCCGAGGCAGGGGCCGTTGCCCAGACCACCGCGTCGGAGGCCGATCCCCTGGCGAGGCTGGCCGAGCTGGAGAGGCGCCGTGCGGAACTCATCTCGGAAGTCAGGAGGGCCGAGGATTCGCTGTCCGGGTTGGAGGAGCAGCTGGCCGAGCGGGAGGCGGCGGCGGCCCGGCTGCGCCCGGAGTTGGAGCAGGTGCCTGAGGAGCAGGCGACCCGATTTGAGGATCCCGGTCGGACCGCCCAGGAGCTCCAGCGCCTCGAGCGGCGCCTGGCCCAGCTCGGGCCTGTGAACGCCCTAGCCCCATCCCAGCTGGCCGAACTGCTTGACCGGACCGAGGATCTCCGACGGGTCCACGAAGACGTGGAGGCCGCGAGGCGGGAGCTCTCGCTGGTCGCGGCAACGGTGGGTCGGCTCACCGCCGCCAGGTACCGGGAGACGCTGGGACGTGTGGCTGCCGAATTCGAGTCGGTTTGGAGGGAGCTCTTCGGTGGTGGCCGGGCCCGGCTGGTGTCGATCCCCACTGCCGAGTCGGAGCTCCCGGGGGTAGACCTGGAGGTGCAGCCCCGCGGCAAGCGCGTGATCCCGCTCGGCCTCCTCTCCGGCGGTGAGCGGGCACTCACGGCGCTGGCACTGGTACTGGCGATCCAGCAGGTGTCACCGAGTCCGTTCTACGTCTTCGACGAGGTTGACGCGGCCCTGGACGATGTCAACGTGGGCAGCTTTGTGCGGGTGCTTCGCCAGCGGGCCCTCACCAACCAGTTCGTGTTGGTGACCCACAGCCTGACCACCATGGCCGCCGCCGACCGACTTTACGGGGTGACCCAGGACGGGAGGGGGGGCAGCCGGGTGCTCTCGGTCCGCCTGGGAGCGGACGGCTCACCGGTGGAGGACCGGGGCGCAGCGGAGGAGGCGGCGCTTGTCTGACCCTGGGGGAGGGCGACGACCAAGGTGGTGGCGGCGACTTCCACGCCGGCTCGACCGGCTGGGCAGCGGGCTTGGCCACCAGCTCCGGGCCCGACTGGCACACGGAGCGGTGGATGCGGCCACGCTGGAGGAGATCTTCGAGTTGCTCGTGGCCAGCGACTGCGGCGCACCGATGGCTGAGGAGCTGGTCCAGGGGCTTCGCGAACGGGCGGAGCGCGAGCGACTGCGCGCGCCGGCCGAGCTGCTGGCCGGGTTGCGGTCGGAGATGGAGAGCAAGCTGGGGGGCCGGAATCGGGAACTTCGCCTGGGTGGAACCCCCGGGGTCTGGCTGGTTGCCGGGGTGAACGGCTCCGGTAAGACCACCACCGTCGCCAAGCTGGCGGCGCGGATCAAGGCCCAGGGACTCACCCCCCTGGTGGCCGCCGGGGACACCTTTCGAGCCGCCGCGCAGGATCAGCTGCGGAGGCTGGTCGAGCCGCTGGGGGTCGACGTGGTCGGGCACCGCCCGGGGGCGGACCCCGCCGCGGTCGTGTACGACGCCATGGAGGCCGCTCGAGCGCGCCGCCGGGACCTGGTCCTGGTGGACACGGCGGGCCGGCTCCACACCAAGGACAACCTGATGCAGGAGCTGGCCAAGGTGCGCCGGGTCATCGCCGCCAGCATCCCCGACCAGCCTGAGGAGTCGCTACTGGTGCTGGATGCCTACGTGGGGGCCAACGCCCTCGCCCAGGCCCGAGCGTTCTCCGAAGTCATCGGCGCCACCGGCGTGGTTCTGACGAAGCTGGATGGCAGTGCCCGCGGGGGATACGTGTTCCAGGTGGAGCGGGAGCTCGACCTCCCGGTGAAGCTGGTGGGCACGGGCGAGGGGTCGGATGACCTGGACGACTTCGACCCAGCGGCCTACGTGTCGGCCCTCCTCGCCGACGAGGCCGTCTGACCACGGCGCCAGCAGGCGCCCGCCCTCGGCTGGTCGAACCGGCAGCGCTCTCGACATTTGAGATGGCGATCTCCGCGCCGATACCTGGCGGATGGTCGAGCGCTCGTCGAGGACCCGGTATCCTGTCAAGGCGATGACTTTGACAGCCGACCTGGCGCGCTCCCGATCGCACCACCTCCAGCTGCTCGACGCCTACGGTCCGGTCCTGACCGACCGGCAGCGAGAGGCGCTGCGGCTGCATCTGGAGGAGGACTGGTCGGTGACCGAACTGGCCGATTCGCTCGGGGTATCGCGAGCTGCCGCCCACGACCTCATCCGCCGGGGGCTGCGCCGGGTGCAGGAGCTGGAGTCCAGCCTGGGGCTGTGTGGCCAGTTGGCGGCGGCCGAGGCCAGGGTGGCCGACCTCGAGCGGCGCCTCTCGGGCCCGCAGGCGGCGGAGGGCGGCGGTGTTTGACACCCTGACCGACAAGCTGGGGGTGGCCTTCAAGCACCTCACCGCCAAGGGCCGGCTCACTGCCGAGGACGTCGAGGCCGGGCTTAGGGAGGTCCGCCTCGCGCTTCTCGAGGCCGATGTGAACTACAAGGTGGCTCGGGAATTCGTGGAGCGGGTGCGAGACCGGGCGGTGGGGGCCGACGTCCTGCAGAGCCTGACCCCGGGGCAGCAGGTGATCAAGCTGGTCTTCGGGGAGCTCGTGGAACTCCTGGGGGGGGAGGACCAGGCGCTCTCCTACAGCCCCGAGCCGCCCACGGTGGTCCTTTTGGTGGGTCTCCAGGGGGCGGGCAAGACCACCACCGCGGTGAAGCTGTCGCTGCTGGTGCGGGGGGAGGGGCACCGGCCGGCGCTGGTGGCGGCCGATCTCCGCCGCTCGGCGGCCGTCGAGCAGCTGCAGATCCTCGCCGCCGAGCACCAGGTCCCGGTCCTGGTGCCGGAGACTGGCCGGGGGCTGGCGCACGGGGTAGCCGCCGCCGTCCAGGCGGCTCGGCGCCAGGGGCATGACGTGGTCCTGGTGGACACCTCGGGCCGTCTGCACCTTGACCAGCCCCTCATGGATGAGCTGGCCGAGATCCGATCCGCAGTCCGCGTCCACCACTCACTGCTGGTGGTGGACGCGATGACCGGGCAGGAGGCGGTGCGGGTCGCCGGTTCGTTCAAGGAGCAGGTGGGTGTTGACGGGATCATCCTCACCAAGCTGGACGGCGATGCCCGGGGCGGCGCCGCCCTGTCCATGCGGGCCGCCATCGGGCTGAGGGTCTGGTACTGCGGCGTGGGGGAGCGCCCCCGGGACCTGGAGCCGTTCCATCCGGAGCGGATGGCGCGCCGGATCCTGGGTATGGGCGACGTCCTGACCCTGATCGAGCGCAGCCAGGAGCAGATAAGTGAGGAGGAGGCGGTCTCCGCGCAGGAGCGGATGCGCGAGGGCCGCCTGACCCTGGACGACTTCGTGACCCAGCTCCGCCAGCTGCGCCGCCTGGGGCCGTTGGAGTCGATCCTGGGGCTGATGCCTGGCGGTCGGGAGCTGATGCGTGCGCAGGGGTCGGCGCTCCCCGGGGAGGCGGAGCTGCGCCGGCTGGAGGCGATCGTCCTATCCATGACCCCGGAGGAGCGGCGCAAGCCGGAGACGGTGGACAGCTCGCGCCGCCGCCGGATCGCCCGGGGCAGCGGGACCACGCCGGCCGAGGTGTCCCGGCTCATCAAGGGGTTCGAGCAGATGCGGTCGATGATGAAGGGGCTCTCGGGAGCGGGCGGCCGCCGCCGGCTGGCCCAGGAGCTGTTGAAGACACCGCGTGGACGCACACCGCTGATCGGCGGTTGAGAGCGGACCAGCGCACCAAGCGAGGAGGACCAGGATGGCGGTAAAGATCAGGCTGAAGAGGATGGGGGCCAAGAAGCGCCCCTTCTACCGGGTGGTGGTGGCGGACGCCCGCTCCCCGCGCGATGGGCGATTCATCGAGATGGTGGGGTACTACGACCCACTTCCAGATCCCGTGGTGGTGAAGTTACAGGACGACCGGATCCGATATTGGATGGCCACTGGCGCCCGCCCCTCGGACGCCGTGAGGCAGCTTCTCGAACGGCAGGGGATGTTGGAGGCCAAGCCCCGCCGCGCCCGTGCCGAAACTGCGGTCGCCGCGTCCGAGGTTGAGTCGACGCCCACCCAGCCGGCCGTTGACGCCGCCGACTCGGCGGAGGTGGCTAGCTCGGAGGCTGGGGCCGAGCCGGAGCTGGCCGCGGGCGAGCCCGAAGAGGCGACGGCAGCCGAGTCCGAGGGCTGACCCGGTGCCCGACTACCGCGAGCTGGTCAGCCACATCGTCCGGCAGCTGGTCAGCCGCCCAGACGACGTTCGCGTGGAGATCGAAGGGCAGGGGCACCACTACATGGTGCGGATCTGGACCGCCCCGGAGGATCTGGGCCGGGTGATCGGTCGCCAGGGGAGGAACGTGGAGGCCATCAGGATGGTGGTTCGGTCCGCCTCGCTTAGGGCGCGGGATCGGGTCCAGGTCGAGGTCGTCGATTGACAAAACCCCCAGAGAGGGTGCGGGTGGCGCGGGTGCTGAAGGCCCATGGCCTGCGGGGCGAGGTGGCCCTGGAGCTCCTGGGTGGGGGAGTCGATCGCCTCCCCGAGGGCACCGAGGTCTTCGTGGAAGGGACGACCCGGGTGATCCGGGAACCTCGCCCAGCCGGTGACCACCTGCTCTGCCGGCTCGCCGGGGTGGAGGATCGGACCGCGGCCCTGCGCCTGGTGGGTGGGTACCTGGAGGTCCCCATCGACAGCGTGCGGTCCCTTCCGGAAGGGGAGTACTTCCACTTCCAGCTGGTCGGACTCCGGGTGGTCGACGAGCGCGGGATCGAGCACGGCGTCGTCGCCGACGTGCAGCCTTATCCCGCCAACGACGTCCTGGTGGTGAGCGGGTCGGACGGTGAGAGGCTGGTCCCCGCGGTCCGGGCCGCGGTTCTGGAGGTGGACCTCGAGGGCGGTCAGCTCACAGTCGCTGCCGCCTTCCTGGAGCCGTGGGACGATGCGGGTTGACATCCTCACCCTCTTCCCGGAGGTCTTCCCCGGCCCGTTGGGGGTAGGGGTGGTGGGCCGTGCGCTGGCCACCGGTGTCGTGCAGCTTGAGGCTCATGATCTGAGGAATTGGGGGCTCGGTTCGCGCCGCCAGGTGGACGACGCCCCCTTTGGGGGAGGTCCGGGGATGGTGCTCCGCCCCGAGCCGCTGTTCGCGGCGGTGCGCGGTCTGCAGGCGGTCCGGTCCCCCCGCTCCATCCTCATGTCCGCCGGTGGGAGGCGTTTGGACGCCCGGCTGGTGCTGGAGCTGGCCAGGGAGGAGTCGCTGCTGCTCGTATGTGGCCGGTACGAGGGGGTCGACCAGCGGGTGGTGGACGGTCTCGGCCTGGAGGAGCTCTCGGTCGGGGACTTTGTGCTGGCCGGCGGTGAGCTGGCCGCCATGGCCCTGGTGGAGGCGGTGGCCCGGCACCTGCCGGGGACGCTGGGGGACCCCGAGTCCAGCCTCGATGAGAGCTTCGCGGAGGGGCTTCCCGAGTATCCCCAGTACACGCGGCCGGCAGTCTACGAGGGACTTTCGGTACCATCAGTGCTTCGCAGCGGCGATCACGCGAAGATCGCTGCCTGGCGGCGCCGGGCCGCCCTCGAGCGGGCCTCCCGGATCCGCCCGGACCTGCTCCTCAAGGCGGAGACGACAGGGCAATCGAGACCCGCCGCCCCGACGGGCGGCGAGGCTGGTGGAGGTGCGCAGTGAACATCATCGACCTGCTCGAGGAGGAGCAGCTGCGATCCGACGTCCCGGAGCTCAGACCAGGGGACACGGTGAGGGTCCACGCCAAGGTGGTCGAGGGCACCCGCGAGCGGGTCCAGGTCTTCGAGGGCGTGGTCATCGGGCTGAAGGGCGGGGGGGTCCGGGAGTCGGTTATCGTGCGCCGCACCGCCCACGGGGTGGGGGTGGAGCGCACCTTCCTGATCCACTCGCCCCGGCTTGCCAGGATCGAGGTGGTGAGGCACGGCGTGGTGCATCGGGCCAAGCTCTACTACCTGCGGGGGAAGGTCGGCAAGCAGGCCCGGATTAGGGAGCGCCGGGAGGGCCCGGCGAGGGCCGCGGCCGTGGAGGCGGCGAGTGAGCAGGAGGTGGTGCAGGAGCCGGTCGAGGCTCCGGCTGCACCAGGTCGGCGCCGGGGGCTCCGGGGGCGGGCCGCAAGCAAGTGACGCCGGCTTCGCCCCCCAACTGATCACTCCCACCCGGAGGCAATAGACTTGGAGCATGCCTGACGCCCTCCCCCGCAAGGTGCTGGTGATCGCCCGTCAGGCATCAAGGTCAGAGGTGATCCGCCAGGCGCTGGCCGAGAACGGGCTGGAGCTGGTCGGCTTCGACTCCGCCGCCGCCGCCGCCGCGGCGCTTGAGGCCAATCCCGCAGACGCGGCGGTGATCGAGGTCTTCGGGGAGGACCCGGCGCTGGTTCCCCTGGTCCGCCAGATCCGGGCCAGCATTCTTCACGCCGCGATCCCGGTCATCCTGGTGGCCGCGGATGGCAGCTCGCCCCTGGTGGCGGCGGCGCTGGACGCCGGGGCCAGCGAGAAGCTGCCCCGGACAGCCTCCGCCAAAGCGCTCTCCGAACTCGTCCGTTCCCGGCTGGACGCCTCGGTTGCACCCGAAAGGCCGGCCAAGGGCCGCGGGGAGCTCTGGGTGGTGTGCGGGCCTCGAGGCGGCACCGGCAGGACGATGCTGGCGGCCAACCTGGCGGTGCTGGCCGCAGACGCCTACCGGGTGGCCTTGGTGGACAACGTGCCCCGGTTCGGCAGCGCCCTTTTGGCCTTCAACCTGCCTCCCCAGACCCCCACCTGGGTGGAGCTTTCGTCGGTCGGCCCGGAGGAGGAGATCTTCGACCGGCTCCCCCGTCACCCCAGCGGGGTTTCGGTTCTCCCCGCGCCCTCGCGCCCGGAGCTGGCGGACTCCGTCTCGCCGGCTGCCGTCGGGGCGATCATCCTGAGGCTCACCCATCCTGCGGAGCTGGTGGTGGTGGACCAGGGTGGGCGGCTGGACAACGGCGGGATCGACATCCTGGAGCGGTCCGACCACATGGTGGTGGTGGGCACTCCGGACAACCCCGGGGTGTTCGCGGTACTCGCCTGGCTGCGCATCTGCGACCAGCTGCGGATCCCCCGGGACCGCGTTTCGGTGATTCTCAACTGCGTCCTCCCGTATCACCAGGTGGAGGCGGACCGCGCCTCCCGGGTGCTGGAGCAGCCGGTTCTGGCCGTGCCCCACGCCGGGCTCGACGGGGTCCGGTCCCTGAGCGGGGGCGAGCCCTTGGCCTGGCGCCAGCCGGGCAACCGCTGGGTCAAGTCGCTGCGGGGGATTTTCTCCCAGATCTCCCCCCCACTCGCCACCAAGCTGAAGCGCTAGCTCGAGAGGTTCTCCCGGAGCCAGACAGCGGAGCCACCGGCTCCCCGCTCCACCACCCTGTAGGAGCTGTCGAGGAGGTCGCGGAGGGCCGAGGGGATTCCGCTGCCGTCCACCACGACCAGTTCCGGCAGGGCGCTCCGGACCCGTTCCATGAGAGCTCGCTCGCCCAGCCAGAAGGCGTCCATGTAGATGGCAGGAGTTGGGAGTACGGGGCGCAGCCGATCCAGCAGGTAGGGCCAGGCGTTGGACGACCACACCACGGCGGAGGCGCCTTCCAGGTGGTGGCTCCGGATGAAGGCCACCGCCTGGGACTCTCCCAAGGTGTCCACGCCGAAGGCGGAGAGGTACTGGGTCTCGGTGACCGCCCCAACCGCCCGTCCCACGGAGAGCGGGATGTACTCCAGGGTGAGAAGCCCGCTGAAGAGGCCGGAGGCGTTCATGGCGAAGAGGGCAGCCCAGGTGCCGACGCAGAGGGCGGCGGACGCCGGCAGTGCGAGCCTGGGGAGCCTAGCAGCCGAGACCCAAGTGGGTCGGCGTAGGCCAGAGAGGACAAGACACAGCGGGACCACGGCCGGCAGTAGGAAGTGGGGGTAGGCGCGGTTGGGAAGGAGGTAGGCGAGAAGGTCGGAGACCAGCCAGACAGCGGCCAGTTGGGCCAGTGCGGTGTCGCGCCGTCGGCCGGCCGCCCCCACCAGCAGCAGCAGCCCGGCCAGCGCTCGCGGGAGGAGGGTCAGCGCGGTGAGGGGCAGGGACTGGGAGGTGTACTGGCGATATGAGCTGACCAGGAAGTACCACACCTGGCCCGGCCCGGCCGTGACCAGATAGGGGGCCAGCCCCGCCCCCACCCCGCCCCCACAGGCTAGGAGCAGGGCTGCGATCCGCCGCACCCGGCCGGGATCGGGGCGGACCGCGACCACGAGGACGGCAGCGGCCACCGCTGCCAGCGCCGTCTGCTGGATCAGGACCGCCGCGGCCAGCATCAGTCCGGCACCCACCATCCAGCGAGCCCGTCCTCGCTCCAGGCTCTCGAGCACGAGCACCATCCCCAGCGCCTCGGGGGCGATGAGGAAGTTCTCCGGCAGTGCCAGGTCCCCACCCAGGAAGGGGATCCCCAGCAGGACAGCGGCCGCCAGCAGCGGTCCCAGGCGCCGCCACCCGCTGGGCCTCCGTCGAAGCGCCCACCCTAGCGCCCCGAGGGCCAGGAGCCCCGCCAGGGTGGACAGCAGGTGGAGGCCGAACTCGCTGGGACCGAAGGCCCAGAGGGCCAGGTCGTAGATCCAGAAGAGGAGGGGGGGCTTGTTGTTCCAGATGGTCTGGTAGAGGGCTAGCCCGTGGGTGGAGAACCAGGCCGTGGTGGCATAGCCCGCCTCGTCGCTGTACCAGTGCGGCTCGAAGAGGGAGGGGAGCCGGAGTCCCACATAGATGACGAAGGGGAGAACGGCGAGCAGCGCCGTGCGGAGCGAGCGGGCGCGCGCCCGCTCGCTCAGGGTGAGGGAGGCGAGTGGCTCGGGGAGCGACAGCTCCTTCACCCGGGTGCGGCCCGTTGGCGGCGACTCATCTCAGCTCAACTCTCCTGGCGGCGGCTGAGTTTCGGCTTAGAACCGGCCCGAATTCAGGTGTTGGAGCCGGTGGGCTCCTTGCCCTCGGGCCAGTACTGCTCCTCCAGGATCTCTTTTTCCTGAAGTCCGCGTCGGCGCATGAGCGCTCGACCGCCGGCGATCATCCCCGGGTGGCCACACAGGTAGACCATCCCTTGGCCCGGCGCCACGCCGAAGTCATCGGCGTGCTTGCGGAGGACGTCCTCGGCCCGGCCCACCTCGCCCTCCCACCCGGGTTCATCCCAGGGCCGACTCACGGTGGGCACGTAGCGGAAGCCCGGGAGCTCGCGGCTCAGCCGCTCCATCTCCTCCAGGTAACCGAACTCGTCGGCATGACTGGCTCCCTGCAGTAAGAGGATCCGTGGCACGGCTCCACCTTCGCTCTGGGACCGGCGGACCAGCTGGCGGAGGAAGCTGACAAAGGGCGCGACCCCGGTCACCGTGGCGGAGAACAGGTGGACCAGGTCTGCCGCCGGTGGCTGGCGCAGGAACAACCCCTTGGGGCGTCGGCGGAGCCATACCGTCTGCCCCTCGTCCAGCCGATGGAGGTGCGGGGTGAGGGCACCACCCGGGATCAGCTCGATGAAGAGCTCCAGCTCTGGCTCCTCCGGCGCCGAGACGATCGAGTAGGGGCGCTCGAGCACCCGGCCCTCCAGCTCCACACCCAGCGTGGCGTACTGGCCGGCCCGGAAGCGGAAGGGGTCAGAGGGGCGGACACGGATGGACCAGAGGTCCTTGGTGAAGTCGCGGCGGGCCACGATGAGCCCCTGCTGGTACCGGTCGTCGACAAGGACGGGCAAGCGCCAAGCCTCCTCAATGGGGATATCAACCCAGTTTAGTGGCGGGTTGCCCTGCGGCTGCTTGAACTGGGGGGAGGCGTGGAAGGCTGTTGTTATCATCGCCTGGCCCCAAGGCCTTGGAGTTCAAACCGTTCATGCCCAGCAACCTCATCATCGTCGAATCGCCCAGCAAGGCCCGGACCTTGAGCAAGTTCCTCAGCAGGGACTACGAGGTCAAGGCCTCCATGGGCCACGTCGTCGACCTCCCCCGTTCCAAGTTGGGGATCGACGTGGAAGATGGATTCACCCCCGACTACACGGTGATCAAGGGGAAGGAGAGGCAGCTCCAGGAGCTGAAGTCGGCCGCCCGCAAGGCCGGCCGCGTCCTGCTGGCAGCTGACCCGGACCGGGAGGGGGAGGCAATCGCCTGGCACATCGCCAACCAGCTTCGTCTCAAGCAGCCGGAGCGGATCGTCTTCCGTGAGGTCACCCGTCCGGCGGTGGAGGCCGCCCTCAAGGTTCCCCGAGAGATCGACCGCAACCTGGTGGACGCCTACCAGGCGCGCCGTTCCATCGACCGCCTTCTGGGGTACAAGCTGAGCCCGCTTCTCTGGCGCAAGGTCCGCAAGGGACTCTCCGCGGGCCGGGTGCAGTCGGTGGCGGTCCGCCTCGTCTGCGATCGCGAGCTGGAGATCGAGGCCTTCAAGCCGGTGGAGAGCTGGACTCTGGATGCCCGGCTGGAGACCAGCTCCGGGGAGGGGTTCTCCGCGCGCTATCACCCCCCGGCGAAGGGGAGGAGGGGACGCGTCGCAGACGATGAGGGCGGGTCGGCGCTGCCAAACGAGTTGGCGGCCCGCCAGGTGATGGCGCAGGTGGAGGGCCAGCCCTTCAGGGTGGCCTCGGTCGAGGTGCGCCATCAGCGCCGCAACCCGCCCCAGCCGCACACCACCAGCACCCTGCAGCAGGAGGCCTCCGCGCAGCTGCGCTTCAGCCCCAGCAAGACCATGCGGGTGGCCCAGCAGTTGTACGAGGGTGTGGAGCTGGGCTCTGCCGGTCCAGTGGGTCTGATCACCTACATGCGCACCGACTCGGTTCGGATCAGCGACCTGGCCAGAGATGAGGCTCACACCTACGTGGCGAGCACCTTCGGGCCCCGCTACCTGGGGTCCAAGGGCGCCGCTCGGCGCCGCGAGGCTGGCCCGGTGGCCAGCCAGGACGCTCACGAGGCGATCAGGCCCACCAGCGTGGAGCGCACCCCAGAAGTGGTGGCCGAACACCTGAGCTCCGACCAGCTCCGGCTCTACCGGCTCATCTGGCGCCGCTTCGTGGCCAGCCAGATGAGCCCGGCTGAGTTCGAGAACACGCGATGCGAATTGGAGGTTGCGGGCCACCAGTTCCGCGCCACCGGTAGCCGCCTGACCTTCGACGGCTTTACCAAGGTGGCGGCAGCCGAGGAGCGGGAGGACCAGCTCCTGCCGCTCCTCGCCGAGGGCGATCTCGCTCGCCTCCTGGAGCTGCTCCCCGAGCAGCACTTCAGCCAGCCTCCGCCCCGCTTCACGGAGGCCACCCTGGTCCGGGAGTTGGAGGAGCGGGGCATCGGCCGGCCCAGCACCTACGCCCCCACGGTGGAGCTGATCCAGACCCGGGGCTACGTCCGCCAGGTGGAGCGGCGGCTGCACCCCACCCCCCTCGGGGTGGCGGTCAACGAGGCGCTGACCACCCAGTTCCCGGACGTCGTCGACCTGGGGTTCACGGCCGAGCTGGAGCGGCGGCTGGATGCCATAGAGGCGGGTGACGAGGGCTGGATCCCGGTGGTGCGGTCCTGGTACGAGCCCTTCGCCAAGGTCCTGGAGAAGGCCCAGGAGGACATGCCCCGCGTCCGGGTGAAGGCCCCGCCCGCCGGCGGCGACTGCCCTCGCTGCGGAGCCGAGCTGGTGGTCCGCACGGGGCGCTTCGGCGAGTTCGTGGGCTGCAGCCGGTACCCCGAATGCGACTACATCCAGGGCCGGGAGGAGCGGGCCGCTGCCGAGGAGGTCGGGGAGGCCTGCCCGGAGTGCGGCCGTCCGCTGGTCAAGCGCCGCGGCCGCCGCGGCCCGTTCGTGGGCTGCTCCGGGTACCCCAAGTGCCGCTACATCCGTCCCGAGCCGGGGGCCAGCCGGCCGGCCCGACCCGCGCCAGAGCCCACCGGAGAGAGCTGCCCGGAGTGCGGCCAGCCCCTGGTGCGCCGCATGGGCCGGTTCGGCCCCTTCGTCTCCTGTTCCGGATACCCCAAGTGCCGCTACCGGCCACCTCGGGATGCGGCCCCCGCCGCGCCGGTGGCCACGGCCGGCGGAGGGGACGGGCGCTGATCTTCCCAGGGGAGGCCCGCCGCCAGCGGCGGTAGACTTCAGACTTCGTGGCTTCTCATGAGGCATCCACCCCCCGGGCCACCACCATCGTGGCCGTCCAGCGGGGGCCGGAGATCGCCGTGGCCGGCGACGGGCAGGTGACCTTGGGCGACGTGGTGATGAAACACCACGCCAGCAAGGTGCGGCGGCTGTTCCACGACCAGGTGGTAGTGGGGTTCGCCGGCTCGGTCTCGGACGCCTTCACCCTGTTCGACAAGTTCGAGCGCCAGCTGGAGCAGCACCAGGGCAATCTGGTGCGCTCGGCCGTGGAGCTGGGCAAGGAGTGGCGCACCGACCGCTACCTGCGCCACCTGGACGCCATGCTGGTGGTGGCCGGGGAGGGGCAGCTGCTGCTTCTCAGCGGGGACGGCGACGTGATCGAGCCGGACGATGGACTGGGGGCCATCGGTAGCGGGGGGCCGTACGCCCTGGCGGCCGCCCGGGCGCTGACCCAGCACACCGAGCTCTCTGCCCGCGAGGTGGCGGTGGAGGCCCTCAAGATCGCCGCCTCCATGTGCGTCTACACCAACACTGAGATAACCGTGGAGACCCTTTCGGGACCCGGGGAGGCCGCCGATGTCTGAGGGTGAGCTGACCGCGGCCGAGGTGGTCAGCGCTCTCGACCGCTACATCGTGGGCCAGCAGGACGCCAAGAGAGCCATGGCGGTGGCGCTCCGCAACCGCATCCGGCGGATGCGGGTGGCACCCGAGGCCCGGGGCGACATCATGCCCAGCAACATCCTGCTGATCGGGCCAACCGGGGTGGGCAAGACGGAGATCGCCCGCCGGCTGGCGCTCCTGACCAACTCCCCCTTCATCAAGGTGGAGGCCACCAAGTTCACCGAGGTGGGGTATGTGGGACGGGACGTGGAGTCGATCGTCCGCGATCTGCTGGAGCTGACCATCACCCAGCTCCAGAGCCAGCGGGTAGCCGAGGTCGAGGACGAGGCCAAGCAGCGGGCCGAGGCCCGGATCGTCGATCGACTGGTGGAGCAGGAGCGCGCCTCCCGGGAGGGACCCGTCCCCGAGGCCCCCGCCTCCACAGAAGGCCCGGGAGGAGCCGGCGAGGCGTCTCCCGACGAACCGGACCGGCGGCTGGCCCTCCGGCGAGAGCGGGCGCGGCGCCGTCAGCTGGCGCGCAAGCTGGCCAACCGGCAGCTGGAGGACCGCCTCATCGAGATCGAGGTGGAGGAGTCGTACAGCGCCCCGGTCGAGGTCTTCTCCGGAACCGGCTACGAGGAGATCGGCTGGTCGCTGGCCGACTTCTTCAGCCAGATGGCGCCCCCCCGGCGGCGGATGCGCCGGATGAGTGTCGCCGACGCCCGGCACACCCTGACCCAGGAGGAGACGGAGCGGCTGGTGGACATGGACCGGGTCTACGACGATGCCATTCGGTCCGTGGAGGAGAATGGGATCGTCTTCATCGACGAGGTCGACAAGATCGCCGGGGCGTACACCGAGAGCCACGGCCCGGACGTGAGCGGGGCCGGGGTTCAGCGCGACCTCCTGCCCATCATCGAGGGCTCCACGGTCAGCACCCGCTATGGGTCGGTTAGCACCGAGCACATCCTCTTCGTGGCCGCAGGCGCCTTCACCTCCGCCCGGCCCTCCGACCTGATCCCCGAGTTCCAGGGGCGGTTCCCGATCCGGGTGGAGCTGACCTCGCTTGGGGAGACTGACCTGCGGCGGATCCTGGTCGAGCCCAGCAACTCCCTCACCGCTCAGTATCGGGCGCTGCTCGCCACCGAGGAGGTGGAGCTGGAGTTCACCGAGGAGGGCACCGCCGAGCTGGCCCGGCAGGCTTTCCTGGTCAACGAGCGGGACGAGAACATCGGCGCCCGGCGGCTCTTCACCGTCATGGAGCGGGTGCTCCAGGACGTCTCCTTCGCCGCCGAGCAGTACCACAGCCAGCGGGTGGTGGTGGACGCTGAGTTCGTCCGCGAACGGCTCGGGGACCTGGTCCGTGACCAGGACCTGCGCCGCTACGTGCTCTAGGGCCGACCGGGCCACCCGCCGCGGTACCGAGGACGCGAGGCCGCTGGCCGGGCCCGCGCGCCTGGCCCTCTCGGTGATCGGGTCCGGGTTTTGGGCTACCATTGGTGGCGGAGATCAAATTCACATGCCCGCCGGACGGCCCCCGGGTTCCCCTGGGCCGGGTGCCGGTGGATGGTGGGCAGAGGTTCAACGCAACTGGAGGCGCACCATGCCCGTGGCCACGCTCACCGAGCTTCTGCAAAACGGGGTCCACTTCGGTCACCAGACCAGCCGCTGGAACCCCAAGATGCGGCCCTACATATTCGCCAGCCGCGGGGGTATCCACATCCTCGACGTGGCCCAGACCGTGGAGCTCCTGGATGCGGCCTGCGCCTTCGCCCGGGACACCGTGGCCCAGGGGGGACAGATCCTCTTCGTGGGGACCAAGAAGCAGGCCCGGGACACCATCGAGGCGGAGTGCCAGCGCTCTCACCAGCCTTACGTGATCAACCGCTGGATGGGGGGCATGCTGACCAACTTCGAGGTGGTGAAGCTGCAGCTGCGCCGGCTCACCGAGCTCTCCGAGCGCCAGGAGCGGGACGGATTCGCGGGCATGATCAAGAAGGAGCAGCGGCGCCGCGAAGATGAGCTGGAGCGCCTTCGGCGCAACTTCTCCGGCATCACCGGGATGAAGCGGCTCCCCGCAGCCCTCTTCGTGGTCGACCCTCACAAGGAGCGGCTCGCGGTCACCGAGGCCAACAAGCTCAGGATCCCGATCATCGCCATCACCGACAGCAACTGCGACCCTGACGAGATCAGCTACGTGATCCCCGGCAACGACGACGCCATCCGCAGCGTCCGCCTGATCGTGACCCGGCTCACCAACGCGATCGTGGACGGGCTGGATCAGCGCCGGCAGATCGAGGCCGCCCAGGCCCAGGCTGCGGCGGAGCGGGCTGCCCAGCTCCGGGCCGCCGAGGAGCAGGCGGCCCTCGAGGCCAGCGCGGAACCGGAGCCTGAGGAGGTCGGGGAGTGAGCCAGGAGATCTCGGCGGAGATGGTGCGCCATCTGCGCCAGCAGACCGGGGCGGGGATCATGGACGTCAAACGCGCTCTGGTGGACTCGGCGGGGGACTTCGACCGTGCCCGAGACCTGTTGCGCACCAAGGGGCTCGCCTCGGCGGAGAAGAGAGCCGAGCGGGAGACCCGCGAGGGGCTGGTGGACGCCTACATCCACCCCGGAGGGCGGCTGGGGGTCCTCGTGGAGGTCAACTGCGAGAGTGACTTCGTGGCCCGAACCGACGAGTTCAAGGCGCTGGTTCACGACCTGGCCCTGCAGGTGGCCAGCCTGGGTCCGCACTGGGTCCGCCGAGAGGACGTCCCCGTGGAGGTTTTGGAGCACGAGAGGGAGATCTACCGGCAGCAGGCCGCCGGCGAGGGGCGGGATCCGTCGCGGGTGGACCAGATCGTCGAGGGAAAGCTGCGCAAGTGGTTGGAGACGGTCTGCCTGTACGAGCAGCCCTGGATCCGGGACGAGGCCGGCAAGAAGGCCCGCCGAGTGGAGGAGGTGATCAAGGAGACCATCGCCTCGACGGGGGAGAACATCTCGGTGGCGCGCTTCGCCCGCTTCCCCCTGGGTGAGAGAGCCGAGGAAGGCTCCGGTGGTTGAGGCCATGCCTCTGACCGGGGTGGCCGGCCAGGAGCGGCAGCCCCCCCCGGTCCGCTACCGGCGGGTGGTGATCAAGCTCAGCGGGGAGGCGCTGGTCGGGGACGGCGGATACGGCATCGACCCGCTGGTGCTGGACACCGTGGCCCTCGAGCTGCAGGCCGCCCACCAGCTGGGGACCGAGATCGCGGTGATGATGGGCGGCGGCAACATCTTCCGGGGACTGGCCGGGGCCCGGCGGGGGATGAACCGGGTCACTGCCGACCTGATGGGGATGCTGGGCACCGTGATCAACGGACTCGCCCTCCGGGACGCCCTCGAGGCTCACGGCATGCCCACCCGCGTTCAGACTGCCATCGAGATGCACCAGGTGGCCGAGCCATACATCAGGGGGCGGGCCATCCGCCACTTGGAGAAGGGGAGGGTGGTCGTCTTCTGCGCCGGCTCGGGCAACCCCTTCTTCACCACCGACACCCCGGCCGCCCTGCGGGCCGCCGAAATCGGTGCCGACGTGCTCATCAAGGCCACCCGTGTCGACGGGGTGTACAGCGCCGATCCCACCAAGGACGCCAACGCCGAGCGCTTCGAGACCATCTCCTACCTGGATGTCCTCAATCGCGGGCTGCAGGTGATGGACAACACGGCGATCACCCTCTGCATGGACAATCGTCTCCCTCTTCTGGTCCTCGACCTCTTCACCCCGGGCAATCTGGCCCGGGCGGTGAGCGGGGAGCGGGTCGGGACGCTGGTCACCGACCGGGAGCACCTGGGTTGAGCGCCGATCTCCTGCGCTCCGCGGAGGAGCGGATGGCCAAGAGCCTCGATGCGTTGCAGCGCGAGCTGGCCTCGATCCGGACGGGACGTGCCTCGCCGGCCCTGATCGAGCACGTCAAGGTCGACGCCTACGAGAGCCAGGTGCCCATCAACCAGGTGGCCAGCCTCTCGGCCCCGGAGCCGCACATGATCCTGGTCCAGCCGTGGGACCGGCACCTCATCGCCGCCATCGAGCGGGCGCTGCAGCGCAGTGAGCTGGGACTGAACCCCAGCAATGACGGCCAGGTGATCAGGGTGCCGGTACCTCCGCTCAACGAGGAGCGGCGCCGGGAGTTCGTGCGCCTCGTAAAGCAGCGCTCCGAGGAGGCCAAGGTGGCCATTCGCAACATCCGCCGGGACGATCTGGAGCGGCTGCGCAAGCTGGAACACGACGGGGAGATCTCCGAGGACCAGGCACAGCGCGCCCACGGGGACCTGCAGCGGATCACGGACCGCCACGTGGAGCGGGTGGAGGAGATCGCCCGGCGGAAGGAAGTCGAGCTTCTCGAGGTGTGAACGAGGATTCGGCCGGTGGCTGAGCGCGCGGCCCTGCCCGCCCACATCGGGATCATCATGGATGGCAACGGCCGCTGGGCTCGGCAGCGCGGCCAGCGGCGCACCGAGGGACATCGAGCAGGGATCAGGGCCATCCGGCGCGTCATGGCGGCAGCGGATCGGGCCGGGGTCCATCACCTGACCCTGTACGCCTTCTCCACCGAGAACTGGTCCCGCCCACGGTACGAGGTGGCCACCTTGATGCGCCTCTTCGAGCAGACGCTGCAGGAGGAGGTGGACGAGCTCCACCAGAACGGCGTGCGGATACGGGTCATCGGCCGCCGGGAGCGGCTCTCGGCGCGGCTCTGCCGACTGGTGGAGGAGGCCGAGGCGCGCACCCGGGAGAACACCCGGGGCGCCCTCAACGTGGCCATCAACTACGGCGGCCGCGCGGAGATCGTGGACGCCGTCCGGGCCCTCGCGCGGGCGGGACAGGACCTTCGCCAGCTGGACGAGGAGACGCTCGCCGCCCACCTCTACACCGCGGGGCTGCCCGATCCCGACCTCATCATCCGCACTGCCGGCGAACTCCGGACCAGCAACTTCCTGATCTGGCAGGCGGCCTATGCCGAGCTCTACGTCACCCAGACCCTCTGGCCCGACTTCGGAGCCGCCGACCTGGAGGCCGCCCTCGCCGAATACGCCGTTCGGGTCCGCCGCTTCGGCGGAGTCCCGGAGCTGGGTTGAGGCTCTGGGTCCGGACCACCAGCGGGATCGCGCTGCTGGCGGTGCTGGGTGTCGCCCTGGAGATGGGCTCGGGCTACCTGGCGGCGTTGGTGCTGCTGGTCGCCGCCCTGGGGCTTCTTGAGTACCGTCGGCTCTGGCGGGGAGCGGGGCTCCTGCCCAACCTGCTGGTCCTGGCCCCGCTGTCGGTGTTCTGGGTGCTCCGCTACGCCTACCCGACGGTGCCTGCGGCCCGCCTGGGCCTCACCGCCGGGGTACTCGCGGGGCTGGCCCTGGCGCTGCTCTCCCGCCCCGAAAGCCGGCCGGTGGCGCGCTGGGCGGTGGCGCTGGGAGGTGCCGTTTGGATCGGCTACCTGGCCGGGTTCCTGCCCCTCCTGTACCGCAGCGCCCACTCCCGGGGGACGGAGGTGGTCCTCCTGGCGGTGGGGGTATCGGTGCTGGGGGACACCGGGGCCTACCTGGTGGGCTCACGCCTGGGCCGCCATCCCTTCTTTCCCCGCATCAGCCCGTCCAAGACCTGGGAGGGCGCCGCCGCCGGCTTCCTTCTTCCTGCTCTGGCGGTTTCAGCGCTCCTGCCACTGGCGCTTCCCGGGCTGTCTTGGGCGGTGGCGGGGCTGGTCGCCGCCACCTGCTCCCTGGCGGCGATCGCCGGGGACCTGGTGGAGTCCCAGCTCAAGCGCGAGCTGGGAGTCAAGGACTCCGGAAGGCTGATTCCCGGGCATGGCGGCATACTGGACCGGGTGGACAGCCTGCTCTTCGTGGCTCCGGTGATGTACACGCTGCTGGTGGCGGCCGGTGCCCTCCGCTAAGCGGACCCGCGTCGTGGTGCTGGGGGCCACCGGGTCCATCGGGAGCCAGGCGCTGGAGATCATCTCCCGCTACCGTGAGCAGTTCGAGCTGATGGGGGCGGTGGCGGGGCATGGGACACAAGGTCTCCAGGAAGCGCTGCGCCCCTTCCCTGGGGCGGAGTCCGTGGTGGTCGACCCTCACGGGCCGGTGCCGGCAGGAGTTCAGGTCGGCGGGGACTCCGCCTGCCAGCTGGCCGCCGACCCTAGGGCTGACGTGGTCCTGGTGGCCGGCGGCGGGGCGGCCGCCCTGCTTCCCACCCTGGCCGCCCTCGAGCGCCCCTGCCGGCTGGCCATCGCCACCAAGGAGGTCCTGGTGATGGCCGGTGAGCTGGTCACCGAAGCCGCGCGTCGGTCAGGGGCGGAGATCGTGCCTGTGGACAGCGAGCACTCGGCAATCTGGCAGTGCCTGCGCGGGGAGTCGGCCCAGGATGTGGCGCGCCTCTGGCTCACGGCCAGCGGCGGCCCCTTCCGCACCGCTCCCCTGGCTGGGCTCGCAGACGCGACCCCGGAGATGGCTCTGGCCCACCCCAATTGGAAGATGGGGCCAAAGGTGACCGTGGACAGCGCCACCATGATGAACAAGGGGCTGGAGGTGATCGAGGCCCACTTCCTCTTCGCGATCCCATACCACAGGATCTCGGTGGTGATCCACCCCCAGAGCGCCGTGCACTCCGCCGTGGAGTTCTGTGATGGCACCATGGTGGCCCAGCTTGGGGTGGCCGACATGCGCGCCCCCATCGCCCTGGCCCTGTCCGGGGGCCGGCGGCTGCCGGGAGTGGTCCCTCCCCTGGATCTGGCGGCGGCGGGCAGGCTCGAGTTCGAGGAGCCGGACCCGGTCCGCTTCCCCGCCCTCGGCCTGGCTCGCGAGGCGGCGGTCCGGGGCGGAGGGGCACCCGCGGTGCTGAACGCCGCCAACGAGGTGGCGGTGGCCGCCTTCCTTCGGGGTGAACTGCGGTTCGGGGAGGTGGTGGAGGTGGTGTCGGAGGTGACCGGCTCATACTCCGGCGCTACCCCGACAACCCTGGAGGAGGTCTTGGCGGCGGACGCCTTCGGGCGCACCATGGCGGGCGAGATGGTGGGCCGGCTGGACCGCCGCACCGCCACGGGGGGCGGGCGGCTGTGACCGGGTTCGCCTTCACCTGGCAGAGCGTGGGCGGGATCGTGCTCATGCTCCTGGTGGTCATCTCCCTGCACGAGGCCGGCCACTTCGCCGTCGCCAAGTGGGCAGGGATCCAGGTGGACGAGTTCTCGATCGGCTTTGGGCCGAGACTGGCCAGCCGCACGCGCGGGGAGACCCGCTATTCGTTGCGTCTCCTGCCCTTCGGGGGCTATGTGCGCATGGCGGGGATGACCGGGCTGGAGGACCCCGCCGCCAGCGGAGGCCCGAGGGCGTTCCTCAGGGCCTCTCGTTCCCGGCGGGCGGCGGTGCTGGCGGCGGGGGGGATCACCAATCTGGTGCTGGCCGGTCTTCTCTTCACCGCGGTCGCCGCCGCCGGAGGACCGTCTCCGGAGGTGCAGCAGGGCGGAGGGCTGGCAGCGGCCGGCGCGCCGGCGGCAGGGTACCAGATCACCGGGGTGGATGGCACCACCACCACCTCGCTGCTGCGCATTCGCGATCTCATACAGGCGGCCGCGGGACGGCCGGTCCGGGTCGAGATGAGACCCTGGCGGGGAGGGGCGCCGCGCACCTTTAGGGTCACTCCCGAGTTGCACTGGGTGGGGCTCCAGGCCCGGTCTCCGGTCCCCCTGGAGGCCGAGATCGTGGCCATAGACGGAAGGGCGATCCCCCGCACCCCCCCCGCCCAGCTGGCATCCAGCATTCCCGGCACAGGTGCGCTGGCGGTCACCTACCTTTCGGGCACAGAGCGCAGGACCGTCCAGGTGTCCCGCTCTCAGCTGCAGGTTGAGTGGCAGGTCGGATACCTGGCCTCCGCTGGCAACCCACTGCTACCGGGACTGGGAGGTGCCCCCATGCCCTGGTACCAGGCGCTGGCGGTGGGATTCTGGACCGTGCCCCAGGAGATCGGGGCCACCTTCGTCAACCTCTGGACCCTGGTCACCCCACATCACAACCCCAACCTGCAGCTCACAGGCCCGGTGGGCATCGCCCAGGAGACCTCGATCGCCGCCCAGATCTCGCTCTCCGTCTACGCCACCCTGCTCGGCCTCATCAGCCTCAATCTCGGGCTCTTCAACCTCCTCCCCATTCCCTTCCTGGACGGAGGCCGTCTCTTCTTCATCCTGCTGGAGGCCGCCCGCCGGCGGCAGGTGAGCCCACGGCTCGAGGCGGCGGTGCACACAGTTGGGTTAGCCTTGTTGGTGATGCTGTTCATCTACGTCACCTTCGGCGACATCTCCCGGCTGACCAGGTGATCGAGCGCCGCAAGACCAGGCCGATCAAGGTCGGGTCGGTGGTGATTGGGGGAGCGGCCCCGATCAGCGTCCAGACCATGACCAAGACGGCCACCGAGGACGTCCCTGGGACCCTGGACCAGATCGCCCGCGCGGCGGATGCCGGAGCCGATCTGATCCGCGTCACCTGCGACACCGAGGAGGCCGGGGTGGCGCTGCGGGAGATCGTCAAGGGCAGCCGTCTGCCAATCGTTGCCGACATCCACTATGACGCCCCACTGGCGCTCATGGCACTGGACGCCGGCATCCAGTGCCTCCGGCTCAACCCCGGCAACATCCGCCAGCCGGAGAAGGTAGCGGAGATCGCCCGCCGCTGCCAGGAACTGGGGGTGCCCATCCGCATCGGTGTGAATGCCGGCAGCCTTCCGGGCCGCAAGCAGCTGGCCCGCGGCCGGGGCGAGGGGGGGCCCGAGGACGTGGCGCGCCGCATGGTGGACGCCGCCCTGGGCCACATCGCGATCCTGGAGGAGCTGGGCTTCCAGGACATCAAGGTGAGCCTGAAGGCCAGTGATGTGCTCACCAACCTGGCCGCCAACCGGCTCTTCGCCAGCCTCCCCAACCGCTATCCGCTGCACCTGGGGCTGACCGAGGCCGGCCCGACCTCGACCGGCGCCATCAAGAGCGCCATGGGGATAGGCATCCTGCTCTCCGAGGGGATCGGCGACACCATCCGGGTGTCCCTGGTGGACCAGCCCGAGGAGGAGGTTCGCGTGGGACGTCAGATCCTGGCCAACCTCCAGGAGCGGCCCACCGGCCCCAACCTGGTGGCCTGTCCCACCTGCGGGCGGCTGGAGATCGACATGATGCCCATGGTCTCCCGGGTGGAGGCGGCGCTGCAGAGGGTCCGCCGCCCGATCACCGTCTCGGTGATGGGCTGTGTGGTGAACGGTCCCGGCGAGGGGATGCACGCCGACATCGGGATCGCCGGCGGTAGGCAGAAGGGGATCCTCTATCGCAAGGGCAAGGTGGTCGCCACCCTGCCCGAGTCCGAGCTGGTCGACTCGCTCATCAGGGAGCTCGATCGGATCGCGGACGAGGACCAGGAGCTGATCACCGCCGGACGCCAGCTGCCTGAGGGAATCCCCGGAGCCTGAACTTCGGGGCGCTGGGCGTCTGGCCGAGTGAGGGTCAGGCGGGAACCGCGGCGGGGACCCGCCGGGCGCAGGCGGCGACGAACGAATCGAACAGCCCGGCGGCGTAGGGTTGGGTGGAGAACAGCTCCTCGGGGTGGAACTGCACCGCCACCACCCAGCCGTCTCCTTGCATCTCGACCCCCTCGACGAGGCCGTCCTCGGCCCGGGCGGAGATGGTGAGTCCAGGGGCCAGCCGGTCGACACCCTGGTGGTGCAGGCTGTTGACCTGGACCTCTGCCTCGCCCAGGGCGGCGGCCAGCCGGCTGCCGGGCACCATGGTGAGGCGGTGGGTGAGCGAGAACCTTGGGCCCTGGCGGGGGTGCTGGACACCCTCCGGCCGCTGACTGGGGAGATCCTGCACCAGAGTCCCGCCGAGGACCACGTTGAGCACCTGAAGCCCCCGGCAGATGCCCAGGATGGGTAGCCTCCGCTCCAGCGCCCAGCGGGCCAGGCGGAACTCCAGGTCATCGATCCGGTCGTCCCACTCGCTGGTGGGGTGGGCCCGGGCGCCGTAGGCAGTGGGGTTCACATCCACTCCTCCGGGGAGGAGGAGCCCGTCAGCGAACTCCAGGCCGTCCAGCTCGAGGGTGTCGAGCGGTACCAGGACCGGGGTGGCTCCGGCTGCTTGGACGGCTGCCAGGTATGCCTGGTTCGCCGTCTGCAGAGGCACCTCCATCCCCGCCTCCGGGTCGGGCCGACTCCCGGGTCGCAGCGGCATCAGCACCAGGGGCCGGCGCTCACCTGAGGTCGTCACGACACGGCAGCCGGTGAGGCGCTCACCACGAACTCCCGGATGCGATCCACCGCCTGCTCAAGGGCCGGACGTCCCACGGTGTATGCCAGGCGGATGTACCCCCGCCCCGCCTCCCCGAAGGCCTCCCCAGCGAGAACCGCCACCCCGGCCTCCTCGAGCAGGCGGGATGCCAGCTCCCGGCTCGGGATCCCGGTCCCCTCCACGTTGGGGAAGGCGTAGAAGGAGGCGGAGGGCAGGTGGCAGCGGATTCCCGGGACGCTGTTCAGCCCGGAGACCAAAAGGTCCCTTCGGGCCTGGAACTCGGCCACCATCTGGCCCACGGCGACCTCGGACTCCGGTGCCTGGAGCGCCTCCACCGCAGCCAGCTGGGTGAAGGCGGCGGCGCAGGAGCTGGTGTTGATCATCAGGGTCTCCATCCGCTGGGCCAGCTCTCGGGGCATCACCCCGTAGCCCAGCCGCCACCCGCACATGGCGTAGGTCTTGGAGAGCCCGTCCAGGACCACGGTCCGTTCCGCCATCCCCTCCCTGGTCCAGAGCGGTCTGGGCAGCTCCGAGAAGCAGATGCGCGAGTAGATCTCATCGCTGAGGACAAGGAAGTCGTGGCGCTGGGCCAGCTCGGCCAGCCGGTCCAACTGCTCAGAGCTGAGGACTCCCCCGGTGGGGTTCTGGGGGGAGTTGATGATGACCAGCCGGGTGCGCGGGGTGATCAGGGACTCGAATTCATCCATGTCGATCCCGAAGCCGTTCTCCTCCCGGAGAGCGATCGGCCGGGCCCGGGCGCCGACGAAGTCGGTCAGCGAGCGGTAGACCGGGTACCCGGGGTCGGGAAGGATCACCTCGTCACCCTCCTCGACGCAGCTCAGGAGCAGGAAGTGGAGGATGTTCTTGGAGCCGGGCACCACCACGACCTGGTCGGCCCGCACGGGGACCCCGCCTCGGGCCGCCATGCTCTCGGCGATGGCCGCCCGCACCTCGGGCAGCCCGGCTGCCGGTGTGTAGTGGGTCGCCCCGGAGCGCATCGCCGAGTACGCAGACTCGATGATGTTGTCCGGAGTGGAGAAGTCGGGCTCCCCGATCTCCAGATGGATCATGGACCGGCCGCTGGCCTCGATCTGCTTGGCCTTGGCCAGGACCTCGAAGGCGCTCTCGGTGCCCAGGCGGCTCATCCGTTCCGCGAATCGCATGTGGACCTCCCGCGCCGGCTCCGGCCCGCGCTATGAGACGACGGTGATCTGCCCCAGCATCCCCAGGCTCTCGTGGGGGATGCAGAAGTACTTGTAGGTCCCCGGCACCGTGAGCTTCAGGGAGAAGGAGCCCCCGGGGTTGAGGGGTTGGTTCCAGGAGCTGGCGCCACTGGGCAGGGCGGCGTCAGCGGGGTTGGCCGCGAGGGAGGAGGAGTCGGTGGTGGTATGGAAGATGTTGCCCACGTTCTTCCAGGTGATGGTGCCCCCGGCCTTGAGGCAGACGCTGGCCGGCACGAACTTCAGAGAGTTGGTGGCGTCGACCGTGACCGCGCTCTGAGCGTTGGTGGCGGTGCAGCCCCCGGAGGAGGTCGTGGACGTCGTAGAGCCCGGGGTGCCGCTGGCCCCGGCCGGCTGTCCGGGAATCGGCCCGGTGCCGCAGGCGGCCACCAGGAGCGCCGCGCCCAGGGCAGCCAGTCCCAGCAGCAGGGGGGGGCGCCGAGAGGTCGGATGCGTCATGACTCCTCCTTGGATGTGTCGCCCCTGATGCTACCGCCCCGGGTGCGGCCCGGTCGACTCCGGGTCCGCCTCTGGGAGCACCAGCGAGTGCAGCTGCCGGAGGCGGGAGAAGAACCCGGCGGTGTGGGGTGAACGGCGGAGGCCCAGCCCAGCGAAGTCGAAGTGGTGCACCCACTCGTGGAGCAGGGTGTTCGTGAAGGCGCTGGCGCTGACCACCTGGCCCCGCATCGCGGTGCGGTGATAGACCCGGATGGCGCAGCGCTGCGGTGGCCCGGAACGGGGGATCCGGCAGCGGTAGTAGCCGTAGGTGGCGCGCGCCAGGCGGCCCCTCTCGTCCTTCGAGTGCAGCTGGGGGCGGTCCGCTACGGTGAGGGTGCATGGCCGTAGGCCGAAGGCTGAGTTCAGCACCTCGAGCAGTGCGCTGCCCAGCAGCTCTCGCTCTCGGCTCCCGGAACTGACGAGGAGGGCCGACAGCAGGGCGGGCGCGGTGGGCGGCGCTGGCACCTCTGGAAGGGACGCCGCCAGGCTGGCGGCATACCAAGGGTCGCTTGCTGGCCTCCTCACCCGGGCGAGTGTACTGAGGGCCGGTCAGCCGTACGCCAGGAGCGCGGCGAAAGACGCGAGGCTCTCGCCAGGATAGGCCCGCACCCTGGGCCACTCCCAGAGCGACGCTGAGCTCTCCACCCAGGCGAAGCGTCCCACCCAGTTGTCCTCCAGACCCCCGACATATCCGAGGGACCCCAGCTGGGAGAAGAGCTGAGCCTGGGCGGGCTCGGCCTGCTCCGGCGAGGTGTAGGGCCAGAGTCCGCTGTAGGCGATGAACTGCACGGGCTGCCCGGTGATCGACTCCAGCGCGTGGGCGCTGTATCCGGTCAGCTCCTGGATCGTGGCCAGGGACTGGCCCCAGAGGACAGTGCCGTCGTTGTAGGTGTGATCCTGGACCGCAAAGCCCATTTGGGAGAGCGAGCTAAGCTCGCTCGCGGGCATGTACTCCTCCTCGCCGTTCTTGATGCCGATCAGGCCGCTGCAGGGAAAGAAGGTGGCGGTGAGGCCGTCTGCCTCCAGCACCGGGAGGGCGTACTGATACTCGTTGGCGAAACCATCGTCGAAGGTGATCGCCACTGGATGATCCGGCAGCGGCAGGCCGTAGAGGAGGAAGTCGGCCAGCCGGTAGAGGGAGATCGCCTGGTAGCCACCTGACACCAGGTACTGCATCTCGGCGGAGAACTGATCGGGCGGCACCGTGAGCCCGTAGTCAAGGTCGTAGCTGTACTGGCTGGAGTACAGGGCGCGGTCCGGGAAGGGGCCGACTAGGTGGTACATGAGGATGGGAACCGAGGCGGTCCGGGGAGCGACCTGCGCCGGTGTGATCACCGGTGCTTCCATCGCCGCGGGCCCCTCTCCGACAATGAGATAGGTGTTCGACGCCGGAGAGGACGATGGCCCCCCGAGGAACAGCTGGATGTGCTGGTACAGGCCAGCCACGCCCGGGGGAGACAGAGCGGAGGGATTCTCGAAGGCGACGGCGACCGGGACCTCGGTGACGTCGGCCACCTGAATCCGGGGATTCTCAGGACTCGCCCACTCGGCCGCGGCGGCCGGCTGCCCCACGGCGAAGGCGACCACCCGGGCTGCCCCCGAGAACTTGGCGGCCAGCATGGCCGAGCGAGCCGCCTCAGAGGGCCAGGTCGACTGCTCGGCGGGGGCGAGATGCGGCCATTGAAGGTCGAAGCGTCCCTCGACCATGTCCTGCAGGAAGGCCTCGGCCACGGAGATGGCGGAGGCGGCAGCGGAGGGTGACGGCTCCGGGGCACGCGCATGGCGTGGCGCGCCACCCTGGACGCCGCAACCCCCCAGCGCCAGGGACGTGACCAGGGCGAGCACCGGGACGGCTCGTCCACTGCCCATGCTCATACCTCCCCCCTCCGATCCGCGAACCATTGTGGCAGAGCGGGTCGGACTTCCCTGGCTCTTCCAGCCGGCGCCATCGGTTTCGCGGTTTCCCTCCCGCGGGGAATGTCAAGGGACATCGAGAACTGAACGTCGGCGGCCACGAGAACTGGACAGCTGGCCGGAGGTTGGTTGGTTCCGTGGGTCCCTGGTAGTCGTAGTTGTGGAAGGAGGGGTGCGGGGAGGGAGGGTGGACAAGGTGGATTCGGCGGAACTCCCAGGCGTTGCCTGGGCCAGGGAGGGGTGCCAGAGTAGGCTCGAGGCCTTTGGGCTGGGGGTCCCAAGGGTCGTGGGCACCGGCTTGCGGGGCTGTACGGGGCTCTCAGCGGCTCGTTTTGGGGCGCCGGGCGCCAATTGGGGCCGGATCGAGCCCAGAGCGGTCATGAGCGGGTCCCCCGCCTCGCCGTCAGCGGGGACTGGGAGGCTGGGAGGGTCAGGGCCAAGACCCCTTGCCCCGAAGTGGCCTGAGCCAGGCGGACGCTCTCGCCCGAGGTCACGCAGAGGTGGGCGTGGTGCATCAGCCGGTCCACCGTGGCGGTGGCCAGCGTCTTGGGCATCAGCTCGTCGAACCCGGCGGGGTGGAGGTTGGAGCTGATCGCCACGCTGCGGCGCTCGTAGGCGGCGTCCACCAGCCGGTAGAGCCCCTCGGCCGAGTCCGGGCTCACGGGGAGCAGGCCAATGTCATCGACCACGATCAGGTCCGCTCTCAGGACCCGCCCCACCGCCCGCACCACCGAATCGTCGGCCCGGCTCTTGCGCACCAGCTCCCCCAGCCCCTCCAGGGTGAACCAGGCCACCTTGAGGCCGTTCTCCACCGCCTCCTGCCCCAGCGCCTCCAGGAAGAAGCTCTTGCCTGTCCCCGAGGGCCCGCAGACCACCAAGTTCTCCCGCCGGCGCACCCACTCCAGGCTGCGCAGCGCCTCCTGGGTAGCGATGGGTACCGAGCAAAGCTGCGCATCCCAGGCCGCGAACGTCTTGCCGGTGGGGAAGCCGGCCGCCGCCCGGCGGGTGCCGGTGGCCGAACGCTCCCGGCCCTCCAACTCCTCCTGCAGCAGCACCTTGAGCACCTCGGCCGGCTCCCAGCGCTGGGCCCGCGCCGTAGCCAGCACCTCCGGAGCCAGCCGGCGCAGGTGTGGCAGCCGGAGCCGGCGGAGCAGTCCCTCCAGCTCCTGGGGCAGCGGGGGCGCCGCAGTCTCGATGGTCATGCCCGCAACGCCGCCCACCCCGCGGTGCCCCCCTGCAGGCTGTGATCGTCCGAGGGTCGCAGCGCCGGCCCCACCTGGGAAGTGGTCAGGTGGGCCACGATGGACTCAAAGTCCCCGTCGGCGAACCGCCCGCTGGCTGCCGCCTGCCCCAGCGCCTCCACCACCCGGGACCCACCCAGAACCTTGGCCAGGCTCACCGCCAGCGCCATCTTGGAGCGCACCCGGGGTGCCCCGGCCGCCCCGGCCGCCTTCAACCAGACCGCTGCCTGCGGCCCCAGCTGCAGGAACTCGGCCTCCTCCTGGGTCCGCGCCCTCGGCTCCCGGTCCAGCGGGTCACTCTGCCGAACCGGGAAGTGCCGGTCATCCACCCTAGGGGTCCCCGGTGTGGTCCTCAGGTGCCGGGCCACCTCCTTGGGCCCCTCGCGACCAACATGCACCACGATCACCTCCTCTCCATGCCCCCGCACCCACACCACCTGGCCCACCAGCTGGTCGGGCA
>JAKATL010000059.1 GCA_021827985.1 bacterium
CTGATTCGTTCCCAGCGGTCGGGGGCATCAGCTCAAGTCTTGGACGTAGCCAGCAGCCGCCTGGGCTGCTGGCGGTCGATCCGGCCCAGGACACCCGGGCTGGTACGGCCCGACCTCGAAGCGCGGAGAGGTCAGAGGCAGGGCACAGGCGGTGACCGCCTGACCGAGCTGACCGACCCCGAACGAGCACAGCCACTTTGGTCGCCACGAGATCTCCAGCAGTGCCGCCCCACCCGAAACGTCACTCCGCCAACAGCACGGGATCGGAGAGGAAGCGGAGGAAGCAGTCAAGCGCCCTCACTGCACTCTACCTCGGGACGGGTTCGCCGCCCCCCCGAAGCCAGCCCCGCACCTCCGCCAGCCCGTTCGCCCCGAGGTACGGCTCCACGCCCCACACCCGCCCCCTCGCATTCGGGTGCGGGAGCGCGACCAAGTGTCGGCTGTGCCCCCCGATGTCGGCGACCACTCGCTCGCCGATCTTGACCTCGACCCCGAGGCGATCCTTGAAAGCCCATCGAGCCACGTCGCCAACCACCACGAGCACCCGAGCTGGGGAGACCCGGAGGACCCGGTCCAGGTATCGACTAGCGCAGGTGGCGGCGGCTTTCCAAGTACCGTCCTGGTGCTGGGATCCGCAGTGGACCACTTCGGTCATGGCGTAGTCGGCGCCAGGCCTCACACGTGCATCGCCGAGCAACTCCTGGGCAACACGCTTGGTCCAGACCCAGTAGCGCACCGAGAAGTCGTTCTCGCCGTTCTTGTCGACCAAGACGGTCCCGTCGATGATCCCGGGCCGCTGGCCGTCCTCGAAGGCGCCGTCTTGAGAGATCAGGATCTCCTCGTCAGGGGAGGCCGTCGTGATGACCTCATCAGGTCCTGGGGCAGATCCGCGATCGCCTGCGCCGGGGTTCGACGCGACGAAGAGGATAGGGGCCTCGGACAGATGGCCGACCCATGGCTCCGGGAAGTACCGTCGGCCGTCCGGAGCCGTCCCATACCATGCGACGACGTCGGCGCACGGCTCAGACGAGTCGACCAGGGCGGCAGTCACCAGGGGACAGCGGGCAATCGCAAGGAACACGTCGCGAGCTTCCGGGTTCATGGCTCGACCTCGCGTTCTATGGCCCTAAGGGCAGCTTCGGTGGTGCCCCAGCTGCCTTCATCCTCAGAGCAGCGGAAGTCGGCCGCCTCGCGAAGATAGCGCTCCGGGTTGAAGTCGGCAGTCACTTGCTCAGGTTAAGCCCCCAGACTGGCTTGGAGGCGGGTCGGTTAGACCGCGGCGGGTCCCCGGCACTATTGGCCGGGAGAGGAAGTATGCGGAGGGGAATCTCGGGGTCGAGTCTGAGGCCGGGCGGCCCATTCCCGCTTGCTCAAACCGACCGCTTTCGGCCTCGGTCCACGCTCGGCTCAATCTGAGCCCGAGACCCAAGCCGTGCACAAGACACCGGTAGCGGCGTGTACAAGCCCAGGCCGAAAGGCCCCAGGGTCCGGCGAGTTGGCAGGATCCGCCGGATACGAGTTGCGCCTCACGACTGAGACGATTCGACCAAGCCACCCAAGGATCGTATTATCTTCTCTACCTCCTGGCGTCCCCGCATCCAACCCCAACACCGGTCCCCACGCGGCACGGCGTCGTACCTGGCGAGGGCTACCACCGCTGCCAGCGGGCGACAGCGCTCGCACCACCGTGTTTGACCAGTGGGCGGACGCGCCGAGCAAAGACCGCATGTGGCCGAGGGGGCATTCCGCCCACCGCTGCTGTTGGCCACGGTCAACCCTCCATGAAGGGATCTGACATGTCGTCAGTGATCCCGCTCTTGTCCGCTGCCAGATACAGCCGGACCGGGTCTTCTCCCGGAGGCACCTTGCGCGGATCGAGGTTGCCGGAGCGGCAAGCCGGGAGGCTTCACGCCGCACACTCTGAACCCATCGCCATCATAGCACTGTCAGACGGCGATCGCCCACGGCTAGCTAAGGGCGCGGCCGCCCCAGAGTGAAGACCCGCGTGCGGCCCCGCTCACGGCAGCGACCACGCCGTGATGCCACGGCTACGAGGTCAAGGCCGCACCCACGGTGTCCTCCGAATACAAGGTCAAGCCGAGCGCCGAGCAGTCCGGGAGAAGCTGCAGCACGCGAAGCGCCGGGGACTCAAGTCGCATGGGATGGTTGCGCTGTACGACCCCTCCGCGCCGTCTGTGTACGCCTGCAGCAAGTAGGGGACCGGTCATCGCCCGCTGGCTGGTCCCGAGAACTGCTGGCGCGTGCACGGCATCGTCCCTCTTGACCTCGCACGTCGCGTGTCAAGCGCCGGGCCGATTTTTCTCCCGACTACCAGGCGCGGGGTGTCGGCGGGGCGCCTTCTAGAACGAGGCCCATCGCGGCGCCCTGGCGCCACGACCGATGGACACCCAGCAGCCGCGAAGCTCAGACCCCGAACTTGCGAAGGATGTTGGCGACCGCAGAGCCAACGGGACGCCCTCGCCGGGCGCCGTCCACGCTCCCCACTCCGAACACTCCCTCAAATTCCTCGCGGCTGAGATCGACGATGTTCTTCTGCTGGCCGTTGGGGAGCTTCGCGATGAGGCCCCCGCAGGGGCGCACTTCAGGCTTGCTTGCCATTCTTCTTTTCTCGTGCATGTGCCAGGGCGTCCCTGATCACGTCCCTGGCGAACTCGTAGCCCTCCTGAGTGGGAGGGTGAAAGCCCATAGCGCGATCACGCTCTTCGGGCGAAAGGCTCTCCGCTGGCCGCATGCGCCCGTCAAGCTCGACCCACATGCCCCCGCAGGGTGGGGGGCCCTCGTGGTCGGGTACGGCTTTCACGAGTTCATAATATAAAGAGGGGCATCCGGGAGCTCTCCACGTGAGGGAGATCGCGGAGCGCAGCCCTTTGGGTGCGGGCAGCCTGTCGGTGTCCGCGACCCACCTGGCATGCGCGTCCCTCATCGGGGCCGCGCTCGTCGGCTTCCAAATGTTCTGCTCCCACACCTCTAGTGCCGTCAGGATGGCGGTCTCCTGGCGCAATGTCTCGCGCGCCATCTCCTCGGCCCAGTTCTGGGTGAGCGGGGTGGCCCTTTTCGCGCGCGACGGCCTTGCCCACCCCTGTCCTCTCGCGGAATCCAGCACCTGCCACTTCCCACGTGCGCGCGTGGTCCCCGGGCCGGGTGGTCACTCCCGAGCCGCTGCCAGACAGCCGTGGAATGGGGCCAGGATCCTAACGTGGAGATCGCCCGGCGCGGTGCGGGGCTGATGCTGGGACCGGCTGGCCATGCCGACCGGCCGCGCGACCGGGAAGGGTTCACGGTCGGGACTGGCAAGACCCAGATCGACGACGGCGTCGACGTCGGGCGGCGGGCGACCAAGGTCGGCGGTGCCCCCTCCGCTGGCAACCGACGACCGAATGGGGGTGCCGCGCCTGGTTCGGACCCACGCCCCCCACCGGAACCCGGCGCGGGAGTGGGACAAACGCCAAGTTGGCCGTGCGAGGAGGCGCATCGGTGCAGATCCGCGCGCTGCTGCCCGACCTGCCCGCGACCCGCGGCCGGAGCCGCGCGCCGCGGCTCTGCTGCTGGCCCAACGGTTCGCCCGGCACCGCTGCTCATGGGCGCTGAGACGGCCAGCCGGCTGCCCCAGCTCCCTGGCCGGATTGGGTTCGCGGGAGGCGCCGAATAGGATGCACTGGTCGCCTTGGCCGCGGCGGACACCGGTGCACCTCTGGCCACCCCCGAGCCGCCCGCCCGGGGCACCCACGAGAGGGGTCAGGGCCTGTCCGAGATGGCCGCATGGGGATGAGATCGGGACACCGGGAAGCGGGCGCCGCTCCACCTCGGCCAGCTCCCAGGGCGACTTCCCGGCTCGCCTTGCCCAAGTCTTGGAGGGTGCCCCCCATCCCACCGTCCCCGATCAGTTGCGGCGGGTGGGGCTGTCGGTTACGGAGCTCGCCACTCCATTCACACTACACCGACTCTGGAGCGCAGCCCGGGGTCAAGCGGAGATGAGCCCGACTCGACGGACGAACGCCGCACCGGACGGTCGGTGCCTATCATCGGCAGGCCTGGCTAGGGGCTGGCCGTCGAGACTCAGCGCTGCGCGGCGATCTGCCTCATTCCAGTGGTGTCGAGGAAGGCGACTCTGCTCACATGCAATCCGAAGATCCGCAGATACTCTAATGACGGATGCGTCGAACAAGGCGTGATGAGTCGAGCAGAGCAGTAAGCCATTGGAAGGCAGCACGCGCTCTGCCCGCGATGCCTTACTCCAAGGGATGATGTGAGCGGCCTCGAGGGCCTCTCGCAGGGAAAGTCCACAGAATGCGCACTTCCCCTGGTACGCCTTAAGCAAGGCCAAGCGAAAGATCCGCTGGGCTGAACCTCGATCCCTGATACGGCCATAGATCTCAGCCGCGTCTTCCGGGCGGTCAAAGAGCTGACCGGCCAGTTGTTCCGGGGTCGAGCCGTCAGCCGCGAACCCAAACGGGTTTGGGCGCTCAAGCCAAGGATATTCGTGGACCTGGCGAAGGCCCTCCTCCCAGTGGTCGACCTCCCAGGCGATGAATCCTGCACCAGGGTGGCCGCTGGCCTGGCTGACGACCAGAATGGTGAGCGGCGGAAGCTTGGCGTCGAGACAGTAGTCCTGAATCTTCCCAAGTACATATCGCAGGGGGCGGTGGTGTGGAAGGCCCAATCGGGCTGACAGGGCGCCGTACGTTATGGTTGCCTTGCTCGCCGCCGTACGAGTAAGGATCGGCCACGCTCGAGCTGCCCGCTCCCACTGGTTGACCATCACTGTCCCCACTCACGGCCTAACGCAAGTTCCTGCGCTCCCGGGTTGACGGTTGACGACGGCCGACTCATGCTGGAAGTGTCATCTGCCGTGGAGGCTCTGGTCAACTCAGCGGCGTTCCGCGCAAGACTCTGCGCTGCCGCGGATGGGCCACGGCCCGGGTCCGAAGAAAGGTCTGGTCCGTAGGGATCGGCTGTCACGACCAGTGTCCACTGCCCCAGTCTCACTTCAGTGTATCGCACCAACGGGCTCAGCAACCTTACCCGCGGCGCCTGATACGTCTAATCGAGAAGCTTCCCTTCCTCGTCTCGCTGCGACTCCCATAGCTGTCGGTAGGAGCCTGTAAGGCCGTCCCAACCCGAGGCGATCTCGTCGGAGCGATCGGTCATGCCGATCTCCTCGAGCAAGAAGTCCGCCTTCCTCGTGTTGCAGGGAGCGCACGTGGTGCGGAGGTTAGTGGCCTCGTTGGCTCGACCTCTCGCCACTGGCACCAGGTGGTCCACTGCCGCGCAGAGGAGGGGAACCACTCGGTGCATGCGGCCTGCCTTCCAGTTGGGGTCGTGTGGGACTCGACTGGGTAAGTCCGACTCAAGAGGCGCAGGATCGGCTCCGGGATGACCCATGAAAGGCAGCAGCAACAGGTGAAGCTATCTCGTCGGGATACCCGGACGCGGAGTTCGTCGGATACTGGCTTGCGCTCGGGAGCCAGCGTCACCTGCGATCGTATGGGGCGCAACTTCTCTCGCCGTGCCTCCGCGCCACCCGAGATGGCCGCCTGCACCGCGGCTTCGATCGCGGCGCGGTATAGATCCAGGGTCGGGGGAGTCCCGCTCATTTCGGGCCAGCATACCTCCGAGTGTGACTCATCGCCAAGGGTGCAAGAGAGGCCCGTCACTGCCCGGGGTCCGGTGCGGCCGACGCGGGGAGGGAGGCCAAGCCTCAATGCCGCGCCTTCTTGATTCTCGGGATGGTAGAGTCTGTCCTACGAGGGTGGGCGATTATTGGGGATACGTTCTGGGCCGGACCAGCAGCCAACAATCAGATCCGTCCATGACTGAGAAACCCGAGTGTAGCGAGCGCCAGGAGGAGTCGGAGACCGTTGACAGCGCGCCATGCCCATTCTGCGGGATCGACGCGGTTCATCCTGTCCCAGACTTCTGGACTTGTTCTCACCTGGTCGCCAGGTGGGCACTGGACCCTTATGACGACGGTGGAGGTGTAGCCGCCGAGGTGACCCATTACCCCGACGCGCTCGGGCCAGGGAGGGACCTCGGGTTGGCGCTTTGGGAACTCCTGGACTTCATTATCACCGGCCATGACGATGCCGTCATCGAGGAACGGCTTGAGAGGGTCCGCAGTGCAGTAGCCCAGTCAGGCCCGCCGCCGTGGTGGACGGAAGTCGAAAGCAACACGCTCGCAAACGCCTGGGTAGACAACCTCCCAGGCGGCGACGCTGAGGAGCTCGGTGGGATGGCCGGTCCGATCGTCGAGAGTCTCACTGAGTCTGTGCCGGGGGTCCGTCGCACAAGTGCAATCCTTGGCGGCATGACTTCGGGCACCTGGTATTTCCTCTGGTCACTCGATCGCGTCGCTGCAGCCAAGGGGCTCAGCACGGCCATTGTTGCCGCAACAGCGACAGTTCGCAGCCTGATCGCCATAGCCGATAACTCGTTGCCGTGACGTAACCTCAGTTTTTCAGTAGAGCGCTGAAACCGGGGGATTTGGTGGCCGGCGGGCGGCGGGGCTATGCCCAGTACGGCACGCCCCCCGCCGTGGTGGGCAATAGGTGAGGACATGCACCCTCGAGGGGGTCGATAGGCGGTCTGGGGTGCATCTGCGAATCGAAGCGTGACGCGCTCGGATCGCGTTGACCCCTCCCTCTCATCGCCAACCTCAGGCTCGCTCAGGGGCTGAGGGGCAGAGCGCGCAGCTTCTGGAAGGCGAGTTCCAGGTCCCTCGCCCAGGGCCAGTTGGCGTCGAGTCGCAGAATGGTGCGGCGGCCGGACCGGGCCAGTCGGCCGGCGCTTTGGAGCACCTGGTAGCGCAGGCGCTTGGGCCGGGCCGGCAGGAAGTCAGGACCGCGGTATAGCCGCTTGGCCCAGCAGAGCAGGGTCTGAGCCAGTTGCACCAGGAAGCGCCAGACTTGATTCGCCCGGAAGCTGCGCCAGGGGAAGTTGGCCAGCCCACAGTCCTTGGTGTCCGTGATCTGGTCCTCCACCCGGGCATGGAGCCGGTGGCGGGCCTCCAGGTAAGCGGTGTCAGGATCTTGGGAGTTGGTGATGAGCCTGGTGGCGCAGGCCGTGGGGATCGAATAGGTTGTAGTTGGCTCCAGGGTGGGGCTGTTCCCGGCGCACCAGGACTCTTGATCCCGCTGGCCATTTGGCGAGGTCCAGCAGCGGGGTGATCTCCGCCGCCTCCTCCATCTCCTTGGTGATGGCGGCGACCCAACTTCCATCTGGGAGCTTCAGGAGGCCTCACGCACCGGCTTGGTGAGGTCGAAGCCCACCGGAAACGCCAGCCCCCGGCTCCTGATGGCATCTCCGAAGCCGTGGCTGGCCCCTGCCGAGTCCGAACGCACCACCACCTCCAGGCCCAGCTTGTAGGGGATCACCAAAAGTGCAGAGTTCTGGTCACGAATAGTGCAGAGCCCCGCGGCGAGTGTCATCTAACCACAAGCGGCCCTCCTCTGCGAGCGGCGGGCTCTTGGTGGGCCCTCATCCGGTAGCTGTGGCCGCGGATGTTCAGCACGGTGGCGTCATGGAGGAGACGGTCAACGATGGCCCCGGCCACGACCGCGTCGGCGAAGACCTGGCCCCAGTCGGAGAAGCCACGGTCGTAGCGGCGGCTCACCACCTGGAAGATCCAGTTCGCTGAGGCTTGGTCCAGGGGCAGGTAGCCCAGCTCGTCGATGACCAGCAGGGAGGGCTGGGTGTAGGTGCGCAGCTTGAGGTGGGCCAGTCCCTCGAGGTGGGCGGCCTGCAGGGTCTGGGCGAGGTCGGAGGCCGAGGTGAAGTAGGTGCGGTAGCCAGCCTCGGTCGCGGCGACACCCAGCGCAATCGCCAGATGGGTCTTGCCCACCCCGGGCGGACCCAGCAGGATCACGTTGCGGTGCTCCTCGACGAACCTCAGGGTGGAGAGCTCGGCGACCACCTTGCGGTGCAGGTTGGGCTGGAAGTCGAAGTCGAAGTCCGCCAAGGTCTTGTGCACCGGGTGGCGGGCATAGCGGAGCCGGCCGCGCTGGCGCCGGGCCCGGGTCGCCTCCACCTCCAGCTCCAAGAGCCGCTCCAGCACCTGGGTGGTGGAGAGCTTCTCCTTGGTCGCCCGGTCGAGCTCGGGGCTGAGGTTCTCCGCGGCAGTGTCGAGCTTGAGGTACGAGAGGTGCTCCCGCAGCCGCTGGTAGCTGCTGGCCTCGTTCACCCCAGCGCCTCCTCATACTCCGCCAGGTCCCGCACCTCCACCCTTTCACCCAGCTGGCGCTGCTCCGGGTCCGGACCCTTGGAGCTCAACACGGTCAGAGACGGCGTCTCCATCCCGGCCAGGACTCTGGCGGGGATGGGCCGCAGCAGGCCTAGCTCCTCCTCCCACGCCTCTCCCACCACCTTCCCAGTGGTCCGGTGGCGCCTCTGGCAGACCACCTCCTCGACCCACCGCTGGGCCAAGCGGTCGTAGTCAGCCAGGGTGGGCTGCTGGGGCATCACCTGCCCCGTCAGCCAGGGCAGGAAGCCCTCTTTCAGCTCCCGCACCATCCGCTCCACCTTGCCCTTGGTCTGGGCCCAGTATGGTCGGCAGACCTTGGGGACCAGGCCCAGCACCGAGCACAGGTCCATCCACTCCAGGGCCAGGATCGCCTTCCCGTCCGAGGTCTGGCCAACGCAGAACGCCGGATCCCGGTCGGTGAGCGCCTCGTATGGCACTCCACCGAGGTCGTGAAGGCACCACGCCAGCTTCTCCAGGGTGGTGGGCCAAGTGAGGTCGGTGGCAAACCGGAACGCCGGCCGGCGACTGTATCCCAGGATCGCGACCATCCCGTACAGCTCGACCAGCCGTTCGCCCAGGCGCCACAGCCCAAGGTGGGCCCAGTCCGCCTGCACTTGGTGCCCCGGCTCGGTCTCTAACCGGATCTCGGGGTCCGCCACGCGAGCCGGCCGCATGCTCCGCAGCTGCCGGGCGAACGCCGGGTAGCTGCCCTGGTACCCGTAGTCGGCCACCAACTCGCCGTGGATGATGGTGCCCCGGATCCCCGGGCATCACTCCAGCCGTCGCTCCACGTGGGCCAGCTGCGCCCGGGGCAGTGCCGTTGGCCGCTCTCGCTCCGGGTACCGCCGGGGCTCCTCCGCCTCCACCTCCCGCTTCACCGTCCGCCAGTTCAATCTGAACTCCTGGGCCAGAGCGGCGATGCTCCAACCGTGCGATCGCAGGACCCGCAAACTCATCCCAACTTCCTCACACTGCACGGGGGGCCTCCTCAGGCGTGGATTCGACACCCAAAGCCTGCCAGGGGGCCACTTCTCTCTGATCTCATCCAGGGCTCCGGTCCTGCCGCGGAGCTCTGCACTTTTCGTGATCAGCTCATTGCACTATTCGTGATCGCCCACACAGCTCAGGGCCCTGCTGGCGGGTGGGCAGCGGCAGCTGAGCTGAGCCAGAGCCTCATCCAGCAGGGTGATGCGGTCCTGGGGGTGTTGGAGCCGGCGTTGCCGGCCGGAGCATGCCCTCCAGCGCCTCTCCGGTCTGGTCCAGATACAACAGCAGGGGATGGTAGCCGAAGCCGTGCTTGTAGTTGGGAACGGCCTGCTCCTTGTTCTCACCCACGTGCCCCTGTCGGGACCCCGGAAGTCGGTCCAGTCCGAGTAAGAGTTACGACTGACTGATGGCCTTGGCGAAGACCGCTGGTGGTTGGTAGCTGAGAGCACTGTGTGGGCGGTGGACATTGTAGGCGTGGCACCAGTCGGCATAGAGAACCTTCGCCTCCAGG
>JAKATL010000060.1 GCA_021827985.1 bacterium
GGCATCAAGGTGACCGATGCCGAGTTTGCCACCATCCGTATCGCCCGCGATGACTTCCACGGCGATTGGAACTATGTCATTTCCCCAAACCCCTAAAGGTCTAGGTTATTGGCTTACGACGCCTTAGGGCCGCGAGCAGCCGGTCGCAGAGGTCACCGGAGCTGGCCAGGAAGGTGTCCAGCAGGGCGTCGGCCACCTCCGGTCCGCTGAGGATGTTCCCCTGGCAGGCGCAGCCTTGGGCGGTGCGGCCACCGGCCCAATCGAAGCAGGCGCTGCCGGTGTAGGTCGCGGAGCCTCCGTCCCGATCCACGATCCCCAGCTGGCGGTGGTCGCGCTCCGGGTCAGCAGCGGTCAGCCGTTCCAACACCACCTGGGCCGGAAGCCTCTCCGAGAGCAGCTCCATGCCTCCTGGGCCATATGACGTGTTGGCCATCGCCTGGGTTGCCAGCGCCCCGATACCCGCCCGCGCCCATGGCACCACGCTCCCCACGGCCAGGAACTTGGAGGCGACCGCCACCCCGAAATCCCGCCCGTCCGTAGCGCAGATGGAGAAGGTGGCGACCGTGGGTGACTGCACGAGACCGCCCATCCCTGGGAGGATAACGGATGGATGAGCGAGGAGTCCCCGGCGCCAAGGCCCGACCGGGACCCGCCCCTGGAGGTCTTCGGCCACGTGCCGGAGTCGGCGCTGGTGGTGGTGGCCCATCCGGATGACGCGGACTTCCTGGCCGCCTCCGTCGTCTCCGCCTTCGGGCGGCGGGGATGCCGTACGGGCATCTGCCTGGTCACCGATGGTGACGCCGGCAGCGATGACGCCACCATCCCCAGGGGAGAGCTCAGCCGGGTGCGGCTCGCGGAGCAGCGTCGCGCCGCGGAACACCTGGGGGTCCGGGAGGTCATCTGCCTGAACCACCCCGACGGGACCTTGCAGAACACCCTGGAGGTGCGCCGCGACCTGGTCCGGGTGCTACGCACCTTCCGCCCGGAGATGGTGATCACCATGGACCCCACGGCCAGGTACTTCGGCCGGGGCTACATCAACCACCCGGACCACCGGGCGGCGGCGGACGCCTGCCTGGACGCGGTGTTCCCCAGCGCCCGCGATGCCCGCGCCTTCCCCGAGCTGCTGGCCGAAGAGGGGCTCGAGCCCCACAAGACCCGCTTTGTGCTGGTCGGTTCCAGCCGTGAGTCGGACATCGCGGTCCCCATCCTCGAGGAGGACCTGGAGAACCAGCTGGCCGCCCTGGGCGAGCACAAGAGCCAGTTCGATGCCGCACCCATGCGGGATTGGATATTCGAGGAGGCCAGGCGGTGCGGCGCTCGCGCCGCCGTCCCTCTGGCCGAGGGTTACCGGCTTTTCGACCTCGCCCCCGACCCCTCTCAGCGCGGCTACGAGGCGCGCCCTGAGGAGGTCGAGGGTGTGCCCTCACGCGGACGCCGCTCGTCCAACTGGGGCTGACTGGGGACCAAGCCGGGCCCTTGGGCGCCATCCCTTCGGCTCACGGTGGCCGCCAGCGGAACCTGTGCCGACCCGCTCCGGTCCGTGAGCCGCTGCGGCAAGAGACGGACCCTGGACCGCGTGGCGTCAATCGCCCGGTGGCAGGAGGTGCTCTCCCCTCCGCACACCCCGGATTATCTTGCGCCAGCTGCGCTGACTCCAGCTCGACGGCACGCGCCAGAGGTCGATCCCCATGAGGGCACTGAGGGACAGCAGGCGGACCAGCGGACTCCCGGGCTGGGCCCGGTCGTTGCCCTTGGCGTCGGCGTGGCCGAGAATCGAGAGTGCCCGGACCTCGGCGTCGAGCCCTTCGGGAACGTAGACATCTGCTGAGCCGAGTACTCCCACCACCAGGATGGTCACGGAGGGCCCGGCGAGCCGGGCCTGGCGCAGGTCGAGGTCGATGTTGCCCAGCACCACCAGGCAGACCACCCACCGTCCGACTGTGAGCCGTCCCGCCCTCTCGGTCGAGCCGAGGGCGGCCAGCAGCCATCGGGTGGGGCGGCGGGACGACGGTGGCTGGGGCAGGTCCTGGGTGAGCGCGGTAAGCTCTCCCACGGTCAGTGCCCTGTTCACGGCCTCGACTCGCTCCGAGAACTCCTCCATCGTGAGCCGTCCCTCCGCGGCCGCCTCGCGCAGGACAGAGATCCTGGCCTCGCGATCCAGGTCCGAGGCCCGCAGGGAATCACTCAATCAGCCACTCCTCCCCGGTGATGTCTCCGCATTCTCCCGTCACCGTGCCTCAGTCACCCCCAAATCCGTCGGGCACCTGCGGCAGGACTCCAGCCGTACCCGGGCCGCCTGAGGGCGCGGACCCGCCAACCGTCACCGATGGCCGGGGCGGGATCGCTCCACAGCGGGCCAGGCCGCCACGACGATCACGATCGCCGCGGCCGCCCCTCCCACGATCAGTGCCTCGAGGTCCAGGTGAAAGCCGCCCAAGACCACTGCAGCCACCACCAGCAGCGGTAGGAGCACCATGGCTGCCCGCTGGGCCAGCCGGCCGAGAACTCCGCCGGCCCGGACGCCGGGCTCGTCGGACTCGTGGGGCAGCCGCTCCTGCCACATCGTCATCCACCATTCCGGCTGGCCGTCGGGCTCTGAGGACTGCCTGTCCGGCCTGCGCCTGGGGTCCGAGCCTTGGGGCATTTGACTCGCCTGCTGGGTGGCGGCGCCGCCCTGAGGGCGGCCTTGACGGCCCTAGGATAGCACCGGATGGAGACCGTTCCGGACCCATTTGGAAACCGGCGGGCGCCCTCCCTCGAGCGCCGGTTGGGGGAGCTCCACCGCGAGATCGCCCTCTGCCGTCTCTGTGTGGACGCCGGCCTCCTGGCTCGAGCCGCTCCCGTGCTGCCGGCCCCCATTCCCGCCCGGGTGCTGCTGGTGGGTCAGGCGCCGGGCCGGCTGGAGGAGGCCGCGGGTCGTCCCTTCAGCGGCCGCGCCGGCCGGGAGCTTTTCAGCTGGCTGGCCCGGGCGGGGATCCCTAGTGAGGAGGAGGCGCGCCGGCGGGTCTACCTGACCTCGATCACCAAGTGCTTCCCCGGACCAGCATCCGGTGGCGCGGGCGACCGCCGGCCCAGCTCCGGGGAGGTGGCGATTTGCCGCCCTCATCTTGACCGCCAGCTGGCAACGCTGACCCCCTGGCTGATCCTTCCGGTGGGGCAACTGGCGATCGACCGCTTCCTGCCGGCCCGGGCCTTGAGCGTCGTGGTGGGACGAGTCTTCGACGGGTCCGGCCGGGAGGTTGTGGAGGCCGCCCCTCCCAGTCCCAACCACCTCCCCTTGCTGCTGCCCCTGCCGCATCCATCGGGAGCCAGCCGGTGGCTGAACCGGCCAGAGCACCGGGAACTCCTGAACCAGGCTCTGGAGCGGCTGTCCCAGCTGCTGCGGACCCCTTGGCGGGGCGCCGCGAAGCGGCTATAGTAGGCCGCGATCTTGGCTGCCAGCAAGCGCGCGCGGGGAGGACCGGAGAGGGCGACCGCCCCCCGCGCCAGCGAGGTCAACGTCCCTCCGGCGGAGGCTCGGACGGCGGGCCGCTCCGCGGACGAGATCCTGGAGCTGATCTTCACCCCCACGCCGCGGGCCAGCCCGGCGGAGCAGGCGGAACGGACCCTGCGCCGGCCCAAGCCGCTGGTCTACGTGGCCATGAGCAATCGCAACTTCTACTGGCGGCAGCAGCTCACCAAGTTCGTGTTGGATGAGAACCGGGTGCCGGTGGCGCCCTTCATGCTCTTCGACTACTATCTGATGCACACCGTCCCCAAGGACCTGGTGCGCGAGGCTTTGAACAATCTCATAGCCCGCTGCGACGAGGTCTGGGTTTTCGGCGAGCTTTCCCTGGGCCTCAAGGTTCAGGTGGGGATCGCCAAGCGGATGCACAAGCCGGTGCGCTACTTCGACATCAGTGAGCTGCCCTACCAGGTGACCGGGATCCCCGAATCCATGGTCCCTGAGGAGCGTTAGGGGAGGGAGTCCTCCGGCGTCCCGTCCGCGGTTGCGGACGACGGTCCGAGCGGGAGGTCCAGCTTTGCCCGATCGAGGGCTATCCCCAGGGAAGCTGAGGGGAAGGGTACCCGGTGCTGGGAGACCTGGGGTCCCACTCCCAACTCGCCGAGGCACCAATTGGCGAGTTGGTCCAGCTGCTCGCGCTGCCGAGCGACGAACTCGGGGCCGACCGGTTGCCCATGGCCCGGTACGACCAGCTTCGGCCCGAGCGCCAGCATCCGATCCAGCACCCGTGGCCAGCTCAGAGGGTAGGCGTCCTCGAGCGCCGGAGGGCCACTCTCCTCCACCAGGTCGCCGGCCAGTACCACTCCCAGATCCGGCAGGACCACCACCATGTCGTGATCGGTATGTCCCCGCCCGACCACCAGAAGCTGGACCTCGATCCCGCCCAGGTCAAGCCGCGCCTCCCCGTGCACCGGCCGGTTCGGGAGCACGATCGGGGCCGCCCCCAGTAGGGCGGCGAACTCCGGGTTCTGCTCGCGAAAGGCTTCAGCTGCCTCGCGCCGCTGGGAGATGCCGCTCCGCTGGAGGGTGGCCACGCACCCCTCGGAGGCGTAGATCCTAGCCTCCGGGAATGCCGAGTTGCCAAAGCAGTGATCGTAGTGGGCGTGGGTGTTGACCAAGACCAGCTCCCGGCCCCCCAACCCCGCCTCCACCGCCCGACGGAGCTCCATTCCCTCCTCCCGAGTGCTCCCGGTGTCCACCAGTAGAGCGAGGCGGTCGCCCCGGACCAGGATGCAGTTGACGTCCACCGGGCTGCCCACCCAGCGGAGGATCCCGTCCCCGGCGGCTTGCCAGCGCTGGGATGGGCTCAAAGTTCCGCGCCGGCGCGGGAGGGGGCCGAACCTCCGGGCTGGCCAGGACGGGTCACGGGTCAGCCGGGGGCGAGGCGGTAGAACTGCGGCTGGACGGCGTCGAACACGTTCTGGGGCACGAGTCCCTTGAGGCCCGAGCGGTACATGGTCAGCTGCAGCGGGGTGTCGGGAAGGAAGATGACCGGCGCCTGCTGGGCCAGGTAGTCCTGGTAGCGGAAGAGGGCAGCCAGTTCGGCGGACTGGCTGGGGGCGATGTGGGTGGCCCGGATGTCGGCGTTGGCCACCTGGCTGGAGTAGTCACCTCCGTTGCTACCCGCTCCGCTGGCGAAGAGCTCGCCGCCGGTGGGGAAGTAGTCGGGGGCGTAGGTCCAGTAGTTGACCCAGTTGGCGATCTCCCAGTTGGTGCAGGGGGTGGACGGGGTGCAGCCGTTGAGCGCCACCGAGGTGACCTGCTGGTAGGGAGCGGACCGGAGCTGCAGTGCCACTCCGGCCCTGGCGCGCGCCACCGACTGCAGCGCCTCCATCTCGTTGTTGGCTTCCACGCTCCCGCTGGGATAGAGCAGGGTGAAGCCAAGCTTGGCGTCCTGGGCTACCCCGGCCCCACAGTGTCCGGCGCCGGGGCCCGGGCGCTGGCAGTAGGTGGTGCCCCCGGGGACCACCTTCCAGCCGTGGCTGGTCAGCAGGGCAACGGCCGCAGAGGGGTTGTATGGGTACACAGGACCCTTCTTCTCCAGCGGACTCTCGAAGGGGTTGCCGGCGGGAAGGACCGGCACCGGGCCCGATTCCGGGGTGCCGTACCCGGCGGCGAAGTCGTGGATGTACTGCGGCTGGTCCACCAGGGACTGCATCGCCTGCCGGAAGTACAGCTGGTCGAAGATCGGTGCCACCTGGGGGTCGGTGTAGTTGTACGAGAGGTAGCCGAACCCGTACCCATACCAGGGGGCAAAGGAGTACCCCCGCTGCTCCAGTGCTCCCTTCTGGGCCAGGTCCTGGATGGGGATGTACCCGATGGTCAGCTGCCCGCTGCGCAGCGCGTCAAACTCCGAATTGTCGGTGGTGAAGGGCTCCTCCACGAAGGCCGAGATGGTGGGCTTGGGGCTCCCCGAGTAGGAGGCGTTGGGCACCATCCGGACGTAACCCGAGGCGGTGAAGGTCTGCAGTTGGAAGGGGCCGTCCACCACCTTCCACAGGGGGTTGGTGGAGTACGTGGACAGCGTCTGCGACTGGCTGTTGAGGAACTGGGCCACACCCAGCGCCCCGCTGGAGGCGGTTCCCGGGGTCTGCGGCACGTACTGAGCCGGGGCGGTGCCGGGCAGCGTGGTCCGCACCTGTGCCGAAGCATCGTAGTTCCCCACCGTCCCGGAGGCACTGAGCCGGTCCCAGGACGTCTGGGGCAGGGGATAGATCTGGCTGAGCTCGTTGTAGAGGAACCAGGTGGGGTTGTAGGCGGCATTCAGTCTCAGGGTGAGCGAGTATTCGCCGGTGGCCGAGTAGCTCACCAGGTTGGTGGGGAAGCCACCCGGCACCGAGGCGCCCCAGCCTGGGCCTGGGGCGCTGCTGCTCCCCACCGGAGGGGCATTGGGATCCGTGGCCGCGGCGAGGAGGTTGATCCAGAAGACGACGTCCCGCGCGGTTATGGGCTGTCCATTCGACCATCGCCAGTGCTTCATGGTGATGTCGACGGTGGTGTCCCCCGCGCTGAAGCTGGGAGGGAGGGCGATGCTGAGCGAGCTGTTCAGAACCGGCTCGCCGTTCTCCCCGAAGGCGTACAGCGGCGGGTACATCTGGTTGGAGAACTGGTAGAGGTTCTGGTTGGTGAAGTAGGTGCCGCTCTCCATCGGGAAGATGTAGCTGGGCGGCGACGCTGCCGCCTCCCCGAAGGTGATCACGTTGCCGCCGCTCCGGTGTGCGCCGGTCGCCGCTGAGCTGCAGGCGGCCAGCAGCAGGGTGCTGGTGAGGGCGAGGCCAACCAGGGTCCAAGCCGGAGATCGCCGCAAGTGGAAGCCCTCCAGAGGGAACGCGTCAATGCCCAATGGCCCCGGCGCCATCCGGGAGTTGACCCGCGCGTAGCACCAGGGACCTGCCTCCACGTTACCAGCGCTCGGGGCGGGAGCGGGCGCATTGCCAGCTGCCGCGCAGTGGTAGGCGGGACCCCGGAGGCATGCCGCGGCCCAGAACTGAGCCTGCCTCTGCTTGACAACGATATATCGTTGAGCTATCATTGACACGTCGGACAGAGTCCGGATTTGGAGGAAGTGACATGGTTGAGGACAGATGGATGCAGCGAGGGGGGCACATGCACGGACACTGCGCTGGGGAACCCGGGGGCCGGCACCGGGGCCGCTTCGGCCGCTTTGATGGCGAGGGGTTCGGAAGAGCCTTCAGGGGCGGATGGGGCGGAGGCATGAGGGGTCTCATGGGCATGGGGCGGGCTCCTCGCGGCAACGTTCGCGCTGCCATCCTGCTGCTGCTCAGCGAGCAGCCCCGCAATGGGTACCAGATCATGCAGGAGATCGGAGAGCGCAGTAACGGCGTCTGGCACCCCAGCCCCGGTTCCGTCTACCCCGCCCTGCAGCAGCTGGAGGACGAGGCCCTGGTCAGGGTTCAGGAGGTGGACGGGCAGCGGGCCTACACCTTGACGGAAGCCGGTGAGGCATACCTGCAGGCGCACCGATCCGAGTTCGGCCTGCCCTGGGACGAGGCGTCCGGAGCCGTTGGCAACGACGTGCACGAACTGGTGTCGTTGATGCGCCAGTCGGCAGCCGCACTCTTCCAGGTGGTTCGGGCTGGCGACTCAGCCCAGGTGGCTAAGGCGGCCCAGCTGATGAGGGAGACGCGCCGGGCCCTCTATCGGATCCTGGCCGAAGAGGAAGAGACCCGGGGAGGCCACGAGGCCTGACCGCGAGTCCCGGGTTCCGCCAGGCGAACCCCCGGACGGCGAAGTGGTCGAGGAGCAAACGCCGGGATCATCGGTGCTGCCGATGATCCCGGCGGCCAAGTTGCCGTTGGCTCGACGCCCCGAGCTCCGTTGTCACCTCGCCCGCGGCCGGCCGATCAATCGTCGCCACCCGCTCGGCTCGTTCGAGCTTCGTTCGGACCCTCGAGGACCAGTCGGTAGCCGCTCGGGGTCTCCAGGATGATGCGCCGATAACTCCACCCCGGCGCCGGGTTGTTGTGCTCCAACTCCCAGGGCAGGCCGGCCGTCTGGCGCAGTTCCAGCACGGCGTCGACATCGGAAACCACGATCTGCCAGGTCAGCACGCTCGGGAGGTCGTTGGGAGCAGGGGATTGCTGGATCCCGAACTCCATGTCGCCGACGCCGAAGGCGATGAAGTCGGGGTACTCGTCCCCCTCATACGTGACCGGCAGTCCGAGGCGCTCGTAGGTAGAAGGTGCGCTCTGCCTGCAGATCCTGGACGTTGAGCACCGGAGCAAGGCGCACAAAGAGGCTTGCCATCTCAGTGGATCGACGTACTGGCGGCCACACGGCCTCCACCAGCGCCCGCGATCCCGGATGGGCGGCCTTCGATGGCCCCGAACCATGGGGCACGGACGTTCCGGGGCTCCCGGGACAGCTGTTGGAGCAACCGAGCAACTCGAAGGGTCGTGATGAAGCCGGTCACGCGCAACTCCCTTCGCTACTTACCTGGCACCCTGCCAGCAACCTTAGCCGAAAGAGCTTGCGTGATGCAAGTGCTTCGTTCTGCAGGGCCCCGGATCCTGGAGGGGCCAATGAGGTTCAGGTGTGCTCGACGCCCGATCCCCGGAGGTGGTCGGGGAGCGAGGACGCCCACTCCTTCGAAGGACAACTGGTGGACATGATTGGGGGCCAGCCAGATGTCCAGCCAAATCGTGGGTCGGACATGGCCCGGAGGGGGGGCGACAACTGGTTCTGATGCTCGTCGCCATCGGCGACCTGTGCGTAGGTCTGCTCATCGACCCTCTTCTGGAGCTGAGGCGCCGGGGCCGGGCCGCTGGTGGAGTCACGGTGCACTCCGGGATGGAAACGGAGGAGCGACGCCGGGCGAGCTGGCCGGAGCGGTGCTGTCCGGGTGGGTGATCTAACATTGGCCCGTGGCGGCTGCAGGTAGCAGTGCTCCAAGGGAGCGCTGCGATCACACGGATGTTGCGGGCTACCTTAAGGCTCTGGCCTATCTATTCGCCCTCGTGGCGCTTGGTGGTGCCATTGCTACCGCCGCCCGGTTGAGACTGCCGGTGATGTACTGGCCCCTGCTTATGGCCATGTTCGTCTTCGAGCTAGGTACGATGGCGTTGCTTCTGCGGCACTGGGTCTCGTGGGCGGTCTCCGGGGCGGCCACGACCAGAGCCCGGTTGGCGCCCCGCCCGGTGCGGCAGGCGATAGTGTTCCCGGCCGCCTTCTTCGTTTTGCTGTACTCGCTCTTGGACTCGGTCGTTGCCGCGGTGCAGCCCACGGGCTTGGGCATTCTGAGCGTCCAAGTTCTGGTCTTCGGCGTCCTGTGCTGGTGGGGATCGCGGGGAGTGCGTCGGTGGGAGTCTCGAAGTGGATCCAGGCTCCTGATCGTGGCAACTGACTTTCCGCAGGTGGGGCAGGTGAAATCGTGACACACGGGAAGGTGGGTCAAGCAGAGGGAGCGGAGGCAGCGAGGAGGCGGTCCGTGACGTCGACGGAGAGCTGTTCCAGTTCGGCGAGCT